>CALRUN020000013.1:0-95336 GCA_943371355.1 Alsobacter soli
GTACTGACACGTAAACGCATCTCGCAGGAACAGATTGAAGCGTGTGAAGGCCGGCGGCCGGTCCTGCGGTACGTACTGTTTCAGCGACACAACGCTGGGCAGCTTCATCTCGAACGACGGCGAGTGCACGACGTGGTCGTAGGTCGATACGACCTCGACACGCTCAAGGAACACCGCCTTGATCACCTCCTGCCATGGCCAGAGGGACAGCGGATAATAGCTGAGGGGCCGATAGTCGGCATTCAGCACCAGCGCCGGCATGCCGGACGGTGGACGGGAGAGAACCTGCATCAGGATCTCCCTCTGGAGCCACAAAGGCTCCTGTGAAGCGGATACGCGATCGGACTGAAGACGGGCCTCCTTCCTACGCATTCAAAGGGAATCGCCATTCATTCCCGAACGCATCCAAAGGATGATCCAACTCAGCGACGGAACCAAGACATCTGTCAGCAAGCGATCAGAATGGTGGAATTTCGCCCTTTTTGACCGCGCCATAGCAGCGCCAGAGCAAATGGGCCGCGACCGCCCGATAGGGTTTCCAGGCCTCGGCCCGGGCATAGGCCTGCTTCTCGTTGGGCCGGATCTCGGCGCGGTCCGCCCAGCGCATGGCTTCCTGCAGCGCGACATCGCCGCCGGGGAAAACGTCCAGCCGTCCCTCGCAGAACATCAGATAGGTCTCGGCCGTCCAGCGGCCGATGCCCTTGACCGCCATCAGGGCCGCAGAGGCTTCCTCATCAGACATATGCCGCAGGACGTTCAGGTCGCAGAGACCCGAGACATGCGCTTCCGCAATAGCGCGGGCGTAGCGAACCTTGGGCCGCGACAGGCCCAGGCCCTGCAGATCGACATCTTCAAGCGCCAGCACGGCCGCGGGCGACACTTCTTCCAGCCCGAGCTCAACCCGTTTCCAGATGGCCGCAGCCGAGGCCAGCGACACCTGCTGATAGACGATCAATTTCAGAAGGCCGGCGAAACCCGGCTCGGCGGTTCGCCAAGGGAATACGGGAGTTACCGCCTCAATCACGGCAAGCGCCGGATCGATGGAGGCGAGATGGGCGCGGGAGTCCCGGATCTGCTCGGCGGTGGGTGAGAGGTCTGCGGTCACCGCGCGACCAGACCATCGGCGCGCGGCGGCGGCAACCCGATCCTTGCGCTAGGCGATGGAAACGATCTCGACCTCGCCGCCCGCGACGATGGCGGTGTCGCCGATGGTCTTGCCGAGCAGAGCCCTGGCCAGGGGCGAAACATAGGAAACCGACCCGTCGGCCGGGTCAGCCTCGTCCTCGCCGACGATGCGGAACGTCTGACGACGACCGTCCTCGCGGTCAAAGGTGACGGCCTGGCCGAAGTGCACCACGTCGGCGGGGCCTGCGGGTTCGGTCAACTGGGCGCTGGCTCTGCGCGCCGCATAGTAACGCAGGTCGCGGGTCGCCCGGGCCATGGCCGTGCGATCCTCGGCGACGCCGCCTGTGGCCTGGGCGGCGCTGTAGGCAGAGCGCGCCTCGGCCAGCCACATCTCAAGCTGAGCCAGGCCCTTGGCGGTCACCAGATTGGGATTGGGGGAAATCGGCCGGTCCAGCAGATCGGCGGCGAACGCCTCGCTGTCGCCTTCCTTGGTGAAGGCGACGCTCATCGGCGGATAGTCTGGACTGAAATCGACATGAGCTGGAAATCCGAAGGCCGGCGGGATGTTCCCGGCGCGGGCCAAAGGTCCCAGGCGCGTCGGCTCCTTGTGCTAGCCCCGGGCGCAAAGTGTTTCAAGCGCGGGAGCTTCGTTTGGCGAGAGCGAACGCGACGGCGGGACGGTCTTTTGCAGAACCAGCCCCGCCGTTCGCGGACAAAGCAATCTTACAGAACGACGCCTGCGACGGCGCCGGCGACAGCCAAGGCGAGCACGAGGAAATAGCCGCCGGCCAAACGGTCGAAGGCGGTTTCAAAGGCGCTGAGCGAGCGGAGCATGATGCAAATCCCTCTTGGTTAGCGGGCTCAGCCGGTTGCCGGTCAGAGCCTTGTCCTATCTGGACGGTGCTTAGATAGCACCGATCTAAACGCCGTCAAGATAATCTTTACATCGTTTGGATGAAATTTTAGAAAGGAGGCGTTAGAGTGAGGGCAATGACCAGCGCAGCCACCGAATCCCGCCCCTATCACCACGGAGATCTGAGCCGCGCTCTGGTCGACGCCGCGCGCCGCATTCTTGAAAAGGACGGTCCCGCGGCGCTGTCCCTGCGCGCAGTGGCGCGTGAAGCCGGCGTCAGTCCCGCCGCGCCCTATCACCACTTTAAGGACAAGGGTGAGCTGCTGGAAGCGGTCGCCCACGAGGGTTGGATGGCGCTGGACGCGGCCCTGACCCAGTCTCGCGCCTCGGCCACCAATGCGCGCGACCGGATGACCAGCATCGGCGTGACCTATGTGCAGTTCGCGCGCGACAACCCCGCGCTCTACCGGGTGATGTACGACTGCTCGCGCGACAAGGACGCCCTGCCTGAGCAGATGAAAGAGGAAGGCGCCTATTGCCAGGTGCGCGACACCATATCCGAGCAGTCAGGCGACGGCGCAACGGGCATCGATGTCGAGCTGGCCACCATCGCCGCGTGGTGCGCGGGCCATGGCCTGGCCGAGATGATCAGCTTCAAGCAGTTCGCGCCGCTCAAGGAGCTGCTGGGCGGCGAAGACGCCTTCCTGCGGGCCGTGTTCGAGCACCTGGGCATGTTCGCGAAGTTCGACCGGGGCTGAGCCCTTGGTGTTCGCCACCCGGTTCGCGCCGTCGCCGACGGGCTACCTGCATCGCGGCCATGCCTTTTCGGCCCTGACGGCTTTCGAGGCCGCCCACGCTGCAGGCGGGCGCTTCATCCTGCGCATCGAAGACATCGACGCCACGCGCAGCCGTCCCGAGTATGAGGCGGCGATCGCGGAGGATCTGGCCTGGCTGGGCCTGGACTGGGAACAGCCTGTCCGCCGCCAGTCCGAGCATCTGGCCGACTATCACGCCGCCATTGAGGATCTGCGCGAGCGCGGTCTCGTCTATCGCTGCTTTCGCACCCGCAAGGAGCTGGATATCGGTCGCGCGCCGCACGCGCCGCAGACGCCGTTCATGGGCGACCCCTTGCCGCCCGCCGAGCAGGCTGAACGCCTGGAGCGTGGCGAAGCGTTCGCCTGGCGGCTGTCGCTTTCAGCGGCGAAGACGGCGCTCGATGGGTTCGATGACCTGACCTTCCTAGAGGAAGGGGCGGGACCGGACGGCCAGTCCGGTCTGATCCGCGCCCGTCCCGAAGGCGCGGGCGATATCGTGCTGGCGCGCAAGGACGTCGGCGTCGCCTATCATCTGGCGGTCGTTCTGGACGACGCCCTGCAAAGCGTCACCCACGTCATTCGCGGCGAGGACCTGTTCGAGGCGGCGCACATCCAGCGACTACTGCAGGCGTTACTGGGCTTGCCGACCCCAATCTATCGCCATCACCGCCTGCTCGTCGGTCCGGACGGCAAGCGCTACGCCAAGCGTGACAGGGCCCAGACCCTGCGCGAACTCAGGGCGGCGGGCGTCACGTCAGCGGACCTGCGCGCGGAGATGGGTTTCTAGCGAACCCAGTAGCGATAGGCGTAGGCGGCCCGAAAGCCGTCGCGTTCATAGAGGGCGATCGCCGGCTCGTTGCTGGCCTCGACCTGCAGGTAGGCGCGACGCGCGCCCAGCACCGCCGCTTCGGCCAGCAAGGCGCCAAGCACGCGGCGCGCAAGGCCCTTGCGCCGGTGCTCGGGCGTCGTGCGCATGCCAAAAACCCCGGCCCACTGCCCCTCGACGGCGCAGGCGCCTAAAGCCGCAGGCTCCCCACCGACGACCAGACGCGCGAAACGCGCCGGGGCCGGGATGCGGGCCAGGATTTCCAGCCGCTCCCGTGCGTCATCGAAATTCCCGCCCGCCGAGGCTGTGAACACCGCCTCGAAGCTGGGATCGGGCGCGGCGGAAAGGGTCACTTCCGGGTCGGACCGTCCCAGGGTGGGGCCGATCATCACCAGGGTCTGCTTGCAGTCCGCATAGCCGCGTCGCGAAAGACGTTGCGGCAGATCTTCCGGCGCTGTCGCGCCGTCTGTCAGCTTGAAGCGCGGCGGCAAGCCCCGCGCCTGGAACCAGGCTTCGGCCGCGTCGATCGCCGTCTCGATTTCGCGATCCGGTTCGCCCAGCGGCCAGCAGGCATTGCTCCGCATCGACCAGCCTTCGGCGGCGTTCAGCCGCCAGCCGCCCAGCGCCGATCGTTCCCGCGCCGGCCAGGCCCGGTCAGCGATCGGCTCCAGAACGGCGGGATCGACGTCCAACCGCCCGCTACTCGGCAAGCAGCTTCTCGACCAGACCCCGCGCCTCGGGGCTGGACCAGTCGGCGTCGCCAGACAGACGGGCGCGCTCCCGGCCCTGCTTGTCGTAGATCACCGTGGTCGGATAGCCCGCCGCGCGCGGCTCCATCTCGAACGACATCTTGTAGGATGGATCGCGATAGAGCTTCAGGGGCGCATTGGCCGCCATCTCGGCCTGGGCCAGGTTGAGGTCCGAATCCCGGTCAACGCTGACCGGCAGCACCCTGAACGGCTGGGCGGCGTAGGCGGCCGCCAGCTTGGCCAGGGTGGGCATCTCTTTCTTGCAGGGGGCGCACCAGGTGGCCCAGAGGTTCAGCACCACGACCTGCCCCTCGAAATCGGCAAGGGTGACCGGCTTTCCGGCCTCGTCGAAGAAGGTTGTGCCCGGCGCGGCGCGGGGCGACGCGGGCACGTCGAGCTTGGCCAGAGAGGCCCGCTTGAATTCATTCAGGTTGGCCGGCCCTGAGGGTTTGAACGAAGCGGCGGCGATGACGTATAGAACCGCCGCGACGCCGACGAGCATGGCGGCGCCGATCGCCCACTTCAGCGGACTGCGCTTGCCCGCGCCGGTTCCGTTCTCGCCCGACCCGTTCTCGCTCGACTGGATTTCGCTCATATGACCGACAACGCCTCCAAAAAACCCGACGCCGCCGACGGCGGAAAGGGTCAAGCCATGTGGGGCGGCAGGTTCTCGGCCAAACCGGCGGAGCTGATGCAGGCGATCAATGTCAGCATCGGCTTCGACAAGCGCCTGTGGGCGCAGGATCTGGCGGGCTCCCGCGCCCATGCCCGGATGTTGATCAGCCAAGGTGTGATTGCAAGTAGCGATGGCGAGGAAATCCTCGAAGGCCTGGCCCGGATCGAGGACGAGCTGCTGACCGGGACCTTCCCGTTCCGCGACGAGTACGAAGACATCCACATGAATATCGAGGCGCGGCTGCGCGAGCTGATCGGCCCGGTAGCCGGCCGCCTGCACACGGCCCGCTCGCGCAATGACCAGGTGGCGGTGGACTTCCGTCTGTGGGTCCGCGAGGCCTGCGACCGCTCGGCCGCCCAGCTTGACGCCCTGCAGCGCGCGCTGCTGGCCCAGGCAGAAACCCATGCCGACGCCCTGATGCCGGGCTTCACCCATCTGCAGCCGGCCCAGCCGGTGACCTTTGGCCACCACCTGATGGCGTATGTCGAGATGTTCGGCCGCGACGCCGGCCGCTTCCGCGACGCCCGGACCCGGATGAACGAGTGCCCGCTGGGCGCCGCAGCCCTGGCTGGCTCGCCCTTCCCCATCGACCGTCACGCCACGGCCAAGGCCCTGGGCTTTGATCGCCCCACCGCCAATTCGCTGGACAGCGTCTCGGCCCGCGACTTCGCCCTGGAAGCCCTGTCGGCCGCCTCGATCACCGCCACGCACCTGTCGCGCCTGGCCGAGGAGATCGTGCTGTGGACGACGCCGATGTTCGGCTTCATCAAGCTGACCGACGCCTTCACCACCGGCAGCTCGATCATGCCGCAGAAGAAGAACCCCGACGCCGCAGAGCTGATCCGCGCCAAGGTCGGCCGGATCCTGGGCAGCCTGACCACCCTGACCGTCGTCATGAAGGGCCTGCCGCTGGCCTATTCCAAGGACATGCAGGAAGACAAGGTCCCGACCTTCGAGGCCTTTGACGCTCTGGAGCTGAGCCTGCTGGCCATGGCCGGCATGATCGCTGACCTGACGCCGAACACCGACAAGATGGCCGCCGCGGCCGGCGCCGGCTTCTCGACCGCCACCGATCTGGCCGATTGGCTGGTGCGGACCCTGAACATGCCTTTCCGCGACGCCCACCACGTGACAGGCTCCGCCGTGAAGACGGCCGAGGGCCTTGGCGTGGATCTGGCGGATCTGTCCCTGGAGCAGTTCCAGGCGATCGAGCCGCAGATCACCGCCGAGGTCTATGCCATCCTCACCCCGGCCGCTTCGGCGGCCAGCCGCATCAGCTATGGCGGGACCGCTCCCGCCCAGGTCCGCGCCCAGATCGCGCGTTGGAAGGAACTGCTCGGATGACCCTGCGCCCCCTCGCTCTTCTGACCCTCGCCGCGCTCAGCCTTGCTGCCTGCGGCAAGCAGGCCGAACTGGAACGTCCCGCCCCGATGTGGGACGCCCAGAAGAAGGCCGCCTGGGAAGCTCAGCGCCGCGCTGCTTCCGCCACGGCCAACCAGCCGGCCCGCGCCGGCGGCGCCCAGGAAATCATGGATCCGGCGTCCAGCAACCGCACCGTCCGCGCAGCGCCGCTGGCCGGCACGGCTCCCAACCCGTTCGGCGGCCCCTCGGCGGCGGGCTTCCCCGGCGCGACCCCCAACTAGGCTTTGACGTGAACCACTTCGAGTACGGCCCCGAGGGCCTGGCCTGCGAGGGCGTCCCGCTGGCGCGCATCGCGGCCGAGGTCGGCACGCCGGTCTATGTCTATTCCCGCGCCACGCTCGAGCGGCACTTCACCGTGTTTCGCGACGCGCTGGAACTGTCCGGCGTCGCCGATCCGCTGATCGCCTATGCGGTCAAGGCCAACTCCAATGTCGCGGTGCTGAAGGTCCTGGGCAACCTGGGCGCCGGCGCCGACACGGTGTCGGAGGGCGAGGTCCGCCGCGCCCTGGCCGCCGGCATTCCAGCCGACCGCATCGTCTTTTCCGGCGTCGGCAAGACCCGGCGCGAGGTCGAGTTCGCCCTGCGGGCCGGCGTCGCCGAGATCAATGTCGAGTCCGAGCCCGAGATGAACCTGGTGGCGGCCGTCGCCGCCGAGCTGGGCGTGCGGGCCAAGATCGCCTTCCGGGTCAATCCCGATGTCGCGGCCGGCGGTCACGCCAAGATCGCCACGGGCAAGGCCGAGAACAAGTTCGGCGTCTCGTTCGCCGAGGCCGCCCGCCTCTACGCCAACGCCAGCAACAACGCCGCGCTGGAGCCCATCGGCGTGGCCTGCCACATCGGCAGCCAGATCACCGACCTTGCGCCGATGCGCGAGGCCTTCAGCAAGATGCGGGGCCTGGTCGAGCAACTGCTGGGTGAAGGCCTGTCGGTCGAGCGCCTTGATCTGGGCGGCGGCCTGGGCGTGCCCTATTTCAACATGCCGACCCCGCCCTCGCCCGCCGACTTCGCCAACATGGTCGGCGAGGTGACGGCCGGCCTGCCCGTCAAGCTGGCCTTCGAGCCGGGCCGCGTGATCGCCGCCAATGCCGGGGTGCTGGTCAGCGAGGTCATCCACGTCCACGAACGTCCCGAAGGCCGCAAGTTCCTGGTCATTGACGCGGCGATGAACGACCTGCTGCGCCCGGCCATGTACGACGCCTTCCACGACATCCGCCCGGTGCTGAAGCGGGAGGGCCACGCCAGCCCCTATGACGTGGTCGGCCCGATCTGCGAGACGGGCGACACGTTTACACGTGACCGTCCGTTGCCGCCGCTGGCGGCGGGCGACCTGGTGACCTTCATGTCGGCAGGCGCCTATGGCGCGGCCATGGCCAGCGAATACAACACCCGGCCGCTCGTGCCCGAGGTGCTGGTCGATGGCGACCGTTTCGCGGTGATCCGCGCCCGGCCGACCTACGAGGAAATCCTGGCTCGAGACCTGACCCCAAATTGGGTTTAGGTATTCATACGGATGCCCCACATCGCTCCCGGGCCGAATTCCGTCACCGCGAGTTAACCGCTGTCACCGACCCTGCAACCGCCCGCGACAGCCTGTCGGGGTGGGCCGGAGCGGATCATGATCGAGTTCGACAGCATCGAGGCGCAACGCCGTGTGGGCGGGCAGCTGGTTCGGCTGTGCGTGGCGGCGATGGTCGCCCTGGTGCCCGCCGCATGCGCCTTTGCCGGCCGACCCTGGCTGGTCCTGACGCTGGGCGCTGCGGTCTTCGCGGGCCTGGCCTGGGGCGGATACGCCATATGGCGTGACAGCGCCGCGCAACGGATATCCACCGCGGTCACCCTGATCGGACAGGTCAGCCTCTTCATCGCCGCCTTCTCCGGCCGCGCTTGGCAGGGCGACGCCCGGATGGCCTATCTCGCCGCCCTCGCCCTTCTGGTCGCCTATGGCGACTGGCGGGTGGTGGCCGTCGGCGCCGCCAGCGTAGTCGTCACCGAGGTCGGGGCCAGCTTTCTGGCGCCGCACCTGCTGTTGCCTGGCGAGATCACACCGCTGCGGATCGCCTTCAATGCCGGGATCACACTGACGGCCGCCTGGTCGCTGATCTGGCTCACGGCCGGGGTGTCGCGCCTGTTCGTCACCGTCACCGCGCGCACCGACAAGGCTCTGGAAGCGGCCTCCCGCGCGGACGCCGCCAATGCGGCGACGGCGGCGGAACGCGCCGCGCATGACGCCGCCAACGCCGAGCAGGCCGCTCAGAAAGCCGCGCTGGAGGCCGAGCAGACCCACGTCGTCGACGAACTCGCCAACGCACTGACCCGACTGTCGGCTGGCGACCTGACCTGGCGCCTGAGACATGCCTTCGCCGATCGATACGAAACCCTGCGCGCCGACTTCAATGACGCCATGAACCGCCTTCAGGCGGCCATGAGCGAGATTTCCAACAATGCCTCCAGCATGTCCGCGGGCGTCGCCGACATGAGCCGGGCGTCCGACGAACTGGCGCGCCGCACCGAACACCAGGCTGCGGCTCTGGTGCAGACCGCCACGGCGCTCGACCAGATCACCGCCGCCGTCAACCAGACCGCCGAAAGCGCCCGCCAGGCCAATGCCGCCGCGGCCGGAGCGCGCCACGAGGCCGAGCGCTCGGATCCTGTGGTCAGCGAAGCGGTTGAGGCCATGACCCTGATCGAGACCTCGTCGGGCCAGATCGGCAAGATCATTGGCGTGATCGACGAAATCGCCTTCCAGACCAATCTTCTGGCGCTGAACGCCGGGGTCGAGGCCGCCCGGGCGGGCGACGCCGGCCGTGGCTTCGCGGTCGTGGCCCAGGAAGTGCGGGCCCTGGCCCAGCGCTCGGCCAACGCCGCGCGCGAAATCAAGGACCTGATCAACATTTCCGGCCAGCAGGTCGGCGCTGGCGTCGAGCGTGTGGGCCGGACCCGGGAAGCCCTTCAGCGCATTGTCGCCCGTGTGGCCGAGATCGACTCCAGGGTCACCGCCATCGCGGCGTCGGCCCGCGAACAGGCCCAGGGCCTGGGCGAGGTCAACACCACCATGGGCGAAATGGACCGCGTGGTGCAGCAGAACGCGGCGATGGTCGAGGAGACCACCGCCGCCGCCCATGCGCTCAAGTCTGAATCCGAAGAACTGACCTCTCGGGTCGACCTTTTCGACATCGGTCGGAAGGCCTCTTCCGCAGACAGCGCCAGACAGGCTGCCTAAGGCGAGAGTCTAGTCCAGCGCGCCGATATAAGGCAGCCCGCGGCTCTTGCCCTCGTCGTCGAGCCCGTAGCCCACGAGGTAGCGCGCCGGCGCTTCCCAGGCGACGAAGTCGGGCTCCATGCCGCGATCGGTCGGCCAGGGCTTGCGGGCGAAGACGGCGGTCATGACTTCGCTGGCGCCGGCGTCCTTGACCAGGCGCGAGGCCTCGCTGAGCGACAGGCCGCTGTCGAACACGTCATCCACCACCAGGGCCCGGCGGCCGATCAGCGGGCGTTGCAGATCGGCGCGGACCTCGCAGCGGCCGGTGCTCTTGCGCTCGTCATGATACGAGGCCAGCCACAGCGCGTCGAAGCGGACATTGCGGCCGGCATTCCACAGCGCCCGGGTCAGGTCGGCGGCGAACCACAGACCGCCGGTCAGCAGGCAGACGCAGACGGTGTCGTCGTCGATGCGCGGCGCGATGGCGTTGGCGAGGGCCTGAACGCGCTGGGCGATCTCGGCTTCCGAAATCAGGACTTCGGGTTGGGCGGTGTCATTCATGATGCGCGGGTTCGTGAGAGTCAGAGGGAGGAGTTGCTTCCGCTCCGGTCTCATGTCCCGAGGGTTCATGTCCAGCCGCATCTGCCTCGGCGGGCGCATCCTGGGCGCCGCGCAGGGACAGTTCGGGATCGGCCGCGTGCTTGGCCGGCGTCTTCAGGGCCGCCTTGACGGCCTTGGCGGCGCCGGGCTCGACGGCGAAGTCGATGACCAGATCCTTGGCCGTGCGCGGCGGGTCCAGGATGGTGATGGCGAAGTGGCGGATCTCGCTGGGCGGGATCTTCGGATCGGCGGCGGCGGCGATGCGCCCGGCCACGCGCTTGTCCTTGGCGTTGCGCAGCTCGACTCGCAGCGGCGGGGCGATCACGGCGTGATCGGTAATGTTGCGCATGATGCCGGTGATGGTCACCGCGGCGTGGCCGTCTTCCAGCGAGGGTTCGGCCTTGATGTTCTCGATCACCAGTCCGACCGTGTTCACCGGCAGGCCGACACTGGCATAGGCCCCGGCCGTGGCGGGCCACAGGCGCACCATGTCGATGCGGAAGATCAGGGCGCCGACCACCATCGAGGCCATGGCGGCGGCCATGCCGGCCCAGACCACGCCCGTGGTCGTCGCCTCGCGCAGGCGGCGCTCGGCGTCGGCGCGGGCCCGGAACACCTTGGGCAGCTCCTCGCCCGGAAGGGCGCTGACCGGCGGTTCGGGTTCAGGTTCGGCGGTCGCGGCGGCCCCCGAGGCGTCCAGTGACGCCATGGCGGCGTCGCCGGCCATGGTGGCGTCGGAAGGCTCGTCGAAGAGGTCGGTCGACTCCTCGTTACGGGCGGTCCAGCGGTTGCCGCACGAGGCGCAACGCACGACACGACCAGCCGCACCGACCTTGGAGTCGTCGACGAAATAGCGGCTGGCGCACTCCGGACAGGTCAGTATCATGGCCGCGAATCGTAGGCTCCCCGCATTAACAAATGGGGTCGCTGATTTTGTCCCTGATGTCCAGAAAGCCCGGCGACAGCTCCTTGCGGATCGAGGCAGATCAGGGCGATGACGCCCTCCCCGTGGTTCGCTTCGAGGGCGTGTCGATGCGCTACGGCCGCGCGCCGGAAACGCTAAGAGACATTGGGTTTTCTCTAGCTCCCGGGTCGTTTCACTTCCTGACCGGCGCTTCGGGCGCGGGCAAGAGCTCGCTGCTCAAGCTGATCTATCTGGCCCACCGTGCGTCACGGGGTCGCGTGGAGCTTTTCGGCCGCGATGTCAGCCTTTTGCCGACCGGCGACCTGCCGTTCCTGCGCCGCCGGATCGGGGTGGTCTTCCAGGAATTCCGGCTGCTGGAGCACCTGTCGGTGTTCGACAACGCCGCCCTTCCCCTTCGCATCCTGCAGCGCAAGCCGGCGACCTATCGCGACGACGTCGCCGAACTGCTGACCTGGGTCGGACTTGGTGAACGGATGCACGCCCTACCCGCCACCCTTTCGGGCGGTGAGAAGCAGCGCCTGGCCATCGCCCGCGCCGTGGTCGACCGGCCCGACGTGCTGCTGGCCGACGAGCCGACCGGCAATGTCGATCCGGCCATGTCGCTGCGCCTGCTGCGGCTGTTCGTCGAGCTCAATCGCCTGGGCACCACGGTGCTGATCGCCACCCATGACGAGGACGTCGTGGCCCGCGCCGGCCAGCCGACCCTGCATCTCGAGCATGGCCGCCTGGTCGAAGGCGGCGACGCATGAGCGAGGTCTTCCAGGTCGAGCGCTGGCGGCCGGGTCCGCTGCTGCCGCCGCGCGATGCCCGCGACGGCTCGCTGGTCTTCGTGGTCGCCGTTCTCTGTTTCCTGGCCTGCCTGACCGCCCTGGCCGCCCTGGCCGCCAACCGCGCGGCCGAGGGCTGGACCAACCAGCTGACCGGATCTGCGACCGTGGTGGTCCGCGCCCGCCCCAACGAGACCCCCGACTCCGCCGCCGCCCGCGCCGCCGAGGCCCTGGCCGGGGTCAAGGGCGTGATCGAGGCGCGCGCCCTGACCAAGGACAAGGCCGAGGAGCTGCTGGTTCCCTGGATCGGCAAGGAGGCCCTGGTCGACGACCTGCCGACGCCGCGTCTCGTCACCCTGGACCTGGATCCCAAACTGCCCGCCACCGCCACGGCGCTGGACCAGGCCCTGAAGGCGGCTGGCGTGGACGCGGTCGTCGATGACCACAGCCGCTGGATCGCCGACATCGAACGCGGCGCGAGCCTGGCACGTTGGGCGGCGCTGGGCGTCTTCGCCCTGATCGCCGCGGCGGCGACTTCAGTCATCGCCTTCGCCACGCGGGCCGGACTGGCGGCGCGGGCCGACGTGATCGAGGTGCTGCACCTCTCTGGCGCCGAAGCCCGTTTCATCGCCGGCCTGTTCCAGTGGCGGTTCGCGGGCATGGCCGCCGTGGCGGGCTTGCTGGGCGGCGCTGGGGCGACCATCATCGGCGCGGGAATCCGGACGCTGGGCGGCGGTTCGGGCCTGGCGCCGATCCTGCCCCTGGCGTGGATCGATCTGCTGGCGCCGTTGCCCTGTCCGCTGATCGCCGCCCTGGTCGCGGGCTTCACCGCCCGCTTCGCCGCCCTGCGTCTGCTCAGGAGCATGCCGTGAAGAGCTTCGCCGCCCTTTTGATCCTGCTGATGGTCTGGGCCGTCGGCCTGCTGGCGTTCTCGAGCCGTGTCGAGCAGTCCATCCCCGCCCGGGAGCCGCCGACCGCCGATGGCGTCGTGGTGCTGACCGGCGCCTCGAACATCCGCCTGGAAGCCGCCACCAAGCTGCTGGAAGCCGGCAAGGGCAAGCGCCTGCTGATCTCGGGCGTCAATCGCGAGGCCACCCGCGAGGACGTGCTGAACGTGACCAAGGCGGTCAAGCCGGTCTATGACTGCTGCGTGGACCTGGGCTTCGCCGCCGCCAACACCGTGGGCAACGCCCGGGAGACGGCCGAGTGGGCCAAGGCCAAGGGCTATCGCAGCCTGATCGTGGTCACGGCCGACTATCACATGCCCCGCTCGATGCTGGAGCTGCGCGCCACCATGCCCGACACCGTGCTCTATCCCTACCCGGTGGCTACCGAGGGGCTGGACGCCCATCGCTGGTGGAAGCAGAACGCCACGGCGCGGCGGATGGTCGTGGAATATTGCAAATACCTGGCGATCCTGGGCCGCGAGGCGTTCCTAGGATTGGGCCCCAAGGAAAATGCCCGCGAGCCGGCGAAGGAAGCGTCTTGATCTATCTGCGTTCGTTTCTGTTCCAGTTCTATTTCTGGCTCTGGTCGATCTTCACCGCGACCTGGATGGTGGCCCTGCTGCCCCTGCCGCGTCGCTTCGCGGTCGCCGCCCTGACCTTCTGGTCCAAGGGCCTGTTCTTTGGCCTCCGCTGGATCGCCGACGTCAGGGTCGAGGTGCGCGGCCGCGAATACCTGCCCACCGGATCAGCCCTGATCGCCGCCAAGCACCAGTCGATGTTCGACGTCTTCAGCCAGTTTGGCCTGCTGCCCGACGCCTGCTTCGTGATGAAGAAGGAACTTCTGCGGGTGCCGCTGTTCGGCTGGCACGGCCTGAAGGCGGGCATGGTCGTCGTCGACCGCGCCGGCCACTCGACGGCCCTGAAGAAGCTGGTCCGCGACACGCTGGAGAAAATGAAGGAGGTTCGCCAGGTGGTGATCTTCCCAGAAGGCACCCGCGGCGCCGTCGGCGTTCCCGGCGACTACAAGCCCGGCATCGCCGCCCTCTATCGCGAGCTCGACCTGCCGGTCACGCCTCTGGCGCTGAACTGCGGCGTGCACTGGGGCAAGGGGTTCCTGGTCAAGCCGGGCGTGATCGTCTTCCACTACCTGCCGCCCATCCCCGCCGGCCTGAAACGCGGCGAGTTCATGCGCGAACTTCAGACCCGCATCGACACGGCGACCAAGGCCCTGGAGGACCAGGGGGTCTAGATCCCCTCCCGCGCCTCGACCAGCTTGAGCAGCGTCTCCATGGCGTGATCGCGCACGCCGTCCTCGCGCAGATGGCCAACGAGGTCGGACAGGTAGTCGATATTGCGGCCCGACAGGCCCTTGGCGCCGGCGATCAGGTCGGCCTGCTGCTCGAGGCTCAGGGCACCGGCCCATTGGCTGTGCTTCATGTCCGACAGGAAGACGAGCGAGGAGATTTTCGCCGCCTCACCGTCGATCTTCAGATCGCTCCAGGCTTCGAAATAGGTCTCGGTCGGCTGCTCGCGTTCGCGCAGATAGCCGTAGACCTCTTCCCACTGCGCCGCCGCCACCCGATAGGCCGCGCCGCGCACCGAACCGCCGGGCGCTAGGCCCAGAACCAGCCCCGGACGCTCGTAGGTTCCCCGGTGATGGACCGAATAGATGCAGAAGGCGCGACGACGGCCGTGGAGAACCGCGCGTCTTCGCTCTACAAACGGGAACCCGGGACGCCACATGAGCGATCCGTATCCGAACACCCAACGGTCTCCGCTCTCGACGCTCATCTTCAATCCCGACTGGACGCACGCTTTCATGACCCATACCGACGCCGCGCCGCCTCGCAAAGTCCGCCGACGGGGTCTGTTTGCGCCTTTCATCATCCTGCTGATCTTCGCGACGGCCTGGTGTGTCGGCTGGTTCTGGCTGCGCAATCAGGCCGAGCAGCGGATGGACACGGCCTCGGCGTCGCTGAAATCGCGCGGCTATGACCTGTCGTGGAGCGCCCGCACCTTCTCCGGCTTCCCGTTCCGCCTGGACGTGATCCTGGCCGACGCCCGTGTCGCCGAGCCTTCGGGCTGGGCCCTGCGCATTCCCGAGCTGAAGGCCGAGGCGATGATCTATGGCCTGGACCACTGGGTGGCCGTGGCCCCGCGCGGAGCCCTGCTGACCCGGCCGGAGGGGGGCGATGTCGCCATCGCCGGCACGGCCCTGCGCGCCAGCCTGGCGGGCCTGAAGCAGCACCCACCCCGCATCTCGATCGAAGGCGCCGGCCTTGTTTTCTCGACCGCGCCGGAGGCCGCGCCCTTCCCGCTGCGTTCGGCCCAGGCCATGCAGTTGCACCTGCGCCCGGGTCCGGACGATCAGGCTGCGATCCTGTTCAAGGCCGACGCGGCACGAGTCAATTTCACGGGACTTCTGGGCCGCATCGCCCAGGAAAACAGCGCCGACATGACGCTGGACGCCCGCCTGACCAGGGTTTCGACCCTGCGCGGCGACAACTGGGCCGACGCCGTGCGCGACTGGAGCACGGCCGGCGGCGCGATCACCATGGAAAACGCCCGCATCACCGCCGGCGAGGCCGAGGGCACGGCCAAGTCCGGCGCCCTGACCGTCGACGCCAATGGCCGCCTGCAGGGCAAGCTTGAGGTCGCCCTCAAGGAGCGGGTCGATCCCCGGGCCGCCCGTACGCCTGAACAGATTCTGGCCGCCGCGGCCCAGGCCCTGGGACGCGAGCCGGTCATCGAGGCCAGCCTGATCCTGCAGGAAGGCCGCACCCGCTTGGGAAGCATCGACACCGGTCCCTCGCCGCGCGTTTATTGAGCGTCTGACCGGCGCGCCTCCGGTGGACGGCGCGCAAGTTTCTTGCCGTGAACGCCAGCTATTGCGCAGGCGGCGGCAAGGACTATGGTCCGGCCTCCAATTTCGGGGATAAACATGGGTACCGACGCGGCCGACGCGCCTCCGTCTCTCGACGAGGTCCGATGGCGACTGGACGCCATTGATGGCGAACTGCTGAAGCTGCTGGACGAGCGGGCGGCTCTGGCCAGTTCGGTGGCGGCGGCCAAGCGCGCGTCTGGCGACACCGGCTTTGGCCTGCGTCCCGGCCGCGAGGCCCTGATCATCCGCAAGCTGCTGGCCGCCCCGCGCACCGCCGCCAATGACGCCCTGATCATCCGCGTCTGGCGCGAGGTGATGAGCGACAATCTGGCCCGCCAGGGCCCGTATCACCTGGCCGTCTGGGGCGGCAAGGATCCGACCCGCACCGTCGAACTAACCCGCCTGCGCTTTGGAACCGCGCCCAGGATGCAGATCCTGGGCGAAGCCAAGGACGTGCTGGCCGCCGCCAAAACGCCGTGGGGCGTCGGCGTGCTGGCCCTGACGCCGGACAGCAACTGGTGGGGCCGGCTGCTGGCCGAGCCCAAGCTGAAGATCTTCGCCGCCCTGCCCTGCCTGAACCGTTGGGGTCCGCAGGCCGCCCTGGCCGTGGCCGAGGTCGAGGTCGAACCGACCGGCGGCGACCAGACCTTCTGGGTGACCGACTCAGGCAAGAGCAGCGCGGCCATCGTCGAGGCCCTGAGCCCCAGCGGCGTCGCCGCCGAGCCCCTGGCCGAGTCCGGCGGACTGAAGCTGTTTTCGCTGTCGGGCTTTTTCCAGGTCGATGACGAGCGCCTGGCCCAGGCGCCGGGCAAGCTGACCGGCGTCATCGGGGCTGCGCCCACGCCGTTCGACGTGTAAGTGGGCGGCGTATAAGACGACCGTCTGTCTCGACCGAGTAATCCGATGACCGCTCCCGCCCCCGACCGCTTCGCCGCGCCGCGTCCCATGCCCAAGCCGGGCATCCTGGATATCCACGCCTATGTCGGCGGCAAGTCGAAGATCGAGGGCGTCGCCCATCCGGTGAAGCTGTCGAGCAACGAGAACATCCTGGGCTGCAGCGAAGCGGCCAAGGACGCCTATCGCGCCGCCGTCGACCGGCTGCATCTCTATCCGGATGGCAAGGCCAATGGCCTGCGCGCCGCCGTGGCCCAGCACTATGGCCTGGAGCCCGAGCGCCTGACCTTTGGCGACGGCAGCGACGAGATCTTCGCCCTGCTGTGCCAGGTCTATCTGGAGCCCGGCGACAATATCGTGCAGGGCGAGCACGGCTTTGCCGCCTACGCCATCGGGGCCCGCGCCTGCCAGGGCGAGGTGCGGATGGCCCGCGAACCGAACCAGCGCATCGACACCGATGAAGTCGTCAAATGCATCGACGAGCGCACCCGGCTGGTGTTCATCGCCAACCCCGCCAACCCCACCGGCACCTGGCTGACCGGCGAGGAAATCCGCGCCCTGCACGCCGCCATTCCGCCGTCGGTGGTGCTGGTGCTGGACGGCGCCTATGCAGAATTCGCCACCGATCCGCGCTTCGAGGACGGCCTGGACCTGGCCCGCACGGCGCAGAACGTCATCGTCACCCGCACCTTTTCCAAGATCCACGGCCTTGGCGGCCTGCGGGTCGGCTGGGGCTATGGACCGGCCGGGATCATCGAGCCGATCGAGCGCATCCGTCCGCCGTTCAACACCTCGATCCCTGGCCAGGAAGCCGCCATCGCCGCCCTGGCCGATGTGGCGTTCCAGGCCCGCTCGGTGGCGCTGGTTGAGCAGTGGCGGCCGTTCCTGACCCAGCAGCTGGGCGGACTTGGCCTAGAGGTCACGCCCTCGGCGGCCAATTTCGTGCTGGTCAACTTCCCCGACGTCCCGGGCAAGACCGCCCGCGAGGCCGAGGAATTCCTGGCCAGCCAGGGCTATCTGGTCCGCGCCGTCGGCAACTACGGCCTGCCAAACGCCATCCGCATCACCATCGGCCTGGAAGAGCACAACCGCGCCGTGGTCGAGCTGCTGACCGAATTCGTGGGTCGCTGATGTCACATCCCGGCATTCTCTATCCCAAGATGACCGTGATCGGCTGCGGCCTGATCGGCGGTTCGGTGATCCGTGCGGCCCGCGCTCAAGGCGTGGTCAGCGAGATCACCGTGGCCGACGCCAGCGAGGCCCACCGGGCCCGCGTGGTCGAGCTGGGCATCGCCGACCATGTGACGGGCGACATCGCCGAGGCGGTGCGCGACGCCGACCTGGTGGTCATCGCCACCCCGGTGCTGTCGGTCCCTGAACTGGCCGGCCTGGTGATCCCGGCCATGAAGCCCGGCGCCACCCTGACCGACGTCGGCTCGACCAAGGCCAATGTCGCCGAGGCCTTCCGCGCGCAGGACATCTCGAAGATCTTCGCCATTCCCGGCCACCCGATCGCCGGCACCGAGCAGTCGGGGCCCGACGCCGGCTTCGCCGAGCTGTTCGAGAACCGCTGGACGATCCTGACGCCCTTCGAGAGCGACGACGAGCACTACGCCGCCGCCGTC
This sequence comes from Alsobacter soli, assembly GCA_943371355.1. Lineage (GTDB taxonomy): Bacteria > Pseudomonadota > Alphaproteobacteria > Caulobacterales > Caulobacteraceae > Caulobacter. Next base: position 18,308 of record CALRUN020000013.1, read on the forward strand.
GCCCAGCTGTCGGCCTTCTGGCGCGCGTTCGGCGCCCAGGTCGAGCTGATGGACGAGAAGCACCATGACCTGGTGCTGGCGGTCGTCAGCCACCTGCCCCACCTGATCGCCTACACCATCGTGGGCAGCGCGGCCGATCTGGAGAACGTCACCGAGAGCGAAGTCATCAAGTTCTCGGCCTCGGGCTTCCGCGACTTCACCCGCATCGCCGCCAGCGATCCGACGATGTGGCGCGACATCTTCATCGCCAACAAGGACGCGGTGCTGGAGATGCTGGGCCGCTTCACCGAGGACCTGCAGGCCATGAGCCGCGCCATCCGCTGGGGCGACGCCGACACCCTGCACAGCCACTTCACCCGCACCCGCGCCATCCGTCGCGGCATCGTGGCGGCCGGCCAGGAAAGCGCCGAGCCGAACTTCGGACGCGATCGCGGCAAGCACTGAAGCGCAGGCTACAGTTCGGGGGCTGCCAGCCGTGAACGGTAAGCCTTTGCAAACGGCTATCGGCTAGGTTGATCGCGTCGAGCGACGGGAGAACCGCATGGAGTTCCTGCTTACGATCACCGCGATCATGACCCTGTGCTTCCTCCGACCGAGCTATCGCGAGTTCAAGTCGGGCAAGTACCGGTTCAGCCAGACGGTATGGATTGTGATCTTCCTGATCGTCTTTGTCGCCGTCGCCTGGATTGGTTCCTTGGCATGGGACAACAAGCTACCGGAATTCTGGGCCAAGGGACTGGTTGGCGCGGTCGTCGGCTGGACGGGCGTGGCGACGTTCGCTGCCCTGTTCGTTGTCCCAACGGTCATCGGATGCCTTCTGTCCCAGGCCTTGGCCGGCGCATTCTGGGCCATGGGGATTAAGCGCGCGGCCGGACGCGGTTGACCGCCGTCCGGTCGAAAGACCGGGCGATGTTTCGCGTTCAGGTCGCGCCCAGAAGCCGCGCCCGCAGCATCGACAGGGGCAGAGTTCCGGGTAGAAGCACCGCGTCGTGGTAAGCTCGGATATCAAAACCGGGCCCCCGCAGTTTTCGAGCGTCTTCGCGCAGGCGGACCAGTTCCAGCCAGGCCAGCCCCTGCCCCGCCGAGGCCGCCGGGCCGATGGCGATGCGTTCGATGCCTTGCGAGACGGGCGAGAACACCGGCGGCGGGCCCTGCAGATCGTTGAGGAAGGCCGTGGTCTTCTCGACGCTCCAGCCCTTCAGATGGACGCCGAGGTCGGCCAGCAGGCGGCCGACGCGGAACAGCATCCACTGGGTGTAGCCCAGCTCCGCGAGCGAATCGCCCGCGAAGGCGCCCTCTTCAGCGGCCAGTTGTTCGGCATAGATCGCCCAGCCTTCGGAGAAGCCCGGGAAAGCCAGGCGGGTGCGCAGCGGATGGGCGCCGGAGCGCTCCTCCAGCGGCATCTGCACCATGTGGCCGGCGACGCTCTCATGGTGGACGACGCTTGGCAGGGTCCAGCTGGGGCGGGTGCGGATGGTGTTGAGGTCGGCGTAGTAGACGCCCGGCTTCGAGCCATCGGGGGACGGCGCCTCGCGATAGCCCTGGCGGCGGGCGGCCTCGTCGGCGGGGGTCATGCGGCTCATGCTGACCACGCGGCTGCCCGGCGCGACGGTGGCGAACGAGACCGGCAGGCGCGAGACGGCCTTGGCCAGCCAGGCGTTCATGTCGGCGATCAGCTGGTCGCGGCCGGCGTCGTCGTCGCTGTAGAGCCAGCGCTCGTCGCGGCTGAGAGCGGCCAGGCGCGCGCCGACCGTCCCCTTGCTGAGCCCCTGGGCTTTCAGCAGCGTGTCGGCGCGGGCGGTCAGGGCCTTGGCGGCGGCATTGGCGCGATCCCAGGCCTGGGCCGGCGTGATCTCGGCGCCCATCGCCGCCTTCAGCAGCAGGGCGTAGTAGGCCTCGCCATTCTTGAAGCGTCCGACGCCGATCCCCTGGCCAGCCTTGGGGCGCAAGGCGATCAGGGCGTCGCGCTGCCGGCCCAGGGCAGCGGCGAGGTCGGGCGCGACCGAGGCCGCTGCGGCGGTTTCGGCGAGACCTGCGACAACCTTGTCGATCACGAAGGCGGGCAGGATCACACCCTTGGCGGCGTCTTCAGCGATCCTTGCGGTCTCGGCGTCCAGTCGCTTGACCGTGTCAGCGGTCGCGTCGCCCGACTTGGCGGCGTCAACCGCCTTCAGCCAGGCGCCCGATCGGTTGGTCACGACATAGGGCGAGGTCGCGCCCGTTCCGAACGGGAAGCGGCGGACGATCTCGCCCTCGATGGCGAACGCCGACAGCACGGCGTCGTAGTCCAGGCGCGCGGCGGGGCTCAGGGTGGTCGAGGAAAAGGCTTTCAGGGTCGCCAGCTTCTGGTCGGCTGGGCCGCCCCTGGCCAGCTTGTCCAGCAGCGCCTTCAGCCCCGCGTCGTCGCCGGCCGCCTGCGCGCCGCCGGCGGCCAGGAGCGCCGCGCCGCCCACGGCGGCGCCCATCACTTCGCGCCGACTGATCATGGCGTCTCTCCCAGGAGGTCTCGTTGCGGTCAGGTCTAGGCGATCTGACACCGGTGTCCAGCCATTCGCCGACTTGATCACGCCGGCCCGGCCGCTAGGGTGCGCCGAACAAATGTTTGAGAGATCCGCCATGGCCGAAGCCTTCATCTGCGACGCGATCCGCACCCCCATCGGCCGCTATGCCGGCGCGCTGTCGTCGGTGCGGGCCGACGATCTGGCGGCGATCACGCTGAGGGCCCTGGCCGCGCGCAACCCGGGCGTCGACTGGAGTCGGGTGGACGACGTGGTGCTGGGCTGCGCCAATCAGGCCGGCGAGGACAACCGCAATGTCGCCCGCATGGCCGCCCTGCTGGCGGGGCTGGGGACCGAAGCGTCGGGCTCGACAATCAACCGCCTGTGCGGCTCGGGCCTGGACGCCGTGGGCGTGGCAGCGCGCGCCATCAAGTCGGGCGAGGCCCAGCTGATGATCGCCGGCGGCGTCGAGAGCATGAGCCGCGCGCCGTTCGTGATGGGCAAGGCCGACAGCGCCTTCTCGCGCAACGCCGAGATCTTCGACACCACCATCGGCTGGCGCTTTGTGAACCCGGCCATGCGCAAGGCCTATGGCGTCGACTCCATGCCCGAGACGGCCGAGAACGTCGCCGACGACTACGGCGTCAATCGCGCCGACCAGGACGCCTTCGCCCTGCGCAGCCAGGCTCGCGCCGCCGCCGCCCAGGCCAGCGGCCGCTTCGACGCCGAGATCGTTCCGGTGACCATCCCGCAGCGCAAGGGCGACCCAGTGCTGGTCAGCAAGGACGAACATCCGCGCGCCACGACGATCGAGGCCCTCTCGGCCCTCAAGCCCATCGTCCGGCCCGACGGCACGATCACCGCCGGCAACGCCTCGGGCGTCAATGACGGCGCTGCGGCGCTGATCATCGCCTCGGAGGACGCCATCAAGCGCCATGGCCTGACGCCCCGCGCCCGCATCGTCGGCTCGGCCGCCGCCGGCGTCGCGCCGCGCGTCATGGGCTTTGGCCCGGCTCCCTCGACCCAGAAGCTGCTGGGACGGCTGGGTCTGACCATCGGCCAGATGGACGTGGTCGAGCTGAACGAGGCGTTCGCCGCCCAGGGGCTGGCGGTGCTGCGGGCGCTGGGCCTGTCCGACGACGGCGAGCACGTGAACCCCAATGGCGGCGCCATCGCGCTGGGCCATCCGCTGGGCATGAGCGGCGCGCGTCTGGCGCTGACAGCTGTGGAGGAGCTGCATCGCCGACAGGGCCGCTATGGGCTGGCGACGATGTGCATCGGCGTCGGCCAGGGGATTTCGATGGTGGTCGAGCGGGTCTGAGCGCAATTTTGCGGACGACAACGCTGTCAGGTTACCGCTAACCTCCTTGCGAAGACGCGCGACCATGACGCGTCGGCAGGCAGGAAGACGCATATGACCAGGATCAGCCCGGCCCTGACGGCCCTCGCCCTGACTCTTGCCCTGGCTGGCGGCGCAACGGCGCAAGACACCGTCCAACCCATCCGCCTCAACCAGCTGGGCGTCGAGGCGACGGGTCCCAAGCGCGCCATGCTGGCCGATCCCTCGACCCGCCCCCTGCCCTGGACCCTGCGCGACGCGAAGGACGGTATCGTCGCCAGCGGCGAGACCCGGGTGTTCGGCGCCGACGCGGCTTCCGGCGAGCATGTCCACCAGATCGATTTCAGCGCCTTCAGAGGCTCCGGCGACGGCTATCGCCTGAGCGTCGGCGCAGCGCAGAGCCGACCCTTCACCATCGGCGGGCGACAGTACGGCGCGCTGAAGGCCGACGCCCTGGGCTTCTTCTACCAGAACCGCGCCAGCATCCCGATCGAGGCCCGGTTCGTTCAGCGCCCGGATCTGGCCCGCCCCGCCGGCCACGCGCCGGACAGGGCCACCTGCTTCAACAAGGCCGACGAACGCGGCCAGGTCTGGGCCGGCTGCGACTATACCCTGGACGTCAGCCGGGGCTGGTATGACGCCGGCGACCACGGCAAGTACGTCGTCAATGGCGGCATATCGGTCTGGACCTTGCTGAACGCCCACGAGCGCGCCGCCTTGTTGGGCAAGACCTCGACCCTGGCCGCCTTCGCCGACGGCAAGGGCAGGATTCCCGAGAACGCCAACGGCGTCTCCGACCTGCTGGACGAGGCCCGCTGGGAGATGGACTTCCTGCTGGCCATGCAGGTTCCGCAGGGCAAGACCCTGGCCCTGCCCGTAGGACATCAAGAGGTCGGCCCGACCGGGCGCCTGATCCTAACCGAGCTCGACGCTTCCGGCATGGCGCACCAGCGGATGGGCGACGAGCGCTGGACGGCCCTGCCCACCGCCCCGGCCGACGACAGGGAAACCCGCTACCTCTATCACCCGACCACCGCCGCAACCCTGAACCTGGCCGCCACGGCGGCCCAGGCGGCGCGGATCTGGAAGAGCATCGATCCGGCCTTCTCGGCCCGCTGCCTGGACGTCGCCAGGCGCGCCTATGCCGCCGCCCGTCGCAACCCCGAGGTCTACGCCCTGGGCGCCTTTACCGGCAGCGGCGGCTATGGCGACGGCAATGTGGAGGACGAGTTCTACTGGGCCGCCGCCGAGCTGTACGCCACGACCGGCGCGGCCGAGTACGAGACCGCCCTGCGCGCCTCACCGCTGTTCCTAGCCGGGCCTTCCGCTAGCGGCAGGCCGACCGGCGACATCGGCTGGCCCTCGATCGGCGCGCTGGGAACGATTACCCTGGCGCTGACGCCCAATGGTCTGAAGCCCGCCGAGATCGCCAGGGCCCGCGCCAATCTCGTCGCCAGCGCCGACCGCTATCTGGCCGACGGCGTCACCCAGGGCTACGCCCTGCCCTATGCGCCCAGAGGCTACCCCTGGGGCTCGACCTCTTCGGTGCTGAACCGGGCCATGGTGCTGGGACTGGCCGCCGACTTCACGGGCAAGGCCGCCTATCGCGACGGCGCGGTCGACGCCATGGACTGGATAATGGGCCGCAACCCGCTGGACCGCTCGTTCGTCACCGGCCATGGCGCGCGACCGATGCGCAATCCGCACCACCGCTTCTGGGCCCGGCAGGCCGACGCCCGTTATCCCGCCCCGCCGCCCGGCGTGGTCTCGGGCGGTCCCAACTCGACCAGCATGGGCGACCCCGTGGCCAAGGACATGAAGGGCCAGTGCGCGCCCCAGACCTGCTGGACCGACGACTACCGCGCCTTCACCCAGAACGAGGTGGCCATCAACTGGAACGCGCCCTTGTTCTGGGTCGCCGCCTGGCTGGACGAACCGGCGCGCTGACAGGAACGGGCCTATTGCCAAGCTACGCGACATTTTGCCGCTGAGTTTGGCATATCTTCGTTCACCCTGGCGGCCGTATTGAAGAAAATGATGGCCCGGTGCGAGTTCTGGAATGCGATCTGACGGCGCAGAGGAAAGGCCGCGGGGCGAAGCCCTGAGGCTCGCCCTGCTGGGGCACGCGCAGCGCAACAGCATGGCCACCATGGCGGTTCAGGCCGCTGCGGCGATCGGCGTCACCCTGATCGCGCAACCGGCCGAGCGCCCCTTCCACGTCGGATGGCTTGTCGTCGTCCTGACGCTGCTGGCCGCCCGCCTGGTGATCGACCGCCTGCTGGGCGCCGCCCTGGCGGGACGCTTCCTGGCCGATCACCTGTGGCCTCTGGCGCGGCTTCACAGCGCGGGCCTGATCCTCAGCGCGGGCCTGTGGGCGCTGCTGGCTTACCTGCGCATTCCGGCCGACAGCCTTGTTACGCGCTATGCCCTGATCGTGGTGCTGTCGGCGCTGGCGGGCGGCGCGGTCGGCGTTCTGTCGCCCCAGAAATGGACCGGCCGGATCTATGTCTCTCTCATCCTGCTACCCGCCTCCATAACCCTGATCACTCTGGGTGGCGTGGATGCCAGCCTGGGCGCCCTGGGCGTCGTCTTCTGGGTCGTGATGATCGTGGGCCATCGCAACAACCACGCCCTGCTGGTCGACTGCCTGCGGCTGCGCGACGAGAACCGCGAGCTGCTCGAGGATATCCGGCGACGCAATCACGACACCAGCCTGCTAAACCGCGACCTGGAAAGCCGCGTGCGCGCCCGCACCGAGCAACTGGAGCGCCTGTCGGAAAAGGCCCAGGTCGCCAACCGCGCCAAGTCGCAATTCCTGGCCATGGTGAGCCACGAAATGCGCACCCCGCTGAACGCCATCCTGGGCGAAGGTCAATTGCTGGCGCGCGAAGACCTCACCCCGCCGCAACGCCAGCGTCTGGGGGTGATGAAGACCGCCTCCCGCGTTATGCGGCAACTGATCGACGACATCCTCGACATCTCGCAGATCGAGGCCGGCGGCCTGCAATTGCGGTTGAACGTGTTCTCGCTGGAAACCCTGGTCAGCAACATCCGGGAACTTCACCAGCCCATGGCCAGGGAGCGAGGCCTGTCCCTGACCATCGCCCTGCAACCCGATCTGGCGCGTTTCCGGCGCGGCGACGGCGACAGGCTGGCGCAGGTGATCGCCAACCTGATCTCCAATGCGCTGAAGTTCACCAAGCAGGGCGGCGTCACGGTCAAGATCACCGGCGACGATCATCAACTTCAGATCGCGGTGATCGACACCGGCATCGGCATCGCCGCGAAGGACCATGAGGCGATCTTCGAGCGCTTCGTCCAGGTCGACAATTCGTCGACCCGCCAGGTCGGCGGCATCGGGCTGGGCCTGGCCATCTGCCGCGAGATTTCCGAACGCATGGGCGGCGCGCTGACGGTCACGTCGGCTCTGGGCATCGGCGCACGGTTCGATTTCACGGCGCCGATCCCGTCAGTGCTGTCGTCCGAAGCCCCGATCGAGGACGAGGACGGCGAGTTCGCTGGCGAGGCGCCCGCTTCGCTTCTGGTGGTGGACGACAATCCGATCAACCGGCGCATCCTCGCCGCCCTGGTCGAACCCTTCGGCGTCACCTGCGGCTTCGCGGTCAGCGGTCGCGAAGCGGTGGCGGCCTGGCGCGCCCAGCCCTGGGACGCCATCTTCATGGACGTGCACATGCCCGACATGGACGGGGTCGAGGCTACGCGGACGATCCGCCGTGAAGAGGCCCTGGCCGGCGCCGCGCGGACACCGATCATCGCCGTCACCGCCAGCGTGCTGAACCACGAGGTGGAAAGCTACATGAAGGCGGGTATGGATGGCGTCCTGCCCAAGCCGATCGAAGCCTCGGCCCTGGCGTCAACCCTGTCACAGTGCGTGGCCGCCGCGGCCTAGAGCCGATCGCGGCCCATCACATCGAGACCAGGGACGATCGAAACGTCCAAGACCGACGGCGCCGCTTGCGATTTGCTCCCACCGGGCGCCAGATCACGGGACGCTCGATCGCTCTGGAGCCTGGCATGGTCTTCTATCTCCTCGCGCTGCTGATCGGCGTCATCGCCGGTCTTCGCGCCATGACCGCTCCAGCGGCGGTCAGCTGGGCCGCCCATCTGGGCTGGCTGCCCCTCGCCGGCACGCCCCTGGGCTGGCTTGGCGCCAGCCTGACGCCCTGGATCTTCAGCGCCCTGGCCCTGCTGGAGCTGGTGGCCGATCAGCTTCCCAACACCCCCAGCCGCAAGGTTCCGGTACAGTTCGGGACGCGGATCCTGACTGGCGGTCTCTCTGGCGCGGCGATCGGCATGGCTCATGGTGCCTGGATTGGCGGCGCGGTCGCGGGCGTCATCGGCGCGGTGATCGGCACGCTGGGCGGCGCCGAGATCCGGGGCCGCCTGGCCCGGGCCTTCGGCAAGGATCTGCCCGCCGCCCTGCTGGAAGACGCCGTCGCCGTGGGCGGCGCTGTGCTGATCGTGACGGCGCTCTCATGAACCAGACCTTCGACGCCATCATCATCGGCGCTGGCCAGGCCGGTCCCGCCCTGGCCGGACGATTGACCGCGGCCGGCAAGACCGTGGCCGTGATCGAGCGCAAGCTGTTTGGCGGAACCTGCGTCAACACCGGCTGCATGCCGACCAAGACCCTGATCGCCAGCGCCTATGCCGCGCACCTGGCCCGCCGCGCCGCAGAATACGGCGTCACCCTGGCCGGCCCGGTCGGGATCGACATGAAGCGGGTCAAGGAAAGGCAGCAGACCGTCGTCCGCAACGCCCGTCACGGCGTGGAAACCTGGCTGAATGGCATGACGGGCTGCACGACCTTCGTCGGACACGCCCGCTTCGAGTCCGCCACGACGGTGCGGGTCGGCGACGACCTGCTGAGCGCCAGCCAGATCTTCATCAATGTCGGCGGCCGGGCCAACATTCCCGACATGCCCGGCTTGGATTGGGTTCCCTACCTGACCAACACCGACATGATGCAGATGGACAGCGTGCCCGAGCATCTGGTCATCATCGGCGGCAGCTATATCGGGCTGGAATTCGCCCAGATGTACCGCCGCTTTGGCGCCGAAGTGACAGTGGTCGAGATGGGGCCGCGCCTGATCGGGCGTGAGGATCCCGAGGTCTCGCAGGCCGTGCAGGAAATCCTGGAGGCCGAGAATATCGCCGTGCGCCTCAACGCCGAATGCATCAGCTTCGCGCCCCATGAAAGCGATGGGGGCGATGAAGGCGTCTGCGTCCACGTCACCTGCGAGGCCGACGCGCCCCAGGTGACCGGATCGCACGTGCTGCTGGCCGTTGGCCGCAAGCCCAACACAGACGACCTGGGCCTGGAGGCCGCCGGTATCGCCGTGGACAAGCGCGGCTACATCATCGTCGACGACCAGTTGCGCACCAGTGTGCCCGGCGTCTGGGCGATGGGCGACTGCAACGGCAAGGGCGCCTTCACCCACACCGCCTATAACGACTTCGAGATCGTCGCCGCCAACCTGCTCGACGATGACGCCCGCAAGGTCAGCGACCGCATCGCCGCCTACACCCTCTATATCGACCCGCCTCTGGCCCGGGTCGGCATGAGCGAGGGCGAAGTCCGCGCCACGGGCCGTCCGGCCCTGGTCGGTACGCGGCCGATGACCCGCGTCGGCCGGGCGGTCGAGAAGAGCGAGACGAAGGGCTTCATGAAGGTATTGGTCGACGCGGAGACCAAGCAGATCCTCGGCGCCGCGATCCTGGGCGTCGGCGGGGACGAAGCCATCCACGGCATCCTCGACATCATGTACGCCAAGGCGCCCTGCACCACCCTGCAGCGGGCCGTGCATATCCACCCGACGGTGTCGGAGTTGATCCCGACGGTGCTGGGGGAGCTGAAGCCGCTCTGAGATGACGGCGGACGCCGGTCGCACATCACCCCTACTATCGGCACTGCAAATGCCATAATGAGAGCGCCGCTGCGACTGCGCAGCGGGCGAAGGCGACACCGGTGCTGATCGTACACGGACTGGATCTGTCCTATTTCACGGGCAAGCTGGAAGGGTATCTGCGCGCCAAGGGCCTGCCCTATCGCCTTCAGGAGATGGATACGGCCGCGTTTCGCGCCTTGGCCCTGAAGACCGGCGTCCGCCAGATGCCCCAACTGGAGCTGCCGGACGGACGCTGGATGACCGATACGCCGGTGATCATCGACCATCTGGAGACGCTGTATCCGCAGAACTCGCTCACCCCACCAGACCCCGCCCTGAGATTTGTCGCGGAGTTGATCGAAACCTACGGAGACGAGCACCTTTGGCGGCCCGCGCTCTATTATCGTTGGGCTTATCCGGCGGACGCCCGGCTGATGAGTGGCCGACTGGCGGACGGCATGTTCCGGGATATCCCCCTGCCCCGCCTCCTGCGCCGCCAGATCGCCCTGCTGCGGCAAAGGTCCGTCTATCTCGGCCAGGAGGGAGTGACCCGCAGCAATCGGGCGCGGATCGAAGCGGACTATCTGGATCTGCTCGACGCGCTGGATACGATCTTCACCCGGCGGGACTGGCTGCTGGGCGGCGCGCCGACACGCGCCGACATCGGCCTGTTCGGTCCCCTCTTCCGACACTTCGCCTGTGACCCTACACCCGCCGCCATCATGCGCGAGCGCGCGCCCGCAGTAGCCGCCTGGGTGGCGCGACTATGGGCCCTGAAGCCGACCCCCGCACGCTCGGCCGCCCTGGTGACCCGCGTCCCTGACGACCTGGCGCCGCTGATGACCCTGATCGAGCAGCGCTTTCTGCCTGAAATGGCCGCCAATCAGGCGGCGGTGAGCGCGGCAGCGAGGCGCACCCGTTACACCGACCAGGGCGTCACCTTTGACTATCGCCCCAACGCTTATCGGGCCTGGCGCCTGGCCCGCCTCGAGGCGTCCTATGGGGCGCTGACCACGTCATCGCGTCAGGCCCTGGGCGGCCACCTGGGTGCAAAATCCACGGCGATCCTGCAATCGAATGCCGATCCCGACCAAGGGGAAAACCGCCCGCCGGGGCCCGAGGGCGTTCGCGACCGCTGGGGACGACCGGTCGGTTCAACCGCGTAGCCATTATGCGATCGGTCGTCTCGGGAAAACAAAGGCCGGGTGTCAGGGAAGAGCCTTGGAGCGGGCGATGGGAATCGAACCCACGACATTCTGCTTGGGAAGCAGACGCTCTACCTCTGAGCTACGCCCGCGAGGCGTTCGGGTCGTCTAGCGGGTCTGGGCCGGGTTCTCAAGAGCCGCAGACCGTGAAACGGGCTAGGCCCGGCTCTCGTCCTCGACCAGGCCCTTGCCCAGCACGGCCTTGAAATGGGCGATGGTCCTGGCCAGGCCTTCTTTCAGCTGGGTCCGCGGCTCCCAGTCCAGCGCCGACTTGGCCAGGGTGATGTCGGGCTGGCGCTGGCGGGGATCATCCTGCGGCAGGGGCCTGCGCTCGATCACCGAGGTCGAGCCGATCTGGGCGATGGTCTGCTCGGCCAGTTCCAGGATCGTGAACTCGTTGGGATTGCCGATATTGACCGGGCCCGTGAAGCCAGTGGGCGTGGCCATCATGCGGATGAAGCCTTCGACCAGATCGTCGACATAGCAGAAGCTGCGGGTCTGCTGGCCTTCGCCATAGATGGTGATCGGCTGGTTGGTCAGGGCCTGGACGACGAAGTTGCTGACGACGCGGCCGTCATTGATCGCCATGCGCGGGCCGTAAGTGTTGAAGATCCGCACCACCTTGATGTCGATGCTGTCCTGCCGGAAGCTGTCGAAGAACAGGGTCTCGGCGCAGCGCTTGCCCTCGTCATAGCAGGCCCGCGGGCCAATCGGATTGACCCGGCCCCAGTAGCTTTCGACCTGCGGGTGGATCTCGGGATCACCGTAGATCTCGCTGGTCGAGGCCTGCATGACCCGGGCCCCGGTGCGCTTGGCCAGGTCCAGCATGTTGATCGCGCCCATGACGTTGGTGCGCACGGTCATGACCGGGTCGTACTGATAGTGGATCGGCGAGGCCGGGCAGGCCAGGTTGTAGATCTGATCCACCGGGATGAAGATTGGATGGTTCACGTCATGGTTCACGAACTCGAAGTTCGGGTGATCCAGCAGGTGAGCGATGTTGTCCTTGCTGCCTGTGAACAGGTTGTCCAGGCACACCACCCGGTCGCCCCGCGCGATCAGCCGATCGCACAGGTGAGAGCCGACAAAGCCAGCCCCGCCCGTCACCAGGATGCGAAGCGCTGTATGTTTCTTGGCGGCGGTTTGGGCGGACATGGCGGGTCTCTGCGGCGCGATCTTCACCGTGGTCTGATTTGCGTAACGGGTCTCGCCCTCTGGCTCAACCATCGCCTGCGCAGACGGATGCGACCGACCGGCGCACCCGTCCCTGGCGCGGCTATTTCACGCGCTCGGCCTGGACACCCAGCGTGGCCAGCTGCGCCTGCAGGCTATCGGGACCCACGAGGTGGCCCGCGCCGACGGCGACGAAGCTGACGCCCGAACCGGCAAGCTTTGTCTTCAGCTGAGTGGCCCAGTCGCGATTGCGGTCGGTCAGCAGCACGCCATAGACCTCGGCATAGTTGGTCTTCATTTCGGTGATGAACTGCTCCTCCAGGGCCCGGATGTCGCCAGCCGCCCAGGCCGCGACCATGCTGTCGATCTTGGCCGGGCCGGCCTCGGCGTCGTCCAGAGTGGCCTGCAGCATCTCGACCTCGGTCCTGGTCGGCATGTCGGCGAAGAAGCGGATCTGCTGCTCCACCGTCTCAAGCGATGAGACCGGCTTGCCCGCCGCCTTCATCTCTGCGGAAATCACCTGCTCCACGCCGCTGCGCGGATCATAGCCGGCCTTGATCACCGGCAGCATGGCCAGCGAGATCGAGGCCAGCCAGGGCCGCATGACCTCCATGGCCTGGGGCGGCATGCCGGCGGCCTGAGCCAGGCCCTGGGCGCGCTTGAAATCCTCGGGCGACAGCTTCCGCGACAGCGGCGTGGCGCGATCCAGGCCGTACTGCATGACCAGCGGCTGCATGACCGCCGGATCGTCTGCGCCCAGGACCTCGATGACCAGATCATCACTGGCCTTCAGGGCCTGATTGATCCGGGGCGAGCGCCACTGAGTCTGAGGCTTGAGCACATGGATGGTGCCGAACAGATAGATCGTCGAGTCCTGGTCCTTGATCGCCCACAGGGCGGGCTCGGCCGTGGCCGGGGCGGCGAGGCCAAGGGCCAGCAGGGAAACCAGGCCGATGAACGCCCGGCGGGCGGGCTGGAAGACGGTGCGGAGCATGTGATTCTCTGAACGGATGCGAGGACGAGATAGGGGTGAACCCTCGCCGGGTGCAATCTGGCCCGGCGAAGGCGGCTATTTCAGGAAGCGCTCGACCGCGCCGGCGAAGGCGGCCGGCTGGTCGACCATGATGAAGTGAAAGGCGCCGTCGACGCGCTCCAGCCTGACCTTGGGCAAGGCGGCATAGGCGCCGCCATAGGTCTGGTCGACCATGGCCTGGGGCGCGCCCATGGCCGGATCATAGGGATAGAGCATCGTGGTCTGCGTGGCGACGGCGGCCAGCTCACCGCGCATGTCGGTGGTCAGCACATCATACAGCGCGCGCGCCACGACCGATTGCGACGAGGTCTTCGACCAGTCCAGCGCGGCCTTCTGGCCATCAGGCGACTTGACCAGGCGAGGCATGGTCATCGCCTGCTGGGCGGCGAACGTCTCGGCCGACATGGCGGTCATGCTGTCACGCATGGCGCTCGCCTGCGGTTTGACGCCCTCGACCGTGGCGGCTGGCGAGAACAACACCGCATAGAAGGGCAGGCTGTCGACGATCATCAGGCGGCTGAGGTCCTCGGGATGGCGGCGGGCCAGCATCAGGCCGGTCAGGCCGCCCATCGAATGGCCGATCACGGCGGGCGACTTCAAACCGGCGCTCTTGATGTAGCCGTCGACGGCTTCGACCAGGGGCTCCAGCACAGGCCCCTCGGCATTGCCGCCGACTGGCGCGCCGGCGAAACCGGCGACCTGGACGACATGGACGCGATAACGGCCCGACAGCTGCTTGACCGTGGCGTCCCAGACCGCGCCGGACGAGGCCAGGCCGGGGATCAGCACAACGTCAGGCCCCTGCCCGCTGACCTTCACCGCGATGCGGTCGGAGGCCAGCGGGGCCGAGTGGGCGTGGTTGCCGCCAAAGACGCCGATGGCGGCGAGGATGGCGATCAGGCACGCGAAAGCGCGCGCCGAAAAATGGCGGTTACACATGGCGACAATCCTTGTTCGAGAGGTGACGGCGGGGCGATCCCGCCGCGATCAAGAGAGGCTAGGCCTCGTCCTGGAAAATGGCTTCGATGGGTTGACTGAAGAGCCGGGCGATCTTGAAGGCCAGCGGCAGGCTGGGATCGTACTTGCCCGTCTCCAGGGCGTTGATGGTCTGGCGCGAGACCTCCAGGCGTTCGGCCAGGTCAGCCTGGCTCCAGTCGCGCTCGGCGCGCAGCACCTTGAGCCGGTTCTTCACTGGTACCTCCGGCGCACGAAGGGCTGGGCCAGGCCGAAGCTGCCGCAGAACAGCGGAAACACCAGATAGAGCGGGATGTGCGGCACGACGTCGGCGTTCTCCAGAAAACCCCACGCCGTGCAAGCCGACAGCGTGATCCCGACGCCCCACAGCATCGACTGGATCAGGACCGAGCGGATGAACTCGTCGGTCTCCTCGATCAGATAGAGGCCCATGATGGCGATCACCGCGATGACCGGGAACGCCGGAGCGACGGCCAGCAGCCACAGCAGCGGTCCGGTCGGATGAAGGTTACTGATCGCCCACAGGGCGCCGCACAGCACGACGACATAGGCCAGCATGGCGGGAATGAACCGGGCGATGTAGCGACGCCCGGCGACGGTCGTTGAACTGTTCATGTCGAGTCTCCTGTTTCCGGATCAGCGCGACCGAAAGAGCCACCAGCCGACCCAGGCCAGGACGTAGCCGGCCAGCTGGATCAGAACGACAGCCTGGACGCCGGCCATGACCCAGTAGCGGGTGTCATGGGCGCCCAGAAGGGCCTCCCAGATCGAGGCGTCGATGAAGAACAGGGTCGGCAGGGCCAGGATCAGGGCGGTGCTGCCGCCCCAGAACCAGGCGAACTTGTGGGCCTCCCGGGCCGCCTCGTCGATCAGCCGCCAGTAGTAGATCGACGCGCCCGCACCCACGACCAGCAAGACCGCGGCGACCGTCAGCTGAACCGGCATCGAGAGAGGCCTGTCCAGCCCCTCAAGAAAGCCCCAGACAAAGCCGGTGACGGCGCCGATGGAGACGCAGCCGATCAGCACCGCCTGGGCTTTGGTTTGACGCGGCCATCGCGCGCCGGATTTAGTTTCCATGACAAGCACCCCTATCGAAATGACAAGGGTATTTGTCATGCGCACCCGTTACATGTCAAGCGTGCTTATCTTTTTGTATGGGAGAGGCGACTAAATGTAAGGTCCGCCAGCTCTTCAAGCGGCCTTGGGCAGATCGAAAACGTCGCGGGCCTCATCGCCCAGAACACCACGCCAGTGGATGGCTTCGATCGTGTGGCGCTTCAGGGCGCGGGCCAGAACGCCCGTGCTTTTGCAGCTGCGCATTTCCCAGCCATAGCGTGAGAAGCGGTCGCCGAAATCGGCCCAGCGGATCACCCGGCCGGCGGCATCCTGCCGCCATATGGCCTTGTCGCAGCCCGGGATCCTGGCGCATCCCTCCCAGGCGCGAATGCGGGTCTGAAGGATAGAAAACGGGTCAGAAGCGAGACGGGCCATAACGCGGCCTCCTTGGAAATTCGGGGCGCCGGTCCAGGTCGTTGCCCGACTCTTCCGACGCTTCAAATCTATCACTAGTATCCAGATCAATCTCGCCTACCACATGTGGTGTGACGCAATGCCGCGAGGGTCAGGCTGGCGCCATGACATGCGCGCCGCCGCTACCAGAGCGCGCGCCAGACGCCGCCCTGATCCAGTCTTGTGCTTGTCCATCACGACGCTCCGGCTCGTGCGAAATCCGTGAGCCAGAGCTAAGCGTGAGTCGGTTTAAGGCGGGACTTATGTCCGGCGCGACCTAACGCCCCAGGGGCATGTTGACTCAGGTCCAGGCTTTGAAGTGCTTGGACAGTTTCAGGCCCTGGCGCTGGTAGTGCGACCCGCCCTCCCCGTACAGCCGCGCAGGCCGGGCGGTCAGGGGCTCATAGACCAGCCGGGCCACGGTCTGGCCGTCCTCCAGCAGGAACGGCGTCTCGTGGCTGCGCACTTCCAGCACGCCCTTGGAGCCGACAGCGGCGGCTTCCTCGGTGCCGAAACCGGGATCGAAGAAGCCGGCATAGTGAACGCGGAACTCGCCGACCGAAGGATCGATCGGGGTCATTTCGGCGGCTTCCAGCACCGGGATCTCGATGTCGTCCTTTGACGCCAGGATATAGAACTCGCCCGGATCCAGCAGAAGCTCGCCATGGCGGGTTTCCAGCGGCTCCCAGAAGTCGCGCGGATCGTGGCCGTCCTCGTGGTCCAGGTCGACGACGCCGGCGTGGCGACGGCCGCGGAAGCCGACAATGCCGCCCATGCCGGGCGACAGGTCGACCCCGACACTGCGAATCGACAGCTTGGCCGGCTCGCCGCGCTTCAGGCGCAGCTGGTTCAGGCGCGTGCCCGACCGCACCAGCACCGAGAAGGTCTGGGGCGCGATCTCCATATAGAGCGGCCCCTCGTAGCCGGCGTCGACGTCGTCGAAGGCGCGGCTGTGATCGGTCAGCAGGCGCACGAACACGTCCACCCGCCCGGTCGAGCTCTTGGGGTTGCCGCGCGCCGAGATATTGGCCGGCAGGGCCAGGCTCTCCTGCAGCTCGGCGATATAGACGCAGCCCTTTTCCAGCACCGCGCCCTTGGTCAGGTCCAGCTCGTGCATCGCAACGTCTTTCAGGCGCTGGGTCACGCGACGGCCCAGGCCCGGCAGGAACGAGGCGCGCACCCGCCAGGCGCGCGCGCCCAGCCGCAGGTCCAGGCTGGCGGGCTGCACCTGATCGACGTCAAACGGCGTCTGGGAGGTGATCGCCTCCTGGGCGATGAGGTCTTCGATGGTCTGGCAGGGAAGAATCCCTGCGGAATGGGCGTCGGTCATTGGCGCGACAGTCGCTAAAGCTCGCCTGGAAGGCAAGGCTGGAGAGACAACCGCTCGCCTCAAGCAATTGTGGTGTTGAAATCAGGCCTGATCGCCTTGACCGTGCGCGCCGCTCAACCCCTTATGCCGGCCTTTTCCGCGCCGAAGAAGGAACACCCCGTGGCCGAGGACCCGAAGGACTGGGACATCGCGACCAAGCTGATCCGCGGGGGGCTGGCCCGGTCGCAATATATGGAGACCGCCGAGGCGCTCTACCTGACTCAGGGCTTCACCTATGACAGCGCCGAGGGCGCCGATCGCCGCTTTTCCGGCGAGGATCCGGGCTTCGTCTATTCGCGGTTCAACAACCCGACCGTGAAGATGTTCGAGGACCGCCTGGCCCTGCTGGAAGGCGCTGAAGTGTGCCGCGCTCAGGCCACGGGCATGGCCTCGATCAACGCCGCCCTGATGGGCCTGGTGAAGGCCGGCGATCACATGGTGGCCGGCCGCGCGCTGTTTGGCTCGTGCCGCTGGCTGATTTCCGAATGGCTGCCGCGCTTCGGCGTCGAGACCACCTTCGTGGACGCCACCGACCCCAAGGCCTGGGAAGCGGCGATGCGGCCCAACACCAAGGCCGTGCTGATCGAGACGCCGTCCAACCCGGTGCTCGAGATCACCGACATCCGCGCCGTCTCCGAGATCGCCCATGCGGTCGGGGCCAAGGTCATCGTCGACAACGTCTTCGCCACCCCGATCTTCCAGCAGCCGCTGAAGCTGGGCGCCGACATCGTGGTCTATTCGGCCACCAAGCACATCGACGGCCAGGGCCGCGTGCTGGGCGGGGCCATCCTGACCAGCGAGGCGATCAACGAAGAGTTCTATCGCGACATGCTGCGCCACACCGGCCCGTCGCTGTCGCCCTTCAACGCCTGGGTGCTGGTCAAGGGCCTGGAGACGCTGGACCTGCGCGTGCGTCGCCAGACCGACACCGCTTTCGCCCTGGCCAATGTGATCGCCGAGCACAAGAAGACCCAGAAGGTGCTCTACCCCTTCCGTCACGACCACCCGGGCCACAATGTCGCCAAGTCGCAGATGACGGGCGGCGGCACCGTGGTGGCGCTGGATCTCGGCAGCAGAGAAGCCGCCTTCAAGTTCCTGAACGCGCTGGAGATTGTCGATATCTCCAACAATCTGGGCGACGCCAAGTCGATGGCCACCCACCCGCCGACCACCACCCACCGCTCGGTGCCCGAAGACCAACGTCCATCGCTGGGCGTCACCGAGGGCGGCGTGCGCCTGTCGGTCGGTCTCGAAAGCCTTGCCGATCTGACGCGAGATGTGACCCGTGCGCTCGACCAGGCGTGAAACCTCCCCTCCGCTGCAGCGGATCCGCAAGCGTCGCGGCGCCGATGGCGGCATCTATGAAGCCCGCACGCGCGACATCGTCGTGCGCGTGGCGCCCGTTTACCTGCCCGAGGAATCCGCGCCCGAGGAAGGCCTCTATCTGTGGTCCTACACGGTGGAGATCGAGAACCACGGCGCCGAGACGGTGCATCTGGTCGCCCGCCGCTGGGCGATCACCGACGCGCTCAATCGCTGCAACGAGGTCGAGGGCTCCGGCGTGGTCGGCGAGCAGCCTGAACTGAAAGCCCGTGAGGCGTTCCGCTACGTCTCCAGCTGCCCCCTACCGACCGCGTCGGGCGCCATGCGCGGCAGCTACCAGATGATGACCGAGGGCGGCGACGTGTTCGACGCCGAGATCCCCGAGTTCTCGCTGCACCTGCCGGGTGCCGCGCGGCGGTACAACTGATCCCGACGGGCGCCGAAGTCACTTAGACGGTGCCAGACGCGGCGCCAGCCAACGGCTGGCCCTTGCTCCATCGCGCCAGCGTCCAACAGCGATCGCTCGGCGCCACAAGCGCGACCCCGGCTTCAATACAATCAGGGAATGTATTCCGTGCCGTGGGGGTCCGATTTCCGCTTACATCATGCGGTGCCTATGGCGGTGGGTGACGTTCGAAAGACCTTAGACCCAAGGATCGATCGCACGCATGGCGTCCCGGGGGGAACGGCTAAGCGAGGCCATAAAGGGCCGCGGCATCACCAAGATGCTGTCCCTGGCCCTCGACCTGCGCGTCCATGAAAGCGCCATCAGTCGCTGGCGCAAGGACGGCGCGATGACGCTCGACAACGCCGTGCGCCTCTCGGAGGTGCTCGACGTTTCCCTGGACTGGCTGATCCTGGGCCGCGGCGACATGGACCGCCACAAGACGCCCTCTCCCCATCCTGAAGAGGCCGACCTGATCGCGGTCGGCCGCCGCCTTCCCGCGCCGGCGCTTGGTCACCTGGTGGTCTTCCTCGAGAGCATCGCCCCGACCGACTGACGGCGCAGATCGCTCTTGCGCCCAGCGCAAGAAGTGCACCCGCCAGTTGCGCGAGACGCAACACGCCACAGGTGTTAACGAAACATTATCGTCCTAGGGTTGCTTTGTCGGAGGAACGACGGGGACACTGTGAGGCGCTCAGCCAATCAGATCCTTCGCCCTTTTGTCCGACCTCAAACAGCAACGCTTCCAGAGGAATTGGCGCAATGGCGACCTATACGATCAAGATCCTGAACAACGCTCAGGCCAACAAGAGCTACGTGGCCTTCATGGCTCAACCCGTGGTCACGTCGAACGGCGGCACGGTGCCCGTCTACACCAACGCCTGGGCGACCTTCGAGAACATCACCGACGGCGGTTGGGATTCCGTCGTCTACACCCAGTCGACCTACGCCTACTGGTCGCAGGCTGCGGCTCAGCTGAGCCCCACCACGATCATCGACTCCGGCGGCACCAAGCAGGTCAACACCGCCACCACCGACACGGTGGCCTTCACCAACACCGGCACCACGGGCTTTGATTCGGTCGCCAGCCCGGGCACGGCCCAGAACGGGTCGTTCTCGATCACCACCACCACCGACTTCACGCCGGCCAACAACTTCGTGCTCGGCCTGGCCAGCTCCAACGGCTCGCTGATCCCCAGCCCGGTGGCCAGCTTCGCCGCCCTGCCCAACGAGATCTACAACATCACGCCGGTCGTGAAGTTCTACGTCGCCGACCAGCTCTATCAGGCCGGTCAGGTCATCGACTATTCGGCGACCTCGAACCAGATCGCCACGATCGACTTCACTGGTCTGCCGCAAACCACCGCGACCGTCGTCCAGGCCGCCAACGGCGCCTTCTCGGTCACCTACAGCTAACAGCGCCGACGGGGAGTCCCCACCCCCCGTTCCGCTGCCTGGCGGGCGGGTCGCTTGAGCCAGCAAGCGACCCGTCATGCCCCTCCGCGCGCCCAGGACGCGCCCACCTCCATCAGGAGCCCCCCATGACTACGCCCACCATGACCGCCCCCCTGCCCAGGTGCGTCACCATCGACGCCCAGACGCCCGACGGCTATCTCGACAACGCACGCGCCGGGACCCACGCCCCGGGCACCGGCGCCAACAGCGACACCACGACCGCGCTGAAAAACCTCTCTAGCTGCGTGGCGGTCAAGCCGCCGTCCACCCAGGCCAGCATCGTCGGCCACGGCGATATGGGCATCATCGCCACCGGCGGCGGCCAGACGCCCAGCGGTTCAAGCCAGTACATCGCCGTCTCCAACGAACTCAGCTGGACCACGGCCCTGGGCGCCCTGAAGGGGCAGATCACCGACCTCTATCTGTACGGCTGTCAGGTCGGCGCCGGAGACGATGGTGCTCAGTTGCTTTTCGACATGGCCAAGATCGTCAACGCCACGGTCTGGGCCCCGACCAGCCTGATCTATTGCGACGGCCAGGGAAACTTCACCCTCGACAAGGGCGGCCAGTGGCAGAAGGCCACGGCGGCGGGAAAACCGGCTACAATCGAGCCTCCGATCCTCCTGGGCGCCGACGCCATGCCTAACGAAGCCCGCCTCCATCTTCTGGGAAACCAGATCACCCTGCCGATCGAACAGCTGGCAGGGGCGACCTACACGCCCATGGGCCCGAACGGGACCCAGGCGCCCGCTGACCCGGACACCGCCGGCGCCCTGACCCACGAAGTGGACTGGGGCCATCCGATTACCCCGGGCGGCGAGCCCAACGGGCTGATCACCGGCCGCCTGGAAGTCGTCTTCGGGCACGGCAAGCGCCCCCTGAAGAAGTCGTTCCTGGTCTACAGCCACGCCCTGATCGGCGATGAGGACGAGGATGGCGTCTACTACCGGCTGACGCCGCACTTCCGGGCGATCGCACACCGGAAATGAGGGGAAAGGCGGCCGGTTCGCCGGCCGCCTTTCTGCCTAACCGACCGAGGCCGGATCCACCGCATAGACCCGCGAGCAGTACTCGCACGTCACGTGGATCTTGCCGTCGGGCTCGACCATCTCGGCCTTTTCCGCCTCGGTGAACGACTGGATGACCACGGCGATGCGGTCATCCGAGCAGCGGCAGAAGGAGCGCAGCGGCTTCTCCTCGATCAGCCGCACCCCGTCCTCGTTGAACAGCCGCCACAGCAGGGTCGGCGTGCTCAGGGTGGGGTCGATCAGCTCGTCCTCGCCGGTGGTTTCGAAGAAGGCCTGGGCATGGGTCCAGGCTTCCTTGGTCTCGCCGCGCGTCTCGTCGCCGGCGATCGACTGGATCAGGATGCCGCCAGCGCGCCATTTCAGGCCCTCGCCAGTGTCAGCCTGGCCAACGGCCAGGCGCACGCGGGTGGGGGTCTGTTCCGACTGCTGGAAATACTGCTCGGCGCACAGGGCCAGGGTCTCGCCTTCGATCGGCGTGACGCCCTGATAGCGGTCCATGTCCGCGCCCTGGTCCAGGGTCATGATGAACACGCCGCCGCCCAGCAGGGTCTTGGCGCCGGGACGCGCGAAGCCCTCGGAAGCCTTGGCGACTTCCTCGGGGTCGAACCGGCAATAGCCGCGTAGGCCGCCGCTGGTGTCGTAGTCGACCACGACATAGCGCACGGGGCCGTCGCCCTGGGCCTGGACGATCAGCCGGCCCTCGAACTTCAGGCTGGAGCCGACCAGGGCGGCCAGGGCGCAGGCCTCGCCCAGCAGGTTGGCGACCGGCTCGGGATAGTCGTGGCGGGTCAGCACCTCGTCGACGGCGGCGCCCAGGCGCACGACGCGGCCTCGCACGGGCAGGCCTTCGATCTGAAAGGCGGAAACGATGTCGTCGAGGGCGGGAATGGCGGTGGTGTCGGTCATGGGGCGGTTAGATAGGAGCTTCCAGCGAAAATGCGAGCCCCTAGATGCGCCGCCGCCCGGCTGGGCCGCGCCCTATCCAATATGGGTACGGTCCGGGCCCGGACCCATTGTGGAGCGAGGAGAGTCGGAGCACGCCAGAAGAGTCGCCGCTTTTGCCCATACGCGGCGGCAAAGCCGGCCAGTGTTCCAACCCCACCGGACGCTGGCCGGCGCCCCGATCCTAGCCGATCGCGCCAAACGCCCAGGCCAGAACCGACTTCTGGGCGTGGATGCGGTTCTCGGCCTCGTCCCAGGCCAGGGAACGCGGGCCGTCGAGCACGGCGTCGGTGACTTCCTCGCCCCGGTGGGCCGGCAGGCAGTGCAGGAAGACGCCGTCGGGCTTGGAAAGATCCATGAGCGCCTCATCCACCTGATACGGCTCCAGCGCGGCCAGGCGCTGGTCGTGATCAGTGTCGCCCATTGATACCCAGGTGTCGGCCACGACCACGTCGGCGCCACGCACGGCGTCGCGGGGGTCATCGGTCATGGTGACCTGGCCCTGCAGGTCCTGGGCGCGCGCCAGGTCCACCAGGTCGGGATGATAGACGGCCGGACAGGCGATCTTCAGCTTGAAGCCCAGCAGCGGGGCGGCGTGGATGAAGCTGGAGCAGACATTGTTGCCGTCGCCGACCCAGGCGATGGTCTTGCCGCCCACGTCGCCGCGATGCTCTTCGATGGTCAGCAGGTCGGCCATGATCTGGCAGGGGTGGCTCTTGTCGGTCAGGCCGTTGATCACCGGCACGGTCGAGACCTGGGCGAAGCGTTCCACGTCGGCGTGGCTGTTGGCCCGGATCATCACTGCATCCACCATGCGCGACAGCACGCGGGCGGTGTCCTCGATGGTCTCGCCGCGGCCCAGCTGCATGTCGTTGGAGGTCGAGATGATCCCCGAGCCGCCCAGCTGGCGGATCGCGGCGTCGAACGAGAAGCGGGTGCGGGTCGAGTTCTTCTGGAAGATCATCGCCAGAACGCGACCATCGGCGGGCGCGTCGGCGTCGACCTTGCCCTGCCCCCAGCCCTTGCGGGCGGTCTTGCGGGCCTTGGCGTCCTCCAGCATCAGACGCAGCGTGGCGCCGTCCAGCTTCCAGAGATCGATGAAGTGCCGGGGTTGGGTCATTGCCATTCCCTCCCCGCTCTCCCCGGCGAAAGCCGGGGCCCAGACACATCCGGGAAAGCAGCGGGCTTGATCTGGGTCCCGGCTTTCGCCGGGAAGAGCGGATAAGAGTTGGAGTCTAGGCGGCCGCCAGTTTCGAACGAGCGGCCTCGCAGGCCTTCTCCAGCTTGGCGATGGCCTCGCTGGCTTCCTCGATGGTCAGGTTCAGCGGCGGCAGCAGGCGCACGCAGTTGTCGCCGCCCCCCGCCACCAGCAGCTTCTCGTCGCGGGCCAGGACCATGAACTCGCGGTTGTTCGGGATCAGCTTGATGCCGATCAGGAAGCCCTTGCCGCGGATGTCGACGATGACGTCCGGGAAGCGATCCTTCAGGCCGTTCAGCTGCTGCACGAAATAGCCGGCCACGGTCTTCACGTTGTCGAGGATCTCGGGCGTGTTGATCGTGTCGAAGGCCGCCTTCCCGACGGCCATGGCCAGCGGGTTGCCGCCGAAGGTCGAGCCGTGGACACCCACGGTCATGCCCTTGGCCGCCTCGGTGGTGGCCAGGCACGCGCCGACCGGGAAGCCGCCGCCCAGGGCCTTGGCCACGGCCATGATGTGCGGCTCGCCGCCCACTCCACCGTCTTGGGCGGCCCACTCATAGGCGAACAACTTGCCGGTCCGGCCCATGCCGCACTGCACTT
The DNA here is from genome assembly GCA_943371355.1 of Alsobacter soli. Taxonomy (GTDB): domain Bacteria; phylum Pseudomonadota; class Alphaproteobacteria; order Caulobacterales; family Caulobacteraceae; genus Caulobacter. Next base: position 42,309 of record CALRUN020000013.1, read on the forward strand.
CGTCATAGATCAGCAGGACGCCATGCTCGTCGCACAGCGAACGCAGGCTGACCAGGCAGTGCTCGGGGATCGACCGCGCGCCGCCCTCGCCCTGCACGGGCTCGACGATGATCGCCGCCGTGGTCGGCAGCGCGATGGCGGCCTTCAGGGCGTCGTGATCGCCGAAGGTCAGCTGGCTGTAGCCCGGCAGGCGGGGGCCGAAACCCTCGACATAGCTGGGATTGCCCGAGGCGTTGACCGCCGCGTACGAACGGCCGTGGAACGAGCCGTCGAAGCCGAAGATCTCGGTCCGCTCGGGCTGGCCATTGGCGGTGTGGTACTTGCGGGCCGTCTTAAGCGCGCACTCGATCGCCTCGGTGCCCGAATTGGTGAAGAACACCACGTCGGCGAAGCTGTGGGCGCACAGCTTGTCGGCCAGCTCTTCCTGCTCGGGAATGCGATAGATGTTGGAGACGTGCCAGAGCTTCTCGCCCTGGGTCTTCAGCGCCTCGACCAGAACCGGGTGGGCGTGGCCCAGACCGTCGGTGGCGATACCCGCCACGCAGTCCAGATAGACATCGCCGTCGGTCGAGAACAGGCGCGCGCCTCGGCCTCGCTCGAACGCCAACGGGGCGCGGTTGTAGACGCCCATGATGTGCTGTTGCGAGGACTTCGAAGACGTCGGGCTGGTCAAGACCGCCTCCCAAAAAGGAAAGAAGCCCCCGCGCTGTTCGCACGGGGACCGGAAGGCCGCAGGTTGTCGCCGTGGAACGACGCTCTGTCAATGAAACTGGCCGGGAAAGTTTTGTGAAATTACGCGCTTGGGTCGCGCGCGCCACACCACTCAGGTCTTGAGGCGATATCCGGTGCGGAACAGATGCCAGCACCACAGGAACAGCACGATCGTCAGGACCGCCGTGGTAATCACGCCAATCAGGATCGAGCCGTCGGCATGACCGATGAAGCCGTAGCGGAACCCGTCGATCAGATAGAAGAACGGGTTGTAGTGGCTAGCCGAACGGAAAGGCTCCGGCAGCCTGTCGACCAGATAGAAGGTCCCCGACAGGAAGGTCATCGGCATGATCAGGAAATTGGTCACGGCCGACAGCTGGTCGAACTTCTCGGCCCACAGGCCCGCCAGAATGCCGGCCAGGCCCAGGATCAACGAGGCGCCGATCCCGAAATAGAAGATTGGCCAGAGGTGGGCCACGCCCAGCCCCGCGCCCGGCAACAGGCCAATGACGATGGCCGTCACCGCCCCGACCACCACGCCACGCGTCGCCGCGCCCAGGGCGAAGGCCGAGACCTGCTCCAGAGGCGACAGCGGCGGGGTCAGGAAGTCCGGCGTCAGACCCATCATCTTGGCCTGGATCAGCGACGAGGACGAATTGGCGAAGGCGTTGTTGAGGATGGCCATCATGATCAGGCCCGGGGCCACGAAATGGCCGAAGCTCACCCCGTCCACCGCCTGTCGCGCGGGACCGACGGCGACCACGAAGACCAGCATGTAGAGCAAGGTGGTCACCACCGGAGCGGCCACCGTCTGGGTGCCCACCTTCCAGAAGCGGCGGATCTCGCGCTGGTACAGGGTGAAGAACCCGCTCCAGTTCCAGCCATGATAATCGCGCGGCTGCGGCGGAACGACGCTGTCTGCCATGTCTCTCATGAACCCGAGTCCCAAAATTCCCTTACGCATGTGCGCTTTGGGCCCTCAAGGCGCAAGTCAGACCCTTTCCGAATCAACATCTAGTTTCTGTGGACAGACCACTTGGCGCCCATTGTGTGATTTAACGTTTTCTTTACGATATGTGGTAGGACGACTGCCGGCGGGGTGGTCAAAACACCAGATATGGGGTCCAGAGCTTGGGGAAGCTTCGGAACCCGTGGAATGGCGGGAGATGGGTATGAGCTGGACCGACGATCGGGTCACCACCTTGAAGAAGCTCTGGCTGGACGGGCTTTCGGCCAGTCAGATCGCCAAGCAATTGGGCGGCGTTACGCGCAACGCCGTCATCGGCAAGGTGCACCGCCTGGGCCTTTCGGGCCGCGCGGCTCCTTCGCAACCGGCGCGTCCGGCCTTCAAGGCCCCGCGTCCCGCCCGTCCCGCCGCGCAGACCATGCCGTCCGCGCCGCGCCGGGTTGTCACGCCCGAGCACACGCCGACGCAAGCCATCGTGTCTTCCGGCGTCGCGCCGCCGACCCTGCCCGTCTATCGCGACGAGCAACCCGGTTCGGCCACCGTGCTGACCCTGGGCGCCCACATGTGCAAGTGGCCAATCGGCGATCCCTCGTCGGACGGCTTCACCTTCTGCGGCCGTCGCTCATCGGAAGGTCCTTATTGCGGCGAACACGCCCGGGTGGCCTACCAGCCGCAACAATCCAAGAAGAAGGCCGGCCCCACCGAGCTGGCCCGCTCGCTGCGTCGCTACATCTAGCGGAGCGTGACAGCCGAAAGTGGATACCGGTTTCGGCGCCCGTCACGCGACCACTAAAAACAGCGGTTCGCGCCTACCCATAAGAACAAGTCTCTCATGCGGCCCTCCCCGTTCGTCGGGGAGGGCCTTATGCTGTGCGCATGACCGACGTCGCCGCTCCTGATTCCAACGCGCCCGCCTATTCCGTCTCGGAACTGGCCTTCGCGCTGAAGCGCACGCTGGAGACCAGCTATTCCCACGTGCGGCTGCGCGGCGAGCTGTCGAAGGTCACCCATCACGGCAACGGCCACGTCTATCTGACCATCAAGGACGACAAGTCCGCCATCGACGGCGTGGTCTGGAAAGGTTCCGTGCGGGGCCTGGGGGTGCGGCCCGAGCACGGCCTGGAAGTCATCGTCACCGGCAAGATCACCACCTATCCGGCCGGCTCTCGCTACCAGATCGTCATCGAGAGCATGGAGGCCGCCGGCGTCGGCGCGCTGCTGGCCCAACTCGAACGCCTGAAGGCCAAGCTGCATAGCGAGGGCCTGTTCGATACGTCGCGCAAGCGTCCGCTGCCCACCATGCCCGCCGTGGTCGGCGTGATCACCAGCCCGACCGGGGCGGTGATCCGCGACATCCTGCACCGCATCCGCGACCGCTGGCCGTGCCATGTGCTGGTGTGGCCCGTCGTGGTGCAGGGCGACCAGGCCGCACTGCAGGTGGCCGGGGCCATTCGGGGCTTCAACGCCATAACTCCGGGCGGACGGGTCCCCCGCCCCGACATCATCATCGTCGCCCGCGGCGGTGGCTCGGTCGAGGACCTGTGGGCCTTCAACGACGAGACCCTGGCCCGCACGGTCGCGGCCAGCGACATCCCGCTGATCTCGGCCGTCGGCCACGAGACCGACACCACCCTGATCGACTTCGTCTCCGACCGCCGCGCGCCCACCCCCACGGCCGCCGCCGAGATCGCCACGCCGGTGCTGGGTGAGCTGCGGGCCCTGGTCTCCGACTATGACCGCCGCCTCAATCGCTGCGGCTCGCGGGTGCTGGAAGAGCGGAGAACCCGACTGGTCAGCGCCGCCCGCGCCCTGCCCCGCCCGGCCGACCTGCTGGCCCTGGCCCAGCAGCGCTTCGACATCGCCGCGGGACGGCTGGACGCCGCCCTTGGTCGCAACACCGCCGTCCACGCTCAGGACCTGCTGCGCGTCACCGCCCGCCTGTCCCCCGAGGCTCTGGGCCGTCAGCACAAGGTCAAGGCCGACCGCTTGTCTGACCTTTCGCGCCGCATGGATCTGGCCGCCCGCCGCGCGCCCGAGCGCATCGCCCAGAACGCCCGCCTGCCCGCTCTGTGGAGCCGCCTGAACGACGCCGGCAAGCGCCGCCTGCAGCGTGACGCCGACCGGCTGTCCAGCCTGGAGAAGCTGCGCCAGTCGCTCAATCCCGAACGGCCGCTGGAACTGGGCTTTGCCCTGGTGCGCAAGACCGACGGCGCCCTGGCGCGCTCGGCCAGCGATCTTGTGGCCGGCGAGCGGGTCAATCTGAAGTTCAAGAGCGGAGACCGCGACGCGGTGATCGACGGCGAAGGCGTGGTCCATACCGCGCCGCCACCCGCTCTAAAACCGACCCGTCCGAAGCCGATTACACCAAAACCTGATCAGGGCGATCTGTTCTGAGACGTCACCGTGGCGTAGAACACCCTCATGAACGCTTTTGATCGCGACCTTGGAAAATCCGACGGCCTGGCCGTACTGCACTATGGCGACGGCGAATACGCCGTGATGTCGCCGGGCCGTTTCGTGCTGTGCGCCGTCACCGGCGCCAAGGTGTCGCTGGACGCCCTGCGCTACTGGAGCCCCGAGCTGCAGGAAGCCTATGCCACCCCCGCTGAGGCGCTGAAGCGCTGGCAAGAGAAGATCGCCTGAACCGTCGGGCGCTCCTGACGGGCCTCGCCGTCAGCGGCGTGGCTCGCGCGGCCTGGGCCTCGGCGCCCGGGCTGACCCTGTCAGGCAAGTTTGTGCAGGGCGGCTACGCCATCGGCCGCACCGCGCCCCAGGCCACCATAGATCTTGATGGCGAGATCGTGGGCCTGGCCTCGTCCGAGGGCTGGTTCGTGGTCGGCTTCGACCGCGACGCCCCACCGGCGGTCACCGTCACCGTCACCACCGCTGACGGCTCAGCCAGCCACGAAGCGGTCATCGCTCCGGGAACCTTCGACATTCAGCGGATTGACGGCCTGTCCGCCGATCAGGTCGCGCCCGTTGACCCTGTCCTGCTGGCCCGGATCGCCGCCGAGGGCGAGCGCAAGGCCGTGGGCTTCAACAGCATCGCGGACCTGGACGCCTTCAGGAGCGGCTTCATCCTGCCTGTGGAGGGCGCGAGGCGGTCAGCCCGCTTCGGCGGGCAACGCATACTTAACGGCGAGCCCAGGCGCCCCCATTTTGGCGTTGATCTGGCCGCGCCGGTGGGAACGGCCGTGCGCGCGCCAGCTGGCGGGCAGGTCGTTTTTTCCGAGATCGGACTACATTTCGAAGGCGGCCTGATCCTGATCGATCATGGTCAGGGCCTGATCACCGCCTACCTGCACCTGTCCAAAGTCATTGTTATGGCCGGAGATTTGGTCAGGCAGGGCCAGATCATCGGCGCGGTCGGCAAGGAAGGACGGGCCACGGGCCCACACCTGTGCTGGCGCATGAAATGGCGGGGCCGCAACCTTGATCCATCCCTGATGGTCGGAGCCAGCCCTCCTCGCCCGTAGCGCGCAAATAAACCATCCATTAGCCTTGATCTCACTATCCAGAAGCCGGGCCATGTGCTTACTCGCGGCTCTGCTTCCCGGTCTGACTAGGAGATAGCCACCGCATGTCGGCGGAGTATGCCAATCTGCGCTTTCTGCTGGTGGACGATAACCACCACATGCGGGCTATCGTCAGCGCCATCCTCAAGGGCGTGGGCGTCAAGCACGTGCGCGAGGCCATGGACGGCGCCGAGGCCCTGCAGGCGATGCGCGAAGGTCTGATCGACATCGCCATCGTCGACTTCAAGATGTCGCCGCTGGACGGGGTTCAGTTCACCCAGCTGGTCCGCAACTCGCCAGACAGCGTCGATCCCTTCCTGCCGATCATCATGCTGACCGGCTTTGCCGAGCGCCATCGGGTGTTCGAGGCCCGCGACGCCGGGGTTACCGAGATCGTGGTCAAGCCGGTCACAGCCCGCTCGCTCCTGGACCGGATCAACATGGTGATCTTCAAGCCCAGGCCATTCATCCGATCGGGCGACTATTTCGGCCCCTGCCGCCGTCGCCGCGATGAACCGAACTATGCTGGCCCCTTCCGTCGGCAGGGCGAAGGTCCAGGCGCGCTGGAAATCTAGCCTTCGCTGGCAGGGGCTTCCCTAGCGGCCAGAGCCGCATAGACCTCGTTGGGCCACCGGCGGTGAACCCAGAACCATTCCGCCGGCCGCTCGCGGATGCGCTCTTCCATGAACGTGTTGATCAGGCGCACGCCCGCCTCGATGTCGGCCGTGCGGTCGCCGGTCGAGGGCACGACGATGGGATCGTGGACCACCGCCCGAAACCGCGCGCCCCTGATGCGCTGAACCGACATCGGCTGCAGCACCGTGCCAAAGCGGATCGCCAGCCGCGTCGGGCCCGGCGCGGTGCGCGCGTCATGGCCGAAGAACGGAGCGGCCACGCCATTGTTGAACTTCTGGTCGTTCATCAGGGCGACCGACCGGCCTTCCTTCATGCCTTCCAGCAATTCCCGCGCGCCGTCGCCGCCCTTGGGCGCGAACAGCCGCACGCCATAACGGAAGCGGCTCTCCTTGATGCGCTTGTCCACATAGGGATTGTTGGCCGCGCGATAGGTCATCTCACAGATCACGCCGCTATCGACGATGGCGGCCGGCATCACCTCCCAGTTCGAGAGGTGGCCGGACACGAACACCACCGGGATCTTCTTCTCGGCGATCTCGGTCAGACGCTCCTTGTTGACGACCTCGACCCGGCCGGTGGACGGCAGGATCCTGTCCATCAGCGGGAATTCGGCGAATGAGCGGCCCAGGCCGTCCCATTGCGCGACCAGGGTCTGCGCGCGCCAGGCCTCGTCCTTTTCCGGGAACGCCAGCTTCAGATTGCGCTCGGCGACCTTGTGCGCCCCGCTGAGCGGACCGAACGTGCGGCCGATCCAGCCGCCGAAATTCGACGCCGCGTCCACGCCCATAAGGCGAAACAGCGCGATGAAGAGGTCAAAGCCCAGCGCCTCACCGCGCCAGAGCAGATCCTGGGCCCAGGGCCGACGCTTATCCGACATGCCTTCTTAGTAGGCTGGCTTGCACGCCGCGCGCAACGCCACTTCGCCCGGCACGCGACTTGCGGCCAACAAGCACGACCGTTCCGTTTCGGGACGCTCGATACTCTAACGGGGGGGCTTGGCTTCCATGGGTAACGACATCGACGTGCATTTGGGCAAGCGTCTGCGCCGTCGTCGCCGTCTTCTGGGTCTGACCCAGCAGCAACTGGCGGGCACGGTGGGCGTTCGATTCCAGCAGATTCAAAAGTACGAGTGCGGCGCCAACCGTATCTCGGCCGCTCGTCTCTGGCAGCTGTCCGAGGCGCTGGAGGTGCCTGTCGGCTATTTCTATGACGGCCTCTCCGACCAGGTTCGCCGCGAAGCCGCAGGCGAAGCCGAGGGCGGCGAAATGTTCGCCCGCAAGGAGACGCTGGACCTGATCCGCGCGTACTACCTGCTGGGCGAGCGTCCGCGTCGTCGCCTGCTGGATCTGGCCAAGTCGTTGAACGGCGGCGAACACGCCGACGCGTAGTTCCGGTAGCGTACGTGCGGCGGGGGCGTTAAACCCCGCCCATGACGCTTTCTGCTGACCGGCTCGCCGCGCTCGACGCTTTTATCATCGATCTCAACCAGGCTTCGGCCGAGGTGATCCTGCCCTTGTTCCGGGCGGATCATGGGCTCGAGGACAAGGGCGCCGGCAAGAACCTGCCGCGTGAAAGCCACGCCGCCTTCGATCCGGTCACCGAGGCCGATCGCGGGGCCGAGGCGGCGATCCGCGCCCTGATCGCCGAGCGCTTTCCCGAGCACGGCGTGATCGGCGAGGAATATGGCGAGGACCGCCCGGACGCCGAGTTCGTCTGGGTGCTCGATCCCATCGACGGCACGCGCGCCTTCATCTCCGGCCTGCCCCTGTGGACCACCCTGATCGGCCTTCGCCATCAGGGCCGTCCCATAATGGGCTCCATCGGCCAGCCCTATGTGGGCGAGGTCTTCATCGGCCATGCCGGCGGCTCGCGCCTGATCTCGGGCGGCAAGAACACGCCGATCAAGGTCCGCGAATGCGCAAAGCTGACCGACGCCGTCATCTCCACCACCGATCCCGACGCCTGTTTCGACGGCGCCGAACGCGGAGCCTGGTTGCAGGTGCGCGCCGCCGCCAAGCTGGCCCGCCTGGGCTGCGACGCCTATGCCTACGCCATGGTCGCCATGGGCAAGATGGACATGGTCATCGAAGCGGGCCTGAAGTCCTGGGACATCGAAGCCGCCATTCCCGTGATCGAGGGCGCCGGCGGCCTGGTCACCGACTGGCGCGGCGAACCGATCGGGCAGCACGGTGGGCAGATGGTGATCTCGGGCGATCGCAGGCCGCTGGACGAGGCGCTGGTGTCGCTCAGGCGGTCGGCGAAATAGGCGCGACGGCGTCTGCGGTCTGGTCGAACGCCGCCCAGAACTGCGCCCGGCGCGCGTCGATCTCGATCAGGATCTCGTGGAACGATCCCTCGATCTCCAGATAGCGCCCCTTCGGAATCCGTTTCGCGATTGACCTGAGGTCGACGTTCAGCACGCGGCTGTCCTCGCCGGCCCCGACAATGGTCACCGGGATCGGGATCGCTTCAACGCCAGACGAACGGCGAAGCCAGGCGCAGGCGGAAAAGGCGAAGTCCACCCAGCCCCAGGTCGTGCCCCCCAGGGCGATGTCGGGATTGGCCAGCAGTTGAGCCCGATAGCGCTCGTATCGCGTCTGGTCGTGGGTCAGGGCGTCGGTGGCGAAACTGTGGGTGAACGGGTCGCCGGTCTCGCCCAGCGTATAGTCGCCCGCCCGGCCGGCGCGGGCCATGAGCCAGGCCAGGGCGCGGGAGGCGCGAGGTGGCCGACGCCCGGTGTTCAGACCCAGCATCGGGGCCGATAGCACGCAGGCGGCGAAACGGTTTTCGCCATGGGCCAGGGCCAGCGTGGTCAGACAGCCGCCCATCGAGTGTCCCAAGGCTATCCAGGGCTTGGGCAGGCGGTCCTCGAAGGTGTCGAGCAGAGCCGCATAGTCGCGCAGGAACGGCTTGAAACCCCGGGCATGGCCCTTGAGCCGGTCAGGCAGGGCGCGGACCGATAGCCCCTGCCCTCGCCAGTCGTGGACCAGCACCGCGAAACCGCGGTCCAGCAGGTCCTGGACGACCTCGTAGTATTTCTCGATCGGCTCGCTGCGGCCCGGACTGACGATCACCGAGCCGCGTGGTTTGCCTGGCGGCGAAAAGGAAGCGGCGCGGAGGGTCGCCCCATCCGCGCCGACAAACCATTCAGCCGCGCCGTGATCCGGAACAGGCGCCTCGGGAATCGATACCAGAGGCGCCCTTTCCGGCATGGATCAGCGCATCTTGGCGAACAGCGTCGCCATCTTGGACTGCAGCGCCATGGCGGCGCCCATGTCCGACAGCTTCAGCTTGCCGGTCATCACCGCCATGGTGGGGTCCAGCGAGCCGGCGCCGATGGCCAGCAGATCGTCCATGCTCAGAGTCATGGTCAGGTCGGCGGGCAGGTCTTCGTTGGTGACGGAGCCGCCGTCGATGTGCACGACGCCGGCGTCCTTGAGGTCGAATTTCAGGCTTTTGCCCAGACCGCTGTCGTCGCCCACGGCGCCTTTGATACGGTCGGTGATTTCCTGCAGCGTGGCCATGAGCGCGATCTCCCTGTGTTTCGCGTGTTGATTGGCGATAGCTAGACCGGGCAACGGCAGCAAGTAAACACCGTTCAGACCCGTTCCAGCTTATTTCTTCCGGTCGTAGAACCCGACCTTAGTTGGGCTTTTTGTCAACTTTACCCTTACGGCGCCCTTGAAATCTTCCGGGCGAAAATACGGGGTTTCCTTGATCAGGGGCAGCGGCTGGGTATGGCCGTCGGCGAAGACGGCGACGCCCCCCGCGGCCTTGACGAAAGCGATGCCGGTCATCTTCGGGACCATCATGCTGAGCGGTCCCGCCGCCTTGCCGATCACTGCATTGGCCTCGGTGACCGTGGCGGTCAGATCGCGCGCATCGTACTCGATCGCCGGATACAGCTGCGTTCCGAAATTCATCGATGTACCGACCTTGGCGTCTTCCGGCAGGTCGAGCGACAGTTTAGCGCCGGCTTCCAGCTGCGCCAGGGTGGGCAGGCGTTCGAAGGCGCCCGAGGCGTTCACGGGCAGCGGCGTGCGCACGCCATTGGCCTCGATCAGCGTCGCCTTAAGGTTGGCCAGCGGCTTGTCATTGAGGCTCAGCGTATAGCCAAGCCGCACCCGGGCGCGCTCGCCAGCCGGGACCTTCAGGAACTTCTCGAGATAGGGAAACGCCTTGGCCGCCGGTCCGACCTTTTCGGCCAGGGCGGGCGTGGCGATCGCGGCCAGCAGGGCCGCCGCGAGGAGGCTGGTCTTCAGAGGGCTCATTTGGGCTTCATGAATTTGAGGGTCATGCGGTCGCTCTCGCCGATCGCGTCGTACTTGGCGTGATCGAAGCCAGGCTCGGCCGGCTCGCCGCGCGGGGCCGAAAGCCGGGTCGGCGGCAGGGTCCAGACGCCGAAGGGGTGATCCTTGGTGTCCTTGGGATTGGCGTTGATTTCGCTGGAGCCCGCCAGGATGAAGCCGGCTTCCTGGGCCATCTGCACGACATAGGCTTCCTGCACATAGCCGTCGGCCGCCAGCACGTCCTGGATGCGTCCAGCCTCGCCGCGATGCTCCTCGACGCCGAGCACGCCGCCGGGCTTCAGGGCCGCCAGCGCGTCCCGGAAAGCCTTCTCGGCGATCCCTGCGGCCATCCAGTTATGGACGTTACGCAGGAACAGCACGAGATCGGCCGAGCCGGCCGGCGCGACCGGACCGCTGGTCGGGCCAAACGCGGTGACCTCCACGGCGCCATACAGCCTGGACTTCTCCGACAGCTTGCGCCGATAGGCCTCGACCACCTCGGCGGCGGCCGGATCGCTGGCGTCGGCCTGCAGGGTCGGGGCGTAGAGCTTGCCCTTGGTCGAGGCCAGGAACGGCGCCAGGATCTCGGTGTACCAGCCCGCGCCCGGCCAGAATTCGACGACCGTCTGTCCGGGTTTGAGCTCCCAGAACTTCAGGCTCTCGACAGGGTGGCGCCACATGTCGCGAGCGCGGTCGGCCGACGAGCGCCAATCGCCGCCGACCGCTGTCTCGATGGTTTGGCTTGCGGCCTTGGATGGCGTCTTTGGCGCATCTTCCGCCGTCTTGCGTCCGCAGCCGACAAGACCTGCCGCCGCCCCACCGACGATCAGGCCTCGCCTGGACCAGGAAATATCCGGAAGCATCATCCCCCCTTACGAACGCCGCCAGACTACTTCGCGACCTTGGCCAAAAGGCGCCGAATCACGAAGGCTTGCGGAAACGCAGGGTCATCCGGTCGCTTTCGCCGATCGAGTCGTACTTGCTGCGATCGAAGGTCGGATCGGCGGGCTGGCCGCCGGGCGCAGTGCGCTTGACCGGCGGCAGGGTCCAGACTCCGAAGGGATGGTCCTTGGTGTCCTTGGGATTGGCGTTGATCTCGGACTTGGCGTCCAGCTTGAAGCCGGCCTTCTCGGCCAGAGCCACCACGGTGGCGGTGGCCAGATAGCCATCGGCGCCGGCGCTGGTTTCAGACTTCGGATCGGCGCGGTGGTCCTCGACAGCCAGGATGCCGCCGGGCTTCAGCACGGCGAAGAAGTCGGCGAACACCTTGTCGGCGACGCCGGGCTGAACGGTCCAGTTGTGGACGTTGCGGGCGGTCAGCACCAGATCGGCGGAACCCGGCGCGCCCAGCGGCCCGGACACGGCCCCGAAGTTGGCGTACTGCACCTTGCCGTAGCGGCCTTCGTCAGCGAAGCGGGCCTCGAAAGCCTCCCGCCCCTTGCGCGCGCCGTCGGACAGCTTGGGGTTGGCCAGATCGGCGACGCCGGCGATGTAGTTTCCACCGGTGGCCTTGGCGTAGGGCGCGAGAATCTCGGTCCAGTAGCCGTTGCCCGGCGAGACTTCGATCACCGTCAGCTTGGGCTTCAGTCCCCAGAACGACAGGCTCTCATAGGGATGGCGCGCGCCGTCGCGCGCCACATCGGCGGCGGGACGGTGCGGGGCGGCAACGGCGGCCTTGAGCGCCGCGTCGGCGGCGAAGGCTGCGGGAGCGGCGACCAGGCAAAGCGTGGCGGCCAGCATCAGGACATGGCGACGGTGGGTCATGTTCGGGTCTCTTCCGCGTCAGGAGCGGCGACCTTAACCGGGGGCTGGAGCCGATCAAGCGTTTAGCGACCGAGGTTCAATTCAACCTCTTGAAGTCGAAAACCTGCTCCCCACCTGTCTATTCGAAGGCGCTGGATCCCCGGGCCTTCCGGACCACGGGCGACGCCGATTTCGGGTCGCCGACGGGACGAACAGACACTGCAACCTTGCTTGATAAGAAGGATGTGACCATGCGTACGATCGACCTTTCCCCCCTGTACCGCTCGCTTGTCGGCTTTGACCGTCTGGCCGCGCAGCTCGACGCCGCCGCCAGCAACGAAGCCGCTTCGGGCTATCCGCCCTACAATATCGAGCGGACCGACGAGAATTCCTACCGTATCGAGATCGCCGTCGCCGGCTTCAAGCTGGACGAGCTGGCCATCGAGGTGAAGGAAGGCCTCCTCACAGTGTCGGGCCGCAAGACGGCCAATGACGACGTGAAGCGCTACCTGCATCGCGGTCTGGCCGAGCGCAATTTCGAGCGCCGCTTCCAGTTGGCTGACTATGTGATCGTCACCGACGCGGCCCTGGCCGATGGTCTGCTGTCGATCTCGCTGAAGCGCGAGCTGCCCGAAGCCCTCAAGCCCCGCACCATCGAGATCAAGTCGGACGCCGCGCCGCTGATCGAAGGCAAGAAGGTCAAAAGCGACAAGGCCGCCTGACCGGCGACGTTGAACATCATCTTTTGAGATCCCTCCCCTCGACTTTGGCGGCGCAGCGATGCGCCGCCTTTTTCGTGTCGAGGCCTAGGCCGGGACCGAAAGGTCCAGGCCCTGAGCCTGGCTCAGGTCGCAATCGCGGAAGCTGGCCTTGACGGCCCGGGCCCCGGTAAAGTCAGCGCCGCGCAGATCGGCGCCGTCGAAGACCGCTTCCGACAGATCGGCGGTCTGGGCCATGACGTAGCGCAACCGGGCCGAGGCCAGATTGGTCAGCGTGCGGCGCTCGGGGCCCAGGGGCAGCGGGGCCAGAATGGCCTGACGCAGGTCGGCCTTGGTCAGGTTGGCGCCGGTCAGCTTGGCGCCCCGCAGGTCGGCGCCCCGCAGGTCAGCGGCGCGCAGGTCAGCGTTCTGAAGATTAGCGCCCTGCAGCTGGGCCCCGGACAGGTCCAGGCCCACCATGCATGCGCCCTTTGCGCTCATCGCCGTCAGGCGAAGGCCCTTGAGGCGATCCCCCAGCGGCCGCAGGTCTTCGTCGTCCAGCCGGGCGCACTGGCCTTCCTTGCCGCCGGTCTGGCACCAGCGCTGGTTATCGAGGGCGCGTTGATAGAGCTCCTGGGCCCTGGCCTGGGCCTGGGCGGTCACGGTGACCAAGGCGCCGGTCATGTTCGAGCCCGATGTCCGGGCGGTCGAGGTGTCGACCCCGGCCATCACCGAGCCTTGAAGATTCGCGCCTTCGAGATTGGCGCCCTTGATATCGGCCCCGTCCAGGATGGCGCCCGACAGATTGGCTTCCTTGAGATTGGCCCCCGACAGCTTGGCGCCACGCAGCGAGCAATCGCTGAAATCGGCCTTGAACGCCGAGACACCCTCGAACTGCGACCCGTCCAGGGTGGCGCCCGAGAAGTTGACCTCGTCGACATCGCCTTCGCGCGTCTCGTGGCGCAACGAGTCGAGCCCCTTGCGCGGATGGGGAATGGCGATCTGGCCTTCGCGGAAGTCGGCCTGGGTCAGGTCGGCCTGGGCGAGATTGGCGCCGCGCAGGCAGGCGCCGCGCAGGTCGGCGCGAACCAGCATGGCCTGACGAAGATCGGCCTTGCGCAGATCGCAGCCAAACAGGCTGGCGCGGTCCAGCTTTGTGCGGACCAGGCGGCAGCCGTCGAGGACCGAACCTGTGAAATCAGCGTCGACGAGATTGCGGAACGACATGTCCAGACCGGACAGGTTCGTGAATTTGAGGGAAGCACGCTTGCCGCCCTGTTTGCCCGTAACGAATTTCTCGTGGGCTATCACGATCATGTCGAGCTCGGCCTGGCTCAGGCGTCGTCTGCCAGCCATGCTCTGCGCGGCGGTCATGCCCTGCTATCTCCACGTGAAAGGTCTGCTCGAAGTTGGCGACCGTACCGACGACCGACGAGCGAACGGTTAAGACTGCGCGGAAATGTCGCGGCAGATCAAATGACGTCTTCCAGGCCCCTCGCCCCCTGGCGAATGGCGCCGGTGAGGTCGACCTCCTTGAGGAGCGCGTTGGTGAAGTTGGCGCGCGACAGATCAGCGCCGCTGAGACAGGCCTGCCGCAGGTCGGCCCGTGCCAGGTCGGCATTGGTCAGCAACACGCCCGTCAGGTCCGACGGCAGTAACCTGTCGCGCCCGATCAGCAGGGGGCCAAGCTGGGCGTCGCGGAGATCCGAACCCGAAAGCTTGGCGCCGCGAAGTCGCGCGCCGCGCAGGTCTGCGTGGCGAAGATTGCAGGCGCGAAGGTCCGCGCCTTCCAGCTGCGCGCCCTGGAGCTGCACGCCCTCCATGTCGAGGCCGTAAAATACCGCGCCCTTGGCCGACAGGGCCGTCAGGTTGAAGCCGCGGACCGATTTCAGATTGCGCAGGTCGGCCTTGTCGAAGGCCGAAGGCTTGCCCTCGGCGCCGCCGGTCTCGCACCAGCGCGCATGGTCGGCGATCATCTGCTCGTAGGGCAGGTCCGAAACGCTGGTGCCTGACGGCTTGTCGGTCAGGGCGCCGTCCATATTGGTGTCATTGACGTTCCACTGCTGGGTCTTGGCGCCCACCAGGACGGTGTTTCGCAGATCGGCGCCCGCGAGATTGGCGCCTGACAGATCGGCGCCCGCCAGGTTGGCGCCGTTGAAATTGGCCTGTTTGAGATTGGCGCGGATCAGTTTCGCGTCCTTGAGGATCGCATCGCTGAAGTCGGCCTTGGTCGCCACGATACCCGACAGGCGCGAGCGCTCGAGGTTCGCGCCGGCCAGGATGGCGCCGGTGGCATAGGCTTCCCGATGCACCGGCTCGATGAGCTTGTAGCCTTCCTTGCGATCAGCAGAGGCGATGGAGCCCTCGCGCAGGTCAGCCTCGAACAGATCGGCCCCGGTCAGGTTGGCGCCGCGCAAGCTGGAGCCACGCAGATCCACGCGACGCATCGAAGCGTCGGTCAGATCGGCGCCCTGCATGTCGGCGCCGTACATGTTGGCGTTGTCGAGCTTGGCCTTGCGCAGATCGCAGCCAACCAGCAGGGCGCCCGTGAAATCGGCGTCGCAGAGGTTGCGGCCCGTGACCGACAGGCCCGACAGGTCACAGAACGCGAAGACCGCGCGCGCGCCGCCCAGCCGCGCCGCCCACAGACGGTCGTGCTTGGCGCAGATAACGTCTACGTCATATTGCGTCAGGCGCCGGTACTCTTGGCCTGTCGCCACTGGGGCGGTCATGGTGCTTGCGATCTATCCCGACTGGATGGACCGCGACCATGCCCGCCCGGGCATTAACGCTGAGTTTCCAAGCGCTTCCGGTTCTGTCAGGCGATTGCGGGCAGCTCTTGAGCGCGGCTCTCGTCGAGGTAGCGGACCGAAACCGGCTTGAGGGCGCCGTCCAGTTCGATCACCAGCGGATTGCCGGTGGGAATTTCGACATGAACGATGTCAGTGTCCGGCACCTGGAACAGGTGCTTGACGATGGCGCGCAGGGAATTGCCGTGGGCGGCGACCAGGATCGTCTCGCCCGCCGCCAGCTTCGGCGCGATCTCGGCTTCCCAATAGGGCAGCACGCGGACCAGGGTCGTGGCCAGGCTCTCGGTCGACGGCAGGTCCTTGCCGGCGTAGCGGCGGTCCTTGCTGAAATCGTACTCGCCGCCCGGGGCCAGCTCCGGCGGCGGGATGTCGTAGGACCGGCGCCAGATGGTGACCTGCTCCTCGCCATGCTTGGCGGCGGTCTCGGCCTTGTTCAGGCCCGTCAGGCCGCCATAGTGGCGCTCGTTCAGGCGCCAGTCCTTGGTGACCGGCACGAAGCTCTGCCCGGCGGCATCCAGCGCCAGGTTACAGGTGCGGATGGCGCGGGTCTGGACCGAGGTATAGGCCTCGTCGAGATCGATGCCCGCAGCCTTGATCAGTTCGCCGCCCTTGCGGGCCTGGGCTTCGCCCTCGGCGGTCAGGTCAACGTCCACCCAGCCGGTGAAGCGGTTCTCGAGATTCCACTGGCTTTGACCGTGGCGGAGCAGGACGAGGGTTGGCATCGGGCCTCCTTGCGAGATGTCACCGGCGGGCTAGGCCCAGAGGCGCGTTCCGTCAAGCGCCCCCTCCCCGTCCGCGCGACACATGCTATAGGCAGGCGCATGTCCGATCGCATTTTCATGCCCCTGATGGCCTTGATCGCCATGGCGATGATCGCCCTCGCCCTGGTCTGGCCGCAAGGCTACGGCGCGCGCTCGCCCGATCCGTTCGGCTCCACGCCGATCCAGCAGACGCCTGAAATGCGGGCCAAGATCGAGCGCGAGAAAGAAGGCGCCCGTCGCCGCGCCGAAGAAGCCGTTCGGGCCGTCAAGGCCGCCGGCGGAACCGTGCAGTGAGCGCCTTCGACGCCGTATCGGTCGGCCAGCGGGTCATTCTGGGCGAGGCCGAGGCGCTGCGCGCCCTGTCCGATGATCTGGGCGAGACCTTCGCCAGGGCCGTGGAAACCGTGTTCCACGCCAAGGGCCGCGTCGTCTGCACCGGCATGGGCAAGTCAGGTCACGTGGCGCGCAAGATCGCCGCGACCCTGGCCTCGACGGGCACCTCGGCCATGTTCGTCCACCCCGCCGAGGCCAGCCACGGCGACCTGGGCATGATTGGCCCCGACGACGTGGTGCTGGCCCTGTCGAAGTCGGGCGCTGGCCGTGAATTGTCTGACACCCTGGTCTACGCCAAGCGCTTCTCGATCCCGTTGATCGCGATGACCGCCGTTGCCGACAGCCAGCTGGGCTTGGCGGCCGACATCCTGCTGTTATTGCCTGACGCGCCGGAGGCCACCGCCGAGGTCAGCGCGCCAACCACCTCAACCACCCTGCAGATCGCCCTGGGCGACGCCCTGGCCGTGGCCCTGCTGGAACGCCGGGGATTCACGGCCAGCGATTTCCGGGTCTTCCACCCCGGCGGCAAGCTGGGCTCAATGTTGCGCACGGTCGGCGACCTTATGCATGGCGACCAGGAATTGCCGCTGGTGGCCGCCGACGCCTCTATGCCCGCCGCCCTGCTGGTGATGAGCGAGAAACGTTTCGGCGCGGCGGGCGTGCTCGACCCTTCCGGTCACTTGATCGGCCTGATCACCGACGGCGACCTGCGCCGCCACATGGACGGTCTTCTGGAGCATCGCGCCGACGAGGTGATGACCCGCGCGCCCCTGACCATTGGTCCAGGCGCCCTGGCCGCTGAGGCCCTGAAGGTGATGAACGAGCGCCGGATCACCGTGCTGTTCGTGGTCGATGGCGGGCGCCCGGTGGGCATCCTGCATGTCCACGATCTGCTGCGGGCGGGCATTATCTAGGCGGCGGTCACGTTTCGACAATCGATGTCATGTGAGAACGCTAGCAGCGCCGGTCCGCGGCCGCTAAAGCGATCTTCTCAACCTTGATGCGAGCCCCGATGTTCTCTGCCCCGCGCTCCGACCTCGTTCCCAATACCGCCGCCTATGAGAACGAGCCGCTGGTCAAGGCCACGGGCTTTCGCGAATACGACGCGCGTTGGCTGTTTGGGCCCGACATCAACCTGCTGGGCATCCAGGCTCTGGGCCTCGGGCTAGGTACCTATATCCAGGAGCTGGGCCTGTCGAAGATCGTGGTCGGCCACGACTTCCGCTCCTACTCGTCGTCGATCAAGAACGCCCTGATCCTGGGGTTGATCTCGGCCGGCTGCGAGGTGCACGACATCGGCCTGGCCCTGTCGCCGACGGCCTATTTCGCCCAGTTCGATCTGGATATCCCCTGCGTGGCCATGGTCACCGCCAGCCACAACGAGAACGGCTGGACCGGCGTGAAAATGGGCGCCCAACGCCCCCTCACCTTCGGCCCCGACGAGATGGGCCGCCTGCGCGACATCGTGCTGGGCGGCAAGTTCGTCGAGCGTGACGGCGGCAAGCTGATCCGCGTCGAGGGCGAAGCCGAGCGCTTCATCTCCGACGTCGCCAAGCGGGCCAGCATCACCCGGCCCCTGAAGGTCATCGCCGCCTGCGGCAACGGCACGGCCGGCGCCTTCGCGGTCGACGCCCTGCAGCGCATGGGCGTGTCGGATGTCATCGGCATGGACACCGAGCTCGACTACACCTTCCCGAAATATAATCCGAACCCGGAAGATGTGGAGATGCTGCACTCGATGGCCGTCGCCGTGCGCGAGCACGGCGCGGACCTGGCGTTCGGCTTCGACGGCGACGGCGACCGCTGCGGCGTGGTCGACGACGAGGGCGAGGAGATCTTCGCCGACAAGATCGGCCTGATGCTGGCCCGCGACCTGGCCCCCCTGAACCCCGGCGCGACCTTCGTGGTCGATGTGAAGTCCACGGGGCTCTACGCCACAGATCCGATCCTGGCGCAGCATGGCTGCAAGGTGATCTACTGGAAGACCGGCCACAGCTACATCAAGCGCAAGAGCGCCGAGGTCGGGGCCCTGGCCGGCTTCGAAAAGAGCGGCCACTTCTTCATGAACGGCGACCTGGGCTATGGCTATGACTGCGGCCTGACCGCCGCCGCCGCCGTGCTGGCCATGCTGGACCGCAATCCGGGCCAGAAGCTGTCGGACATGCGCAAGGCCCTGCCCGTGGCCTTCACGTCTCTCACCATGAGCCCGCACTGCGGCGATGAGGTGAAGTACGGCGTCGTCGATGACGTGGTGAAGGAATATCAGGACCTGTTTGCCGCCGGCGGCTCGATCCTGGGCCGCAAGATCACCGAGGTCATCACCGTCAACGGCGTACGCGTGCACCTGGAGGACGGCTCCTGGGTGCTGGTGCGGGCCTCGTCCAACAAGCCCGAGATCGTGGTCGTGGTCGAGAGCACCAGCTCCGAGGACGACATGCGCGCCCTCTTCCGCCAGGAAGTGAAGCCACGCCTGGGCGACCGGGTCGGGAAGTACAATCAGGAAATCTGAGGCTTCCCAGCGACGCGCGCAGTTCGTAGAGTTGCTGGACGCCCGCGGACGAGATCGGCGGGCCAGTTCCAGGAGAATGCCTTTGCTCACCGACCTCGCCTCGGACCGCTTCAGCGGCCAGCGCGGACGCGTTTGAGCACGCCCGGACGCTGACCGCTCACGAAGCCTGGACAGACGTCATCGACGTCCCCTCATTTTCTTCGAGAGCCACCATGATCCTGGAAACAACCAAAGACGACTACGCACGCCTGTTGCTCGGCCTCGGGCCAAGAGATCTTGATCTGTCCGACACGCCGATCGCGCCGCCTGCCATTATCGAAATGCTGGCCGGTGTCGCCGACAGCGTCTGGGCGACCTTCTCGCCCGCCTCCTGGCTGATCGTCGAGCGCGGCGAGGTGGTCGGGCTGTGCTCCATCACGCGTCCGCCAGAGCACGGCGTGGTGGATATCGGCTATGGCGTCGCGCCCAGCCGGCAAGGTCGCGGCCATGCCGGCCGGGCGGTGGGCGATATCGTCGCGTGGGCAAGACAATGCGCCGACGTGACGGCCCTGACCGCCGAGACATCCAAAACGAACCTGGCCTCGCAGCGCGTACTGAGCCGAAACGGCTTCGTTCAAGCAGGCGAGCGCCTTGATGAAGAGGACGGACCGTTGATCTGCTGGCGCTGCCCGACCGCATAACGGGCAAAGCAGGGCGGGCGCGGGCGACGTTCATGGTCCGCGCCCATTCCTTCGTTTGGGACCACCGCGATTTTGGCGTTAGCTCTTCACCCAACCGCGAGTCGTCCATGCGCCCTCTGATCGCCCTCCTTGCCCTGGCCCTCGCGCCCGGCCTCGCACAGGCCGCCCAGCCGATCCTGCTCAAGCCCGCCCGCGTCTGGACGGCCGAGGACGCCGGTCCGCCGCATGAGGGTTGGGGCGTCCTGATCCGCGACAGCAGGATCGCCGCCGTCGGCCCCGCCGCCGGCCTGGATGCGACCGGAGCCGAGGTCATCGACCTGCCAGGGGCCACCGTGATCCCCGGCCTGATGGACCTGCACAGCCACCTGCTGCTGCATCCCTATAACGAAGCCTCGTGGGACGATCAGGTGCTGAAGGAGGCGCCCGACTACCGCGTCATCCGCGCGACGGTTCAGGCCAGGGCCACGCTGGACGCCGGCTTCACCACCCTGCGCGATCTGGGCGCCGAGGGCGCGGGCGTGTCGGACGTCTCGATCAAGCGCGCCATCAACGACAGGCTGATCCCCGGCCCGCGCCTGTTCGTGGCCACGCGGGCCATCGTCGCCACCGGCGCCTATGGCCCCGCGCGCCGCAACTACAATCCCGACGCCGAGATCCCCCAGGGCGCCCAGGAGGCCAGCGGGATCGACGAGGGCGTCAGGGCCGTGCGCGAACAGGCCGGGGCCGGCGCCGACTGGATCAAGATCTATGCCGACTACCGCGTCGGCCCCGACGGCTCGACCCAGCCGACCTTCACCCTCGACGAATTGAAGGCGATGATCGATGTCGCCCATTCCAGCGGCCGCCCGGTGGCGATCCACGCCGCCAGCGACGAGGGCATGCGCCGCTCGATCCTGGCCGGTGCCGACACCATCGAACATGGCTATGGCGGCTCGGAGGCCACCTTCCGGCTGATGGCCGAGAGAGGCGTTGCCTATTTCCCGACCCTGACGGCCAGCGAGAGCACCTCGACCTATTTCGGCGGCTATGTCGCCGGCAAGACGCCACCGACACAAGCCATGCAGGCCGCCGAACGGGCCTTCCGGCTGGCGATGAAGAGCGGCGTCACCATCGGCATGGGCAGCGATGTCGGCGTGTTTCGCCACGGCGAAAACGCCCGCGAGCTGGTGTGGATGGTCCGCCACGGCATGAGCCCGACCCAGGCCCTGCTGGCCGCCACGGCCGTTGACGCCAGGGTGGTGCGGCGGCAGAACGATCTTGGCCAGCTGAAGCCCGGCTACCTGGCCGACATCGTCGCCGTGGCCGGCGACCCGACCCGGGATATCGAGGCGACCAAGGCCGTGGTGCTGGTGATCAAGGATGGCCTCGTTCATCGCCGCCCCTGAAGCATTCCCCTTGCGCCAGGCGGCAAAGCCGGGCGATCTCGCCAGGATGCGTCGCTCGATCCCTCTTGCCCTGACCTGCGCCCTGCTGACCGGACCGGCCTGGGCCGCCGATCCCGGCACGACCCAGCGCGGCGACACGATGCGCGACGCCGTCACCGCGCCGCTGGAGGACCTGAACCTCAAGCGCCAGGACATCCCGGCCGTGCTGACACGCGCGGTCGCCGATCCCTATGACGTGGTGGGTCTGGAGCGTTGCGAGCCGATCGCCGCCGAGATCGGCCGGCTGGATGCGGCGCTAGGTCCCGATCTGGATGAGGCCCCGCCCCCCGACGAGCGCTCCAGGGGCAGGAAGGTGGTCGACGGCGCCTGGAAGGCCGGGGTCGCCGAGGTTCGCGACCAGACGACCCACGTGCTGCCGTTCCGGGGCTGGATCCGCAAGCTGACCGGCGCGGCCAAACACGACAAGGCCGTGCAGGCCGCTATCCGTTCAGGCGGCATCCGGCGCGGCTATCTGAAGGGCGTGGGCATGCGGATGAACTGCGCGCCGCCCGCCGCGCCCAGCTGGTTCGTGCCGGCCCCGCCGCCGCCCCCGCCGCCCGCGCCGGAAAATCCGTTGGCGAAGCTCATCGCGGTCTGGGAAAACTTCCTGATCTGGCTTCGCAACCTGATCGGCTAGGGCCTGCCGGGCCGCCTCACGCCTGGGTCTTGGCGGCGCCCTCGGGCAGGGCGATCAGGAAGATGGCCAGCGACGATCCGATCAGGCAGGCGAACATCACCCCGGCCATCGGCCTGGCCGTGCCGTCGTGCAGAAGGCCGCTGACCCATGCGGCGATGGCGCCGGAACCGAACGAGGCCGCGCCCATCAGGGCCGAGGTGGAGCCTGCCCGCTTGGGATCGACGCTGAGCGCGCCGGCCATGGTGTTGCCGCCCATCAGGCCGTAGGTCGACAGTGACAGGAACAGCAGCGGCAGCACCGTCCATTGCCCGCCCAGACCCGACCATGCCGCCCCGACCAGCAGGAAGGCGAAGATCACCGAGGCAATGCTGGCGCGCATCAGCACGCGGTCCGGCGTTGTCCGGCGCAGGAGCAGCCGATTGACCTGGCTGGCGCCGATGATGCCCACGGCGTTGAAGGCGAAGATGATGTTGAAGACCAGCGGCGAGTGGCCATAGGTGCTCATGATCACATCCGGCCCACCAGAAATGTAGGTGAACAGCACCGCGCCGTTCAGCGTGCCGGCCAGGCCGTAGCCGACCAGCCGCCGCATCCGCAGCAGGGCGCCGAACGCCTTGAAGGGGTTTTCAGAACGCGCCTGGGCCTCGGTCTCGGCCGAGCGCGACTCGCTCAGTCCCAGCGCCACCCACAGGCCGATCGCCAAGCCAAATCCAGCCAGGACCCAGAACACGCCGCGCCAGCCGGCGACCAGTTGGATCAGGCCGCCAAACTGCGGGGCCAGTACGGGCGCCAGGCCCATGATCAGGGTCATCAGCGACAGCACGCGCGCGGTGTCGGCATGGCCAAAGCGATCGCGCACCACGGCGCGGGCGACCACCGCCCCGGCGCAACCGCCCAGGGCCTGAACGAACCGCGCGGCGATCAGGGCCTCGATCGTCGGCGCCAGGGCGCAGGCCACCGAAGCCAGGAAATAGACCGCGACCCCGAACAGGATCGGTCCCCGTCGACCCAGGCGATCCGACGCCGGGCCGTAGATGAACTGACCGATGGCCATGCCCGCGAAAAACGCGGCCAGCGTGGCCTGGGTTTGATCTGGCCCCGCATGCAGAGACCGGCCGATGGACGGCAGACTCGACAGATACATGTCGATCGACATGGGCGCGAAGGCGGTCAGGGCGCCCAGCAAGAGGACCAGCCTCCAGGGCGTGGCGACGGGCGGTTCGGCGACGATCATGCGCGCCTTCTACTCCCGTTTGACGCAGCGTGAACCCCTCAACAGGCTTGCGGGGCGAGGTTTGGACCGTCACGGTGATCAACAATCAGATAGGGCAGGAAAGCAGCAGGAGAGATCGATGAGCCGCACCGAAGAGCGTCCGCTCGCCCCGCCGATGCCGCAGCCGTCCTTCGCGACGGTCAACGGCATCCGCATGGCCTATTATGAGGCCGGCCCGCGCCAGGGCGTTCCCATCGTGCTGTGCCACGGCTTTCCCGAGTTTTCCTATTCCTGGCGACACCAGATCGCGGCGCTGGCCGCGGCCGGACGGTGGGTGATCGCGCCCGACCAGCGCGGCTATGGCCTGACCGATCGTCCCGAGCCGGTCGAGGCCTATGACATGGAGAACCTGACCTGTGATCTGGTCGGGCTGCTCGACCATCTGGACGTCGAAAAGGCGGTGTTCGTCGGTCATGACTGGGGCGGCATCATCGTCTGGGCCATGCCGCTGCTACATCCAGACCGCTGCGCCGGGATCATTGGCCTGAACACCCCGTTCACCCCTCGCCTGCCCCTGGATCCGATCGAGATGTACCGCCGCGCCTATGGCGACGAGATGTACATCGTCCACTTCCAGAAGCCCGGCGTCGCCGACGCACAGCTGGGCGCCGATGCCGGCAAGACCATCCGCTTCTTCATGCGCGCGCCCGGCGACAGCGTCGAAGCCTTCGAAGCGCGCCCGGCGGAGCGCAAGAGTCTGGCCCTGCAGGAAGGTCTGGCGCGCTACGATCCCGCCAGCGACCCGCTGCAGTTCCTGAGCGCCGAGGAACTGGCCGTGTTCACCGAGACCTTCGAGCGCACCGGCTTTACGGGCGGCATCAACTGGTATCGCAACTTCACCCGCAACTGGCAGCGCGCCGAGCACCTGCCCCGTCGCATCGACGCCATCCCCTGCCTGATGATCATGGCCGAGCACGACGTTGTCCTGCCGCCGTCGCTCTGCGACCGCATGGGCGAACAGATCGAGGATCTGGAGAAGGTGCTGATCAAGGGCAGCGGCCACTGGACCCAGCAGGAGAAGCCGGCAGAGGTCAACGCGGCCATGCTGGACTGGCTGGATCGCCGCTTTCCGGCCTGACCGTCAGGGTCGGCCGCTGGCCAGGGCCTCGGCGCGTCGGCGCATCGCCGCCGCCAGTTGCAGCAGGGCCAGGGCCGAGGTCTCGTCCCGCTGGGCCGCGCGCATCGAATAGACCTGGGCCAGGGCGAACAGCGCCTCGACCCGATCAACGCCGCCATCGGCGAAGGTCTCGCCGATCGTGCGGTCCAGTTCGGCCAGTTGGCGCGGAGTGAGCATGCCCAGCAGCTCTTCGTCGGTCAGATCTTCAGGCGAGTCCATGAGCGGAACATAGCAACTCGGCGGCAGGACGCATCCTCGAACCCCGTCGGTCGATCTTTCGTTCACAGGACGAGGTGAAGCGCGTTAGGTTCGGGGCATGGATCGTAACGCTTCCTCCACCGTCATGTCCTCGATCGGCCGGCGCGGCCTCTTTCGCGAGGTCGAACCCTATTCATTCGGCTGGATGCCCACGGGCGGTCCGCACGAGATCTATTACGAGGAATGCGGCAATCCGCGCGGCAAGCCCTGCGTGATCCTGCACGGCGGCCCCGGTGGGGCGGTTAATCCGACCATGCGGCGGTTCTTCGACCCGGCCAAATGGCGCATGGCCCTGTTCGACCAGCGTGGCTGCGGCCGCTCGCGCCCCAATGCCAGCCTCGACGACAACACCACCTGGAGCCTGATCGAGGATATCGAGCGGCTGCGCGAGCATCTGGGTGTCGATAAGTGGACCGTATTCGGCGGCTCCTGGGGATCGACCCTGGCCCTGGCCTACGCCATCAAGCACCCCGACCGGGTCGAGGGCCTGGTGCTGCGCGGCATCTTCCTGCTGACGCAGAAGGAACTGAACTGGTTCTACCAGGACGGCGCCTCGATGCTGTTCCCCGACGCCTGGGAGCGGTTTCTGGCCCCGATCCCGGAAGACGAGCGCGGCGATCTGATGAGCGCCTATCACCGTCGGCTGGTCGCGCCAGACCGCCGCGTACAGCTGGAAGCCGCCGCCGCCTGGAGCCAGTGGGAAGGCGACACCATCTCGCTGCGCGGGCCGGAGGCGCGTCCGCCGAAGTTCAACGAAGAAGACTTCGCCATCGCCTTCGCGCGGATCGAATGCCACTTCTTCACCAACAAGGGGTTCTTCGACCACGACGGGTGGATCCTGAAGAACATCGACAAGATCAAGCACATCCCCGGCTGGATCGTGCAGGGCCGCTTCGACGTGGTGACGCCGCTGGACAGCGCCTGGTCGCTGCACAAGGCCTGGCCCGAAGCGCGCTTCGACATCATCTGGGACGCCGGCCATGCCTCGACCGAACCCGGGATCATCGATGGGCTGGTGCGGGCCACCGAGGCGGCGCTGGTTTCCTGAAATCAGGCGGGTCGGCTGATCGCCTGCGCGCCGCACCACTCCCAGCGGTCGCGCGCTGGCGAATGGATCAGGCGCTGACCGACCGGGCTCATCCCCAGCTTTTGCATGACCCCGAAGGACGCCGCGTTCTCGCGCTGGGCGACGGCCTCGATGACCTGCACCGGCAGCAGGCGCCACATCGCCGCGAGCGCCGCCCTTCCCGCTTCGCTCATGTAGCCCTGGCCATGCGCATGCTCGGCGAGGTGATAGCCGATATCGATTACGTCCGTGGCGTCGACGGTTCCGCCGCCAAAGCCGCCGATCACCACCCCGTCTGACAGGCGTTCGATCGCATAGCCCACATGCCAGCCGGCCAGCACGCCCGCCCGCGCGAGCGCGATCCGCTCGGCGGCCAGCTCGACGCTGACGGGATCTGGCCAGGTTGCCAGCCAGCGGGTCACGGCCGGCGTCAGGTTGGCGGCCAGAACGGGAGCGTCCGAGGCGCGGAAACAGCGCAACTTCAAACGCGGCGTGATCAGCACAGGCAGCAGTTCGGCGGCCTGGTCCGGCATCACATCAGCGAGCCTTTGCCGCTGGTCACTTCGGTATAGCGGTGCACCCGCACCGCCTGCACCAGGCCAAAGCCGATCATGACAGTCAGCATGACGGTGCCGCCATAGGACAACATCGGCATCGGCACCCCGACCACCGGGGCCAGACCCATCACCATCGCGCCGTTGATCAGCACGTAAAGCGCGAAGGTCGCGGTCGTGCCCGCGGCGGCGAGGCGGCCAAAGTGGCTGTGGCTGATCGAAGCAATCCGCAGGGCCATGAAGATCACCGCGCCATACAGGAACAACACCGCGAAACAGCCCAGGAAGCCGAATTCCTCGGCCAGGGTGGCGAAGATGAAGTCGGTCTGCTTCTCGGGCAGGAAGTTCAGCTGACTCTGCGATCCCAGACCAAAGCCCTTGCCCATCAGGCCGCCCGAGCCCAGGGCGATCTTGGACTGCATGATGTGATAGCCGTTGCCCGAGGGGTCGGCCTCCGGGTTCATGAAGGTCATGATGCGGTTGCGCTGATAGTCGTGCAGCACGAACAGAATGAACGGCGGGATGGCGACCAGGGCCGCCACGACGCCGGCCACGATCACCCGCCAGGAAAGGCCCGCCAGCACCACGATGGCCAGCCCCGTGGCGGCGATCAGCACGGCGGTGCCAAGGTCTGGCTGATGGGCGACCAGCAGCACGGGCGCGCCGATCATGACGGCCGGGATCAGCAACCGCCAGGACAGACGCGCGCTGTCGGCGGACAGGCCGTGATAATAGCGGGCCAGGGCCAGCACGAGGCCGATCTTCATGATCTCGGACGGCTGGAAGCGGAATCCACCGATCGACAGCCAGCGCTGGGCGCCCAGAGAGGTGTCGCCCACCAGCTCCACGGCGACCAGCAACAGGAGGCCCACCACATAGACGGGATAGGCGATCATGAACCACAGGCGCAGGTCGATCATGGCCAGCACGATCATGATCACGAAATAGATGCCAAAGCGGACCAGATGCCTCGCCGCCCAGGGCTCCCAGGACGCGCCGGCGATCGAAAACAGCATCAGGGCGCCCGCGCCCGCGATGAAGCAGAGCGCGAGACAGAACGTCCAGTCGATCTCCATGAACTTGATGATCGGCCGGTCGCGTTCGCCGGGCCGGCTGAGGCCGCCGCTGAGGGTCATATGTGCGGTCCTTGCGGCGGCGTGGCCGGCGGCGGCGCGCCCACGATCGGATCTTCCGGCGCGGCGCCTTCGATCACCGCCTCGGGCGGTGCGTCGGGCATGGGCATCGGCTTTTCGATGCGGGCGCGGATTTCCGGATCCTTCAGCAGGGCCACGCGCATGACCTCGCGCGCGCGGGGCGCGCCGGCCGTGCCGCCGCCCAGACCGCCATGCTCGATGATGACCGAAACGGCGTAGCGCGGGTCGTCATAGGGGGCGAAGGCGACGAACAGGTTGTGGTCCTTCAGCCGCCAGCGCACGTCCTTGCTGTTGCGCGAGACGCCCTTGTCGAAGCTGCGCACCTGAGCGGTGCCGGTCTTGCCGGCCATCTGGATGTCGCCCAGACCCAGCTGACTGTTGGTGTAGGCGGTGCCGCCGGCGGCCGACACGGCGGCCATGCCTGCGCGCACATATTCCAAGTGCTCGGCCGAGAACGGCAGGTCGGGTACGGCGGCGCCGCTGGGCTGCTCGACGCCGCCCACCGACTTGATCAGGCGCGGCACCAGGGCCTTCTTGCCGTTGGCCAGGCGCGAGGTCATCACCGCCAACTGCAGCGCGTTGACGTTCAGAGCCCCCTGCCCGATGCCGTAGCTGGGCGACTCGCCCGGGAACCAGATCTGGTTGCGCGGATCCTTGAAGGCCTTCTTCTTCCAGGCGCGGTCCGGGACGATGCCCCGCCGCTGGCCCGGAATGCCGATGTCGAAGATTTCGCCAAAACCCACCGCACGCGCCGCAGTGGCGATCGCGTCGGGACCGATGCGCAGGGCCGTCTGGTAGAAATAAATGTCGCACGAGTTCTTGATGGCGTCGTGCATGTTCTGGGCGCCGTGGCCGCCCTTTTCCCAGCACCGCCAGGTGCGGCCGCCATAGTACCAGCCGCCCGAACAGTTGATCCGCTGCTCGGGATCAACCCCCGCCGTCAGGGCCGCCAGCGCCACAGTCGGCTTGAACGTCGAACCCGGCGGGTAGGTGCCGGTCATCGCCTTGTCGAGCAACGGCTTGCGCTCGTATTCCGACAGGGCCTTGTATTCAGGGCCGCTGAGGCCCTTCACGAAGCGATTGGCGTCGAAGCTCGGCGCCGAGACCATGCACAGCAGATCGCCGTTGCGCACGTCCATCACCACGATGGCGCCGCTCTCCTCGCCCATCACCTCAAGGGCGCGGTTCTGGATGTCGGCGTCGAGGGTGAGACGGATCTCCTTGCCCGGCGTTGGACGGATGTCGCCTTCAGGATCGAGGCGCACAACGCGTCCCTGGGCGTCGACCTCGGCCTTGGTGGCGCCCGCGCGGCCGCGCAGGGCGGTGTCGAAGGCCTTTTCTACGCCCTGCTTGCCGATCCGGAAGCCCGGATGATGCAGCAGGTCCTGATCCTGGGTCGGATCCTTCTCGGCCGCCACAAGGTCGCGGTCCGAGACCTTGGCGACATAGCCGATCACGTGGGCGAAGGCGCCGCCGAACGGATAGACCCGAACCTCGCCCATATCGGCGGTGACGCCGGGCAGTTCCGGCGCGCGGATATTGACCCGGGAAAACTCCTCCCAGCTCATGTCTTCCATGATCGCCACCGGCGCCTTGCGGGGCGCCCGGGCGATATCCTTGATCAGGCGGGCGCGGCGCGAGCCGTCGATGGGCACCAGCTTGGAGAGATCGTCGAGGGCCGCCTCGACGTCCATGCCCTTGTCCTTGGTGATCATCAGCCGGAAGTTGGGCCGGTTGGACGCCAGGGGGGTGCCGTTGCGGTCCAGGATCAGGCCACGCGGTGGCGGCATCAGGCGGTAGTTGAACTGGTTTCCGGCTGACAGCTTCTGATAGCGCTGAGCTTCGACCAGCTGCAGCTGGGCCAGGCGACCGCCCAGGGCCAGAAGACCGGCGCCGGCCAGACCGCCCATCAGGAACGCGCGCCGGTGGAAGACCCCCTGGCGTTCATTGACCTCGAAGAACAGGATTGACGGTTCGCTCATCGCCCTACCGGAAACGGACGTCGGCGTCGTCGAAACGGTCGACCAGACGGTGAGCGAACGGGAACAGCAGGGCCGTGGCCAGGAACTGCCAGAACACGGCCAGCAGGCTGGGCATGGCCAGGCTGTCCAGCATCGAGAACAGGAATCCGGCGATCATGGCCGCGGCAGAGACGCCCGCGAACCAGACCCACATCATCGGTCGGCTCTGGCCTGTCATCATGTTGCGCGCCGTCAGCACCATGGCGTAGGCGACCAGCAGCGACAGGCCCCACAGGCCGAAAGGACCACCCCAGAACAGGTCGAGAAACAGGCCCAGCAGCAAGGTGGCGAACGGCGCCAGGATCGACGGCCGGATCAGCGCCCAGGCGAAGGCCGGCACCATGGCGAAGACCGGCTCGGGCAGTTGCAGACCCCAGATACGCAGCGGAGCCGAGAACACGATCGTCGCGGCGATGCAGACCAGAAGCGGAATGCCCAGCCATCGCGCCGGGTGAAGAGGCCTGGCGCCGCGCATGCTCATTGCGGGGCTCCCGCGACGGCCGGCGCGGCCGGCCTGGGGGCCACCGGCTTTGGCGCGGGCGGCTTCGGCGTCGAGGGCGCACTGGTCGGGGAGACTGCCGGAGCCGGCGGCTTGGCGGCCGGCGGCGCGCTGAGGATCGAGGTCTGCGGATCTTCGGTGGTCACCGGCGGCAGGCTGCGGGTCTGCAGCTGCTTTTCGTCGGCCAGCTGGGCGAAGTCCTTGAAGAGCAGGATGCGCACGAAGTCGATGGCGGCGTCGTCGGCGAACAGCACCACGCGCCAGCGGCCGTCCAGGCCCTTGACCGCCGCGCCCACCGGCAGGCCGCGCGGCACCACGCCGCCGTCGCCGGAGGTCACAACACGGTCGCCCTGCTGGATGGGATCGACCCCACGCAGGTATTCGAGCTTGGGATTGGGACCGCCGTCACCGGTCAGGATGGCGCGCGCGTTGGTGCGATCAATCATCACCGGCGTGCGCGAGGCGATGTCGGTCAGCAGCAGCACGCGACTGACGCCGCGCGAGACGCCGACGATCCGGCCAACCAGGCCGCGCTCGTTCAGCACCGGATTGCCGACCACCACGCCCTTTTCAGAACCAGCATCGGCCAAGCGCGTATTGGCGAAAGGACCGCGGCTATCGCTGACCACACGGGCGGACGCCATCGGGATCGGCGGATCGGTCTTCAGGCCCAGCAGGGACTTGTAGCGGTCGTTGGTGTCCTGCAGCGCCAGCGCGCGATCACGCCACTGGCGCATCTCGGCCAGCTCGGCCTTCAGCCGGCGGTTTTCGGAAGCGGTGAAGAAATAGCTGCGCGCGAAATCGAGACCCAGGCCCGTCCAGCGTCCCGGCGCGGCGATCACGCCACTGACCGGCTTGGAGACCGTGTCCACCGTCTGGCGGGTCACGCCATAGGCGTGGTCCTGAAGTGTCTCGCGCCGGTCGGCCAGCAGGAACGCCACCGCGATCACGATCGCGACGATGAGCGCCACGGCCGCGGTCCAGGTGAGCGGCACTTTCAGGTCGCCGAGGGGACCTTCGCGAAAGGGCACGAATGCGTTCTCCTGGCGCCGCCCCGGCGCCCTTGCAGGATTCTAGGCCTAGGCCAGGGTGGATTCCAGGACGCCCTTCATCCACTTGGGATGCTCGAGCACCTTGCCGCAGCCCAGGGCCACGCAGGACAGCGGATCATCGGCCACCGTGACCGGCAGGCCGGTGTGGTCCCGGATCTCGGCGTCCAGGCCGCGCAGCAGGGCGCCGCCACCCGTCAGCATGATGCCCTTGTCGGCGATGTCCGAAGCCAGTTCCGGCGGGGTGGCTTCCAGAGCCACCTTCACGGCTTCGACGATCTGTCCGACCGGTTCGGCCAGGGCGTCGGCGGCCTGCTTTTCGCTGATGCGCACTTCGCGCGGCACGCCCTGCATCAGGTCGCGACCCTTGACGTCGATCGACAGGCCTTCGCCGTCGGCGGGCGCGCGGGCGGTGCCGATTTCCTTCTTGATGCGCTCGGCGGTCGTTTCGCCGATCAGCAGGTTATGGTGGCGACGCATATAGCTGATGATCGCTTCATCCATCTTGTCGCCGCCAACGCGAACCGAGCGCGAATAGACGATGCCCGAAAGCGACAGCACGGCCACCTCAGTGGTGCCGCCGCCGATATCGACGACCATCGAACCGGTCGGCTCGTGGATGGGCAGGCCGGCGCCGATCGCGGCGGCCATCGGCTCGTCGATCAAGCCCACGCGACGGGCCGAGGCGTTCAGGCAGCTGTCGTTGATCGCGCGGCGCTCGACGGCCGTGGCGCCCGACGGCACGCAGACGATGACCTTGGGGTTCACGAAGCCCTTGCGGTTGTGAACCTTGCGGATGAAGTACTTGATCATCTCTTCGGCGACTTCGAAGTCGGCGATGACCCCGTCGCGCATCGGACGGATGGCTTCCATGTGACCGGGCGTGCGGCCCAGCATCTGCTTGGCTTCGATACCCACGGCGTGGACGATCTTGCGACCACCGACATTGCGAAGCGCCACCACCGACGGCTCGTTCAGAACGATCCCCTTGCCCTTCATATAGATAAGGGTGTTGGCCGTTCCGAGGTCGATGGCGATGTCGTTGGAGATCACGCCGAAGAGGGAAGAAAACATTGAAAGCCCTGACTGAGGGATAGAGGGGCAAAACGCGGCAGTTCAAGACGAAAGCAGGCTCTGGACCAGTCCACGGCGCGAAGCGGACTTCGCGCGCGATTCACTACCTAACCCACTACCGGACAAGGACAACATGATTCCCCGGAATCGCCGTCTCATCTGGGTTTTCGCGATCCGGGACACGACGGGAGCGCCGCCCCCTGGCCGCGCCGTCGCCTGACAGCCCCAAAGCGCGTCGACGCAGCCCGTTTGCCCTGCGAAAGCGTTGATTTCAAGGTCTATTCGCGGCTCGTCCAAAGGCATTTGCGGAGAGGGTGTCCAAGCACCCGATCATGGCGAAATCTAGCCGAGCGCGGCCATGACCACGCCAAGCGCCGTGACCGCTCCGGCGATGATCTGCAGACGGGTCAGACGCTCGGCGAACAGCCGTCGCCCGGCCAGGGCGGCGATGGGCATTTCGATCACGCCGACGGCCCGGACCGGTCCAACGGGGCTCAGGGCCATGGCCGTGAACCACAGGCCGGAAGCCGCCGCGCCGCAAAATCCCGCGCCCAGCGACTGCCTCCAGACGGCAGCCACCGCCGCAAGCGCGGCCGGGTTTCGCACCGCCAGCACGCTGGTCAGGGTCACCGTCTGGATCGCCTGCACGACCATCACCGTGACAAAGGCCGAGGCGACGGGATGGCCGGGGTCGAAGGCCAGGCTGGCCTGCCGGAAGCAGTTGGCGCTGAGCGCGAAGATCGCGCCCGACCCCAGCCCGGCCAGAACGGCGCCGCGACGCAGGACGACCTCGCCTCGCGGCCAGGACAGGACCGCCAGACCCAGGGTGACCACCAGGCCGCCGATCCAGGCCATGAGACCCACATGGTCGCCAAACAGCAGAACACCCCAGACAAGGGCGAAAGGCAGTCCGCTCTGTTGCATGGCCGTGCCCAGAGCGAAGGTCGAGCGATGCATGGCGGTCAGCAAGGCCGCCGTGGCGGCGATCTGCAGCCCTGCTCCCGCCGCGCAGGCCAGCCAGAACCAGGTCGTGGGATGGGCTTGCGCGCCCGGCGTGGCCCACCAGGCCACAGCCGCGAACACGGTGGCGAAGGGCAGGCCAAACAGAAACCGCACCAGGGTCGCGCCCCACGGTCCCGCTCCGCCCATGACCGAGCGCTGGGCGGCGTTGCGGGCGACCTGCAGGGCCGCCGCGCCGATGGTGATGGGAATCCAGATCATGACCGTCGCGCCGCTATCACCAGGCCCGAGGCCCAGGAGAGGCAGACGGTCGCGAGGTCAGGATGGCTTTTCAGCCGCGCGGTCAACTCGTCAACCCGCGCCTGATGACCGCACGGCCAATTGGGCTGGGGAAGCATGTCATCAATGATGTAGAGACCGCCCGGCGCCAGCAAGGCTAGCGCCGCGTCCAGGCCATCGTACTTGCCGGGCCAGGCGTCGGCGAAGATCAGGTCGAAGCTTCCCCTCGCCTGCCCTCGAATGACGTCTAGGCCGTCGGCGACCACGAAGCGGACCCTTGGATCATGGACCAGGGCCTCCCGCGCCACGGCCTGGACGCGCTCGTCCGTATCGACGCTGAGCAGGGTGGCGTCAGCGCTCATGCCGGCGGCCAGGCACACGGTGGCAAGCCCCGTACCGGTGCCCAGCTCCAGCAGGGTTCCTCCGGGCTTGGTGGCCGCCAGCAGGCGCAGTATCGCGCCGGTGTCGGGCTCGGAGGGCATGTCGAACCCCAGCGCGGCCGTGCGGGCGCCGATCTCGCGCCAGGATTCAGGCAAGGCGGCGGCGTTGTCGCCGAACCCGGGGTTCGTCGAGGAAGGGGTCGAGCTCATGCGGCGTCTGCTCATGGGGCCGCGCAGGGCGGCGCTGCCCGTCGCGCTGACGCGACGGGATCATCCTTGCGATAGGGAAAGGGGGCGAGAAGCGCGCGAACGCCTCCGAGCCTAGAACCCGCTGGCGATCGCCGCCTCGGGCCGGCTCTTTTCCTTGCGGGCGAAGAGGTTGTTGAGCGCGTTCACATAGGCCTTGGCCGATGCGGTCAGGGTGTCGGTGTCGGCGGCCTGGCCGGTGGCGATACGACCGTCTTCTTCCAGACGCACCGAGACCTGAGCCTGGGCGTCGGTGCCTTCGGTGACGGCGTGCACCTGGAACAGGCGCAGGGCGGCGCTATGCGGCACGATCTTGTGGATGGCGTTGAAGACAGCGTCCACGGGACCATCGCCCGTCGCCTCGGCGGTGCGCTCTTGGCCGTCGACATCAAGGGTCAGCTCGGCCGACTGGCCGTCGGTGCCGGCCACGACGCGCAGGTGCTGCACGCGGATCTTCTCCGAGCCGCGCGCCAGGGCGTCGTCGACCAGGGCGATGATGTCGTCGTCGTAGACGTGCTTCTTGCGGTCTGCCAGGTCCTTGAAGCGGCCAAAGGCCTCCTTCAGGGCGTTCTGGCCCAGCTCGTAGCCCAGGTCCTTCAACTTGGCGCGGAAGGCGTGGCTGCCCGAGTGCTTGCCCATAACCAAGCTGGACGGCGCCTGGCCGACCGATTCCGGGGTCATGATCTCGTAGGTCTCGCGGTTCTTCAGCATCCCGTCCTGGTGGATGCCGCTTTCATGCGCGAAGGCGTTCTTGCCGACGATGGCCTTGTTGTACTGCACCGGGAAGCCGGTGATGGCCGAGACGTAGCGGCTGGCGCGAGTGATGTGGGTGGTGTCGATCCTGGTCTCGTAGGGCAGCTTGTCGCCGCGCACCTTCAGGGCCATGACGACCTCTTCCAGCGCCGCGTTGCCGGCCCGTTCGCCCAGGCCGTTGATGGCGCACTCGATCTGACGCGCCCCGCCCTGCACGCCGGCCAGGCTATTGGCGACGGCCAGGCCCAGGTCGTTATGGCAGTGGGTCGAGAAGATCACCCTGTCGGCGCCCTCGACGTTCTGGGTCATCCAGCTGAACAGGTCGGCATATTCCGATGGATAGGTGTAACCGACGGTGTCGGGCAGGTTGATCGTCGTGGCGCCGGCCTTGATGGCGGTTTCGATGGCGCGCCGCAGGAACTGGCGGTCGCTGCGGGTGGCGTCCTCGGCCGACCACTCGACATCGTCGCGCAGGTTGCGGGCATGGGTTACCGAGCGGGCGATCACGTCGATGACGGCGTCCGGCTCCATCTGCAGCTTGTGCTTCATGTGCAGGTCGCTGGTGGCGATCACCACATGGATGCGGCCGCGGGCGGCGGGCTTCAACGCTTCAGCGCAACGGTCGATATCGACCTGATGCGCCCGGCACAGGCCGGCGATGGTGCTGTCCTTGACGATCTTGGCGATCTCGCGAACCGCCTCGAAATCGCCGTTCGAGGCGATCGGGAAGCCGGCCTCGATGACGTCGACGCCCATCTCCTCGAGGATCTTGGCCAGTTCCAGCTTTTCGTCATGCGACATGGACGCGCCAGGCGACTGCTCGCCGTCGCGCATGGTGGTGTCGAAAATCACGACGTTGTCGCGCTTGTCGAAAGCGCCCTGGTTAGAGGGGCTTGGGGCTACGGGGGTCATTTGATTACTCGTCGGAAGGTGTCTGCGTGCGGGGCGGCTGCGGGTAAATCATCCCCTGCGCGCCCGGCCACGACGATGCGTGACCCTAGAGCGCCCAGGGGCTGGTAAGCCAAAGCAGAAGCAGGGTGCGCGCGACGTTCATGCGTACTTTCTACACATCGCCCCCAATCGCAGCAAGCATTTTGCGCCCGGAGCGCGATTGGCCGCACGCAGCGCAACTTCTATCCAAACATCAAACTATTTGAGGCGGGTCACGATCGGAAAATCGTTCGGGAAGGCGTCAAACCACCCCGACAGTCGCCCCATGGCGGCCCGATCGCCCTCGAGCTTGACCTCACCGGTCAGGATCTTGGGCAGCAGCGGCGTCCCACGGAACAGCGAGTCGAGGAACACCGGCCGGGCCACGGTCAGGGTGGCGTCGACCGCCTCCCCCGCGACCAGCGGCTGGGCCACCAGAACCCGGTTGCGAACCTCGACCAGGAACCGCTCATTGCGCTCCGGGAACACGAAGGCCAGCTTGAGGCGCGCATCACCGACCTTTTCAGCGTTCAACCTGATGGCCAGGACGTCGAAGATCATCTGGCTTTCCAGGCCCTGCAGCATGTCGAGCGGGGCCATTGAGGTCGGGAGCTTACGCACGCCGCCCCTCAGTTCGTCGGTCGCCGTCAGGTACATGTTCCGCCAGATGGCATTCTCGGTCTGGTAGCCCAACTGCTCATAGACGGCGGCCAGTTGCGCCCGGGTGGCCTTGTCGTCGCCATCGCTCATGACGACGTGGTTCAGCAGGCTGGCGGCCCAGGCATAATCGCCGGCCGTGGCGGCCTCGGCGGCCAGGGCCCTGACCTTGTCGGCGCCGCCCATGGCGGCGACATAGCGCTTGCCGGTTTCGGCGGGCGGCGCTG
Organism: Alsobacter soli; assembly: GCA_943371355.1. Lineage (GTDB taxonomy): Bacteria > Pseudomonadota > Alphaproteobacteria > Caulobacterales > Caulobacteraceae > Caulobacter. The sequence continues at coordinate 78,519 of CALRUN020000013.1, forward strand.
GGGCCAGGTGCGCGGGATTGGCGTCGTACCAGCCCATATAGCGCTGGTAGACCGCGCGGCTGTTGAAGCTCATCGAGCCGTAATAGCCGCGATTGTACCAGTCCCTGGCCAGGGACGGCGGCAGCTCGATCCGGGCGGCGATCTCGTCGCCGGTCAGGCCCAGGTTCAGCAGTCGCACCGACTGATCGTGCAGATACTTGTAGGCGTCACGGTGCTCGCCCAGGAAGGTCTTCACCGTCTCCTGGCCAAAGCGCGGCCAGCCGTGGCTGGTGATCATCAGGTCCGACTGGTCAGCGAACAGGCGGATGGACTCGGTCAGGTCGTCGGCCCAGGCCTTGCTGTCGCGAACCAGCGCCCCGCGCGGGGTCAGCACATTGTGCATCGAGACATTGGCGTTCTCGGCCATGTCGAGAATGCGCAGGTCCGGCAGGTAGAGGTTCATCTCCGCCGGGGCTTCGGTGTTGGGCGTGTACTGGAAGCGCACCTTCACGCCATCCAGCATCAGCTCCCGGCCGGTGTGGTCGATGATCTGGGTCGGCGGGATCAGGGTGATCGTTCCCTTGGCGATGCCCTGGCCTATGCCCGAGCTGATCTGCCCCTCGACGCCGGGCGGCAGCATGATCCCGAACTGATACTGGGCCCGGCGACTCATGGCGTTGCCGGCCAGCACGTTCTCGCTGACGACCTCCTTCATGAAGCCCTCGGGCGCGACGATCGCCACCTTCCCGGCCTCGACATCCTTCTGGTCGACGATGCCGCGCACGCCGCCGAAGTGATCACTGTGGCTGTGGGTGTAGATCACAGCCCGGATCGGCAGGGCGCCCAGCTTTTCGGTGACAAGGTCGAAGGCCGCCCGGGCGGTTTCGGCCGTGGTCAGCGGATCGACGACAACCCACCCGGTGTCGCCCTTGATGAACGTGACGTTGGAGACGTCAAAGCCCCTCACCTGCCAAACCTGGTCGGAGACCTGAAAGAGACCGTGGCGCGCCAGCAACTGGGCCTGACGCCAGAGACTGGGATTCACCGTCGCGGGTGGCTCGCCCTTGAGGAAATCATAGGCCGCGAGGTTCCACGCCACCTGGCCGTCGGCGCGCCTGATCAGCGGATCGGCGCGCGTGCCCAGAAAGCCCCGATCGGCGAACTCGAAGTCCTGACGGTCGGAAAACGACAATGCCCGGGCGACAGCCTTCTGGTGCTCGACGGTGAGCGCCGAGGCCCGTTCGCCGGCATTAGCGGCCAACGGAATCGCGAAAAGCGAAACAATCGACACGACAAGCGCCACTTTACGGTTAAGTCTGAAGCCCGACACCGAATCCTCCCCCGTTTCGTATTTTTGAAACTTTATGGTTTCATTCTACATATCACCGAAGATGATCGCAGCAAACCAAGCTCGAACACCGACGCCGCGCGGTCGTCCCGGCCAGCCCAAGCCCCGGGTCGATCGCGACGCGCGCGCCCAGGCCGTGCTTGACGCGGCCGTGCTTGTGTTCGCCGAAAAGGGCCTTCACGCCGCGACGATGCAGGACATCGCCGACCGGGTGTGCATGGCGAAGATCCTGATCTACCGGCTCTATCCCTCGCGTCAGGCCCTGATCGACGCCCTGTTCAGCGAGATCCTGATCGAGATCGAGGCCATCGCCGCCCAACCGTGGGGCGGCTACGGATCGGGTATGGCGGCGCTGATCGAGATGGGCCGGGCGCGCCCTGCCCTGTTCCTGCTGCTGCTGCGCGAGGCGCGCGGCGGTCCCGAGACCCTGCCCTGGGCCACCGCGTGCGACGCCCTGCTTGCGGGCCTGACCGAACCCTTCGTGGCGGCGCCGCCGGAAGCCTCTGAAGACCTCAAGGCCGCCTGCGCCCACGCGGCGCGGACCTTCCTGCCCTTCGTCGTCCAGGCCTGGGTCGCCGGGATCGAGCGCAGCGACGGCATGACCGACGCGGCGCGCATCAGGTGGTTTGGCCTGATGGTCCGCGCATGGCGCAGCGCGACGCGCGAAGCCCTCGGACTGCCGGACGCGCCAGAACCGGCCACCCTGGCTAGTCAGCCGCCTCGCGCTTCTTGAGCCAGGCGCGGGCGACAAGACCCGCGACGATCCAGACCGCCACGGCGATCACGAGCATTACGATGTGCTGCCTGCCACCGCCGCGCATGGCCTGAACGATGGAGTTGCCGGCAAAGGCCGTCAGGCCGATCTTTGGGATGATGCCGATGGCCGTGCCGGCCGCGAAATCGCGCAGCTTCATCGGCGTGACGCCGGCGGCCATGTTGACGACGATAAAGGGGGCCGAAGGCACCAGCCGCACGATCAGGCTGGCCAGGAAGCCGTTCTTGCCGATCAGCCGCATGAACTTGGCCACGCCGTCGCCCGCGAAGTCACGCAGCACCCTGGCGCCGAACGCGCGCCCCAGCCAGAAACCGACCAGCGACGAGACCAAAGTGCCGACCCAGCTATAGGCGAAGCCCGTCAAGGGTCCGAAGGCGACTACCGCCGCGGCGATCAGCACGAACTGGGGAACACCGATAAAGGCCAGGGCGGCGAACGCGCCCACCGCCACGGGCAGGGCCCAGGGACCATGGGCCGCGCCAAGCCATTGCTCGACGGCCGCCTCACCATTGAGGCCCAGCAACTGGGCGCCGAACAGGAAGACGATCCCCACCCCGCCGAACAGCACGAAGGACACCGCCACCGTGCGCCAGGCGCGGGCGTCCATATTGGTCACAAACTCGATGAGGCGGCGCATCACGTCTCCTGCCTCGCTCAATGGCGCCGGTGGGTCAAGCATCGGCGGCGTCTGTGGCGCCTCGATGGCGGGCGGATTAACCACGTCACAGCGCTCACCCCTTGTTTTTCAAGGGATAGCACTCGCCCGTCACGACATTTCGTTTGCCAAGCCTTCACATTACACCGTTACTTATCCACAGGCCGGTGGGGCAAGAACCGTGTCTGAACTGGAGCGACCGACGTGAAGACCCTGGCTGTGATTTCTCGCAAGGGCGGTGCCGGAAAGACAACACTCTCGGTCAATCTGGCCATCACCGCTCATTTGGCCGGCCTCAAGACGATGATCGCCGACATCGACCCGCAGCGCTCGGCGACCGACGCGCTGAAGGCCCGCGTCGCGCCCGGTCCGACGCTGATGGAAATCAACGCCGGCAAGCTGTTCCAGACCAAGGCCACCGCCGGCTACAGCGGCTATGACTGCCTGATCGTCGACACGCCGGCCGCGCCCGACACCGATGTCCTCCAGGCCGTGCAGTGCGCCGACCTCTGTGTGCTGGTATGCCGCCCCACCTTCCTGGATATCGCCTCCATCGCGCGGTCGGCCGAAGCCGTTCGCCGCCTCGGTAAGAAGGGCCTGATCGTTCTCAGCCAAGCCCCGCCCCGTCGCAACGGCGAAGAGCCCCTCAGCGTCCTGAAAGCGGCCGAGGCGCTGCGTTTTACCGGCATGCCCATGGCGCCGGTCGGACTGCGCGCCCGCGCCGCCTTCCAGCAGTCGATGGCCCATGGTCGATCGGTCTGCGAGTGGGAGCCGAGCTCGGCCGCCAGCCAGGAAATCCAGCGTCTTTGGGACCATCTGGAAACCCTGGCGCCGAGCGGTCAGAGCGACCTGTACCTTCGCGCGAACTGAAGCGCGATCCGCGAAATCGCGAGGTCGCGGAGGTTGTATTTCGTTTACATTTTCTCCCTCACTATGGCGAAGCTTGGCGTCAAGCCAATCGGTTCCAGTTCAGGTGGCGGCCTGGGGGGAGATTAGCCGTGAAGACAATCAGCGTGCTTTGCCGAAAAGGCGGAACGGGCAAGACGACGCTCGCCGTTAATCTGGCCATTGCGGCCTTTCTGGATGGCCACAAGGTGATGTTGGCCGACCTTGACCCTCAGCGATCAGCCTCGGACGCGCTCCGGGCCCGAAGGCGTCCCGGCCCCGCGTTCGCCGAAAGCTGCGCCGGCAAGCTGTTCCACGCTCAAACCAACGCCCAGCGCGAGGGCGTTGAACTGCTGATCGTCGACACGCCGGCGGCTCCAGAGACGGACGTGGCGCACGCTGTCAGTCTTTCAGACCTGTGCCTGGTGGTCGGACGTCCCTCGTTCCTGGATCTGGCCCCCATCGTGCGATCGGCGGACACGGTGCGCCGTCTCAATCGACAGGGCCTGATCGTGCTCAACCAGGCTCACACCAATCGCCCCGAAGTGGCTCCCGTCGCCTTTCCGGACGTGGTCGAAGCCCTGCGCTTCTGCGGCCTGCCGCTGGCGCCGGCGGGACTGCGCTCCCGCAGCGTGTTCCAGCAAGCGATTGCTCAGGGCCAGTCGGTCATGGAGCTGGAGCCCGGCGGGGCTGCGGCCCAGGACATGTCACGCCTGTGGGCGCACCTGAAGTGTGCATGGGCGCTGGGCGACCATGGCCAGACGTCGCCGGAGCTAGCCGCCCGCGCCGGTTGATCCTATCTCTCTCGCGTCGCCCGTCCCGGGGCGATGCGAAAGCATGACATGAAGATCCTTGGCGTTTCCGGCAGCCTGCGCGCCGCCTCGTTCAACACCGCTCTGCTGCGCGCGGCGCAGGAGCTGGCGCCCGAGGACGTCACCATTGAGATTTTCGGCCTGCACGACCTGCCCCTGTTCAATCAGGACGTCGAGGACGTGGGCGATCCGCCGGCCGTGACCGCCTGGAAGGACGCCATCCGGACGTCCGACGCCCTGCTGCTGGCCTGCCCCGAATACAACGGCGGCGTTACCGGGGTGCTGAAGAACGCCATCGACTGGGCCTCGCGCGGCAAGCCCGCGCCGCTGACGGGCAAGATCTGCTGCTTGGTCGGGGCCAGCCCGGGCGCGACGGGTACTGTCAGGGCCCAGGACGCCCTGCGGCTGTCATTGCGGCGCGCCGGGGCCGACGCTGTGCCGCTGGGCGAGATCCTGGTCGGCCAGGCGCATACCAAGATCGTCGACGGCGTGCTGGCCGACGAAACCACGCGGACCTATCTGGCCCGCCATCTGGCGACCTTCGCGGCGCGGCTGCGGAGCTAGTTGGCCAGCTTCGACAGGTCGTAGTCGGGGCCAAAGTCCAGCACGAAGACCGGCCCCAGCACGACGGTCTGCCTGGCCGAGGCCAGATGAAGAGAGATGTTGCCGCCGCCGGCCGGGATATCGATGGCCGCCTTGCCGGGCACGGTGTGCATCGCCCACTCCCCGCCGATCTTCACCGAGCCCTGCATGGCCGCATCGTAGGGCGCGCTGGACTGCTGGATACGAGCGCCCGAGATCGTCGCCGCGGCTGGCCCGCCATCGACGCTCTCGGCCTTGGCCCAGAAGGCCAGAAGCAGGGTGTCGCCCTTGGCGATCTTGCCGCTGATCGGCTGCTGCGCGGCCACGGTCCAGGGCTGCTCGCTGGCGGCCGCGACCTCGACGCGAATCCCGCCCCCGCCCACCACGGCTTTGTCCTTGACCGGCTTGTTGGTCTGGGCCGCACCCTGGACCTGCCAGTTGGCCGACGGCTTGTTGATCGCCTTCTGCAGGATGTCGCCATCCCTGTCCTGACGCGCCAGGACCGACGACCCGGCGCCGATGGCCAGCGCCACGAGCGACGCAATGACGATGACAGCTTTCATGCTGCTCTCTCCCCTGTTCCACATGAACGGAAGCGTCCCACGGGACGGCTCCGGCATTTCCCCCCAAGGCCAGCCGACGAAGCGGTCCGGAACCCTGATCCTTATTGTTGATGGTAGCGCTACCGTTTGAACGGCGACGAGACAAGACGCAGTCGGGCCACAGGCCTGTCGCCCAAAGGCCTCACCTGCGCCAAGAGCGGTCGCTCCGCGTTGCGCCGCAGCAAGCGGAGGCGTAAAGACCGCCGCAATCCTGAAAACCGGTTTCCCAGGGGAGTCCCAAGAATGTCGCTCGAGTCCGCCGCCCTGCGGCGCATCGCACCGTCGGCCACCATCGCCATCAGCGCCAAGGCGCGCGCTCTGAAGGCCGCCGGTCGTGACATCATCGCCCTGTCGGCGGGCGAGCCGGACTTCGACACCCCGGACAATATCAAGGAAGCCGGCATCACGGCGATCCGCGCGGGCAAGACCAAATACACCGACCCCGACGGCATGCCCGAGCTGAAGGCGGCGATCTGCGCCAAGTTCAAGCGCGAGAACGGCCTCGACTACAAGCCAAGCCAGGTTCACGTCGCCCCCGGCGGTAAGCCGGTGATCTACAACGCCCTGGTCGCCACCCTGAACCCGGGCGACGAAGTCATCATCCCGGCGCCCTACTGGGTGTCGTATCCCGACATGGTCCTGCTGGCCGGCGGAACGCCCGTGCCAGTCGAGACCACCGCCGAGAGCGGCTTCAAGCTGACGCCCGAGGCCCTCGAAAAGGTCATCACGCCCAAGTCCAAGTGGCTGATCATCAACAGCCCCTCCAACCCTTCGGGCGGCGCCTATACCCGCGCCGAACTGCAGGCCATCGCCGAACTGCTGCTCAAGCACCCGCAGGTCTGGGTGCTGACCGACGACATGTACGAGCACCTGGTGTTCGACGATTTCGAGTTCACCACCATCGCCCAGGTCGAGCCCAAGCTCTACGACCGCACCCTGACGATGAACGGCGTCTCCAAGGCCTACGCCATGACCGGCTGGCGGATCGGCTACGCGGCCGGCCCCGAGCCGCTGATCAAGGCCATGGCCAAGATGATCAGCCAGACGACCTCCAATCCCTCGTCGATCTCGCAATGGGCGGCGCTGGAGGCGCTGAACGGCACGCAGGACTTCATCAAGCCTAACGCCAAGCTGTTCCAGGAGCGCCGCGACCTGGTCGTGTCGATGCTGAACCAGGCCAGCGGCATCCACTGCCCGACCCCGGAAGGCGCGTTCTATGTCTATCCGTCGTGCGCCGGCCTGATCGGCAAGACCGCGCCCAGCGGCAAGGTCATTGAAAGCGACGAGGATTTCGCCGTCGAACTGCTGGAAACCGAAGGCGTCGCCGTCGTCCACGGCGCGGCTTTCGGCCTCTCGCCGTTCTTCCGGATCAGCTACGCCACCAGCAACGATGTGCTGGAAGACGCCTGCTCGCGGATCCAACGTTTCTGCGGCAACGTTAAGTAGATCGACAAAATCCTCCCCTTCGGGGGAGGATTCCACTGCGCATCGCGCACAAAGCGCGCTAGGGGTCTCGCCCGTCGCGCTTCCAGCGGCCAAGGAGGTCTCAAATGGCGCGTACTCCCAACTATTCCTTCGAACGTCAGGAACGCGAGCGCGCCAAGGCTCGCAAGGCTGCCGAGAAGGCTGCCGAAAAGGCCGCCGCCAAGCAGGCGCAAAATCCCGAGGACGCTCCGTCCCAGACCGACGATCAGTAAAGAACCCTCATGCCCACCCTGACGATGTACAACCACGAGACCGTCGCCCTTGATGGCGAGGTCTTTTCGGACTGCGAGTTTCGCGGTTGCCGCCTCGTCTATTCCGGCGGTGAAGCCCCGACCTTCGACGGTTGCCGTTTCGACGAATGCGAGTGGAAGTTCGACGACGCCGCCGAACGCACCCTGGCTCACCTGAAAGTGGTCTGGAACAATGGCGGCAAGGGCCCGGTCCAGGCGCTGATCAAGGAAATCACGGGCGGCGGCGGGCGCTAGCCCGCGGAGCCTTCGCCGAACTGGCGTGTTAGGTCGTGTGACACTGCACGATTGAAGCAAGCCCATGCGAAGCGCCAAGGAGTGCCTGGCCAAGGCCGCCGAGATGGAGCGGCAGGCGGCTCAATGCCAGACCCCCGCCCTGCGGGCTGATCTGATCTCGATGGCCGAGACCTGGCGACACGTCGCCCTGCAGGCGCTTTGGCAAGATCGCCGCACGGGCGTCTAGGCCAAGCAATTGACGACATCAGTTTGGAAAGCGCGTAGGGCTTTACTATCGGCATCCATCCGCTGCCGTCCGCGCCCAAGTCGCCGCGTCGAGGATCGGATATAAATCCCGCCGATGACCCGACAGATACCCGGCATTGAAGACGCCCAAACCCTTGCCCAGGCCATCGTCGATACGATCCATGAGCCTCTGCTGGTCTTGGACGAAAGCTTCACTGTTCTGGCGGCCAGCCGGTCATTCTACGAAATATTCCAGGTCGATCCGCAGCAGACCATCGGCTGCCTGCTCTATGCGCTGGGCGATGGCCAGTGGGATATCCCCGGGCTGAGGCTCCTGCTCGAGACCATCATCCCCGAGCACACCGCCATGGACGGTTTCGAGGTCGAGCACGATTTTCCCGGCCTCGGCCGCCGCACCATGCTGCTGAACGCCCGCAACGTTCTCTACGCCACCAGTTCCAGCACCACGATCCTGCTGGCCTTCACCGATATTACTGCCCGGCGCCTGGTCGAACGGGAGAGGCAGGATCTGCTGGAGCGCACCGAGGAGCTTCTTCGGCAAAAGCAGGTGCTGCTGCAGGAGATGCAGCATCGCGTGGCCAATAGCCTGCAGATCATCGCCAGCATCCTGATGATCAAGGCCCGGGCCGTCACCTCAGAAGAAACCCGCTTCCATCTCAAGGACGCCCATCAGCGGGTGATCTCGGTCGCCGAGGTGCAGTCCCATCTGCACGCCTCAGGCGGCGTCGATCAGATCGAGGTCGGCCCCTACCTCACTAAGCTGTGCGCCAGCCTGGCCACCTCGATGGTCAGCCAGGACCAGCCAATCAGCCTTAAGGTCTTCGCCGACCATGGCCTCATCGGATCCGACAAGGCCGTGAGTATCGGCCTGATCGTCACCGAGCTGGTCATCAACGCCATCAAGTACGCCTTCCCCACCGCCCGGAAAGACGCCCTGATCAATGTCACGTTCTCAAGCCAGGCCGGCGACTGGGAACTGAGCGTGGTCGACAATGGCGTTGGCGCAGCCGCGAGCGCCCCATCCGTCAAGCATGGCGGCCTGGGCACGGTCATTGTTCAGGCCCTGGTCAAGCAGCTCGAAGGCCAGATGACGACGGACTCGACCGCCGGCATGCGCGTCTCGATCAAGCGAAGCCCTTTGCTTCCCCCCGCACTCGACGACGCGGCCTGAACGATCGTTTGACCCCGGCCCGCGGGTGAGGCGATGCTGACGCCGACGCGGCGCCAGACCGCGCGAGCGGGAGGCCAGCGATGCGGTTGAACGAGCCCAGGGTCCATCCCCTGTCCAGCGACAGGCTGACGCCGGAACAGGCCGAGATCCTGGCGCCGCTGGGCGGCGGCGGCGTGATCCCGGCCGGGCCCGTGCTGAACATCTTCCGCACCATGGCTCACGCCCCCAAGGCCCTGAAAGCCTTCCTGACCTGGGGTAACTACGTCCTTTCCAAGAAGAACGACCTGCCGGCGCGCGAGCGCGAGATCGTCATCCTGCGGACGGGCTATCTGTGCAAGAGCGGCTACGAGTGGACCCAGCACGTCGAGATCGGCCTGCGATGCGGCCTGACGTCCGACGAGATCATCCGGCTCAAGGCCGGCCCCGACGCCGGCTGGAGCCCGGCCGACGCGGCGCTGATCCGTGCGGCGGACGAGCTCAACGCCGACCACTTCATCAGTGACGCGACCTGGGCCGCCCTGCTGTCCCACTTCAGCGAGAAGCAGGCGATGGATGTCGTCTTCACGGCCGGCCAGTACACCCAGGTCAGCATGATCCTGAACACCTTCGGGGTTCAGTTGGACGCCGGCCAAACCCTCGATCCGGACCTGCGAAAGGCCTGACCGCCCGATCCGCGATATCGGTCTCGGCTCTAGGCGTTGATCCAGTCGGTCAGGCCTTCACGGGCATGGACCTCGCGCAGGGACGGCATGGCGCGCATCCGCTTCAGGTATTCGTCGATGTTGGGCCACGCCACGGCGGTCCTGGGCATGTTGCGCGACCAGCGCATCAGCATGGTCGCCAGAAAATCAGCGGCCGTCAGACTGTCGCCCAGCAGATGGGGGCCGCCAGCGGCCAACTGCGCGTCGATGCGGTCCCAGGCGCCTTCAATGCGGGCCAGCGCAACCCGGCCGGCCGCCTCGCTCGCCTCGGCCGAAGCGGGTTCATCCGGATAGAACCAGGCGCGGAAGGCCGGCAGCAGGGTGTTGGCCAGATAGATCATCCACTGCAGATAGGCGGCGCGGTCTGACGAACCCGGCGCGGGCGAGAACGCGCCCGGGCTATGGCGCTCGGCCAGCAGCATCAGGATCGCCGTGCTCTCGCTCATCGGCGCGCCGTCGACGATCAGGGTGGGAACCACGCCGTCGGGATTGAGCGCCAGATATTCGGGCGTTTTTTGTTGCCTGGCTTCCGTGTCGATCAGCACCAGTTCGAACGGGACGCCCAGTTCGATCAGCATCCAGTGGATCGCCAGGCTGGCCGCGCCAGGACTGTAGTAGAGCCGGTACATATCAGAATCCCTCGCCCTGTTCGGGCGAGGGATCGTTCACCTCGGATAGGGTGTCAACGCCCTTGGTGCTTCTCGAACGGGCGACGCTCCAGCCAGGTTTCCCGCCGGCTTGCCCAAGCGATCTGTTCCGGTTACGTTCGCGCCCAGATTGCGGAGAAATCGATGCTCACCCTGTTCCACGCCCCTCGCTCGCGCTCGACACGCTTCCTGTGGCTGCTGGAGGAACTGGGGGCGACCTACGAGATCAGGACCGTCGACATCTATCGCTCGGTGTCCGGCACGGGCGCTCGTGACCCGGCCAATCCCCATCCCCACGGTCAAGTGCCGGCCCTGCTCGACGACGGCGTACTGATCACCGAGTCCGCCGCCATCGCGCTCTATCTGACCGACAAGTTCCCGGCCAACGGCCTGGGTCCGCAGGTGGGCGACCCCTTGCGCGGCCCCTATCTCAGCTGGCTGGCCTATTATGCCGGCGTGCTGGAGCCAGCGGTCGTCAATCTGTGGAAGCAGCGGCAGGACGACGAGGACAAGGCGACCTATCAGGCGCTGGACGATCGGTTGCGGACCACGCTGGAAAAGTCGCCCTGGCTGCTGGGCGAGAACTTCTCGGCGGCCGACATGCTGTTTATCAGTCTGTTGCAGTTCGCCCGCCAGATGTTGCCGCCCCACGCGGTCTATGACGACTGGCTGGCGCGCGCCAACGCCCGCCCCGCCCTGGCGCGAGCCCTTGCCAAGGACGACAGCCAATGATCCTCCGCTCGCCGATCCTCGCCCTGGCCGGCCTGCTGGCCCTGTCGACGCCGGCGGCGGTGGCCTACGCTGATCCCGCGATCGACGCCCGGGTCGATGCGGTGCTGGCGGACGATGCGGTCACCATCACCGAAGCGGGCAAGACCGTGCTGGTCTATCGGACCAAGCCGCTGGATCCGGCCACCGAGCCGGGCCGACTGAACTATGTGCACCCGCTGTACGCGCCGGACGGCACGGTCCTGACCGAGGACAAGCCTGCCGACCATCTCCATCAGCGCGGCGTCTTCTGGAGCTGGCACCAGGTGCTGGTGAACGGCAAGTCCGTCGCCGACGGCTGGTTCATGAAGGGACTGACCTTCCACGTGCGGGAAAAGCGCTTCAAGGGCGACGCCCAGGGCGGTGGAACCCTGACCGTCAATGCCGACTGGATCGTCACGTCCGGTCCCGAACTGGACTATGTGGCGCGGGAAACGACCAAGGTCAGGGTCTATCCGCTGAAGGACGGCGCGCGGCGCATCGACTTCGACACCCTGATCACCGCGCGGGTCGACGCCCTGGGCCTGGGCGGCAGCGACGACGCCAAGGGCTATGGCGGCTTTTCCCTGCGGCTGGTGCGCCCCGACAGACTGACCTTCGCTTCGGGCGGCAAGACCGTCACGCCGACCGATACGGCCATTGAAGCGGGCGCCTCCATGGGCTTTGCCTGGCCCGCCGAGACCGGCTCTCCGGCCTGGACCGTGGGCCTGACCTGCAAGGCCAATGACCAGCCGATCAAGCGCTGGATCCTGCGCCGGTCGCTGTCGATGCAGAACTGCGTCTTCCCCGGCCGCGCGCCGTTCGTGCTCAAGAAGGACGAAACCCTGCGCCTCCGCGAGACCCTGATCATCCGGCCCGCCACGCCGGCCAAGGGACCGTCCGCGCCCAAGACCGAAAAGCCCTGACCATGGCCGAGATCCTCAATCTGAACCGGGCTCGCAAGGCCAAGGCGAAGGTCGAAGACAAGACCCGCGCCGCGGAGAACCGCGCGAAATTCGGCCGCGCCAAAGCCGACAAGGCTCTGGACGCCGCCCGCGCCGACAGGCTGCGCCGCGACCTGGACGGCGCCAAACGCGAAGACTGAGCCGAGCCCTAGGGCAGGATGTAGTTAATCGCCTTGGAGCGCGGATAGGGCGCCAGGAACCGTTCGGCGACGAAATGCAGGATGACGTCTGGCTGTTCGCTGTCGATCAGATCGCCGATCACATCGCCATCATGCCAGACGAACACCGAGCGCGAGAAATGATGCGCCAGCAACTCAACGCTGAGGGTCGCGGTGGAATCACGGAAGATCAGCGCTGTGGGCAGGCTCTTGTCGTCCTGCTCCATGATCACGGTCTCGCGCCCCCCGCCCCCGGGCATGAACCCTTCCGGCGTGCGGACCTGCCGCGCCCGTTTGCGCGCCGCTGGCAGGACATGGGAGATCACCAGTTCCAGCATGTTGCCGACCCGCGCCAGTGAGGCGTCGACCTCGAATGCGTCCTTCACCGCGTCTGGTAGTTGCATCAGCACGTCGCCCTCCATGCCTGCGACGAAGTGCTGAAGCTGGTTGAAGGTCAGCGGCTCGCCCACCGGCGCGCCGCTGACCCGCAGCGCCAGGATCGCCTCACGATAGAGGTGATAGGCGCCCGTCCAGTTGACGTGGGTGTCGCCCCGAAAGAACAGCACGCCCAGGCGCTTGAGGGCTTCGAACCGGTCCGCGAGATAGTGGACGATATCAGGGCGCATCCGCGCCATGGCCATGGCCGGCCTGTCGTCGAAAGCCGGGATCGCGTCGAGCCCGGCAGGCAGGTAGTCACGATAGACGATGCTTTTCTCTGGGCAGATGAGCATTTGGTAGTAGCGCCCCGACAGCCGCTCGGCGCGTTCGTCCAAGATCCTGCGGACGGCGGCCCGCTCGTCGTCCGACCAGCGCTTCATGCCCAGCTGCCAGCTCAGGAAATCATTGGTGTCGTTGATCAAAAACACCCAGCCGCCGGCCGCCGCCAGACCCTTGGCCCCGTTCTGGATCGCCTTCAGGCCAGCAAGGATGTCGGACGGGGTCGCGACAGACTCTTGCGGCTGCGGCTGCGGCTGATGCGGCGTCGCGTCTTCAGCCGGCTTAGGGCGCCCAAACTGAAATCGCATGTTTCGTCACTCCCGAACGCCAACGCTAGAGGTTGAGTCGTATAAGATCAATCAGCGGCCCGCAGTGTCGTCTGGCTCGCGCGCGGCTCACGGTCTACCGAAAAGATGATATCGCGTCCCTCGGATAAAGGGCCGCAACAGGAGGCTATCGGCCGGCATGAGCAGTCTCAAGAAGCGGTCGGTGAACCTGGCGGGTCACGCCACCTCGCTGGCGCTGGAGCCCGAGTTCTGGGCCGCGCTGGAGCGCGCCGCGATCGACAATGCGCTGAGCCTGGCGGCGCTGATCCAGTCGATCGACACCGGCCGGGGTGAACGCCCGCTGGCCTCGGCGTGCCGGGTCTTCGCCCTGCGGCGCGCGGCCGCCCATCAGCCCGGACGCGGCGAGGTCGGCAACGGCGACGGCTGAGGATTGGGCATCGACCGCGACGGCGCTGAGGGCGCGCGAAACCGCAGGTCGGACGGAACGGTGACCGCGCCGCCCAGACTCCAGGCCATCCACAGGGTCAGGGCCACCACGAACACGACCAGACCGGCCAGCCAGCCGCCGTAGCGGTCATGATGGGGGTGCGCGTGTTTCATGGCCGGTCTCAACTGCCCGGCGGCTTGGGCGCGTCCGGAAGCTGGGGCGCCGAGGCCGACACATTGACGTCGATCGACTTCTTCTGGGTGAAGCCGCCGGAATAGACGACGAAGGCGATGATCGCCACGATCACGACCAGTCCTCCGACGATGAACGCCAGACCGGCGTTGCCGCCGCTGTTGCTTGCGCCTTCGGCCATGTGAGCCTCCCGTGATTGATGTGTCGGATCAACGACCACCGCGGCCGCAGGTTCCGCAATCGCCGCCTTGGGGGCTTAAGCCCGCCACGGTCTGTGCTACATATGTTCCATGTCTTCAGACTTCGACTCGACCTTTCCCGGCGACCTCCCCTCCCCGCGCATCTCCGACCTGGCCCGCCCCCGCGGCCCCGGCGGCGACCCCGGCTATCTGGAGGGGCTGAACCCCGAGCAGCGGGCGGCGGTCGAAACCACCGAAGGGCCTGTCCTGGTCCTGGCCGGAGCCGGCACGGGCAAGACCCGCGTGCTGACCACGCGCCTGGCCCACATCCTGTCGACCGGCCGCGCCCGTCCGTGGGAGCTGCTGGCCGTCACCTTCACCAACAAGGCCGCCCGCGAGATGCGCGAGCGGATCACCCACATCATCGGCGCCGAGGCCGAGGGCCTGCGCTGGCTGGGCACCTTCCATTCGGTGGCCGCCCAGATCCTGCGCCGCCACGCCGAACTGCTGGGCCTGAAGTCCAGCTACACCATCATCGACAACGACGATCAGGAGCGGCTTCTCAAGCAGCTGATCGAGGCCGAGAACGTCGACGCCAAGCGCTGGACGCCCAAGATCCTGGCGGGGATGATCGACAACTGGAAGAACAAGGGCTGGACACCCGACCGCGTGCCCCCGGCAGAGGGCGGCGAGTTCGCCAATGGCAAGGGTGTCACCCTGTATCGTCAGTACCAGGAGCGGCTGCGCATCCTGAACGCCTGTGATTTCGGCGACCTGCTGCTGCACAACATCACCCTGTTCACCAGCCATCCCGACGTGCTGGCCGACTACCAGACGCGCTTCAAATACGTGATGGTCGACGAGTACCAGGACACCAATATCGCCCAGTATCTGTGGCTGCGGCTGCTGGCCCAGGGCCGGCAGAACGTATGTTGTGTGGGCGATGACGACCAGTCGATCTATGGCTGGCGCGGGGCCGAGGTCGACAACATCCTGCGGTTCGAGCGCGACTTCCCGGGCGCCAAGGTGGTCCGGCTGGAGCGCAACTATCGGTCCACGGAGCATATCCTGGCCGCCGCCTCGGGTCTGATCACCGCCAACAAGGACCGCCTGGGCAAGACCCTGTGGACCGAAGCCATGGGCGGCGAGAAGGTCAAGGTCAGCGGCGTCTGGGACGGCGAGGCCGAAAGCCGGATGGTCGCCGACGAAATCGAAAAGGCCAAGCGGGCCGGCCGCAAATACAGCCACATGGCCATTCTGGTCCGGGCCTCCTTCCAGATGCGCGCCTTTGAAGAGCGCTTCGTGATGCTGCAGATCCCCTACAAGGTGGTCGGCGGTCCGCGCTTCTTCGAACGGGCCGAGATCCGCGACGCCCACGCCTATCTGCGCCTGATCCAGTCGCCCGACGACGACCTGGCCTTTGAGCGCATCGTCAACACGCCCAAGCGCGGCATCGGCGACACCTCGGTCCAGAAGCTGCTGCATATCGCTCGCGCCGAGAGCCTGTCGGCGGTGGAGTCGGCCCGCGTCCTGGTCAGCAGCGACGAGCTGCCGGCCCGCACCCGCACGGCGCTGAGCAACTTCCTGCGCGACCTGGATCGCTGGCGGGCTTTGGCCGCCACCACCCCGCACCAGCGGGTGCTGGAGGCGGTGCTGGAGGAGAGCGGCTATACCGACGCCCTGCGCCTCGACAAGGGCCCCACCAGCCAGACCCGGCTGGAGAACCTGAAAGAGCTCGTCCAGTCGATGAGCGCCTTCGACACCCTGGAAAGCTATCTGGAGCACGTGTCGCTGGTCATGGACCTGGACAAGGGCGCCGGCGACGACGCGGTCTGGGTCATGACCCTGCACTCGGCCAAGGGCCTGGAGTTCCCACTGGTCTTCCTGCCCGGCTGGGAGGAAGGCGTCTTCCCCAGCCAGCGCAGCATGGACGACAAGGGGACCAAGGGCCTCGAGGAAGAGCGACGCCTGGCCTATGTGGGCATCACCCGGGCCCGCGAGGAGGCCCGCATCAGCTTCGTGGCCAACCGGCAGGTCTATGGCCGCTGGACCAGCCAGCTGCCCAGCCGCTTCGTCGATGAACTGCCCCTGGCCCATGTCGAGGCGGCGTCCGAGACCGGCTATTACGGCGGCGGCCCCGGCATGCAGCAGACGGCGGCCTCGCGTTGGGACGACACCGGCGCCAATGCGTCGTTCGGCGGTTCCGGCTATGCCAGCCCCGGCTGGAAACGCGCCCAGGACCGCATGGCCGGCGGCAATTCCTGGAGCAATCCCCGCACCGGAGGCTCGGGCGGCCGCTCGGCCCCGATCGAGGGCGAAGGCCGCCTGGTGGCCGTTTCCGCGCCGTCCAAGGCCAGCGCCTATCAGCGCGGCGACCGGGTGTTCCACGTCAAGTTCGGCTACGGCAAGGTCTCGGCCGTCGAGGGCAACAAGCTGTCGGTGGCCTTCGACAAGGCCGGCGACAAGAAGGTGATCGACAGTTTCGTCGAGAAGGCGTGACACTGTCTTCTCCTCTGCTCCCTTCCCGTCGGCGGATGGGGGAAGGGTTGGGGATGGGGGTGAAAGACTGTCGGGGTGCGGCTCGGCCTGCGTGAAATCGTCCGGCGGTGTCACCCCCATCCCCGCCCTTCCCCCATCAAAGGGGGAAGGGAGAAGACACGGGTTCTCAGCCTCACGCGGCATCAGCCACTGAAGGGGTTGGGGAGGCGCAAAGCGGCCGGGACGAACCCGGAGACCGTGATGAGTTTGTGCGTTTCGGCTCGACCTGTCCGCT
>CALRUN020000014.1:0-93412 GCA_943371355.1 Alsobacter soli
ATCGTCGGCGTCGAGACGGTTAGCCGATCGACGGGATGCGCGCCCGTACGGGGGCTCTTGGGTATCAGAGCTGAAAGACGCTCGCTTGGCCCGATCCTCACGCAAGAACAGCTTCTGCGAAGCGGACAGGTCGAGCCGAAACGCACAAACAACATCACGGTCATCCGGGTTCGTCCCGGCCGCTTCGCGCCTCCCCAACCCCTTCAGTGGCTGATGCCGCGTGAGGCTTAGAGCCCGTGTCCGCCAGACTTGCGGCCCTTTGGAGGGGCGCTGGGCGCCCCCCATATCCGACTCGGTTTCCACTCCATCGAAAACCGCGCTATGCAGCGCCAACCTCCGGACAGCCGGACTCTATCGAGATCCTAGAGACGCCCATGCCCAGCCTGAACGAGATCCGCGGCACCTTCCTCGACTATTTCGGCAAGGCCGATCACGCGATCACGCCGTCGGCGCCGCTGGTGCCGCAGAACGATCCGACCCTGCTGTTCGTCAATGCCGGTATGGTCCCGTTCAAGAACGCCTTCACCGGCGCCGAGACGCCCGCCTATCCGCGGGCGGTCAGCTCGCAAAAGTGCGTCCGCGCCGGCGGCAAGCACAACGACCTGGACAATGTCGGCTACACGGCCCGCCACCACACCTTCTTCGAGATGCTGGGCAATTTCTCGTTCGGCGACTACTTCAAGGAACAGGCGATCACCCACGCCTGGACCCTGCTGACCCGCGACTTCGCCCTGCCCAAGGACAAGCTGCTGGTCACGGTCTATCACACCGATACCGAAGCCGCCGACCTGTGGAAGAAGATCGCCGGTCTGTCCGACGACCGCATCATCCGCATCGCCACCAACGACAATTTCTGGTCGATGGGCGACACCGGCCCGTGCGGTCCGTGTTCGGAAATCTTCTTCGACCATGGTCCCCACATCGCCGGCGGCCCTCCCGGCAGCCCCGATGAAGACGGCGACCGGTTCATCGAGATCTGGAACCTGGTCTTCATGCAGTTCGAGCAGCTGGCCGGCGGCGAGCGCCTGTCGCTGCCCAAGCCCTCGATCGACACCGGCATGGGGCTGGAGCGCGTCGCCGCCGTCCTGCAGGGCGTGCACGACAACTATGACATCGATCTCTTCAAGGCCCTGATCGCCGCCAGCGTCGAGCTGACCGGCGTCAAGGCCGAAGGCGTTCAGGCGCCGTCGCACCGGGTGATCGCCGACCACCTGCGCTCGTCCTCGTTCCTGCTGGCCGACGGCGTCACGCCCTCGAACGAAGGTCGCGGCTATGTCCTGCGCCGGATCATGCGCCGGGCCATGCGCCACGCCTATCTGCTGGGCGCCACTGAACCCCTGATGCACCGTCTGGCCCCGACCCTGGTGGCCGAGATGGGCCAGGCCTATCCCGAACTGCGCCGCGCCGAGGCCTCGATCGTCGAGACCCTGCGCCAGGAGGAAGAGCGCTTCCGCGTCACCCTGGGTCGCGGCATGGGCCTGCTGGACGAAGCCACCGCCAACCTGTCGTCCGGCGGCGTGCTGGACGGCGAGGTCGCCTTCAAGCTCTACGACACCTATGGCTTCCCGCTCGACCTGACCCAGGACGCCGTGCGCGCCAAGGGCATCAAGGTCGACACCGACGGCTTCGACGTGGCCATGGAGCGCCAGCGCACCATGGCGCGCGCCAACTGGGCCGGCTCGGGCCAGACCGGCGCGGCCGCCGCCTGGTTCGGCATCAAGGAACGCTCGGGCCCGACCAATTTCGTCGGCTATGACAACACGGAGACCACGGGTGTGGTGAAGGCGATCCTGGTCGACGGCGCCGAGGCGCAGGCCGCTTCGGCCGGCCAGACCGTCGAGCTGCTGCTGGACCGCACCAGCTTCTACGCCGAAAGCGGCGGCCAGGCCGGCGACACCGGCGTCATCGAGGCCAATGGCCGCGAAAGCCGCGTGCTCGACACCCAGAAGCAGGCCGGCGAGCTCTATGTGCACCGCGTCGAACTGGCCGGTGACCTGAAGGTCGGCGACAGCGTCGTCGCCTCGGTGGACGCCGGCAAGCGCACCACCACCCGCTCCAACCATTCGGCCGCCCACCTGGTGCACGCCGCCCTGCACCACGTGCTGGGCCCGCACGTCGCCCAGAAGGGCCAGATGGTCGATGGCGACCGCATGCGCTTCGACTTCAGCCATGGCGGCCCGCTGTCGCCCGACGAGATCGAGCGCATCGAGGCCGAGGTCAACGAGGTCATCCGACAGAACGTCCCGGCCGAGACCAAGGAGATGGCCCCGCAGGAGGCCATCGAGGCTGGCGCCGTGGCGCTGTTTGGCGAAAAATACGGCGACAGCGTCCGGGTCCTGACCCTGGGCAAGTCGCTGACCGAGACCGGCAAGGCCTATTCGGTCGAGCTGTGCGGCGGCACTCACGTGGCCCGCACCGGCGACATCGCCCTGTTCAAGATCGTCTCCGAGCAGGGTGTCGCGGCCGGGATCCGCCGCATCGAGGCCCTGACCGGCGAGGCGGCCCGTCGCTTCCTGCTGGACCAGGCCGGTGTGGCCAGGGCCCTGGCCGATCAGTTCAAGACCCCGGTCAGCGAGGTCGGCGCCCGCGTCGACGCCCTGATCGCCGAGCGCAAGTCGCTGGAGAAGCAACTGGCCGAGGCCAAGAAGCAATTGGCTCTGGGCGGTGGCGGCGCGGCCTCGGGTCCTGAGGACATCGCCGGCACGGCCCTGATCGCCAAGGTGCTGGACGGTGTCGGCGGCAAGGAACTGCGCGGCGTGGCCGAGGAGTTCAAGAAGCAGCTGACCGGCGGCGGCATCGTGGCCCTGGTCGGGACCAGCGACGGCAAGGCCGCCGTGACGGTGGCGGTCACCGCCGACCTGACGGACAGGTTCAGCGCCGCCGAGCTGGCCAAGGCCGCCGTGCTGGCCATGGGCGGCCAGGGCGCGGGCGGCAAGGCCGACTTCGCCCAGGGCGGCGCGCCTGACGCGACCAAAGCCCAGGCGGGCCTGGACGCGATCAAGGCGGCCCTGGCGGGCTGATCCCCGGAGACTGGACGGCGGCTAGCTCTTGAGGAACGCCGAGAGCTTGTTGCCGTCCGGGTCGCGGACATAGGCCAGGTAGTAGCCCTCGCCATAGGCCGGGCGAGGTCCGGGCGGGCCCTCGCAGCTTCCGCCGTTGGCCATGGCGGCGGCGTGGAAGGCGTCGACCTGTTCTGGCGTTTCGGCCTTCAGCCCGACCATGATGCCGTTGCCGGCCTTGGCGGGCTGGCCATTCTCGGGGCTGCAGATCATCACCGTGGCGTGGTCCTGGTCCGGACCGTAGCCGATCCAGTCGCCCTGTCGCCACAGACGCTGACTGCCCAGCGCGCCCAGCACGGCGTCATAGAAGATCCCGGCCCGGTCGATGTCGCTGGCGCCGATGGTGATGTAGCTGATCATGATGAAGTCCTCCTCGGTCGAAAGCTAACGAGGCGAACGATGTTCGTCGAGAACGAAGCGGGAACTAGCTGACACTTCGTGTCAGCAGTATCGCGACGACCGACAGGGTGACGACCGCCAGAGCCGTGGTCAGGGCGACGGTCCGCGCCGCGCCGCGCGCGAAGACGCCCAGAGCCCGGGTCTGGATGAAGACATTGACTGCCGTCGGCGTTGCGGCCAGCAGGGTGGCGCCCAGTCGGAAGGCGACAGGCGCGTCGGTCAGGCCCACGGCCAGCCAGGTCAGGACGGGCAGGGCCAGCAGCTTGGCGACGGCGGCGGCGATCACCGGTCCGGAGCGTGGGACGGCCTCCACATCCGTCGAACGCAGGGCCAGGGCCGCGCCCAGGGCCACCAGCGCCACCGGGCTGCCCGACACCGCCGCGGCGGCCACGGCGCGGTCCAGCAGGGCGGGAAGGGCGACGCCCGTGATCGCCATGCCCACGCCGATCAGCGAGGCGGCCACGATCGGATTGGACAGGGCGCGCCAGGCCGATCCGGGGATCGAGCGTCCGGCGGCCCAGCCGAGCAGGGCGATGCCCGTGGCGGCCACGATCACGAAGTCGACCGCGACAACGCCGGCGGCGAGTCTGGCCGCTTCGGGACCCAGCACGGCGGCGGCGACGGGCAGGCCCAGGAAAGCGCTGTTGCCCAGGCCGCCGGCCAGGGCCGCGCCGGCGCGTTCCTCCCGCGTCCAGCCCAGGGCCAGGCCCAGTACAAGCAGCCCGGCCATGACCAGCAGCGCCGCCCCGGCGAAGGCCGCCAGTCCCCAGGCCAGGGCCGGTCCCGGCGTTCCGATCCGCGACAGCGAATGGATCAGCAGGGCCGGAAAGCCGATCCAGAACACATAGGCCGACAGGCCGCGCGACATAGCCTCGTCCAGCAGGCGCAGCCGGACCAGGACCACGCCGGCGCCGACCAGCAGGAAGAAAGGCAGCACCCGCGACAGGACGCCGAGCACGAGGTCGATCACGGGGCGCTCGCTAGCGGTTGCAGGAGGCCCCGTTCTATCATTTGCCGGCGGAGGGCGACCAGCCCGGCAGGGTCAGGCGATAGACGAGGATCAGGTTGTCGTTGTCGCCGGCCGGGCTGCCGTCTGCGGCCTTGATCCCCGCGTCGAAGCTGACGCCGCCGACCACACCCGTGGCGGTCTGGAAATCGTTGTCCGAGCCGATGAACAGGAAGGCGTCGTTCGGCGCCTTGGGGTCCAGGGCCGGGACCAGAGCCAGGGCCTCGAACTTCTCCGACAGGGTGAAGGCGTTGGTGGCGGCGTTGTCGAGGTTCAGACCCAGGCGCGCCAGCTGTGCGGGGTTGATCAGATTGACCAGCTCGACCTGTTTCATCGGAACGATCCCGGCCTCCAGCACGCCACCCGGCGCGATTGGCTGGGGCGAGGTCTCGTAGGGCGTGCCGGCGATATTGGTCGCGCCGGTGGTGTCGATCAGCAGCACGCTGCGATAGACGGCCGGACGGGTCGCGCCGCCGCCGCGGCCGTTGCCGTCGCGGGCCAGGACCAGGAACTGGTGGTCGTTCAGGGCCAGGATCTCGGACTGGGCGGCGGTCTTGTCCGGCGCGGCGCCGTCGCCCTTGTTGCGGAACACCGGCAGTTGCAGGACGTATTCGGCGACCGGCGCGACCGGGGTCGCCGACTGACTGATGTCGTAGACAAACAGGCGGGTGTTGGCGCGGCTCTGGTCGGCGTCCTTGCTGGAGGCGGAATCCTGCACGGTCGCGCTCTGCAGCAGGGCCGCCAGGCGCTTGCCGCCGGGGACGATGCTGACGCCCTCGAGGCCCTGATTGTTGCGACGGCCGGTGTCCGGAGCCTTGGCGCCGGTCAGCATGAGCGCGCCGCCGCTCATCGGAGCCACGGCCGCCACGGGGGCGATCACGCCCTGCAGGGCGCCGGCCTTGTCGAAGCGATAGATGGCCGCCGCATATTCGTCGGAGACGTAGAAGCCACCGTCGGCGGTCAGGGCCAGGCCCTCGCTGTCCAGGCTGATGCGGCCGGCGGCTTTGGGTTCGGCGGGGTCGAGGCCCGTGAAGGTCTGGCCCTTGGCGTCCTTCAGCAGCAGGCCGCCGGTCGGGGTCAGCTTGACCTGGTCGGGCGCCGCCGCCTCGGTCCCGGCGTAGGGGGCGAAGGTGAAGCTGAAGCGGTGCAGGCGATTGGCGTAGTCGGACGTGCCGACGATCGTGCCCACGGCGTTGGGGCCGCGATCGGGCAGGGTGGTCAGGCTGCCGGCATAGGTGCCGTCGGCCAGACGCCGCCAGTCGCTGACCGCCATGGCCGAGAACGAGCCCAGGGTGTCGCCGTGGAAGTCGCGCAGCGCGGCCGACAGGCGCCCGGCCCCGACCAGGCCCTGATTGACCAGTTTGGCCCCGCCCAGCTCGACCGTGACCGCGCCCTCGGCGGTCGCCACGTTGGGCCGGGTATAGGCCGCGGGCTGGGCCATGACCGCCGTGGTCAGGACCAGCAGCGAGGCGGCGGCGAGCAGGGGCAGACGGGCGAGGCGGGTCATGGCGCGAGGTTCCAGCGAAGGTGTCCCCGCGCGGTTACCAGCCGGGCTTGACGCTTCCGTGACAGCGCCGGTCCGGGGTCTAGCGTTCTTCGCGCGGCAGCTTGATATGCACCAGCTTCCAGGTGAACAGTTCGCGCCGCTGGAAGGTGAACACCGTCACCCGCCGGGCGTCGCCGGGCCGCTTCATCGCCACCCGCACGCGGTTGGGATCCCAGTAGGCGATGGTGGGATAAGGACCGGAAACGACCGCCTTGACCTTGCCGCCCACCGTCTCGGGCCGGGCCGGACCGGCCGGCGCCGCGCCGGGGGCATAGCCCCGGGTCAGGGCCGAGATGCCGGCGATGGTCAGGTAGCGGTCGACCTTGGGCTCGGGCGGGGCGATCGGCTCGATGGCCCGGCGCATGGCGCCCAGCGGGTCACGCCAGATCGACGGCGGTTCGGCCGCCGCCACCGGCTGGGCCTCGTTCAGCTGGCCGGTCAGGCTGCGACGCACGGCCGGAAAATCGACCAGCTCGCCGATGGCCTGCACGTCCTCATACTGGGCCGCCGCCTTCAGGGCGCGGAAGGCGAACCACGGCGCCGAGGCGAAGGCCGCCGCGAACACGAAGATGCCCAGGACGATCAGGTCCCAGATCCGCTTCTGCAAACTCATGGATCGCCCCAAGTGGTTAACGCGGCATAGAAGGGGTATTCGCCGCATCGTCGCAAGCGTCTTCGCGCGAGGCGGGACCACCCCGGGAGCGTTTGCGGCCCCAGCCGCCGTTCTCCTCTCCGGCCGTCAGAGGGTCTCTGCTTTCCCTAAGCTTGGCCATCCGCTGCAACACCGTGCGGCGCAGCTGCGCCTTCCGGGCTCTGGGCCATTCGGGATTTTCGGCCGGGAAGGGACGGTTGCGGGCGACGGTCTTGCTGCGGGGCATGTGGGGGTCCTTTTTGGCGCTGGAGGGCGAGTGCGCCGACTCACGGCTTCGCCGCCTCGCGCTCTCGCTGCGAAGGTTGGGGAGAGATGCGGAGCGCCCGGACCACGTCCGGAGAAGGAGAGGAATACCGTTTCGACGCAGACAGACGCTCCGCGTGACCGTTATCCGGCGGCGTCCGGTCCTGGGCGCTATTGACGCCGGACCGGTCTCAGCCGCCGACGGGCGGGCAGGGCCAGCAAGCCCCGTCCCGGACCGCAAACGTTTCCGTTCGCCTGCCGCCTCGCCGACCCTGTCATCCCACGTCGTTTCTGTGTTCCAGGGCCGACCGCCGCCAGAGGGATGGAGGTTGCGCCGGCCCCCGAAGGAGAACCGGCGCCGTCGACGAGCGCGTCCCGCTCGATCACACCCCGGGGCCGCGAAGGTCGCTGGCCGCGCGCCCTCCCCATCGCCCCGAGGTGAAGACAGTATATGGCGGTGCGCATATCGGGGGAGTTGGCGCAGCCGGATCCAGCGATTTCAGCGGCTTAAGCGCGGGAAGCGGGGCGGACAGAGCGGCCTGCTGACACATTCCGGCGCCGGCCCGCGCTAGGTCGATCCCAGTCGAGGAGTCGTCCAGCCCAGGAGCCGCCATGACCCTTCCCAGCCCCGCCCCAAACCCCGCAGTCGTCGAGCTGCGCCAGTACACCCTGCATCCGGGCCGGCGCGACGCCCTGATCACCCTGTTCGAGCGCGAATTCGTCGAGAGCCAGGAAGCGGCGGGCATCACTCTGATCGGCCTGTTCCGCGATCTGGACGATCCCGACCGCTTCGTCTGGCTGCGCGGCTTCACCGACATGGACCAGCGCCGGGCGGCCCTGACCGCCTTCTATGACGGCCCGGTCTGGGCCGCCCATCGCGACGCCGCCAACGCCACCATGATCGACAGCGACGACGTCCTGCTGCTGCAGCCGCACCCCCTGCCTGCTGGGGCCGACACGCCGCAGACCGGCGGCGACCGCCTGCTGACCCTCACCGTCCAGACCCTCGACACCGCCCTGGACGCGCCCGCCCTCGACCACCCCGGCGCCGAGATCCTCGCCGCCTGGGTCACCAACCCGGCGCAAAACACCTTCCCCCGCCTGCCGGTGCGCGAGGGCGAGCGGGTGCTGGTCTGGCTGACGGCCTATGCGGACGAGGCGGCGCGGGCGGCGGCGGAGGCCGGCGTTTCGGACGCGGGCGTGATGCAGAGGCTGCGGCTGGCGCCGACGGGGCGGTCGGGGGTGCGGTGAGATACCCTTCTCCCCTTGCGGGAGAAGGTGTCGGCGCAGCCGACGGATGAGGGGTCGAAAGCCCTGTCCGCCGTGACAGCCGGATCGACCGGTTGCGGCGCCGCCCACGCGACCCCTCATCCGGCGCTTCGCGCCACCTTCTCCCGCAAGGGGAGAAGGGATGTTATTATGGACGGAGCGCAGGAGTTTTGACGTGGAAACCCGGCCCTTTGACCCGGCGGAATATCTCGACAGCGAGGAGGCCATCGAGGCCTATCTCGCCGACGCGCGTGCGGGCGGTGTCGAGGAGCGGGATGACGCGATCGAGATCGTGACACGAGCCAGGGCGGCGAGGGACGCGTTTTCAAGGACGCCGATTCAGATGACAGGCTCTTTCAAGGTGTTGCCATGACCCGTCTGTCTAAGTCAGCTGACGAACGCGTGCGCGAAGTTCGGTGCGATGACGAGCGACTGGTGGTCGACCTGATGGACGGCCGCAGCATTGCCGCGCCGCTCGCCTGGTATCCGCGTCTTCTGGCGGCCACACCGGCGCAGCGCGCCCATTGGGAAGTCGCGGGCGGTGGATACGGCGCTCACTGGCCGGACCTCGACGAGGACCTCAGCACCGAGGGGCTGCTGCGCGGGGCTCCGATGGAGCGGTAGTCGACCTTCGCGCATGAATTTTGACGTGTAGCCCAGCTCTAAGCTACGCTTTGCCATTCTCTAGGTGGGAAAATCGTCGCATGACGGCAGAATGAAGGATCGCCCCCTCGACAGTGATACACTTGGCGAACTAGGCGAAAAGCAGTTCGGTGGGCTGTGCGCTAGAGCCGACTTGATCGCCAACGTCGCCAGCCGGGATCGCGCCGGCTGGGACTACACGGTTGATTTTCGGCTAGCGAACGGTCTCAAGGGGCTCGACGCTCGACCTGCCCCGATCTCAGTCCGTGTTCAGGTCAAGACGCAATGGGATGACAGCGATGTTGTCAAATTGCGGCTTTCGTCTGCAGAGCAACTTGTAAAGCACAACGGCCCCAGCTTCATCTGCGTCCTGTCAGTCGATAGCGCACTTCAGTTCGTTCGAATGCGGATGATCCATTGTCGCGGCGAGATACTGGGTCGGGTGCTTAAGCGCCTTCGGGAAGCTGAGGTTCGCGGTGAGAAGCCAAACCAGGTCTGGCTCACTATCAAACCATCTGAGTACGTCGATGCGGTCACGCCAGACCACAATACGCTGCGCTCCGTGCTGGAGGCCGCTTGTCCGACTGATCAGATGGCATATCTGAATGCCAAGGACGCCGAACTAAAGACGCTCGGCTTCGAGCAAGGATCCACGGAATTTAAGGTCACGTTCTCCGCGACTGAGGATGAGATCGTTGATGCATTCCTAGGCTTGCGGCCCATTGAGGCCTCCACAGTTACGGCCTCCGAAACGCGTTTTGGTATAGCGCTTCCAAAGAGCGACCTACCCGAGGGGCCGGCGACGCTGCGGTTCGAGCCTTATGTTGATCGCTGTGACCTTGTCTTTCGGACGACAGATAAAACTTACAGATTTCGCGGACGAGCTTTCCGGCCGCCCGGAAAAGTCAACGCTGCTGCCGCTCGGCCAAAAATCCTAATCCGAACAGATCTACTTCGGATCACTCTGATTTCTGAAGAGCGTGCCCACGGCAAAAAACTCAACGTCAACATTGGCATTGACCCTGATCTACCCGATGACGTGAAGCGCAAGCCCAGCGAATGGTCTGATGCCTACGCTGTTCTCGCGGCTATTACGACCGGTGGTGTTGGGATGGAGGTGCTCTACGGCAAAAGACGGGCAGTCAGCGTATCTCTCAGTGATGATACGGCTACCTCAGGTTCTCAATGGCGAAAGCTCATGCGCTTAACAGCGGCGGCGGCCCTAGTATTCGAACGTGCAGGCGCGCCGAATGCCAAGGTTTCATTGCAGGGACTTTGGGACGCAGGCGATGAAATATCCACCATGGCAGCGATTATCCGCGCTCCTGAATCTGTTACGGGCGTCAGCTTCGCCACGGAAACTGTGATCGCGCTTCCGCGCCCAGGGCCGATTACCATGATGCTAGGTCATGCCTTCAAGGTCGAAGATCATATGCTCGCCTACGGGGCTGAGGTGATCGTCACGGGCACCGAGCGAGAGACCGACGTCATGTGGTCTTCGGACGGGCTGACCCTTCTTGGCCTACAACGAGTCCGGTCGGAACATGGCTTTGAGAGGTTATTGCAAAGTCTCTCCCAGCAACCCTATCGCGTGATCACCGGCAGCTACCAAACTGATCGTTCTTCCAGTCTCGGTCGGATCGAGGCCGCCGTCCCAGTGGCTCTGACCGATTGAGCATAAGCTGCGAACTTAGATGAACTAGCTGAACCAAGAACTTTGGCGAGCCAAGGTCCTCGGCATCTCGCTACAAATCCTCCGCCGTAAGCCCGGTGTGCTTGGCGATCCGCGCAAGCATCCGGGGGCCGATCTCTTCGCCGTCGTGGAAGGCGAAGACGAAATCGGGCCAGCCGTCTCGTTCAAGGATGCGGTGGGATCCGGACTGGCGTTTCAGTCGCCAGCCGAGGGCAATCAGCGCCGCCATCAGGCGTTTGGCCTTGACCGAAGGCCAGGAACTCATGCGGCGGCGAACAGCCGATCAAGTTCGGGGGCGCGCTCGCCCTGTTCCAGCCGCTCGGCCAGCACGCGCAGGGCCAAGGTCTCGACGCGGATGATCGCCTCTTCCCGGGTGTCGCCATAGGCCATGACGCCCGGCAGGGCCGGGGCCTCGGCCAGCCAGCGACCATCGTCTTCCTGTTCGACTTCCAGACGCATGGACGGGCTCCAAGAACGCGCGGATGTCTGTCCGCCGCGCCTTGTCCATAGTCCTACCATGCCGGGGCGCCGTCAATGTGCGCGCGCGCCGCCTAATCCCGGTCGTGACTATGGCTCTCCGTGCTCGTCGCCTCGACGCTCAGCGCCTCGCCGTCGCCGCTCTGGAACCAGAACGGCGGGCGTTCGGGCTTGCCGGCCTCGTTCATCTTGCCGTCGAACACCCGGCCGTTGGCGATGGTGTAGGCGATGCTGGCCGTGTTGCGGATGTCGGTCAGGGGGTTGGCGTCGAACACCACCAGGTCGGCCAGCTTGCCGGGCTCCAGCGAGCCCAGGTCCTTGTCCAGGCCCAGGGCGCGGGCGCCGTTGA
The DNA here is from genome assembly GCA_943371355.1 of Alsobacter soli. Lineage (GTDB taxonomy): Bacteria > Pseudomonadota > Alphaproteobacteria > Caulobacterales > Caulobacteraceae > Caulobacter. The sequence goes on from CALRUN020000014.1 coordinate 11,336, forward strand.
TCGTGCCGGCGTGCAGGGCCTCCAGCGGGGTCATGCCGCCCTGGACGAAGCTCCACAGCTCCCAGTGCGCGCCCAGGCCCTCGCGCTGGCCGTGGGCGCCGATCTGCACCGAGACGCCCAGGCGGTTCAGGCGCGTGGCCTCGCGGGCGACGGCGATGTGGTTCAGCTCATTGTCCGGGGTCAGCACCGGGCGGCGGGCGCGGTTGTCGAGCAGGCGGCGGGGCACATACTGCTGCAGGCGCGGATCGTCCCAGACCTTGGTGGCCTGGTACCAGTAGTTGTCGCCGGCATTGCCGCCGAAGGCGACGACCAGGGTCGGGGTGTAGGCGACCCTGGTCTGGGGCCACAGCTGCAGGACGTCGGCATACAGGCGGTCCAGCGGGATCGAGTGCTCGATCGTGGTGTGGCCGTCGATGATCATCGACATGTTGTGCTGATACAGCGAGCCGCCCTCGGGCACGACCATCAGGCCCAGCTGGTTGGCGGCCTCGATGATCTGCTGGCGCTGTTCGCGGCGGGGCTGGTTGTAGCTTTTCACGCTCCAGGCCCCGACCGCCTTCATGCGGCGCAGGTTGGAGAGGGCGTCGTCCAGGCTGTCGACCTTGGCGGTGAAGGGGGTGGTGGCGCCGTAGAGGATCGCGCCGGTCGAGAAGATGCGCGGGCCCACCACCTGGCCGGCCTTCTGCAGCTCGGAATGGGCGAAGATCTCGGAGGTGTCGTTGGACGGGTCGTGGAGCGTGGTGACGCCGAAGGCCAGGGCCGCGTAGTTGACCCAGCTGCGCTGCGGGATGATCTCGTCCGAGCCCATCGAGCCGTGCCAGTGGGCGTCGATCAGGCCCGGCGTGATGGTCTTGCCGGTCATGTCCATGACCCTGGCGTCGGCCGGGACGGTGACCGAGGTGCGGGGGCCGATGGCGACGATGCGGTTACCGTTCAGCACGACGACGCCGTCCTCGATGACCTCGTCGCCCTTCATGGTGACCAGGCGGGCGCCGGTGAGGGCCAGCTTGCCGGCCGGCTTGAAGGCGGCCTGCTTGAAGCCCAGGTCGACGCCGGTCTCGGCGGGCTTGGGCAGTTCGGCGGGGGCGCCCTCGACGAAGCTGAAGCTGTCCTTCAGGCCCCGGCTGTAGAGCTGCGGGCCAAGGGCCCAGTTCAGGGTGCGACTGTCGCCCGACCAGTGGATCCAGTCGCCGGCGTCGCGGGTGACGCGGGTCTGGGGCAGGGCCTTGCCGTCGGTGGCGACGCTGACCGGGCGGCCGGTCCGGGTGAAGGGCGCGACATAGGCGTTGAAGCGCTCGGTCCAGGCGATCCAGGCCTCGTCGGGCGAGACGGCGAACTCTGACGCGAATTCCGAGGTCAGGTGGGTGCGGGGTTCGTGGCCGTTCAGGTCGACGGACTTCAGGGCGGCCAGCTTGTCCTGGCGGCCGCTGAAATAGATCCGGTCATTGGCGGCGCCGAACTGCGGGGCCGTGCCCTTGTCGGTGATCAGCGTCGCCTCGCCGCCGGCCGTCGGCACGCGGTAGAGGCCGGGATCGCGGGTCCACAGGGTGCTGAGCAGCACCCCGTCGGTCGAGGCGCGATAGACGATGGTCCTGCCGTCGGGCGAGAACACCGGCTCGACGAAGCGGCCGGGGTTCTTGTTGACCTTGCGACCCTCGCCGCCGGTCGCCGGGATCACCCGGATCGAGCCGAGATCCTCGTCATTCCAGGTGGTGTAGACGATCGACTTTCCGTCGCGCGACCAGGCCGGATAGAGTTCGAAATGGTCGCTCTGCCTGGTCAGGCGGCGCGGCGTTCCGGTCGGCAGGTCGCGGATCCACAGGTGGCCCAGGGCCTCGAACACCACCGTCTTGCCGTCGGGCGCGGTGCGGGCCCAGCGGATCATCTTGACGTCGAACTGCTCGGGGGCGACCTCGACCGGGAAGCGCACGGCCTCGCGGGCCTTGCGGGTGTCGGCGACGTGGAAGGGGATGTCGGTGACGGCGTGGCTCTTGGCGTCGATCCGCCGGATCTTGCCGCCGGCCCAGACCACCAGCGACGCGCCGTCCGGCGTCCAGCTGATCGCCGGATAGACGCCGTGGATGGCCCAGGTCTCCTGCATGTCGCGGTCGAGATGGTCATAGACCCTGGTCTCGCGGCCCGAGGCGATGTCCATCACGTACAGGGTCGACTGGAAGCGCACGCGGCGGATGAAGGCCAGCGACTTGCCGTCGGGCGAGGGGGTGGGGCGGATCGCGCCGCCGGGGCCGCCCAGGAACTTCTTCACCTCGCCGGTCTCGCGGTCCAGGCGCTGGATGGCGTAGATCTCGGTATTGGGGTCCTTGCTGTATTCGAAGACCCCGCCCTCGGTGACGTCGTCGCTGAAATAGAGATAGCGACCGTCGGGCGAGAAGGCGGGCTCGCCGCTGTCCTTCTGCTGGGTGCGGCGCTCGGTCAGCTGCACGCCGTTGCCGCCGGCGCGGTGGTAGAGCCACATCTCGCCGGCCCCCAGCGAGCGGCCCGAGGTGAAGTGCTTGCGCCCGACGATGAACTGGCCGTCGGGGCTCCAGTCGGGCTGGGACAGCAGGCGGAAGCTCTCGCTGGACACGGCCTTGAGGTTGGATCCGTCGCGGTCCATGACCCACAGATTGTCGCCGCCGCCCCGGTCGGAGGTGAAGGCGATCTGCCTGCCGTCGGGCGAGTATTTGGGCTGCATGTCCCAGGAAATGCCGCTGGCGATGTTGCGCGCCTCGCCGCCGGTGATCGGGATCACATAGAGGTCGCCCATCAGGTCGAAGACGATCTCCTTGCCGTCCGGGCTGACGTCCAGCGACATCCACGAGCCTTCGGTGACGTCGAGCTTGAGGTCCTTGGTGTAGCCAGCCGGCGGGTTGCGCACGTCCCACTTGGGCTTTTCGGGCTTGGCGTCGGGAGAGGGCGTCTGGGCCAGGGCCGGGGCGCAGAGAACCAGAAAGGCCGCGGTGGCCAGCAGGACGCGCTTCATCTCGTGATTCTCCATCGGTCGCGGTGGAGCTTAGCGAAGCGCCGATCAAAGAAAACGCCCCCCGGTTTCCCGGGGGGCGTTCTGTCGTCTTCGAAGGTCTGGAGCCTTAGACGGCCATGGCCTTCTGGAGGTTCTCGTCGATCTTGTCGAGGAAGCCTTCGGTGGTCAGCCACGACTGCTTGTCGCCGACCAGCAGGGCCAGGTCCTTGGTCATGAAGCCGCTTTCGACGGTGTCGACGCAGACCTTTTCCAGGGTCAGGGCGAACTTGGCCAGCTCGGCGTTGTCGTCCAGCTTGGCGCGGTGGGCCAGGCCACGCGTCCAGGCGAAGATCGAGGCGATCGAGTTGGTCGAGGTGCTCTGGCCCTTCTGGTGCTGGCGATAGTGACGGGTCACGGTGCCGTGGGCGGCTTCGGCTTCCACCGTCTTGCCGTCCGGGGTCATCAGCACCGAGGTCATCAGGCCCAGCGAGCCGAAGCCCTGGGCAACGATGTCGGACTGCACGTCGCCGTCGTAGTTCTTGCAGGCCCAGACATAACCGCCCGACCACTTGAGGGCCGAGGCCACCATGTCGTCGATCAGGCGGTGCTCGTAGTGGATGCCGGCGGCTTTGAACTTGTCGGCGTATTCGGCGTCGAAGATCTCCTGGAAGATGTCCTTGAAGCGGCCGTCATAGGCTTTCAGGATGGTGTTCTTCGTCGACAGATAGACCGGATAGCCGCGGCCGAGGCCGTAGGCGAACGAGGCGTGCGCGAAGTCGCGGATCGACTCATCCAGATTGTACATGCCCATGGCGACGCCAGCGCCCGGAGCCTTGTAGATCTCGTGCTCGATGACCGCGCCGTCCTCGCCGACGAACTTCATCGTCAGCGTGCCCTTGCCGGGGAACAGGAAGTCGGTGGCCTTGTACTGGTCGCCGAACGCGTGACGGCCGACGATGATCGGCTGGGTCCAGCCGGGCACCAGGCGCGGCACGTTCTGGCAGATGATCGGTTCGCGGAAGATCACGCCGCCCAGGATGTTGCGGATCGTGCCGTTGGGCGACTTCCACATCTTCTTGAGATTGAACTCGGTGACGCGCTGCTCATCGGGGGTGATGGTGGCGCACTTGACGGCGACGCCGTGCTTCTTGGTCGCCTCGGCGGCGTCGATCGTCACCTGGTCGTTGGTGGCGTCGCGGTTTTCGACCGACAGGTCGTAATAGTCCAGTTCCAGGTCCAGATACGGGAAGATCAGCTTATCCTTGATGAGCTTCCAGATGATGCGGGTCATTTCGTCGCCGTCCATGTCGACGACGGGGTTGGCGACTTTGATCTTGGCCATTGCGGGGTCTTTCCTCCGGCGGTGGCGCGCCTGTGGCGATCTGGCGCACAGGGCCAGGTCGCAGGCGCGGACGGGGTGGCTATAGACTGTTGCGGGGCACGGGAAAAGCAGGTCGGTTGTCGTTCAGTCGGTGTTAGTGGCTATTGGCGGCTATTGACTGAACCGGTCCCATGACCGCGAGGGATAGATTTGGGCGTGAACAGCCTCGGATCGATCACGGATGTAAGCGCGCCGCTGGCCCGTAGGCTGCTGCTGGCCGTGGCCGTTCTGTCGATCACCGTCACGGGTGTCGCGACCGCCGTCGCCTTCTTTTTCGTGCAAAAGAGCGCCGCCGACACCCAGATGCGCCACCTCGCCGAATATGTCGACGAGCGCGCCAAAACCGAAGACCGTCTGTTTTCTGATCTGACCAAGGTGCACGAGGCGGCCAGCGACGCCCTGACGCGGCGACTGGAAAGCCGCAGCGTCCGCGACGCCCAGCTTGAGTTCGAGACCCTGTTTCCCGACTTTGGCGACGGGACGCGGCGCACGGCGCCGAGGTTGTTCGACGGGGTCCGTCAGGGCCTGCACTATGTCTACGGCCTCGGTGGCTTTCTGCCGCGCGCTCAAACCCTGACGCTGCGCGAGCGGGCCCTGTTCGTCTCGGCGATGGAGGTGGTGGCCAACACCGGCGAGGCCCAGGGTCGGCGCTACGACAATTTCTACTTCTTCACGCCCAAAACGCGGCTGGTCATGTTCGGCCCCAAGCGGGCTGACAAGCTTTTGTACTATCGCCGCGACGCCCCGCCGGACCTGGACATTTCCGCCGAGGAGATGTCCTTGCTGAGCCTGCCCGAGAACAATCCGCGCCGGTTGACGCGGTGCACCAGCCTGCGTCGACTGATCTCTGATCCCAGCGGCCGGGAACTGACGACGGGCTGCATGACGCCCTACTACTTCCGCGACCAGTTCATGGGGATCTGGGGCACCACCCTGTCGCTGGAGCCTTATCTGTCGCGCGCGGTGGCGGACTCCCTGCCGGGCGGCTCCAACATGATCGTCTCCAATGACGGCGAGATGATCGCCGCGCCGGGCCTGACCCGTGACGGGATCATCGGCGCTGACCGCCTGCGCGAGGTCGAGGCCCGGGCCAGGACAGGCGAGATCGTCCGCCAGATCAGGGCGACGGGCCGGGACATCGGCGTGCTGCGTGACGCGCGCGGCGACCGGGTCGTAGCCTATGGTCGCTTGAAGGAGCCCAACTGGTGGTTTCTGATGACCTTTCCGTCGCGGGACCTGTTCTGGTCTTCGATCAGGACGGCCTCGTGGGTGCTGTTCTTCGGCATGCTGGGCGTGGTCGCCCAGGTGCTGCTGCTGTACCGCTTCATCGGCCGCGAGGTGGTCTCGCCGCTGAGGCTGCTGACCCAGTCCCAGCGCGGCAGCCACGGCGGTTCGGACGTGGTCGTGGAAGCCCGGCAGGACGAGATCGGGGCCCTGGCGCGCACCCTGCGCGAGCAGCGTGAGGGCAATGAAGACCTGCTGCGCAGCGTGGCCGAACGGACGGTCGAACTTGAGCTCGCAAACGAGGCCAAGTCGCTGTTCCTGGCCAATATGAGCCACGAACTGCGCACGCCGCTGAACGGCGTCATCGCCATTGGCGAGCGTCTGGCCGAGGAAGACGATCCCAAGGTTCGCCGCGAACTCTCCGCGCTGGTGGCCTCTTCGGGGCGACTTCTGGAGCGCGTTCTGGGCGATATTCTGGATGTCTCGAAGATCGACGCCGGCCAGTTCCAGCTGAACCCCGGCCCGTTCGACCTGGAGCGCCTGGTGCGCGAGGTCGCCGAACTTCACGCTGTCGCCGCCCGGGCCAAGGGCCTGGCCTTTTTCTGGTCCATCACGCCGGACGCCTGCGGCGGCTATAGGGGCGACGCCGTGCGGATCAGCCAGATCCTGTCCAACCTGCTGGCCAATGCGGTCAAGTTCACGGCCAGGGGCTCGATCTCCCTGGCCGTTGAGTGTCGGGACGACCGTCTGGCTTTCGCGGTGGCCGACACCGGCGTGGGCTTTGATGACAAGGTGCGCGAGCGTCTGTTCAAGCGCTTCGTCCAGGCCGACCAGTCGATCACCCGCCAGTTTGGCGGCACGGGCCTGGGCCTGACGATATCGGCCGCCCTCGCCGAAATGATGGGCGGCCGCATTGATGCGCGGGCGGTGGTCGGATCCGGAGCCGTCTTCGAGGTCGAGCTGCCCCTGCAGCGCCTCGACGACGAGGGGGCGAACGACCTGGACGCGCCGCAGGAAGAGATCTCGCTGGAAGGGCTGCGCGTTCTGGTCGCCGAGGACCATCCGACCAACCGCAAGGTCGTCGAGGTGGTGCTGGAGCCGTTCGGCATAGACCTGACCATGGTCGAGGACGGGGCGGCGGCCGTGGCGGCGGTCGAGACCCGTAGTTTCGACGCCATCCTGATGGACATGCAGATGCCGGTCATGGACGGCCTGACCGCCATCCGTGAGATCCGGGCGCGCGAAGCGGCGCAAGGCCTGCCGCCCGTGCTGATCGTCATGCTGACGGCCAACGCCATGGAAGAGCACATCGTCTCGGCCAGGGCCGCGGGCGCTGACCTGCACATGGCCAAGCCGCTGCATCCGGCCTTGCTGCTGGAAGCCCTGGCGGGCGTGCGGGCCGGCGCAGCGGCCGATGCGGTCAGCGCGGCGGAGTAGGGGGGCAGGCCATTGGCAGGCAAAGGCCGCTGGCGACGCGTTTCGGACTTTGAATCCCTCTCTCATAGAGAGAGGGATTCCGAGGGCCGCTTCCTCCCATAGCCGAACGTCCGAAAGTCAGCCCTAAACCTCCGCCGCCTTCAGCACGATCCGTCCCACATCGGCGATGACCGCGTCGCGCTCTTCGTCTGGCGCCGTCGAGCCGCTCAGGAATACCGCCACGGCGAACTGGCGGCCGTCCTTCAGGCGGTAGAGGCCGATATCGTTGCTGGCCGGGGTCAGGCCCAGGTCGGTGCGCGCGCCGCCGGTCTTGTGGGCCAGGGTGGCGCCGGCCGGCAGGGCGGCCTTCAGGCGGCCCTGGCCGGTGGTCGTGGCCGTCATGATGGCCAGCAGGCGATCCGTCGAGGCCTTGGAGATCAGCTGGCCCGCCTGCAGCGCCGCCAGGAAGCGCACGGCGGCGGCTGGCGTGGCCGTGTCGCGCGGATCGGCCAGATAGTCGGCCATGGCCTTGCGGCGCGTCGCTTCCGGAACGGCCATCAGGACGGGCTTGTAGGCGGTCCCCCGCCAGCCGGCGCGGAACGAGGCCATGCCGGCGATCTCGGGCTGCAGCTGTCGCTCGTAGCGATCGACCCGGAAGTCGTTGATGTTCTTCAGGGTCAGCCAGGCGGTCAGGGCGCCCGGGCCGCCGATCCGTTTCAGCAGCACGTCGGCGGCGGTGTTGTCGCTGGTCCCGCTGGCGGCTTCCAGCAATTCCGCGATCGTGTAGTCGGTCCGCCCGGGCCAGGCCTCTGCGATCGGGCTAAAGGGCGGCGACAGGTCGATGTCGCGGATCGTCACCACCTCGTCCAGCTGGATGCGGCCCTTGTCGACCTCCGCCAGCACGGCTGCGCCCAGCGGGGCCTTGAACACGCTCTGCAGCGGAAAGCGCGCGTCGCCGTTGAAGGTCACGGTCTGGCCGGTCTGGGTGTCGCGCACCGCCACGCCCAGCACGCCCGGCGCGGCGCGGTCGGCCAGGGCCTGGAACTGCGCGGTCAGGGCCTTGACGTCGAACACCGGCTCCAGCTGGCCCAGCATGGGCTCTTCGGTGCAGCCCACGGTCAGGACGCCAAGGCAGACGGGGGCGGAAAACAGGAAGGCGCGGCGGTGCATGGACATGTCTCAGACGGGCGAAGGCGGCCGTAAACGCGGGTCCCGCCGGTTGGGGACTTGCATCGGAACGCACAGCGGCGGCAAAGGGACATCATGAGCCAGTCTTTCGCCCCGCCCTGCGTGATCCTCAACGAGCCGCAGATGGCCGAGAACATCGGCGCCGTCGCGCGCGTGATGGCCAATTTCGGTCTGGCGGACCTGCGCCTGGTGCGACCGCGCGACGGCTGGCCGCAGGAGCGCGCCTGGCCCTCGGCCTCGGGCGCCGACTGGCCGCTGGACAACGCCAAGGTGTTCGACACCCTGGAAGAGGCGATCGGCGATCTGAAGCTGGTGTTCGCCACCACCGCCCGCCCGCGCGAGACGCGCCTGCCGGTGCTGACCCCGCGCGAGGCCGCCGCCCAGCTATCGGACGATGTGGCCCAGGGCCGCGCGGTCGGCCTGCTGTTCGGCGGCGAGCGGGCCGGGCTGGAAACCCACGACATCGCCCTGTGCCAGGGCATTGTCAGCATTCCCATCGACGAGCGCTTCCGCTCGCTGAATCTCGCCCAGGCCGTGTCGATCAACGCCTATGAGTGGAAGATGACGGTCGATGACCGGCCGTGGGTCAAGTTCGAGCAGAACGTCGATGATCCCGCCGACCAGTCGTCGCTGCTGGGCCTGTACGGCCAGCTGGAGGACGAGCTGGAAAAGGCCGGCTTCTATCATCCGCCGGAGAAGAAGCCCTCGATGGTCCGCAATCTGCGCGCGCCGCTGGCCCGGGCCCGCCTGACCGAGCAGGAGGTTCGCACCTTCCGGGGCGTGGTCACCGCCCTGTCGCGGGGCCGGGGTCGGGTGCTGGCCAAGCTTGCCGCCAAGGCGGTCAAGGATGAGCCGAAGGGCTAAAGGTCATGACCGTTCGCGAGCTGACCACGATCGACGCCGACCAGTTCCACGGGATGATCGTCCCGGCGGCGCAGCCGGTGATCTTTCGCGGGCTGGTCGCCGACTGGCCGGCCGTTCGGGCGGGGCGGGACAGCGACGAGGCCCTGTTCTCGCATCTGTCGGGCTTTGACCCGCAGCAGTCGATCACCACCCTGGTCGGCGATCCCGAGGCGGGCGGCCGGTTTTTCTACAATGACGATCTGACGGGCTTCAATTTCCGCAGCGGCGGGGCGCGGCTGAACAAGAGCTTCGAGTTCCTGCTGGCCAATCGCGACGTGGCCAGGCCCGCCAGCCTGGCCGTGCAGTCGATCTCGACCCGAACCCATCTGACCGGCTTCGCCGAGGCCAATCCCTGCGGCCTGCTGGACGCTGAGGTCGAGCCCCGGCTGTGGATCGGCAACCGCGTGATCATCGCCGCCCACCAGGACCCTTACGAGAACCTGGCCTGCGTGGTGGCGGGACGGCGGCGCTTCACGCTGTTTCCGCCGAGCAGCGTCGGCGACCTCTATATCGGTCCGTTCGAGCTGACGCCGGGCGGCCCGACGATCAGCATGGTGTCGTTCGACGATCCGGATCTGGAGCGCCATCCCCGGTTCGCCCGGGCGATGGAGACCGCGCTGGTGGCGGAGCTGGAGCCGGGCGACGCGCTCTATATTCCCTATCTGTGGTGGCACCATGTGCGCTCGCTGGCGCCGGTGAACGTGCTGGCCAACTACTGGTGGACGCCGCCGGAGCAGGGGCGCGGGGCCCCGCACGACGCCTTTCTGCACGCCGTGCTGGCGCTGCGCGCCCTGCCGGACGCGCACCGGGCGGCCTGGAAGGCCCTGTTCGACCACTATGTGTTCGGCGAGGCGCAGGCGGCGACCGAACATCTGCCGCCGGGGCTCGAGGGCATACTGGGCGCCCTGCCGCGCGATGAGGCCGAGCGCCTGCTCAAGCTTCTGGGCCAGAAGATCTCGTCCTAGCCTTGGGGGGCGGCGTCCAGAGGCCGCAGGCTTGAGGTCCGCAAACCCCAAGACAAATCCATCCCGGCCGCGCTAACCTGCCTTCAAACAAATGTTGGGGGGCGAAACGTCATGAACCGTAGGGAACTGCTGGCCCTGGCCGGCGCGCTGGGTTTCGCGCCCGGGCTGGCCCAGGCCGCCGAAGATCCCTCGGCGACGATCGCCCGGGACGCCTGGCTGTTCGCCTTGCCCTGGATCGAGATGGCCACGACGCGGAGGCGGGTGCTCAAGCGCGGCGCGCGACCCAACCGGATCTATCACCGGCGCGATCTGTCGGATCACAAGGACCGCAGCGTCACCACGCCCAACAACGACACCCTCTATTCGCTGGCCTGGATCGACCTGACCCAGGGGCCGGTGACCCTGACCATCCCGCCCAGCGGCGAACGCTATGTCTCGGCGGCGATCCTCAACATGTTCACCGACAATGACGCGGTGCTGGGCACGCGGGTCAATGGCGGCGAGGGCGGGGTCTTCACGATCGTTGGCCCGGGGCAGAGCCTCGCGGGTGACAGGGTGGTGCGCGTCCTGACCCCCCACGCCTGGGTCCTGGTGCGCACCCTGGTCGACGGCCCGGCCGACATGGCCGCCGCCCGCGCGGTGCAGAGCGGCTTCAAGGTCAGCGGACCCAAGGCCGCCAAGCCGCCCGCCTATCCGGGACGCGACGCCGAGCCGGAAGCCTATTTCGCCACAGCGCGGGCCCTGCTGGCCGCGGACCCGCCGCGCGCGGTCGACGCCGCGTTTGTCCAGCGGGCGGCGGGGCTGCTGACCGAAGGCCCGTTCGACGCCGCCGCCAGGGCGGCCGGGGTCGCCCAGGCCAGGGCGATCGCCAGGCTGGCGTCGGGGCGCGTGGCCTTTGTCGACGGCTGGTCCTATCCCAAGCCCAATTTGGGCTTTCACGGCGTCGACTATGGCTATCGCGCCATTGTCGCCCTGCAGGGCCTGGGCGCCTTGCCGGTCGCCGAGGCCATGTACATGAAGGCGGCGGGCGACAATGACACCGGCCTCTATGACGGCGACGGTCTCTATCGCCTGGCCCTGCCGGCCCAGCTGCCGCTGGACGGCTTCTGGTCGCTGTCGATGTATGAGGCCACGCCCGACGGCCAGTACTTCTTCACCGACAATCCCATCGACCGCTATGCCATCGGCGACCGCACGGCGGGCCTGAAGCGCAACGCCGACGGGACGCTGGACCTCTGGATCAGCCGGACCGATCCGGGTGGTGACCGCTCGGCCAACTGGCTGCCGGCGCCGAAGTCGGGACCGTTCTCGATGACCCTGCGCACCTATCTGCCCCGCGCCGAACTGCTGAGCGGCCAGTTCCGCTTCGCCCCGATCACCCGGGTCTAGGCCATGAGCGACCTGCGCGCCGCCGCCGCCGAGGCGTTCCTCTACACCCTGCCGCTGATCGAGATCGCCGCCGTCCGGGCGCGCGGCCTGGCGGTGGGATCGCCGATGAACGCCTTCGCCTCGATGCGCAATCTGGCCGACCATCGCGCCCGGGCGGTGACCACGCCCAACAACGACACGCTGTACGCCACGGCCCAGCTGGACCTGTCCGAAGGCCCGCTGACCCTGAGCGTGCCGGCCTCGGGCCAGCGCTATGTGTCGCTGCAGCTGATGGACGCCTGGTCCAACAGCTTCGCGGTGCTGGGCACGCGCACCACGGGCCCCGACGGCGGGACCTTCACCCTGGTGGGCCCCGGCGACGCGGCCACCGTCGGGCCCGGCGTGATCCGCTCGCCCACCCGCCATGTCTGGGCCCTGGCCCGCATCCTGGTGACGGGGCCTGAGGATCTTGAGGCCGCGCGCCTGGTTCAGGCCGGTTTCACCGTCCAGGGCCCGGCCGCGCCGCCGGTCGCCGAATACGCTCGCCGCAGCGATCCCTGGCAGGCCTATTTCGCCAGCGCCGACCTGCTGATGCGCCAGAACGCGCCGCCGGCCAGCGACGTGGCCCTGCTGCGCCGCATCGCACCGCTGGGCCTGGGCACGGGGTTGTTCGACCCGGCTGCCTTCACGGCCGAAGAGGCCGAAGCCATCGCGGCCGGACTGGAAGAGGGCCGTCGCGCCGCCCGCTCCGGCGGCGGGCTGTCGGGCGAGGGCTTTGTCGAGGGCTGGGCCTATCCACGGGCCAAGCTGGGTGACTTTGGTCAGGACTACATGCTGCGCGCCGCCGTCGCCCTGGGCGGACTGGCGGCCCTGCCGCTGGTCGAGGCCACCTATCTGCGCGCGGGCCATCAGGGCCAGGGCCTGTTCGACGGGACCCGGAACTGGCGACTGCATATCCCGGCCGACAGACCCATTCCGGTCGGCTCGTTCTGGTCGCTCAGCCTCTATGAGGCCACGCCCGACAGGCAGTTCTTCTTCACTGAAAATCCGCTGAACCGCTACGCCATCGGCGACCGCACGCCGGGTCTGGTCTGGCACGCCGACGGCTCGCTGGACCTGTGGATCGGCCACGCGGAACCGGGCGCCGAAAGGCTGAGCAACTGGCTGCCGGCGCCGGCCGGACCCTTTGCGCTGTTCATGCGCGCTTACCTGCCGCGGCCACAATTGCTAGACGGTGGCTACCGCCTGCCCCCTGTCGAGGAGATCTGAGTCGTGAAGACCCGCGCCGCCGTAGCCTTCGCCGCCAAGCAACCGCTCGAGATCGTCGAGGTCGACCTGGAAGGTCCCAAGGCGGGTGAGGTGCTGATCGAGATCAAGGCCACGGGCGTCTGCCACACCGACGCCTATACGCTGGACGGTCTGGACTCCGAGGGCCTGTTCCCCTCGATCCTGGGCCATGAAGGCGCGGGCGTGGTGGTCGAGGTCGGCCCCGGCGTCACCAGCCTGGCGGTCGGCGACCACGTGATCCCGCTGTACACGCCCGAATGTCGCCAGTGCAAAAGCTGCCTTTCGGGCAAGACCAACCTGTGCACGGCCATCCGCGCCACACAAGGAAAAGGCCTGATGCCCGATGGCACCAGCCGCTTCTCCTACAAGGGCCAGACCATCCACCACTACATGGGCTGCTCGACCTTCTCGAACTACACGGTCCTGCCCGAGATCGCCGTGGCCCGGATCCGCAAGGATGCGCCGTTCAAGTCGGCCTGTTACTGCGGCTGCGGCGTCACCACCGGCGTGGGCGCGGCGATCAACACCGCCAAGGTCAAGCCCGGCGATAATGTCATCGTCTTCGGCCTGGGCGGCATCGGCCTGAACGTGCTGCAGGGCGCGCGGCTGGCCGGCGCCAACATGATCGTCGGCGTCGACATCAATCCCGCCCGCGAGGAGTGGGGCCGCAAGTTCGGCATGACCCACTTCGTCAATCCCAAGACCCTCGACGGCGACATCGTCGCCCATCTGGTGGCCCTGACCGACGGCGGCGCCGATTTCACCTTTGACGCCACGGGCAACACCACGGTGATGCGTCAGGCGCTGGAAGCCTGCCATCGCGGTTGGGGCGAGAGCATCATCATCGGCGTGGCCGAGGCGGGGAAAGAGATCTCGACCCGTCCGTTCCAGCTGGTCACCGGCCGGGTCTGGCGGGGCACGGCCTTCGGCGGCGCGCGCGGCCGCACCGACACGCCCAAGATCGTCGACTGGTACATGGACGGCAAGATCCAGATCGACCCGATGATCACCCACGTCCTGCCGCTGGAGCGCATCAACGAGGCGTTCGACCTGATGCACGCCGGTGAGAGCATCCGGACGGTGGTGACGTTCTAAGTCTTCATCCTTCTCCCCTTGCGGGAGAAGGTGTCGCCGCAGGCGACGGATGAGGGGTTGCACGGACGGTTCTGAGAGACCCCTCATCCGACCTGCTCCGCAGGCCACCTTCTCCCGCAAGGGGAGAAGGATCGTTCGAGTTGACAGATGACCGTCGAAATCACCGCCACCCACCGCCTGCACGACGGAACCCTGCGCTACTGCAAGCACGCCAGCGCCAGCACCGGCACGCCGATGAAGTTCACGGTGTGGACGCCGGACGGGGAGGGGCCGTTTCCCTATCTCGTCTGGCTGTCGGGCCTGACCTGCACGGAAGACAATTTCACCACCAAGTCCGGCGTCTATGAGCATGCCGCCCGGTTCGGGATCGCCATCGTCGCGCCCGACACCTCGCCGCGCGGTGAAGGGGTGGCCGATGATCCGGCCTATGACCTGGGGCAGGGGGCGGGCTTCTATGTCGACGCCACGCAAGCGCCCTGGGCGCCGCACTTCCAGATGTATTCCTATGTGACCAAGGACCTGCTGGAGGCCGTCGACGGCGCCTTCCCGCTGGACCCGGCCCGGCGCGGAATCTTCGGCCACTCGATGGGCGGCCATGGGGCCCTGACCCTCGCCCTGCGCAACCCTGAGCTCTTCAGGTCGGTCAGCGCCTTCTCGCCCATCGTTTCGCCACTGAACTGCCCGTGGGGCGACAAGGCGATGAGCGCCTATCTGGGCGAGGATCGCGCCGCCTGGCGGGCTCACGACGCCTGCGCTCTGATCGAGGACGGGGCAGGGAGCGCCTTTGACGACATCCTGATCGAACAGGGCCTGGCCGACAGCTTCCTGGAAAACCAGCTGAAGCCGCAACTGATCGAAGCCGCCGCCGCCAAGGCCGGCCGCAAGGTCACGGTGCGACGCCAGGAAGGCTACGACCACAGCTACTTCTTCATCACCAGCTTCATCGGTGAACACTTGGCCTGGCACGCCACGCGGTTGTGAACTTTCGGTAATTCATCCACGGTTCAGGCGGCGACAGCTCATCTGGCTCCACGGTCAAGTTTCGACCGGTGGGGACCTATCACCATGAAATTCGCTTCGCTTGCCGCCGTCATCGCGCTGGCTTTCACCACCTCGGCCTGTGTGATCATCGACGCCGACGATCACCCCGACACCTCGGTCAACATCACCAAGACCGACCTGGAGCCGATCCACGGCGCGACCATCGACAAGGGCGACCTGGTGATCCGGGTGTCGTCCAACGGCTGCACCAACGCCGCCGACTTCGCCGTCGAGAGCAATCGCCGCGACGGCTCGGCGACCTTCGCCTTCACCCGCAAGCGGCCCGACCTGTGCCGCGCCCTGATCGCCGAGGGTGTCGACCTGCGCTTCCCGCTGGACGCCTATGGGGTGGACCATGGCGGCAAGGTGCGGGTGCGCAATCCGCTCGTGCGGCCCTAGGCTTTGACGTCAGCGGAACATGGCCTAGATTCGGGCCATGTTCCGCGAAGACCTCGACCGGTACGATGACATCGTGAACCCGCTGCAGCCCTGGCGCTCGGCGGCGGTGGTATTTCTGGTCGCCTGGGCGGTGGTGCTGGCTGACATTCTGGACCTGCCCTTTGCCGGGCGGATGGCCCGGACGGACGGGTTCGATCCCCTGATCTTGTTGCTCCCGTTCCTGGTCGTGGCGCTGTACCTGGTCTTCTGGACGGTGTGGCGGATCGGCAGTCTGAACCAGAAGCGGAAGTCGCGAGCCCTGCGTGACAGACTTCGCGGAGATGTCCTCCCGCCGGGTGATTGACTCCCCGCCGCCCCTCCGTCATAAACCGCGCCTTCCCGCCGCCGGCTCGCCGTGCGGTGTGGAATCATATGACGGACTGATGCGACGCCGCCGTTGAGATCGCGCCTCTACTAATTGAGGCGCCGGCCCGGATCGAACTGAAGAGCTACACATGTCCAAGCGCCATAGCGCCAAGTACAAGATCGATCGCCGTATGGGCGAAAACCTCTGGGGCCGGCCCAAGTCGCCGGTCAACCAGCGGTCCTACGGCCCCGGCCAGCACGGCCAGCGCCGCAAGCAGAAGGTTTCCGACTTCGGTCTGCAGCTGCGCGCCAAGCAAAAGCTGAAGGGCTACTACGGCAACCTGACCGAGAAGCAATTCTCGCGCACCTACGAGGAAGCCGCCCGCCGCAAGGGCAACACCTCGGAAAACCTCATCTCGCTGCTCGAGTCGCGCCTGGACGCCATCGTCTATCGCGCCAAGTTCGTGCCGACCGTGTTCGCCGCCCGCCAGTTCGTGAACCACGGCCACGTGACCGTGAACGGCAAGCGCGTCAACATCGCTTCGTACCGCTGCAAGGCCGGCGACGTCATCGCCGTCCGTGAGCGTTCGCGCAACATGGCTCTGGTGCTGGAAGCCGTCGTCTCGGCCGAACGCGACTTCGCCGAATATGTCACCGTCGACGTCAAGGGCCTGTCGGCCACCTTCGTCCGCGCTCCGGAACTGTCGGAAGTGCCGTACCCGGTGAAGATGGAACCGAACCTGGTCGTCGAATTCTACGCTTCGTAAGAAGCCCTTCGACTACGCAGACTATCGGAAAGGCCCCGGAGACATCCGGGGCCTTTTTCGTTGGATGCTCCCTCGAAAGGGAGATCTTTTTTCGATAGGCCCTCTTGAATGGCCCTCGCGGCTGCATAGTTTCTAGGAGCGGGCCGGGCCCCTCTGACGAGTGAATGCAAGCATTCGTGATGTCGGACCGCATCGGGTGTTCTCGATGTCTGGGTCCGGTTGTCCCTCCCCCCCTCGGTCCGGATCCAGCGTTGAGAACACCCCTCCAGTCTGGAAAGGGAACGCCTTATGCCGCTTCTGATGTGCCCCAACTGCGATGGTTCGATGCAGGCGGTGAATCGCGCCGGCGTCGAGTTTGACATGTGCCCCAAGTGCCGGGGCGTGTGGCTGGATCGCGGCGAGCTGGAAAAGCTGATGGCCCTGGAGCGCGAGGACGCCGCCGGTCAGGCCGCCCCGCCGCCGCGCCAGCAGGCGCCGTATCAGGCTCCGCCGCCGCAGCAGCAGCACTACGCGCCGCCGCCACGCTATGAAGAGCCCCGTCGCTACAAGGATGACGATGATCGTCATCGCTATGGCCAGCACGGCCACTACAAGAAGAAGAAGGGCTTTGATCTCTTCGACATCTTCGACTGACGAAAGCGCCATGAACCACGTCAAGACCTACATGCTGCTGGCCGGCCTGACCGCCTTGTTCATGGCGGCGGGCTTCATGCTGGGCGGCGCGACGGGCATGCTGATCGCCCTGGTCTTCGCCGTCGGCCTGAACGCGTTTTCCTACTGGAACGCCGACAAGATCGTGCTGAAGACCTATGGCGCGGTCGAGGTCGACGAGAGCCATCCCGATCGCCGCATCCGCGACTACGCCATCGACGTTCATGCCATGGCCGATCGGGCGGGCCTGCCGCGTCCGCGCGTCTGCGTGATGGAAAACGACCAGCCCAACGCCTTCGCCACGGGCCGTGATCCCGAGCACGCGGCCGTGGCCGCCACGACAGGCCTGCTGGCCATGCTCGACCGCGACGAGATCGCAGGCGTCATGGCTCACGAACTGGCCCACGTGAAGAACCGCGACACCCTGACCATGACGGTGACGGCGACGATCGCCGGCGCCATCTCGGCCCTGGCCAACTTCGCGTTCTTCTTCGGCGGCTCGCGCGACGATGACCGTCCCGGCGGCGTGATTGGCGCGATCGCCATCGCCATCCTGGCGCCGATCGCCGCCATGCTGGTGCAGATGGCCATCAGCCGGTCGCGCGAATACGAGGCCGACCGGGTCGGCGCCCAGATCGGCGGCGATCCCGCCGCCCTGGCCCGCGCCCTGCAGAAGATCGAGGCCTATGCCCGCGGCGGCGCGGTGAACCACGAGGCCGAGCGCAATCCTGCCACGGCTCACATGTTCATCATTAATCCGCTGAACGGTCAGGGCGCTGACAACCTGTTCTCGACCCACCCGGCCACCCACAACCGCGTCGAGGCCCTGCTGGCCCTGGGCGTGGGGCAGGGGACGCGTCCCCGCCGCGTCGGCACGGCCGTGCCGGTCAGCAGCCCGCGTCGGACGGGGCCCTGGAGCTAGGGCGCTTCCAAGAACGCCATTGCGCTGGCGGTCTCCGTCCTGAAGGATCGGGGTCATAACCGCCCTCCAGGATCGCACCGCCATCCATGCCGCCATCCCGTCGATCCCTGCTGGTTTGCGGCGTGGCCCTTGTCGTCTCGGGCTGCGCCACGACACCCAAGCTTCTGGCGTCCGACGTCACATGGCCCGAGCTGGAGCCTGTGGCCGTGACGACCGACCGTCACGGCCTGACGGTGCGCGTGGGCTCGCAAGGCTGCGCCGCCAAGGCTGATTTCGTCTTTCGACTGGATCGCGGCGCCGACGGCGCGGTGCTGGCCTTCGCGCGGCGACGGCTGGAGACCTGCCGGTTCGGCGAGGCGGGCGTGGTCGATCTGGTGTTCAGCTATGAGGAGCTGGGCCTGAGGCGCGGGGAACGGTTCGCGGTGGCTAACCCTTCGCGCTGAACCGCTCGACCATCCAGTCCATCACCCGGGCCGGGCGCCGGGCGGCGGTGTCGATCAGCACCCAGTCGGTGCGACTCTGGGCGCACATTTCGCCGTCGGGGCCGTCGATGCGGACATAGCGCTCGAAGCGCGGGCCCTTCAATTCGCCAACCCAGGTGTAGCCCGTGGCGATCTCGCCCTGGCGCAGTTCGCGGCGATAGTCGATCTCATGGCGGCGCGCCACCCAGCTCCAGCCGGCCCGTTCCTCGGGCGTGGCCCAGGCTTCCCAGTGGGCGATGGCCAGATCCTGGGCCCAGGCCAGATAGACCACGTTGTTGACGTGCTCGTTGGCGTCGATGTCCGACGCCGTGGGCGTGAAGGTCATCGAGAAGGCGTTGGCGGCGGGCTGGAAAACCCGGCTCACGCCGCGATGAGGCCCTGTTCGGTCAGGAGGGTCTTCAGTTCGCCCGACTGGAACATCTCGCGGACGATGTCGCTGCCGCCGATGAACTCACCCTTCACATAGAGCTGGGGAATGGTGGGCCAATCGGTGAAGGTCTTGACGCCCTGGCGCAGGTCGTCGTCCTGCAGCACGTCGACGCCGATGAACTCGACGCCCAGATGGTCGAGGATCTGCACCGAAACCGCCGAGAAGCCGCAGCGCGGCTGGTCGGGAACGCCCTTCATGAACAGCACCACGGCGTGGTCGGCCACGGTCTTGGCGATGAAGTCGAGGGCGGGGGAGGAGGCGGCGTCGGTCATGGCGGGGCAGGTCCTTGCAAGTCCCCCTCAGCTAGGCGCCGCAGGGGTCCTGGTCAAGTGCGGCTCAGCGCTTGCCGGCGGCGCGCTCGCGTTCCTGGGCCGAAAAGCGCGCCATCTCGATCTGGGCGCAGACGCCGTTGGGCAGGTCGCGCTCGACCACTGCGGCCAGGCGTTCGAGCTCGGCCTGGGTGTCGGCGGTGATCTGCACGGTGGCCAGCGAGGGCTCGGTCAGGGCGTAACCCAGGCAGATATCCTCGGCGCTCCAGCCCTGGGTGCTGGTCAGGAAGTCATAGCCGCCCACATCGGCCAGCGGATCGCTGCGGCGCCGCCACAGCGAAGGCTTCTGGAACAGCGGCTTGTTGTTGATTTCGCGCAGGGCCTGGGGCCAGAAATCCTCGCCGATCACCGCCAGGTTCTGGCTGACGGCGGCGCGGACGCGATTGCGCTCGGCCCAGCCCGACGACAGGTTGAACGGTGAAGACAGGGCGGTAACCAGACCAGAGCTGGTCAGCGCCGGATCCACGTCGCCCCGGCTGGCCACGCCCAGGCCGCGGACGGCCCGCCCCTCGTGCAGGGTGCGCAGCGCCGCATCGCCGCCGGCCGGCAGGTCGGGACCCAGTGGATCGTTGATCAGCACCAGGTCCAGATAGTCCAGGCCCAGGTCGTCGAAGACCGACGCCATCATCCTTTCGACAACGGCGTCCGTGAACTGCCCGGCTTCTTCGCGCACTCGCCAGGTCAGGAACAGCAGCCGCCGCTCGACCGAGGCGAAGGCTTCGGCCGCGCCCTGCAGCAGGGCCGGCGACTCACCGTCGATCTGGAAGCTGTTGATGCCGTTCTCGATGGCCGTGAAGATCAGGGCCCGCCACTCGCTGGCGCGCAGGCGCGACTGATCGGACAGACGGAGCGTGATCGCCGAAACCGTCATGCCCGAATTGCCGAACGGTCGGTAGCGCATCGCTAGTCAGCCTGGTCCGAGGGCGGCGCCGCGGTTTCCAGCGCCAGGGCGTGCAGGGTCCCGCCCAGCACATCGGCCAGGGCGCGATTGACCATCTGGTGCTGCTTGACCCGGTTGAGACCCCGGAACGCCGGCGAGACGATGCGCGCCTTGTAGTGGTCGCCGTCGCCGGCCAGATCGGTCAGCACGATCTCGGCGTTGGGGAAGGCGGCGTGCAGGCGGCCTTCGAGGTCGGCGGGAGACATGGGCACGGGCGGAAAGCTCCAATCCTTGAAGGGGTTGTATGGCCCGGAATTCTTAAGAACGGGCATACGGGGGGAAGACGGGGCGTCTTTTGGTCACAGGCATGGTTAAGTCGATTTAACTCCCTCTGGAAGCCGCCTGCGGGCATACGGTCGACATGATTCAGGTTCTCGCGCCGCGCCTCCGCCTTCTGGCCCTGATTTTCGCCCTGGGCGCCGCGGCCTCGGCCTGCGCCGCCACGCCGGGCGCCAGGGCGCTGGACGATGTCCGCATCCTGTCGGACGACGCCATGCAGGGCCGCGCGCCGGGCACGCCGGGCTCGGCCCTGGCGCGGGCGCACATTCTCAAGCGCTTTGGCGAGATCGGCCTTTCGCCCATCGGCGCCAGCTTCGAGCAGCCGTTCAGTTTCACCCGACGCGACGGGACCAAGGTGGACGCCATCAATCTGGTGGCCCGCATTCCCGGAACTGCCCAAGGAAGCGCTGGGGGAGACGGCAAGGCCATCGTGGTCACCGCCCACTACGACCATCTGGGCGTGCGCGGCGGCGAGATCTTCAACGGCGCCGACGACAACGCTTCGGGCGTGGCCGGCCTGCTGGCCGTCGCCGAAGCCTTCAAGGCCAGTCCGCCCCGGCACGATGTGATCCTGGCGGTGGTCGACGCCGAGGAGGGCGGCCTGCGCGGGGCCCACGCCTTCGTCGCCAATCCGCCCGTGCCGCTGTCGACGATCGCCCTGAACATCAATTTCGACATGCTGAGCAAGAACCCGAAGAACGAGCTCTATGCCAGCGGCGCGTCGCCGTTTCCGGCGCTGAAGCCGATCCTGGACAAGGTGGCGGCGACCGCGCCCGTCACACTGAAACTGGGTCACGACACCGACGCCGACGGCGCGCAGAACAACTGGACCAACCAGTCGGATCACTACGCCTTCGCCGTGAAGGGTGTGCCGTGGGTCTATTTCGGGGTCGAGGATCATCCCGAATATCACAAGAGCACGGACGATTTCGCCACCATCCCGCAGGACTTCTTCAGGCGCTCGGTCGCCACCGTGGTCGCCGCGAGCCTGGCGCTGGACCGGGATCTGGACACCCTGCAGCCCGCGCGCTGATCGGTCCACGGCGCGGCGGATTGCCGCCCCGGTTGGCAACAGGGGCCATCTGACCTTAAATTCTGACAAGCCTGCTAGGATTCCCAAAAGGATTCGCCGCGATCGACCGGTCCATGCTGCGCGATACGATCATCAGAACCCTCCGGACGGTCGTCCCGGTCGTGGGCGTCGCCATGGCGATGGACTATGTGGTCAATATCCTGATCCTGCATAACCCGGCCGCCTACTCGCCGCTCGCCACCTTCCTGATCTCCACGGTTCTCGCCGCGCCGCTGGCCTTTTCCATCAGTCAGCAGCGCAGGGGTCTGCAGCGGCTGGAGATGGACCTGTCCAGCAGCCTGGCCGCCAAGCAGCTGGCGATCGATGAGGCCGAGCGTCGGCGGGCCGAGGCCGAGGACGCCCTGGAGCGGTTGCGGGAAAGCGACCGACTTTACCGGCTTCTGTCTGACAATCTGACGGACAACATCAATCTGTGGTCCCGGTCCGGCGAGCGCCTCTACATGTCGCCGTCAATTGAGCGGCTGACCGGCTTTACGGTCGAGGAATGGCAGACCCTGCCGCCGGAGGCGATGACCAGTCGTGAGGACTACGAGGCTGTCCAGGCGCTGGTGCGAACTTTGATTCCCGGCGGCGAATCCAAGATTTACGAGTACGAGAGCGCCCGCAAGGACGGCACGCCGATCTGGTTCGAGAGCACCTACAAGCGGGTGGCCGGCGCCGAGCGCGAACTGCTGGTGACGACGCGCGACGTCACGGAGCGAAAGAAGCTGGAACTGGAGCTGACCCACGCCCTGGAGCTGGCCCAGACGGCGGCGGCGGCCAAGTCCGACTTCCTGGCCAACATGACCCATGAGCTGCGCACCCCGCTCAACGCCATCATCGGCTTTGCCGGGGTGCTGCGCGGGTCCAGCGCCCTGTCGGAGCGCGACGCCCGGCACGTGTGCCTGATCCAGGACGCCAGCAACACGCTGCTCAATGTCGTCAATGACGTGCTCGACTTCTCGCGGCTCGAGGCCGGCGGGGTAGAGCTGGATCCGCAGCCATTCGATCCCCGTGTGATGGTCGCCTCGTGCGCCGCCCTGATCGAGGGCCAGGCCGTGGCCAAGGGGCTGGTTCTGGAGGTGTCGGCCCCGGATGATCTGCGGGCCATGCAGGCCGATGCGCCACGCCTGACCCAGGTGCTGCTGAACTTTCTGTCCAACGCAGTGAAGTTCACCAATACCGGTCGGGTCACGGTGATCGTGAAACAGGGTCTGGAAGGCGACACGGGCGTCCTGCGGGTCGAGGTGCGCGACACCGGCATCGGCATCGCGGGCCATCAATTGGACGGCGTGTTCGACCGGTTCTCCCAGGCCGATGCGGCGGTCTCGCGACGGTTTGGCGGCACGGGACTGGGGCTGGCCATTTCGCGCCGGATCATCGAGCAGATGGACGGCGAGATCGGCGTCGACAGTCGCGAGGGCGAAGGGTCGTGCTTCTGGTTCGAGATCCGGGCGCCCCTGCGCGATCTGGCGCCGGAAACCCCGCTTGAGGATCCGACGCCCCCCGATCCGGATCAGGCCGTGCGCCTGCTGCTGGTCGAGGACAACGCCGTCAATCGCGAGCTGATCCGCACCATGCTCGAGCCGTTCGGCATCACGGTGGATACGGCCAATGACGGTGTCGCGGGCGTCGAGGCGGTGCGTCAGGGCGGCTACGACCTGGTGCTGATGGATATCCAGATGCCGGGCATGGACGGCCTGACCGCAACCCGGCGTATCCGGGCCATGACCGACGCTCCCGGCTGGCGCACCCCGATCGTGGCCATGACCGCCAATGTCCTGCCCGAACAGGTGGCCAATTGCATCGCCGCCGGCATGGACGATCACCTGGGCAAGCCGATCAATCCGTCCAGGCTGCTGGAAGCCGTCGCCCGCTGGTCCGGGCGCGAACATGCCGAGACGGTCGCCGGCTAGGGCGTTCGACAGGTCCATCGGCAATTTTCAGATCAAGTGCATCCGGGCGCGTGAAGCGACCGTAGCTGTCTGTGTCCCAGCAACGGACCAGTAACTCCCCGGAGAAGACCCCATGAAGAAGACCATGATGCTCGCCATCGCTGGCGTGCTTGCGATCTCGTGCGGCGGTTCCGCCCTCGCGAAAATGGATCATCACGCCGCAGGGCATGGAAAGACAGTAATGGTCGGCGGCGCCGCCATGTATCCGACCAAGAACATTATCGAGAACGCGGTCAATTCAAAGGACCACACGACCCTGGTCGCCGCCGTCAAGGCCGCCGGTCTGGTCGAGACCCTGTCCAGCCCCGGCCCGTTCACGGTGTTCGCGCCGACCAACGCCGCCTTCGCCAAGCTGCCGGCCGGTACGGTCGAAACCCTGGTCAAGCCCGAGAACAAGGGCACGCTGACCACCATCCTGACCTATCACGTCGTGGCGGGTCGTCTGACGGCGGCTGATATCGAAGCCAAGGCCAAGGCCGGCGGCGGCAAGGCCGTTCTGACCACCGTTCAGGGCCAGCCGATCACCGTGGCCAAGGGTCATCACGGCTGGACGATCACCGACGCCAAGGGCGGCGTCTCGAACATCACCATCGCCGATGTTCTGCAGTCCAATGGCGTGATCCACGTCATCGACACGGTGTTGATGCCGTAACCTTCGGTTCCCGGGCCGCGTCATCGCGGCCCGGGACCGCTACTTCTTGGGCGACGGGGTCTTGGTGGCCGTCTCGCCGCGAGAGTCTGGAATATAGAGATTGGTCAGGCCCCCGGCGATCATGCCGCCGGGCTGGAAGCGATCGCCATAGGCCTTGCAGGGGTCTGTCTTGCTGTCGATCTTGCGCGACTTGAGCCCCTTGGGCGTCATGACCGCTGCGGCCGTATCGGCGAAGGGCTCGGCGAACTGCAGGGCGTCGCCCATGCGTGACAGGGACGGATTGTCGGTGCCGATGGCCATGGCGCGACGCGCCCAGGCGATGGCGGCGATCTGGCGGTTGTCGCTCGCCGCGCGCATTTCCGCCTCGACGCCCAGTCCGCCCAGGGTGCCTGGCGCGCGCAGGCCGATGGGGCCCGGAATGAAGAATCCCGACGCCGCCGACGCGGCCGAGGCGACCCGGCCGGTGGGTTCGAACCAGGTGACCGCCGCGCGCACATCGGCGTCGGCCTGATCGGCGGTGACGATCTCGAACCGTTCGGACAGCTCGAAGCACAGTTGCGCGTCGACCTCGCGCAGCACGGCGTGGCGTTCTTCCGGCGTCAGGGGCGAGCGGCTGTCGGCGCCTTCGGACAGGACCGCCGGCGTCAGGGCTACGCGGCGCACAGCGTCCAGCGCCGCCGGATCGCGGAACTGGCGGATCTTGGCCCGGCCGCTCTTTTCCCGCGGCCGAAGGCCCTCATAGCCGCTCAGGAAGCCCGAGCGATCAGGCGCGGCGGTGGCGCAGGCCCCCAGGGTGAGGGTCAGGCCGGCTATAGCCAGGGCGCGGGTCAATCTTGTGTCCATGGTGGAGTGTCCCGCCAAAACGTGGCCGTGGCGAGGCGGTCCGCCACCGCCGCAACACGCTAGTCGACGCAGATGGCGCCGGTCGTCTTGCCGTCCACGACCCGGGCGTAGCAGCCGAACTGGACGCTGGTCTTCTGGCACTGACCGGTGACCCCCGCCTGCGGCTCCAGATTGCCCTCAAGAATGCAGGCGCCCTGGCACTGCGCCTTGTCGGTGCAGGTCTTGCCGGCGTCGGCATAGGGTGTGACGCAGGTCGGCAGCTGCAGCTTGCCGCCCCGCTGGATCACGCCGCCGCGCGCGACGCAGGCCGCTTCGGAGACCTCGGCCGTCGGGGCCGGGGTCGGCGCGGTCGGGGCGCAGGCCGTCAGCAGCGACAGCGTCAAAGCGGCGGTCGCCAGGATCGAGAGTTTCATTCTGATGTCCTTAGGCCGCCGCGCCCATGAAGCCCGGCATCCAGGCCTCGTGAGCCGCGCGCAGGGTTTCGAGGGGGATGGAGAACAGGCCCGTGGAGGCGAAGGTCTCGCCGCCGGCCACGCCGGCCAGACTGGCGCGGATGCCGGCCTCCTTGGCCGCCGCCAGCACCGCGTCCGGGTCCGGGGTGGCGATCAGATAGCGGGCCTGGTCCTCGCCGAACAGATAGGGATGGGCGTGCAGGCTGCTGGAGGCGTTCAGGGTGATCCCGACCTTGCTGGCCAGGGCGATGTCGGCCGCCGCGATCAGCAGGCCGCCGTCCGACAGGTCGTGCAGACCCGCGACCAGGCCCGTGGGGATCAGGTCGCGCACGAAGTCGCCGTGCTTGCGCTCTGCGGCCAGGTCGACCGGCGGCGGCGCGCCGTCTTCGCGACCCAGGATCTCGCGCAGATAGATCGAGGCGCCCAGTTCGCCGTGGCTGTCGCCGATCAGCACCAGGGCATCTCCCTCGGCCACGTTGCCGAAGCCCATGCGCAGGTCGTAGTCCACCAGTAGGCCCACGGCGCCGACGGTCGGGGTGGGCGGAATGGCGACGCCGTTGGTCTCGTTATAGAGGCTGACATTGCCGCTCACGACGGGGAAGTCCAGCGCCCGGCAGGCCTCGGCCATGCCGTCGGTGGCGCGGACGATCTGGCCCATGGTTTCGGGCTTTTCGGGGCTGCCGAAGTTGAGGTTGTCGGTGATGGCGATCGGCAGCGAGCCGGCGGCGGTCAGGTTGCGCCAGGCCTCTGCCACGGCCTGCTTGCCGCCCTCGTAGGGGTCGTTCTGGACGTAGCGCGGGGTGACGTCGCTGGTCACGGCGATGGCCTTGCCGGTGCCGTGGATGCGGACGATGCCGGCGTCGCAGCCGGTGGCGCTGTCTTCCAGGGTGTCGGCCATCACGTGGCGGTCGTACTGCTCCCACAGCCAGCGCTTGGAGGCCATGTCGGGGCAGCCGACGACCTTGAGCACGGCCGCGTTCCAGTCGGTGGGGGCGGGGATGCTGGCCGGGTCGAGGCGCGGATGCAGGGTCGGTTGGACCCACGGGCGATCATACAGCGGCGCGTCGTCGAACAGCGGGGCCAGCGGCACGTCGCAGACCGTCTCGCCGTGATGCTTCAGCACCAGGCGGCCGGTGTCGGTGGTGTAGCCGATGACGGCGGCGTCCAGGCCCCACTTTTCGAAGATGGCGTGGCCTTCGTGCTCGCGGCCGGGCTTGAGGACCGCCAGCATGCGCTCCTGGCTTTCCGACAGCATCATCTCGTAGGCGCTCATGCCGGTCTCGCGCTGCGGGAC
Source organism: Alsobacter soli (assembly GCA_943371355.1). Classification (GTDB taxonomy): domain Bacteria; phylum Pseudomonadota; class Alphaproteobacteria; order Caulobacterales; family Caulobacteraceae; genus Caulobacter. Next base: position 37,978 of record CALRUN020000014.1, read on the forward strand.
CATGTCCATGTTCAGCTCGATGCCGACACCGCCCTTGCCGGCCATCTCGACCGACGACGACGTAAGACCCGCCGCGCCCATGTCCTGGATGGCGGCGACGGCGCCGGTGGCCATCAGCTCAAGGGTGGCCTCGATCAGCAGCTTTTCCGCGAAGGGGTCCCCAACCTGGACGGTGGGGCGCTTTTCCTCGGAGTCCTCAGAGAACTCGGCCGACGACATGGTCGCGCCGTGGATGCCATCGCGGCCGGTCTTGGAGCCGAAATAGACCACGGCCAGGCCCGCGCCCGGGGCGGCGGAGTAGAAGATCTTGTCGGCTTCGGCGTGGCCCACGCACATGGCGTTGACCAGGATGTTGCCGTTATAGCCGCTGTGGAAATTGGTCTCGCCGGCCACGGTGGGCACGCCCACGCAGTTGCCGTAACCCGCGATGCCCGCGACCACGCCATCCACCAGACGCTTGGTCTTGGGATGGCTGGGATCGCCGAAGCGCAGGGCGTTGAGCAGGGCGATGGGGCGCGCGCCCATCGTAAAGACGTCGCGCATGATGCCGCCCACGCCCGTCGCCGCGCCCTGATAGGGCTCGATGTAGGAGGGGTGGTTGTGGCTTTCCATCTTGAAGATGATCGCGTCGCCGTCGCCGATATCGATGACGCCGGCGTTCTCGCCCGGACCGCAGATGACGCGGGGGCCGGTGATCGGGAACTTCTTCAGCTGGTTCTTCGAGGATTTGTACGAGCAGTGCTCGCTCCACATCACCGAGAACACGCCCAGCTCGACCAGGTTGGGCTCTCGGCCCAGGCGGTCGAGGACGACGCCGTATTCCTCGGCGTTGAGACCGAATTCACGGGCCATTTCGGCCATCGACTTCGGCGGGGTCTGGGCGGGGGCGTTGGAGGGGGTGCTCATGAGGGCGCCTTCTAGCGCGACCTCGAAGATTCCGCCACCAGACAGAGCGGTCTCACGCTCCGTTGCGAGCGATCAGTGGGCGGCTTTTTCCGCCTTGGCCTTCACAGGCTTGCCGGTGAGGTCGCCCATGGCGTCCTTGACCTGAACACAGGCGATGGCGATCCAGCCGTCCATCCGGACCCCAGCCCCGGTGAACGACTTGGCCTGGATCGCCAGGCCGGCCGTCAGCGCGCCCAGCAGAAACAGCGGAACCACCACCACGCCGACCAGCGGATTGCCGGGCTTGCGGCGTTTGCGGGCCCAGACGGGTACGCCGCTCGTGGGTTCAGGAGTGCTCATCGGTTCTTCCCATCGAGGTCGTCGACGGATTTCGGTGTTCGCGCGAGGGCGCGGCCCTGAAATCGTCGCTTCTTCTGTGGGTGATAAGCGACGGTGAGGCTTCGCTTTCCAGCGTTCTCCCCCTCGGCGCGAGCTTGCCGGGGCTCGAAAACCCAGAGAGGCGACTGCGAAGCTTGGGCGCGCCTGGTCGCAACGGGCGAGCAGGATCATGCTGTGAAAGTCAGGGATGCAGGCAGAGGTTTACCCATCTGCCCGCCGCGGCTGGATGTTTGGACCGCGTCCGGTGCGTCGCCGGCGGGCGGGTCACGCCTCTTGCGGCGGCCGCGCGGACTCTGCTCGCTGGCGGATGCACGCCAACTCGAGGCCTATCGTTCCTGAGAAGATCAGCCGCTGAGCCGCGACCGGAACCGTTGTGTCTAGAACTCGGGGGGACGGCGAATATCCATTGCGCGGCCCTTCTGGCAGACACCGCGATAGCGACCCGCGCCTTCGATCTCGATCCGGCCGTTGGCCTGGTTGATCGTGACGCGCTGGGTGTTCTTGCCGTTCAACTGATAGGCGCCGGCGATGACGTCGCCCTTTTGGCTGACCTCGGTCAGCCGCCACCAGCCGTCGCGACCGCCCGTATGCACGGCCGGGATCATGCTTTCGCCCAGACGAATGCGTCCGCGCTCGCTGTTGATCTGAAGCTCGATCGTCGCGGGTCGGCGATAGGCCGCGTTGCGCTTTTGCACCGCCGACATCACCGGGGGAGAGGTTCGGTCTTCAGTGAAGAACAGCTGTTGTCGCAGCCCCTGGCAAACCAGTCGCACATCAGTTTGGGCGGGCGCGGGGGACGTCGAAGCCATCGTTGCGGCCAGGGCCAGTGCGGGAGCGAAAGCCAGCATGGGTCAAATCTCACACTTCGGGTTGAGATGAGACGATCTGGCCACAATCCCTGGTGACTGTAAAGGTCCAGGCACAATCCAGGGAAATCCCGCCCCCGGCCATCCCACCGACCTGTTTTGGGGGCGCGGGCAGCGGCCGGTGAAGGGGCGGCGCTTCATCGCCGCCCTTTCGCTGGCGATCTATTTCTCCACGACGGGCAGCTCGATGAAGCTGGCCGTATCGCCGGCGTGGAACACCCGCTGGGTCGCCTTCACATAGTCGGCCGGCTGGGCCAGGAAGATGTTGGGCACGAAGGTCTGCGGGTTGCGGTCATAGAGCGGGAACCAGCTGGACTGCACCTGCACCATGATCCGGTGGCCCGGCTTGAAGGTGTGGTTCGCGGTCGGCAGGATGAACTGGTACTTCAGCGGCGTATTGGGCTTGATCGCCTTGGGATCGCTGAAGCTCTCGCGATAGCGACCCCGGAAGATGTCCATGCCCACGGCCAGCTGGTAGCCGCCCAGTTCGGGCTGGCTGGGAACCTCGTCGGGATAGACGTCGATCAGCTTGACCACCCAGTCGCTGTCGGTGCCGCTGGTCGAGGCCATCAGATTGACCTTGGGCACGCCGGCGATGGTCAGCGGCTTGTCCAGCGGCTCGGTCACATAGGTCAGCACGTCGGTGCGATCGGCGAAGGCGCGCTGGTCGGTGACCAGCCATGACCGCCACCGGTCGCCGTCCGCGAAGCGCACCGGACGCGGCAGGTAGGGCACGGGCTTGGCCGGATCGGAGACATATTCGTCAAAGGCCGCCGCGCCCTTGGCCGCCGCCGGGGCGGTGAAGGACAGGCGGCCGCTGGACGTCAGATACAGTGGTTTCGACTTGGCCTGGCAGTTGCTCTCGCAGGAGAGCGGCCAGCTCTTGAAGCGGTCCCAGTGGTTGGCGCCGGTGTCGTAGATCAGCACGGGCGGCGTATCGGCCTTCGGAGCCGCGTCCTTCAGGTACTGGTCGAAGAAGGGCTTGAGCACGTCGCGGCGGAACTGCAGGGCGGTGTCGCCCTCCCACTTGAACGGACCCAGGTTGTAGCCGTCGTAATTGACCTGACTGTGCCGCCAGGGGCCCAGCACCAGATAGCTCTTGTCGTTGGCCGCATCCTTGGGCTCGGTGGCGGCATAGGCGTGAACCGCGCCCCACATGTCTTCCTGGTCGAAGAGCCCCTGGATCCACATGGTCGGCACCTTCAGGGGTTGCTCGGCCATGGTCTTGTCGAGGGCCTGCTGGCTCCAGAACGGCGTGTAGGCGGCGTTCTCGACGGTCTTCTTCCACCAGGGCAGTTGGTCCAGCCCGTGTTCCTTGGCGTAGGCGCCGACCGAGCCGGCGCGGCGGAAGGTCTCGTAGTCGTCATAGGCGCCGCGCTGCACGCCGTCGCCCGCGCCGCGCACCGTGGTCTGGCCGGTGAAATAGTCGAGGTTGGGCTGGCGGAAGGCGCCGTGGTGGAACCAGTCGTCGCCCATCCAGCCGTCGACCATCGGGCTCATCGGCGCGGCCACCTTCAGGGCCGGGTGCGGATTGACCAGGGCCATCACCACGGTGAAACCCTCGTACGAACTGCCCAGCATGCCGACCTTGCCATTGGTCTCGGGCACGTTCTTCACCAGCCAGTCGATGGTGTCGTAGGCGTCGGTGGAGTGGTCGATCTCGGACGCGTTCAACGGCCCCTTCAACGGCCGGGTCATCACATAGTCGCCCTCCGAGCCGTACTTGCCGCGGATGTCTTGGAACACGCGGATATAGCCGCCGTAGGCCACGAAGGGCTCGTCGCCCTGGGGCATGGCCGCCAGCATGTGCGGGCTGTCGTTGCGCGCCGCGCGCTTGGCGGCGTTGTAGGGCGTGCGGGTCAGCATGATCGGCAGGCTCTTGCCGCCCTTGGGGACCACAATGACGGTGTAGAGTTTGGTCCCGTCGCGCATGGGGACCATGATCACGCGCTTGTCGTAGTCATAGCCGACCTTTGGCGCGACATACTTGCCGTCGATATCCGGCGTCATCGCTGCGGTTTGGGCGGCGGTCGGGGCCGGCGTCTGGGCCTGTGCGGTCGCGGCGACGACGGTCAGGGCTGCGGCGGCCAGCAGGCCGGCGCGCAGGGATGAAGCAAGACTCATGAGAAGCTCCCTTGGATTGCGGCATCCTAGGGGCGGGTCGCGCCGGATGCTATAATATAACAGACCGGCGCTCACCTTGCCGTCGTCGGCCTATTTGGCCGTCACCAGGGGCAACTCGACGAAGCTGGCCTTGTCCGCCGCGTGGAACACCGTCTGTGTCGCCTTCACATAGTCGGACGGCTTGGCCAGGAAGATGTTGGGCGTGAAGGTCTGGGGGTTGCGATCATACAGCGGGAACCAGCTGGACTGGACCTGCACCATGATCCGGTGGCCCGGCAGGAACACGTGGTTGGTAGTGGGCAGGGCGAAGCGATAGGTGAGGGGCGCATTGGCCTTGATCGGCTTTGCCGTCTCGAACCCCTCGCGGTAGCGGCCGCGCAGGATGTCCATCGACACTGGCAACTGATAGCCGCCCATCTCGGGCGTTGCCGCGACCTCGTCGGGATAGACGTCGATCAGCTTGACCACGAAGTCGCCGTCCGTGCCGGTGGTCGCGGCCACCAGATTGACCATCGGCTCGCCGCTGATCTTCACCGGCGCCGTCAGGACGTCGGTCGTATAGGTCAGGACGTCGGTGCGACCCGAGGCCTCGCGCTGGTCGTCGACCAGCCACTGGGTCCAGGTCAGGGGCGGCACATAGCCGGTCGGCTGGCTGGGACGGGCCCGGTAGGGCACGGGCTTGGCGGGATCGGAGACATAGCTGTCGCTGGCGGCCTCGCCGGCCTTGGGCGCGGTGAAGCCCGCCTTGCCGCCGGCTTGCAGATAGAGCGGCGTGGCGGTCGTCGCGCAGCCCTTGGCGCAGCCCGAGGGCCAGGCGTCCAGCTTGCGCCAGCGGTTGGTCCCGGTCTCGAAGGCGGTTACGGGCGCCACATCCATCGGCGGGGCGTCGTCTTTCAGATAGTGGGCCAGGAAGGGGGCCAGCACGTCCTGGCGAAATTGCAGGCCGGTGTCGGCGTTGAACTTGATGGCGCCCAGGCTCGAGGCTTCGTGGATCTGCTGGCCATGGTTCCAGGGGCCCATCACCAGGAACACCTTGTCGTTGGCGACGTCCTTGGGCTCGATGGCCTTGTAGACCGCCGGCGCGCCGTAGATGTCTTCCTGGTCCCAGAGGCCGTGGACCAGCATGACCGGCACCTTCAGCGGCTCCCGGGCCAGAAGCTTGTCGACGGCCTGGCCGCTCCAGAAGGCGTCATAGGCCGGATGGGCCAGGAGTTTGTTCCAGAAGCCGATCTGCTCCAGACCCATCTGCCGGCCCAGTTCGCCGACCGATCCGGCCCGCATGTAGAGGTCGTAGTCGTCATGGACGCCAGAGATCCAGCGCTCCTCGTTCTTCCGCGTGCCGACCTGCTCGTACATGTAGGGCATGCCCTGCTGGCGGAAGGCGCCGTTGTGGAACCAGTCGTCGCCCTTCCAGCCGTCGACCATCGGGTTCATCGGCACGGCCACCTTCAGGGCGGGGTGCGGGTTGAACAGGGCCTGCAGGGTGGTGAAGCCGTCATAGGAAATGCCCAGGATCCCGACCTTGCCGTTGGTCTCGGGGATGTTCTTGACCAGCCAGTCGATGGTGTCCCAGGTATCGGTGGCGTGGTCGACCTCGGTAGGATTGAGCGGGCCCTTCAGGGGCCGGTTCATCACATAGTCGCCTTCGGAACCGTACTTGCCGCGCACGTCTTGGACGACGCGGATATAGCCGCCCTCGATCACGACATCGACCGGGTGATCATAGCCGTCGATGGCGTTGGCCATGCTGACGCCGGGGGTGATCGAGGTCATCGCCGAAGCGTCATAGGGCGTTCGGGTCAGCAGGATCGCGGCATGGCTGGCCCCCTTGGGAACCAGGATGACGGTGTGCAGCTTCACCCCGTCCCGCATCGGGATCATCACCTCGCGCCGTTCATAGTTCAGGCGGTCGAGATTGGGCTTGAAGACGGCGGGGGTTTCGCTGGCCAGGCCGGGCGCGGGGGCCTGCTGACGCGAGAAGGCTGGACCGGCCAGCAGCAGGCTCGCCGCGACCAGCGTCAAAACAGTTTTCATCAGATATCCCCCGAGCCCTAAAGGCGCGGGCAGGATGACACCTGTTTTCTGCGATCGCCAAGGCGCGATCGCGGTGGCCGTCAGGCGCTGGCGAACACGCTGCGGAACAGGATCGCGCCGTCTTCCGAACCCAGATCCGCGTCGAACGAACGGTCGGGGTGGGGCATCAGGCCCAGGACGTTGCCCTTGGGGTTGACGATGCCGGCGATGTCGCGGGCAGAGCCGTTGGGGTTGTCCTTGTAGCGGAACACCACCTGGCCCTCGCCCTCGAGGCGGTCCAGGGTCTCTTCATCGGCAAAGAAGTTGCCCTCGCCGTTGCCGACGGTCATCACCGCCTCGCGTTGCTCGCCGAACTCTGCGGTGAAGCGGGTCTGGCTGTTGACGATCTCCAGCTCGACCGGCTTGCAGATATATTTCAGCTTCTCGTTGCGCAGCAGGGCGCCGGGCAGCAGGCCCGCCTCGCACAGCACCTGGAAGCCATTGCAGATGCCGACCACGGCCATGCCGTCGCTGGCGGCCTTGACGACTTCCTTCATGACCGGGCTCTGGGCCGCCATGGCGCCGCAGCGCAGATAGTCGCCATAGGAGAAGCCGCCGGGCAGGACGATCAGGTCGAGGTCGTCGGGCAGGGCCGTTTCCTGGTGCCAGACCATCTCGACGCGGGCTCCGGCCGAGCGCTCGATGGCGACCTTGCAATCACGGTCGCAGTTGGACCCCGGGAAGACGATGACAGCGGCTTTCATGGCGCGGGCCTGTAGCACCGTTCGCGCCGGCTGTCAGCGGTTTGGGCGGTAAAACTAGGCGCCGCACTCGTCCAGCACCGGCGCCACCGGAATGGCGTCCGGCGCCGGAAAGGGGCTCTTGAAGGTAAAGGCCTGCGCCGTCGGTCCGAGCCTTTCCAGAAGGGCCAGCCTTTCCTTGGCCTCCTCGATCGTCGGGCGGTGACCGGCCGGGACCCACCACAGCACCATGAAGACGTCCATGTGCTCGAACCACTCGCGGCGACGGCGCATGATCTTCACGTGGTCGCCGCGATAGACGAAGGCGCCCAGCGACGGGATGTCGGTCCAGACCGACATGTTGATGGCGATCAGCGGGTCTTCGTAGGGGGCAAGATCGGTGGCGTTGTTGCCCTCTCCGGTCAGCCGCCAGACAAAGCCGGGCGAGGCCTCGGCGATGGCGTTCACGGCGTCGAGATTGTCGGCGAAGTCCTTGATCATCGGGTGATCGATCGGTGCGCGCAGGCGACCGATATTGACCTGCGCCAGTTCGTACTTCGAGCCCATCACCGTCTCCAGCCAACTCAAACCGAACATTGTGCGGCCAAGCTGGCGAGGGAAGGGGACAGGGTGAAGAAATCGCCGCCTGCGCGTCAGAGCTCGATCATGTCGAAGTCCGACTTGGGCGTGCCGCACAGGGGGCAGATCCAGTGGGCGGGGAGGTCCGCCCACCGGGTTCCGGGCGTCAGGCCTTCGCCCGGATCGCCCTCGGCCTCGTCATAGATGTAGCCGCAGGTTCGGCACTGCCAGACCTTGAAGGGCTCGCTCATGATCGCCTCAGTGCATCTTGAAGCGGATCGGCACCGCCTTGGGGCCGCACACGAAATTGGCGGTCATCCGGGTGGGCTGGCCGTCCAGCTCGACGCTTTCGACGCGGGCCAGCAGCTCTTCCCACAGCACCCGCATCTCCATCCGCGCCAGATGCTGGCCCAGGCACACATGGGCGCCGTAGCCGAAGGCCACGTGCTTGTTGGGCGAGCGGTCGATGCGGAAGCTGAACGGATCCTCGAACACCGTCTCGTCGCGATTGCCCGACGGGTAGGACAGCATCAGCCAGTCGCCCTTGGCGATCTTGCGGCCGGCCAGTTCGGCGTCGGCGGTGGCGGTGCGCATGAAATGCTTGACCGGCGTGACCCAGCGGATCGACTCCTCCACCAGGCCGGGGATCAGGCTGGGATCATTCTTGACGCGGGCGAACTGGTCGGGGTTCTCGGCCAGGGCCCACATCGCGCCGGCGGTGGTCGAGGAAGTGGTGTCGTGCCCCGCCGTGGCGGCGATGATGTAGTAGCTCATCGCTTCCAGGTGACCCATCGGCTCGCCATTGACCTTGCCGTTGGCGATGATGCTGGCCAGATCCTCGCGCGGATTGGCCCGGCGATCCTCGGTCATGGCGTTGAAATACATCATGAAGTCCATGATCACCGACTGCAGGCTGTCGATGCCCTCATTGACGTCGGTCGCGACCTTGCCGTCGCGATTCAGATCGGGGTCGGCGCTGCCGAACAGCTCCTGCGTCAGTTTCAGCATGCGCGGCTCGTCGGCCTCGGGCACGCCCAGGACCTCCATGATCACGTGCAGCGGATAGAGGAAGGCCACGTCGCGGGCGAAGTCGCAGCGATCGCCCTGGGCGGCCATGCGGTCGATGAAGCTGCGGGCGATCTCGCGGATCCGTGCTTCCAGCGTCCGCAGATTCTGCGGCAGCAGCGAGCCCTGGGTCACGCGGCGATAGGCAAAGTGGTCGGGATTATCCATCTGGACCAGCGAACGGACCAGGTGCGGCGAGCCGCCCATCATGGCGCGCACCTTTTGGTCGGCCTCGATGGTGGTGACGATCGTCGCACGGTCGCCGTTGTGGAACAGCTCGTTCTGGCGCTCGACTTCCAGGATGTCGGCATGGCGGGTGACCACCCAGAAAGGGTCGAAGCCGTCGGGCTGGGCCACCTCCAGGGGGCTCTCGCGGCGCAGCCGCGCGAAGGCCTGGTCGATGCGGTCGCCGTCGGCATAGGCCTTTGGGTCGACGATGGTGTTTGCGATATCAACGGGGATGGTCATGCGCGAACTCCTGGAACCTCCGGGAGCGGCTCTGCGGCCGCCTTTGTTATTTGCTAGTTGTTCAACAAATAAGTAGCCTCCGCAAGATGACGTCCACCCTTAAGGTTCCGCCCGTGCGCCGCAGCCAGTCGGATCGTCGCCAGCAGTCCGAAAGCGAGCTGTTGCGCGCGGCGGCCGAACTGATCGTGGAGCGCGGCATGGCCGCCGCCACCTTCGAGAACATCGGCGCGCGGGCGGGCTACAGCCGGGGTCTGGTGACCCAGCGCTTCGGTTCAAAGCAGGGGCTGATCGAGGCGCTGATCGCGCGGCTGCAGTCGCGGCTGCAACAGTTGCTTGACGCCGGCCAGCTGGAAACGCTGGACGGGCTTGAGGCGATCCTGGGGTTCGTCGATATCTATCTGCGCAACTTGGCCGACGATGGCGAGATGCGCGCCTATTTCGTGCTGATGGCCGGGGCGGTGGCCGAGGTCTCTGCCCTGCGGGGGCCGTTCGCCGCCGCGCACAAGGAGGTCGAAACGCGCCTCGAAGCGCTGTTCCTGCGGGGGCAGGCCGAGGGCGTGATCCGCCAGGGCCTCAACGCCGATGCCGCCGCCCTGATGGTCGGCGCCCTGCTGCTGGGGCTCAGCACCCAGATGCTGGTGGATCCCGGCCTCGATCTGGAACCGATCCGGGAAACCAGCCTGATGACCCTGAGGGTCAGCTTCAGCGCCTGATGGCGCCGGAGCTAATCGAGCGAGATCGCGTAGCTTTCGATCACGGTATTGGCGAGCAGCTTGTCGCACATCGACTTGACCTCGGCCCTGGCCTTCTCGGCGTCGCCGTCGGCGACGTCGAACTCGATCGTGCGGCCCACGCGGACGTTCTTGACGTCGGCCCAGCCCAGGCCATGCAGCGCGGCTTCGACGGCCTTGCCCTGAACGTCGAGGACGCCGGGCTTGAGGAACACTTGGACCTTGGCTTTCAACTTCTTCTCCTCAAGGGAGAGGGGGAACCGCGTGGCGGTGGAGGGCGTACCGTCCACAGCCCAGGGCCTTCCCCCTCCGTCGCCTTTGGCGACACCTCCCCCTTCAGGGGGAGGATCTGAAACCTAATGCATGCCGCCCTGAATGACGGTGGGCATTTCCTTCATGATACCCAGGCGGCGGGCCACCTCGGTATAGCTCTCGATGACATTGCCCAGATCGCGGCGGAAGCGGTCCTTGTCCAGCTTCTCGTTGGTCTGGCTGTCCCACAGGCGGCAGCTGTCGGGGCTGATTTCGTCAGCCAGGATCACGCGGCTGAAATCGCCTTCATAGATGCGGCCAAACTCGATCTTGAAGTCGACCAGCGTGATGCCGACGCCGCTGAACAGGCCTGACAGATAGTCGTTCACCCGCAGGGCCATGGCCATCATGTCGTCGATCTCCTGGGTGGCGGCCCAGTTGAACGCAGTGATGTGCTCTTCCGACACCATCGGGTCGTTGAGCTTGTCGTCCTTGTAGTAGAACTCGATGATCGAGCGCGGCAGGGCCTGGCCCTCGGGCAAACCCAGGCGCGTGGCGATCGAGCCGGCGGCGATGTTGCGCACCACCACCTCGAGCGGGATGATCTCGACTTCCTTGATCAGCTGCTCGCGCAGGTTCAGGCGGCGGATGAAGTGGTTCTGCACGCCGATGCCGTTCAGGCGAGTCATGACGTACTCGCTGATCCGGTTGTTGATCACGCCCTTGCCTTCCAGCTGGGCCTTTTTCTCGCCGTTGAAGGCGGTGGCGTCGTCCTTGAAGTACTGGATCAGGGTGCCGGGCTCGGGGCCCTCGTACAGGATCTTGGCCTTGCCTTCGTAGATCTTCTTGCGGCGGGTCGTCATGGCTCTCGTCGAGGCCCTTCATGGATGCGAAGCGCGCGCCCTGATCCGGGGATGCCCGAAGAAACGAAAAGCGCGCGCGGCCGGATAGCTGCGCGCGGCGTTCGACTCAAGGCCGCTCACTGAAAATGTCAGTCGGAACTTATCTGAATGAGGGCGGGCGCGCAAACGTGGGGGTCAGCTTCCGTTCAGGTCCGGGAGCCTAAAGCGAAGGCTGCGGCGTATCCGCCGATTGCGAGTTGGCCCATCACGGGATAGACAGCCGCGTTAGACGCATTTGGGGCCTTCATGACCACCTTCGACGATCGCGAACAGGGTTTCGAACGCAAGTTCGTTCTGGACCAGGACCTTGAGTTCAAGGCGACCGCGCGCCGCAACCGCCTGCTGGGCGAATGGGCTGCCGGCCTGATGGGCCTTGCCACGGCCGAGGAATATGCGCGCGCCGTCGTGAAGTCGGACTTCGAACAGCCGGGCGACGAAGACGTGCTGCGCAAGGTCGCGGGCGATCTCAAGGGCGCGGGCGTCTCGGTGTCCGAGGGCGAAGTGCGCATGAAGATGGACGAACTGCTGGCCCAGGCCCGCGAGCAGATCAAGACCGGCGCTTAAGCCAGACCGGCCAAGCCAGGCGAACAGGGGCCGTCCTTCGGGGCGGCCCTTTTGCTTGGGCGGTCGCTTTTGGGGGCGCTCGCGTCGTCGCGGACCAAGGCGCGGCCGGAAAACATTGCATTTTATTTAGTTGCGTTACAACGCAAGTCCGTCGACGAACGCCGTTATGGCCCAGCTGGGGCCTAGAGGGACGTTCTTCAGCGAGACTATTCCGTGACCACCTATAGCTTTGAAACCATTGGAGCGGCCGACGCTCTGGCGATCGCGCCTTCTGACATATTGACCTTCGCCAACGGCCCGGCCAACGCCGTGACCGTGCGCTACAGCCCGGTCGACCTGACCCTGCCGGCCCGGATCGAGGTGACGGTCGGCGGCCGCACGGTTGCCTTCGGAACCGGCCTTGCCGACCTGACCCAGAACGGCGGCGCGGTCTTCGCCGACGGTTCCAAACTGCTGATCGGCGGCGCCGGGAACGAAACCCTGGGCGGATCGGCCTTTGGTGACGCGCTCTATGGCGGCGCTGGCGACGACAATCTGGACGGCGCTCAGGGCGATGACGTTCTGCAGGGCAACAGCGGCCATGACGTGATCTACGGCGGCAGCGGATCCAACACGATCTATGGCGGCATGGACGACGACATCATCTTCGCGTCCCTCGGCACGGAGACCCGCGGTTCGTTCGCCAATGGCAATCTGGGGGATGACGAGATCTTCGGCGGCGGCGGAGCCGACACCCTGCGGGGTGGCCAGGGCGATGACCTGGTCTCCGGCGGGGCCGGCAATGACTTCCTGGCCGGCGACCTGGGCAAGGACGAATTATTCGGCGGTGCGGGCGATGACACGCTGCTGGGCGGCGGCGGCGATGACATCATTCACACCGGCGGCGGCCAGGACCGGGTGCTGGGCGGCGACGGCGACGACCTGATCATCATCCAGTATTCGGGTCTGGCGGTCGTTGACGGCGAGGGCGGTGACGACGTCATCGTTTCGGCGGCGCCGGGCAAGGACATCCTGTCAGGCGGCGAAGGTCACGACCGGTTCGAATTCGCCACCAGGACCGGGCCGGCCTCCGGGCAGGATGACGTGATCCTGGACTGGGAGAGCGGCGACCAGCTGAACTTCGTCGAGGTCAGGATCCAGGCGATCCTGCCGCTGTCCTATTCGGAGTTCACGGCCGACAGCTATGCCCAGGCCCTGGCCATCGCCAACCAGCATATCTCGGGTCCAGGGGCCGTCTATGTGGCGGCCCAGATCGGCGCGGACGTCGTCGTGTTCGTGGACACCGACGGAGATCGCTCTGACGGCGCCGATATCGCGGTCGTTCTGGCCGGGACCACCCTGGACGAGATCAGCCTGTCCAACTTCGTCTAGGCGACGGCGGCGGGGTCCTTATCGGACCCCGCCATTCCCGCTAGTGCGTTTCGTAGGCGCTCTTGCCGCCATTGATGGCGAAGGCTTCCTCGGGCGACAGCACCAGCTTCTTGCGACCGACTGCGGCGAAATAGGCGATGCCGACCGCGAACCAGATCGCCACGCCGATGACCCCGGTGCGATAGATCGGATCCTTCAACTGATAGACGATGGTGACCAGCGAGATGATCACCGTCAGGGCCGCGCCGGTCATGCCAAAGCGGCTCTTGTAGGGCCGCTCCATGTCCGGGAATTTCCGGCGCAGCAGGATGAACGACGCGCCCTGGGCGACATAGGACAGCATGGCCCCGAACACCGCCATGTTCAGCAGCGTGCCGCCGATCGCCGCCGCGCCCTTTTCGGCGCCCAGGCTGAACCAAACCGCCAGCATGACCAGCAGGCCGGCGAGTGAACCGGCGATCAGGGCGATCTCGGGCGTCTTGCGCTCGCCGTGGGTCACCGACAGGGCGCGCGGGAAGTAGCCCGCCCGCGACAGCGAGTAGATCTGGCGGCCATAGGCGAAGATGATGGCGTGGAAGCTGGCGATCAGGCCCGCCACCGCCACGGCGGCCAGGACCTTGGCCAGGGCTCCGCCGTAGATCGCCCGGAAGCCGTCGAGGATCGGCTCGCCGGACTTGGACAGGGCGAAGGTCCCGGTCGGGATCGACGAATTCAGCCACAGCACCAGCAGGGCCGAGACGATCAGGGTCAGCATGCCCAGGATGATGCCCTTGGGCAGGTCGCGCTGCGGGGTGTGGGATTCCTCGGCCGCCAGGGGCAGTTGCTCGATGGCCAGGAACAGCCAGACCGCGAAGGGCAGCTGGGCCAGTGCCCCGCCGATCCCCGCCGGCAGGAACGGTCCGTGGCCCTCGGGCAGTTCAGTCCCGCCAGGGCCGACATTGAGGGCGTATCGCATGAAGTCGGCATGGGGCAGGGCGCTGATCCAGAACACCACGAGGCAGGCCAGGGCCAGCAGGGTGACGAACACCGTGAAGCGGAACGACATCGCCACGCCGCCGGCGTTCAGGCCGACAAACACAATATAGGCCCCCACCCAGTAGAGCGGCTGCACCCAGGCCGGCGTCTCGAAGATGCCGCCCAGATAGCTGCCGATGAAAAAGCAGACCACGGCGGCGGTCAGCACATATTCGACGTTCTCGCACAGGCCGGTGATGAAGCCGCCCCATGGCCCCATGGCCGAGCGCGCGAAGGAATAGGCCCCGCCGGTATGCGGCTGGGCGGCGGCCATTTCGGCGATCGAGAAGGTCAGGCCCAGATACATGACGGTGATGATCAGGGTGGCCACCAGCATGCCGCCCCAGCCGCCGACGCCCATGCCCAGGTTCCAGCCCGAAAACTGGCCCGAGATCACCGCCCCGACGCCCAGCGCCCACAGCGAGAAGACGCCCGCGTAGCGCTTGAGGCCCCGCTTGTCGAAATAGGCCGCATCGACCTTTTCGTAGCTGACGCCGCCGCCGGCTGATGGTTCGCTCATTGATCGTCCCCCTGAGTGCGCAACTTCCCCCGAAGCTGCGCCATGGCGGAACCGTCGGCGACTCTCGCGGAGCGCGAAAGAGCGTTTCGGCGATCGGCGTTCACTATTTCGGCGCCGCCAGAGAGGGACGCGCAAAACCCTGTCATCCCGGTGCTTGCCTCAGGCAGAACCGGGATCCAGGCGCGCGTCGGGCGCGAGGCGGCCCGGTTCTTTAGCGGGATGACAGTCTATGGGAATGGCAGGCTGGGAGGAGGCGGCAGCAGCGCCGTATCGCTCTCGTCCTTCAGGGCCACGCCCGTCTGTCCCTGGCGCAGGGCCTCGCGCGCCAGCCAGACCAGCTTGAAGGCGGCCTCGTCGTAGCTGAGTCCTTCGGCGCGGATGTTGGAGACGCAGTTGCGCGCGGCGTCGGTCAGACCCACCCGGGGCGCGAAGGTCAGATAGGCGCCCAGGCTGTCGGGCGAGGACAGACCGGGCCGCTCGCCGACCAGCAGCAGGACCAGTCGCGCGCCCAGCCGCTCACCGACTTCGTCGCCCAGGGCCACGCGGGCCTGGTGGGCGACGATCACCGGCGCAAGGCTCCAGCCCTTGGCGCGGATCAGGGGCAGAAGGGCGGCGATCAGCGACGCGGCGTGGGCGTGGACGGCGGTGCTGGACAGGCCGTCGGCGACAACGATGGCCAGATCGGCCGGCCTGCGCGGCGCGCGCTCCAGCGCGGCGCGGCTGGCGTCTGACAATTGTCGGCCCAGGTCGGGCCGCCGCAGATAGGTGGCGCGGTCCGGCGCGGCGCTCTCGACAGGCAGGACCGCAAGGCCGAGGCCGGCGACGGCGTCGGTCACCGCGTGGATATCGAACGGCGTATGCACCGCGTCGCGGGCCTGGGCGTGGGCCAGGGAGAAGGCCAGCACCTCCTGGGTCGGCAGACTGGCGCCGGTGCGGCCCAGGGCGATGCGGGCGGGGGTGTGGCGGCGCAGGGCCGTCCACGGATCGGGCGGAACCGGCGTGCTCATGCGTCCGCCGTCAGCAGCGGGTGGCCGGCGCTGGAGGGCGCCAGACGACCGTCGGCGCCGGTGATCTTCAGGCGCTGCAGCCAGGCCTCGAACTCCGGCGCGCGTCTGCGGCCTAGCAACTCGCGGATATAGAGCGCGTCGTGGAACGAGGTCGACTGGTAGTTCAGCATCACGTCGTCGGCGCCCGGCACGCCCATGATGAAGGTGACCCCCGCCGCGGCCAGCAGGGTCAGCAGGCTGTCCATGTCGTCCTGGTCGGCTTCGGCATGGTTGGTGTAGCAGACGTCCACGCCCAGGGGCGCGCCCAGCAGCTTGCCGCAGAAGTGGTCCTCGAGACCGGCGCGGATGATCTGCTTGCCGTCATAGAGATATTCGGGGCCGATGAAGCCGACCACGCTGTTGACCAGCAGCGGCTCGAACGCCCGCGCCACGCCGTAGGCCCTGGCTTCAAGCGTCTGCTGGTCGACGCCGTGGTGGGCGCCGGCCGACAGGGCCGAGCCCTGGCCGGTCTCGAAATACATGACGTTGTCGCCGACCGTTCCCCGCTTCAGCGAGCGCCCGGCGTCCAGGCCTTCCTTGAGCAGCGATAGGGTGACGCCGAAGCTGGCATTGGCGGCCTCCGTACCCGCGATCGACTGAAAGACCAGATCCACGGGCGCCCCGCGCTCGATGAGGGCGATAGCGCTGGTCACGTGGGTCAGGACGCAGGACTGGGTCGGGATCTCGAACCTCTGGATCAGGTCGTCCATCAGCCGGCTCAGGTCGCCCAGCACCGACAGGTTGTCGCTGGCCGGATTGATGCCGATCACCGCGTCGCCGCAGCCATACAGCAGGCCGTCGAGGATCGAGGCGGTGATCCCGGCCGGATCGTCGGTCGGGTGGTTGGGCTGCAGCCGCACGGCCATGGTCCCGGGCAGGCCGATGGTGTTGCGAAACTTCGTCGTCACCCGGCACTTGCTGGCCGCCAGGATCAGGTCCTGGTTGCGCATGATCTTGCTGACCGCGGCGACCATCTCCGGCGTCAGACCCGGCGCGAGCGCGGCCAGAACGGCGGGTGTGGCGGCCTCCGACAGCAGCCAGTCGCGGAATTCCCCAACAGTCAGGCTGGCGACCGGCGCGAAGGCGGCCGTGTCGTGGCTGTCGAGGATCAGGCGGGTGACCTCGTCGGTCTCGTAGGGGACCACGGCCTCGGTCAGGAAGGTCTTCAGCGGCGTGTCGGCCAGCGCCATCCTGGCGGCGACGTTCTGCTGGGCGCTGGTGGCCGCGACGCCAGCCAGCATGTCGCCCGAGCGCGGGGGCGAGGCCTTGGCCATCACATCGGCCAGACCGTCGAAGGCATAGGTCGTTCCGGCCACGGCGCGCGCATAGGTCATGGTCGCAGCCTGACCTGCAAACGCACCGCCGACAAACAAAAGCGGGAGCGTGATCGCCACGCTCCCGCCCTTGCCGTCACGATGATCAGTCGGTGTTACCAGACGCGCGAACGGGCCTCGGGCGCCAGATAGTAGGTCTCGCCGGCCTTCACGCCGAAGGCGGCGTACCACTCGTCGACATTGCGGGTCGGACCGATGACCCGGAAGTTCGACGGCGAGTGCGGATCGGACGCCATCTGCTGCTTCAGCGAGTCGTCACGCTCCTTGGCGCGCCACGACTGGGCGAAGGCCAGGAACAGACGCTGGTCGCCGCTCATGCCGTCGATCACCGGCGCGGGCTTGCCGCCCAGCGAGGCGTGGTAGGCGTCCAGGGCCACCTGCAGGCCGGCCAGATCGGCGATGTTCTCGCCCATGGTCAGCTTGCCGTTGATCTTGGCGCCGGGGACGGGTTCGTACTGGTCGTACTGCTTGCCCAGAATATCGGCCTGGGCCTCGAAGCGCTTGGCGTCCTCGGCCGTCCACCAGTCGCGCAGGGCGCCCTTGGCGTCGATCTTGCGGCCCTGGTCGTCGAAGCCGTGGCTGATCTCGTGGCCGATCACCGCGCCGATGGCGCCGTAGTTCACTGCCGGATCGGCGGCCGGATCGAAATAGGGCGCCTGAAGGATGCCGGCCGGGAAGACGATCTTGTTCTCCAGGCCGCCATTGTAGGCGTTGACCGTCTGCGGGGTCATCGCCCACTTGCCGTCGTCGACCGGCTTGCCCAGGTCGCTCAGGGCGTAGGCCCACTCGAAGGCGCGGCTGCGCGAAACGTTGCCATAGAGGTCGGCGGCGTCGATCTTCAGGCCCGAATAGTCGCGCCACTTGTCGGGATAGCCGACCATGACCTTCATCTTGGAGAGCTTGGTCTGCGCTTCGGCCTTGGTGGCCGCCGCCATCCACGGGGACTGCTCGATGCGCTTGGACATCGCCGTCTTCAGATTGGCGATCAACTCAACCATCTGGGCCTTGGACGAGGGCGGGAAGTACTTGGCCACATAGGTCTGGCCGACGACCTCGCCGACGGTGCTGTCGACCAGGCCGACGCCGCGCTTCCAGCGGGGACGCAGGGCCGACTGGCCGCTGAGGGCCTTCACATATTCAAAGCGGCTGTCGACGAAGCGCTTGGACAGATAGGGCGAGGCTTCCTCGATGATGTGGAAGGCCTGCCAGGCCTTCAGCGTGTCGAGCGAAGCAGCGTCGTAGGCCTTGGCGATGTCGCGCACGGCGGTCTTTTCGCCCAGCACCACCTTGGTCAGGCCGGGCATGCCGGCGGCGGCCAGATAGTCCGACCACGGGAAGTTGGGGGCATAGGCCTTCAGGTCGGCGAGCGCGATCGGGTTATAGACCTTGTCGATGTCGCGACGGTCGGCGACGGCCCAGCTGGCCTTGGCGATGGCGGTCTCGAAGGCCACCACGTCGGCGGCCGATTTGGCCGGGTCGGCATAGCCGGCCATCTTCAGGGCGCGCTCGATGAAGGCGGTATAGGCCGCCAGCTGCGGCTTGAACCCGTCGGTCAGATAGTAGTCGCGGTCCGGCAGGCCCAGGCCCGACTGGCCCACATAGATGGTGTTGATCTCGGGCGTCTTGGCGTCCGGATAGATGTCCAGCGAGAAGATATCCGCGCCGAACCCGCCGTGGGCGCGACCCATGGCCAGGGCGAAGTCGGCCTTGCTGCTCAGGGCGGCGACCTTGGCCAGATCGGTCTTCAGCGGCTTGTCGTCGATGGCCTCGACCTGGGCCTCGTTGATGAAGCTCTTGTACAGGCCGCCGATCTGGCTCGAGGCGTCGGCGGTCTCGATCAGGGTGCGCAGCTGGTCCTGCGAGCGGTTGAACACGTCATAGCCGACGCCGGCGGACCCCTGGTCAGCCGGGATCTCGGTGCGGGCCTGCCAGGCGCCATTGGCATGCTTGTTGAAATCGGCGCCCGGCGTGACGGAGGTGTCGCGGGCGGTCAGATCGACGCCCCAGGCGCCGTACATCGGCTTGGCGGGCTCGGCGGCGCAGGCGGCCGAAACGGCGACGGACATGGCGATCGCGGACGTCGCGGCCAGCAGGATGGTGCGCATGATTGGAAGTCTCTCCCCAAGAAGGCGGGATGCTGCCCCAAGCGGGACAGGAAGGCAGATGAAAAGGTTGTAATGTTCGAGGCTGATTGATTTTCACTGGCGGATTAGCTAAGTTTCTTAGCTAATCGAGGCCTCCATGACCGTCGTCACCATTCACTACGCCAAGACCAACCTCTCGCGCCTGCTGGCCGAAGTCGAAGCTGGCGGCGAGGTCGTCATCGCGCGCGGCAAGACGCCAGTGGCCAAACTGGTCCCGACACCGGCCGAGCCGGTGAAGCCGAAGCGACAAGCCGGAATGTGGAAGGGGCGCATTGGATTTGACGAGAGTTTCTTTGATCCGCTACCAGAAGACGAATTGGCGCTCTGGAACGGTGAAGGCGATTGAGGCTACTGCTCGACACGCACGCCCTGCTTTGGTGGGGCGAGAACAATGAGCGGCTGAGCCGAGGGGCGGCCGAAGCCATCGACTCCGGTAATCATGAGGTTTTCGTCAGCGCGGTATCTGCGATGGAGATCGCGATGAAATTCCGCCTGGGTAAGCTGCCCAGCGCGAAGCCTCTGGCCTTGGCGTTCGAGGTCGAGACCAGCGCCATGGGGTTCTTGCCGCTCCCTATCACTCTGACGCATGCTCGTGTCGCCGGTTCGCTGACCATCTCCCACAAGGACCCGTTTGATCGCCTGCTGATTGCTCAAGCGTTGGTCGAGGAGATCACGCTGGTGTCGAACGAGGCCATCTTTGATGGCTCGGGCATCAGTCGTCTCTGGTAGGCGAAAGCAGCGCTCTCAAAACGTGCCACGCATCAGTCTTCTCCGCAAAACTCCGCGCCGCATGGGCAGGGCTGGAGGAGGGCAGGGTGACGAGTTCGATAATGTCGGCCGTCGGCGCCAGCAGGCGTGAGCCCAGCTTGGCCGCCGCGCCCCCGTTGAACGCCACCGCGCGCAGGGCCGGCAAGGTCTCGATCAGGGCGAGCAGGTCATTGGCGCGCGGATCGAGGATGGCCGCGTCGAGGCTGCCGCGCCGCTCGGCTTCGGCCACGACGTCCCACAGGCCGACGCCGCGTCGTTGCAGAGCCGCCAGGCGATCTTCGTAAGGCAGGGCGACCAACTGTTCGTCCAGCACCGTCTCGAGCAACCGCCAGAAGGCGTTGCGCGGGTTGGCGTAGTATTGGCCGGCCACCAGCGAAGCCTCGCCCGGCAGGCTGCCGAGGATCAGGACGCGGGTGTTTGCATCGACGACCGGCGGGAAGCTTCTCTTGCGCTCAGCGGCCATTGGGCGGGTCGTTCCGCAGCCAGCCGGTGACGGTCAGGCGCGGCGCGCCGGCATAGGGGGCGACCGGCGCCACCGAGTGTTTGCGGGGCACCCTGAACAGGGTCAGCACATTGAAAGCCGGCGCGAAGCCGCGCTCGACGTCGCCGGCGTCATCGTGAAACAGCAGCTGTCCGCCCCAGTCGGGCCGCCATTGGCGGGTCAGGCCCAGGGTGTAGGCCGCCAGGCGCTCGCCGACCCCGGTGTCGTCATGCAGGGTCAGGAAGTCGGCCGGTCGATAGAGGGTCGCCTGTGCGTCGACCTTGGTGATGGTCGTCTCGCCGGTGACGGCGGCGCCGAAGGCGATGAACTCGGGACTGTTGAGGAAGGCCGTCAGGGCGTGAACCGGGTGGCCCGGATCGCGGCCTTCGACGAAGGCGTTGATCATCGGATAGCCCAGATAGATGTAGGCGAACCCGGTGCGGGCCCGCAGCGTGGCGGCGTGTAAGCGGGCCGCTACCGCATCGGGGCCCAGCTCGGCGCGGCGGGCGCGATCAAGAACCTCGGCGCGCCCCGTCTCGGTCGAGCAGATCACGTCCCAGTCCAGGGTCTGTTCCAGAATGCCGGCCAGGCGATCAACGACCGCCGGCTCGAACACATCGGGAATGCGCACGACGCCGTCGCGCGCATAGGCCTGCGCGAAGGCCGCCGGATCCAGCGCCGGATTGAGGCGAAGGATCGGCGCTTCAGTCATGCCTAGGCTTGCTCGCCGAACACGCGCCGGAAGATCACGTCGACGTTCTTGGTGTGGTAGCCGTAGTCGAACAGCTCTTCGAGCACGCTGTCGGACAGGGCCTTGGAGACCACGGGGTCGGCCTTGAGGAAGTCGATGAACCGACCCTCGCCGCGCCACACCTTCATCGAATTGCCCTGCACGGCCGCATAGGCGTCTTCGCGGCTGACACCTTCTTGCGTCAGGGCCAGCATGACGCGCTGCGAGAAGACCAGGCCCCCCAGCTTGTCGAGGTTCTTGGCCATGTTCTCGGGATAGATGTTGAAGCGCTCGATGACGCTGGCCATGCGGCGCAGGGCGAAGTCGAGGTGGACGGTGGCGTCCGGCCCGATGCCGCGCTCGACCGACGAGTGGCTGATGTCGCGCTCATGCCAGAGGGCGACATTTTCAAGGGCGGGCGTCACGGCCGAGCGGACCAGACGGGCCAGGCCGGTCAGGTTCTCGGTCAGGATCGGGTTGCGCTTGTGCGGCATGGCCGACGAGCCCTTCTGGCCGACCTCGAACGGCTCTTCAGCCTCGAGCACTTCCGTGCGCTGCAGGTGGCGGATCTCGGTGGCCAGGCGCTCGATCGACGAGGCGACCACGCCCAGGGCGCAGAAATAGGCCGCGTGGCGGTCGCGCGGGATGACCTGGGTCGAGACCGGCTCGACGGTCAGGCCCATCATCTTGGCCACGTGTTCCTCGACGCGCGGATCGACATTGGCGAAGGTGCCGACGGCGCCCGAGATCGCGCAGGTGGCGATTTCGAACTTGGCCATCGCCAGGCGCTCCTTGGCGCGCTGGAACTCGGCATAGTAGCCGGCGAGCTTGAGGCCAAACGTCACCGGTTCGGCGTGGATGCCGTGGCTGCGGCCGACGCAGACGGTCATCTTGTGCTCAAGGGCCCGGCGCTTCAGGGCGGCCAGCAGCAGGTCGACGCCCTCGATCAGCAGATCGGTGGAGCGCGACAGCTGCACGGCAAAGCAGGTGTCCAGAACGTCGCTGCTGGTCATGCCCTGGTGCAGGAAGCGGGCCTCGGGGCCGACGATTTCCGACACGTGGGTCAGGAAGGCGATGACGTCATGCTTGGTGACGCGCTCGATCTCGTCGATGCGGTCGCTGTCCCAGACCGCATCGCGGCCCTTTTCCCAGATCGTCTGGGCCGACAGCTTGGGGATGACCCCAAGTTCGGCCATGGCGTCGGCGGCGTGGGCCTCGATCTCGAACCAGATCTTGTACTTGGTCTGGCTGGACCAGATGGCGGCGGCTTCGGGGCGGGCGTAGCGGCTGATCATGGACGGGGCGTTTCGGCCGGACCGTCGCTTGAGTCAAGCATCATGGCCGGGACAAGCCGGACAAAAAGACGGCCGCCCTCCAGGAGGAGAAGGCGGCCGAGTCATTGGGAGGAAACGCCCTGGAAGGGCATCACCTGTATAGCGCAGCTCGAATTGTTTGACAACGTTGTCATGGAAGTTAATTCGGACTTCGGTGAAAAGGCGGCCGAGACGCGCGCTGGCCAACGAAAAAGGAGACAGGCGCGAACCTGTCTCCCTCTGCGAAGGCCAAGCCAACACCCGCCGGAGCGGGATGGGGTCGCTACTTCTTCTTGGCGGCCTGGACCTCGATCTCGACCAGCATGCCACCGGCCACGAGACCGGAGACCTGGCTGGTGATGCGCGAGGGCTTGTTGGGCTGCTCGGCGGTGCCGAAGAAGGTCTTGTAGGCCTCCATCATGCCGGCGAAGTCCATCTTGCCTTCCTTGGCGGGGTCGCCGACCAGCAGGACGCGCATCATCACGACGTCGCCCATGGTGGCGCCCTGGGTCTTCAGCGCATCCTCGATGCGCTTCAGCACGCCCATGGTCTGGGTCTTGGTGTCGCCATAGGTGGCGGTCAGGGCCGGCGAGCCCTTGGGATCGATCATCGGCGGGGTCATGCCGCTGACATAGATCGTGTCATAGCCCGCGGGCACGGTGACGACGCTGGCGATGGCCGACTTGGGGTCGCCGCCGCGGACGATGTCCTGGGCGGACGCCGCGCCGACGAAGGTGGTCGCCAGGGCGATGCCGGCGGCGAGGGTGGCGAAACGGGTCATGGTCTTCTCCTTGAAGGGGGTCGATCAGTGAGCTTGCAGGCCGCGGGCCTTCTGGGCGGCCTTGGCCTTGGCGCGGATGGCGGCGACCTCGGCGGCCGTCACCGGCTTGCCCTTGTTGCCCCACGAAGTGCGGACATAGCTGAGAATGCCAGCCAGATCGGCGTCGTTGATGTCGTCCTTGAAGGCCGGCATGCCGGCCCGGCCGTTCAGCACCGTGGTGACCAGCGGAACCGGCGGGCCATTGACCAGCGGCGAGCCGGCCAGGGCCGGGAAGGCGCCCTTGATGCCCTTGCCGGTCACCTGGTGGCAGGCCGAGCAGTTGTCCTCATAGAGGCTCTTGGGCGGCGGCGCGGCCGAGGCGACAGCGGGGGTCGACGCAGCCGCGACAAGGCAGAGCAGGGCGAAGCGGGAAGCAAACTTCATTTTTGTTCTCGGGTCCTCAGGTCTCAGGCCTGTTGCACGCGGGCGTGGATCTTGGCGATCTGCTGCCAGGCCGACTCGATGGCCCCGGCCTGCCAGCCGCCAAGGTAGCTGAGGTGTTCGCCGGCGAGATAGAGGCGACCGTCGGGTTCGCACAGGACCGGGTAGGCGTCGCGGCGACCAGCCTCGCCCCATTCGGCCCAGCCGCCCAGATTGAACTCGGCCAGATGCCAGGAGAACGAGAAGGCGTTCTCGAAATTGGCGGCATATTCCGGGAACACCTTCTGGCCGCCGGCCACGGCGAACTCTGCCCGCTGGGCCGGTGTCTTGGCGCTGATCCGCGCCGCTTCGCCGCCGAAGTTATAGTAGCCCAGCAGAACGCCCTTCTGGCTCTGCCAGCCGGTGGAGGGCAGGGTGATCGTGCCGATGCCGGCGATGTCGTTATAGATGTGGCCGCCATAGATGTGGTGGTTCTCTTCCCAGAACCGGGTCTTCATCTGCAGGCCGATCTTGTTGACCGGCGCATAGGCCACGCCCTCCATCGCCGCCTTGAACGGGGCCGAGGCGTCGATATCGATCTGCTTGAGCACGCTGAGCGGGATGGTGCAGACGCAGTAGTCGGCCTCGATCTCGCCGGTCTTGCCGGAGGCGTCCTTGAAGGCGACCTTCACGCCCTTGTCGGTCTGCTTGATCTTCTCGACCACGGTCGAATAGCGGATCATCGGCCCGACCTGCTTTTCGAAGGCCTTGGCGATCTGGTCCATGCCACCGATGGGCTGCAGCATGGTGCGCTGCTGCTCGTAGCCGGTGACCGAGCTCAGAACCCGCCATGCCCTGCTGTCCAGCACGTCCTTGAAGGCGAAGGGCTCAAGTTCCTTGCCAGGGCCAGGATTGACGCCGGCGCCCGGGTGCACCGAAAAGCCGCGCCCTTCGGTGCCCGTATAGGCCAGGTCCTTGGGCGACAGCCGGCCCTCGTTGATCATGTAGGCGATGAAGGTCTCGCGGTCGGCCGGCGTCAGGGCAGCGTCGAGCTCGCCCTTGCTGGCGGCCTTGGCGATCAGTTCGGCGGCATAGCCGCGTGCGTCAGCGGCGATCTCGCCCTTGCGGATCGGCTTGCCGGCCAGCGGGCCCTTGCCCTTTTCGAAATAGACATAGGCGGCGTCGTTGTCGTTGACGAAGCTCTCCAGCAGCACGCCGAACAGCTTGGTGTAGTGCAGGGTCGAGCGGTGGTGATACGGGATCCGCCACGGGCCGTGGTTGATATAGAGGCCCTCGTCGAACTCGCAGGTCTGCTTGTGGCCCAGCAGGTCGGTGTGCTCGAAGCCCTTGCGCGCCGTCTGGCAGCGGCCGCCGGCGAAGGCGCGGGCTTCCAGGATCTGCACCTGATAGCCGGCCTTGGAGAGTTCATAGGCGGCGGTCATGCCGGCCAGGCCAGCGCCCAGGACGATGATCTTCGTGCCCTTGGCGTCGCCGGCCAGGGTGGGCGGCAGTTCGGTGGCCGAGGCCATCCCAAAACCCAGGGCGTCCATGCCCGAAAGCGCCAGGGAAATGCCGCCGACCGCAGCGAGGCCTTCGAAGAAACGCCGCCGTGTCAGAACTCCGCCCGTCGCCGGGCCTGCAGTCGTATTCATGCCAATCCGCCACTAAAAAACAGCCGACGCCGAAAACGCGTGCATCGCCGTGACGATACACATTTCGTTCCTTCGGTCGAACGCGCCCCCGCCGAAGTCCGGGGCATCTCGAAATTTCGAGGGAACCGGCGCAACCCGATTTAGGGCGCCGGCCGATCTGACATGTTAGATGCGTCCTGGATGCTCCGCCCTTGGGCGCCTTGGGCGCCCCCTGTGCGAACCGTGGGCGGGTGGCGATGATCAAACGTAGGGCGCCGGAATCACTCTTCCTTCGCCCGAGGCGCGACGCATCAACGGACCAGGGTGGTGCGAGGAGAACGCCGTGAACACAACAGGATCCCAACTTCGCCTTCGGCTGGCGCGCCCCGAGGACATGCCGGTTCTGTCGGCCCTGATGAACGCGGCGATCAGCGAGCTTCTGACACCGTTCCTGCCGCCCGAAGGCGTGAAAGCCTCGTTCGAGATCATGGGGCTGGACAGCCAGCTGATCGCCGACGGCACCTATTTCGTGGTCGAGGACGGCGACCAGATCGCCGGCTGTGGCGGCTGGAGCCGTCGCGCCACGCTGTTTGGCGGCGATCATTCGGCCGGGCGCGACGCGGCGCTGCTGGATCCCCAGGTCGACGCCGCCCGGGTCCGGGCGATGTACACCCACCCCGACCATACCCGCAAAGGCGTGGGCCGCCTGGTGCTGGACGCCTGCGAGGCGGCGGCGGCGGCCGAGGGATTCGCCCGCGCCGAGATGGCGGCGACCATGGGCGGCGTGCCGCTCTATCGCGCCTGCGGCTATCACGACATCGAGCCGTTCACGGCGATGACGTCGGGCGGTTACGCGGTGCCGCTGATCCGTATGGGCAAGGCGCTGGCGCGCTAGCCGGGAAGTCGGCCAAAACGAAAAGGGCCAGGCTTTCGCCTGGCCCTTCCGTCTTGTCTGGATCGCGATCCTAGAAGGTCGCGGTGGCCTTCATGTACCAGAAGCCGCCCTGCCAATCGACGACCGAGTCCGAGCGATAGATACGGCCGTTGGTGGCCGACTCGCCGGTCTTGTCGGGATCTGGATAGTTGGAGAACAGGTTCCGGGCGCCGATGGAGATCGAATAGGTCTCGGTCGCCTGGTAGCTGAGTTCGGTGTCGAAGAAGACTTCCGGATCCCACTTCTGGACGACCGGGTTGGCGACGCTGAACATGTTCTTGTAGGGGCCCCAGATCGTGGCGCGCCCCACGGCCTTGAACTTGCCGATCTCGTGCGAGGCCGACAGCACCGAACGCCAGCGGGGCTGGGCGTTCTCGAAGTCATGCACGCCTTCGGCGTCGAAGAAGGTGTATTTCACGGCCGCCGTGGCGGCGGGCGTGTTGACCTTGTCGATCTTGAACTTGTTGAGGTTGCCGCTGGCCGTGAAGCTGGTGGTCTGGCCGTTGTCCCAGTTGAGCTTGTAGGTCGCCACGATGTCGACGCCCGTGGTGGTGGAGTCGAAGGCGTTCTGGAAGAACTGCACCTGGCCGATGGTGTCGGCTCCAGGCACCTTGGCCGCGATCAGACCGGCGCGGATCGTGTCGTTCACCGCGATGGCCGAGGTCGCGTAGAATTGGTCCTCGATCTTGATGCTGTAGGCGTCGACCGTCAGGCTCAGGCCGTCGAACAGCGAGGCGGTGAAGCCGGCCGCGATATTGAACGACTTCTCGGGCTTCAGCTCCTTGGCGCCCATGAACTGGGCCACCGGGTTGGTGGCCGGGAACAGGCCCGAGGCGATGATCGCGCCATTTTCGACGCGGGTCGAAACGTTGGTCGTGAACAGCTGGCCCGGTGTAGGGGCGCGGAAGCCGGAGCCGACCGAGCCGCGAACGCCGAAGCTGTCGGTGATCTGATACTGGCTGGCGACCTTGCCGTTCCAGGTGCTGCCGAAGTCCGAGAACTTTTCGCCGCGCACGGCGACGTCGAAGAACCAGGCTTCGGTGATGTTTGCCGAGCCTTCCAGATAGCCGGCGTAGGAGTCGCGGGTCAGCTTGCCCGAATAGGCGGGGGGCGAGCCCGGCGCGCCGTTCGAGCCGACAGCCAGGGCGGCGTAAACCGGATCCTGACCAGCAAAGCCGTCAGCCGTTGTCGTCAGGTAGTTGGCGCAGTTCAGACCCGCTGTGGCGGGGAGGGCGGCGCCCTTGGCCGTCGCCGTGTGGGTCGTGGCGTTACAGAAGCCGAACGGGTCGGGCGTGGCCCAGGTGCCGGCCACATAGGAGGGCACGTCGCCCGCCTCGATCTCGTAGCCTTCCTTGCGGTACTCGGCGCCGAAGTTCAGGGTGACGGGCGTGTGCAGGCCGCCCACGGCCCAGTCATAGGCGAAGTCGGCGTTGGCGGCGCTTTCGGTCGAGATCAGCGAGCCGACATAGAACGACTTGGGCGATGCGGGACCCATCGACGGGTTCACGGTGTCCCACAGGGTATAGGACAGCTTGTCGTCGCCGTAGCGGCCGCTCAGGTCATACTGCAGGCCGTTGGCGAACTTGCCCTTGAGGCCGCCGGTCAGGCTGTAGTCGGTGATGTCGCCGCCGAACATCGGGGTGAAGCCGGCCGGGAAGATCGAGCTGAACTGGAAGGTCGAGCCGTCGGCGAGGCGGATCGGCGTGGCGTTGACGGCGTTGCTGACCGGCGGACGATAGTTGAAATACTCGACCGCGCTGCTCTTGGAGTAGTTGGCGAACGCATAGACCGTCATGCTGTCGCTGATGTCGTAGCCGGCGTTGATCACTCCGCGCAGGGCTTCGGCGTCAGGCTGACCCCACTTCTGCACATAGTCGTTGATCAGGGCGCCATAGGCCGGGTTGGTCGCCGCATAGTTGGCGACGCAGAAGCCAGCCGACTGGTTGGGGATGCCGACGTTGCAGTATTGCTTGCCGCGGTGAACCTGGTTCTGGCTGGTATATTCGAAGGTGCCGTTGACGAAGCCGCTGTCGCCCAGGGGCAGGCCCAGGTTGCCGGTGACCAGCACGTCTTCGCCGTCGCCCAGGAAGAACTGGCCGTACTGGGCGGTCAGCGAACCGCCGCTGGGGCTGTCCTTCAGCTGGAAGTCGATGACGCCGGCGATGGCGTCCGAGCCGTATTGCGCGCCGGCGCCGTCACGGGTGACGACCACGTTCTTCAGGGCCGAGGCCGGGATGGTGGCGGCGTCAGGCGCCTGCGAGCCGGTGCCGCCGATGCTGACCAGCGCCGAACGGTGGCGGCGCTTGCCATTGACCATGAACAGGGTCTTGTCGGTGGGCAGGCCGCGCAGCGAGGCGGGGCGGATGAAGGTGGCGCCGTCCGAGATCGGCTCGCGGGCCAGGGTGTAGGACGGGACCAGCGTCTTCAGAATGTCGTTGGTGTCGGTGAAGGCCGCGGACTTCAGGTCGCTTTCGCTGAAGGAGTCGACGGGGACCGCGCTGTCCAGAACGGTGCGGGGCTTGCCGCGCGCCGTAACGATCAGGGTCTCAAGTTCGGAAGTGCTTTCCGGCGCCGGGTCGGCGGCTGGGTCGGCGGCATGCGCCGCGACAGAGTAACCAAAAGTAACGGACATCGCAGAAATACCTGCGAGTAGAGTCGTTTTAAAGTGACGATTCATAGAGAGCCCCCTCGTTCAATTTATCAACGCAAGATTGATTCCCTCTCCATGGCGTTCATCTCCCGACCTTTTATTGTTTTTGGTACTGACGCGGTTTTCCACTCGGACGTTGCCGAACAATTCAGCGTGGATTGAAGGTGACGGCTTCCGCAATGGGGGCGGTGACAAGAAGTCGTCACAAGTTCGCACGGCGGCTCCGGCGCCCCTTTGCGTGGCGTCGAGACCGCATTTTTAGGCAGAACGTTGCTCTTGGAATGCCCAGATCGGGGGCGGCGCCCCCAAAAAGTCAGGCGACGAGCCGCCGGTCGGCCGGTTCGCGGACCTCGGACTCGAACAGGTCATAGGCGTCTTCCCAGGCCGCCAGACGCGAGTCGCGGCGTTCGGCGTCGTCGATGATCCGGATGATCTGATCCTCGCGATCGTTCCAGACCAGGCCCAGATCAACCACCCTCTCGACGTCGCGGCCCAGCAGCAGGATGAGGTCGGCGCGGGCGGCGCGTTCATGGCTGATCCGCATCAGGGTGCGTCCGGCGCCCAGGTCGCGATGAATGTCCGCGAAGGCCAGAACGGCCGAGATCATCGGCGCGTTGACGGGGGCGATGGCCCAGGCGGGGCAGGCAAAGCGGGACATGGCGGTCTCCTTCGTTCGGACCACACCTGTTTGCACGTGCCATGCGCCAGATTCGGTCGTATGGAGAACGTATGAGGCACGAAAAAGCTGCACGGCTCCTGGATCTGGCGCGCATGCTGGCGGGATCGAGCGAAGGCATGACCCTGGATGAGATGGCGCGCGCCCTGGATGTGGGCCGGCGCACGGCCGAGCGCATGCGCGATGCGGTCTGGGCGGCGTTCCCGCAGATGGAGATCGTCGACGATCCTCCGACCCGGCGTTTCCGCATTCCCGCCGGCCTGGACGGCCTGTTCCAGACGCCGACCGCTGAAGAGCTGGCGGCGCTGCGGACGGCGGCTGATTCCTACAAGGCGTCGGGCGCGGAAGGACGGGCCGCCTCGCTGTTCGCCCTGGAGCGCAAGCTGCTGTCGGCCCTGCGCGGCGCGGCGCGTCGCAAGGTGGCCCCCGATGTCGAGGCTCTGGTCCAGGCCGAGACCATCGCCATCCATGCCGGCCCACGGCCCTATGAGGACGAGACCGCCCTGGCGGCCATCCGCACGGCGATCAAGGGGCTGAGCGCGCTGGCCTTCCGCTATGACGGCGGCAGCACGCCCGGCCGCATGCGCGAGGTCACGCCTCTGGGCATCCTGTTCGCCCGCAGCAACTATCTGGTGGCGCTGGAAGGCGACGACCCGCGCCCGCGCTCCTGGCGGCTGGACAAGATGAAGGAGCTGAAGGTGCTCGACCGGCCGGCGCCGCCGCCGGAAGACTTCTCGCTACAGGCCTTCGCCGACGAGAGCTTCGGCATCTATCACGGCGCGGTCGAGGATGTGGTTCTGCGCATCCGGCCCGACCGCGCCGAGGACGCCCTGCGCTGGCGTTTTCATTCCACCCAGACCGTGCGGCCCGAGCCTGATGGATCGGTGACGGTGTCCTTCCGCGCGGCGGGCATGCTGGAGTTGGCCTGGCACCTGTTCACCTGGGGCGATGGCGTCGAGATCGTGTCACCGCCCGGCCTGCGCCAGCTGATGGTGACGGAGTTGAAGCGGGCGTTGTCGGCACACGCCTAGTTCGCCACCAGCCTTAGCAACGCCAGTTCGCCAGCCCGCGCCGAAGCGCTCCTGCGGGATGGCAACTGCCCCGCTTCATAGGCCGCCAGCACGCGCGGGTGGATATAGGCCGCGCGACAGACGGCCGGGGTGTTGCCCAGCAGGCCGGCCACCGCCTTAACGCAGACATTCACCGATCGCCTGGCCTCGGTCACGGTTTGCGCGGGCGGCAGGATGCGCAGGCACTCCATGGCCGCCAGGGATCCGGCCCAGGTGCGGAAGTCCTTGGCCGAGAAATCGGAACCGCAGACGGCGCGGATATAGTCGTTGATGTCGCTGGACTCGACGGCCCGTCGCTCGCCGTCCTCATCGACATATTTGAACAGGCGCTGGCCGGGGAGGTCCTGGCACGCCCGGACGATGCGCGTCAGGCGACGGTCCTGGAAACCCGTCCTGTGGCTCTTGCCGCTCTTGCCGCGAAACTCGAACACCGCGCCGCCGCTGGCCAGACGCAGATGGCGCTTTTGCATCGTCGTCAGGCCAAAGCTCTTGTTGGTGCGGGCATATTCGTCATTGCCCACGCGGATCAGGGTCAGCTCCAGCAGCCGGACCACGGCGGCCAGCACCTTCTCGCGCGGCAGGCCGCGACGGGCCAGATCGGCCTCGACCCGCTTGCGCAGGCGGGGCAGGGCGCGGCCGAAGGCGGCCATGCGCTCGAACTTGCGCAGGTCGCGATCGGCTCGCCAGTCGGGGTGATAACGATACTGCTTGCGCCCCTTCTGGTCGCGACCCACCGCCTGAATGTGGCCGCGCGGGCTGGGGCAGATCCAGACCTCGGTCCAGGCGGGCGGAATGGCCAGGCCTTGGATACGCTCGAGGGTCGCCTCGTCTTTCAGGGGCTTGCCGTCGACATCGACATAGCGAAAGCCCGACGCCGTCGCGCGCCGGCCCAGGCCGTTATGGTGGTCGTCGCAATAGACGAGCGCGGAACTGGCGATCGGGGCCATCTGGTGCGTGTCGCGGGCCATGGTTTGCCTCCCTATCGCCGTGCAACGTGATAGAGGAAGCGCCGGTTCCGGGAGCGCCTCGCCAGACATGAACTATCGTCACGCCTATCACGCCGGAAACTTCGCCGACCTGCAGAAGCACGCGATCCTGCTGGCGGTGCTGGAGGCGCTGAAGGCGCGATCGCCCAGCCTGTCGGTGATCGACACCCATGCCGGGGCCGGCGGCTACGACCTGAGCGGCGAGATGGCGCGGCGGTCGGGCGAGGCGGACGCCGGGATCTTCCGCCTGCTGCAGGAAGCCGATGCGCCCGCCGTGTTCGCCCCGCTGGTCGCGGCCGTGCGATCGATGAACGGCGGCCGGGATGGGCCGCTCTATCCGGGCTCGCCGCTGCTGATCGCCGGGGCGCTGCGCCGCGAGGATCGCTACACCGCCTGCGAACTGCGCGACGACGATTTCGACCTGCTGCGCCGCTCGCTGGCGCCCTACGCTTTCGCCCAAGCGTCCAAGACTGATGGTTACGAGGCCGTTGCCGCCAAGGCCGGCCGGGGAGGGCGGGCCTTCATCCTGATCGATCCGCCGTTCGAGCGTCCGGACGACTATGTCCGCATTGTCGAGGTGACGCGTCAGGCGCTGCAGCGCGATCCTGCCGCCGTGCTGGCGATCTGGACGCCGCTGAAGGACCTGGAAACCTTCGACGCCTTTGTCCGTGGGCTAGAAACCGTCACGAACGACGCGCTAGTGGCCGAGGTCAGACTTCGCCCCCTGCTGGATCCGATGAAGATGAATGGCAGCGCCATGGTGCTGGTCGGCGCCCCGCCCGAGGTCGAGCCCGCCGTGCGCGCGTCCACCGACTGGATCGTCCGCCATCTGGGCCAGGCCGGCGGCGCCGCCAGGGTCTGGCGGACGGCCGGGTGACTCAGGGCGCGCCCAGCTTTGGCGAGGCGCTGGGAGTCTGGCTGAAGATCGGCTGTCTGGGCTTTGGCGGCCCGGCCGGCCAGATCGCCCTGCTGCACAAGACCGTCGTCGAGGAAAAGGGCTGGGTCGACGAGGCCCGTTTCGCCCATGCCTTAAGCTTCTGCATGCTGCTGCCAGGACCCGAGGCCCAGCAACTGGCCGTCTGGTTGGGTTGGCGGCTGCATGGCGTGCGGGGCGGGGTGGCGGCAGGACTGCTATTCGTGCTGCCCGGGCTGGCCATCATGCTGGGTCTGTCGGCGCTCTATGTCGTGTACGGACGATCGGAGTGGGCCGGCCCCGTGCTGCTGGGCCTGAAGGCGGCCGTGGTGGCGCTGGTGGCCCAGGCGCTGCTGCGCATCGGTGGGCGAACGATCCGTGACCGCGCCGGGATGGCGATCGCCATCTCCGCCTTCGCCCTGCTCAGCTTTACCGTTCTGCCGTTCCCGCTGCTGATCCTGGCGGCGGGCGCGATCGGGTGGGCGATGGGCGGCGGGGCGAGCGTCGAGGTCGCGTCGGAAGAGGGGGGCGAGCGCGGCGGGACGCTGCGGACCGTGATGATCTGGCTGGCCGTGTGGCTGACGCCGGTCGCGGCGGCCCTGGCCATCGCTCCAGACTCCGTGGTGGCGCGGATGGGGGCCATCTTCAGCGGCCTGGCGGTGGTCAGTTTCGGCGGCGCTTATGCGGCCCTGGCCTATCTGGGGCAGGCGGCCGCCGCCTTCGGCTGGCTGACCCCCGTGCAGATGCTGGACGGCCTGGGCCTGGCCGAGACGACCCCGGGGCCGCTGGTGCTGGTCTTCGTCTTCGTCGGCTTCGTCGGCGCCTATCAGGCGGCCGCGCCGGAGTGGGCCTGGATCGCCGGTCTGGCGGGCGGCCTGATGGCGGCATGGGCGACCTTCGCGCCGTCGTTCCTCTGGATTTTCGCCGGCGGGCCCTTCGTCGAACGCCTGCGCGGCCGCCCGCGTCCGGCGCGCGCCCTGGCGATGGTTTCGGCGGCGGCCGTCGGCGTGATTGGTCAACTGGCGGTCTGGTTCGCGACGCACCTGCTGTTTCGCACGGGCGGTGCGCTGGCCTGGGGGCCGCTGAAGGCCTCGATCCCAGATCCCGCCAGCCTGGACATCGTCGCCCTGGGCATGACGATCCTGGCCCTGGGTCTGACCTTCGCCCTGCGCCTGCCGGTGCTGACGCTGGTGGCGGTGATGATGGCGACGGGGCTTGCGTTGAAGGCGATCGGGCTGGGTTGACCTAACGGCAACATTTTCGCACTTGCGAACGTGAGATCTGTGTTATGCTGCGTTGCACAAAATCGCGGTTGCCGGAGCGCGCGCCATGGTTTCCACACTGTCCTTCTTTCCCGAGTTCAAGACCCAGCGAGGCGACGCCGAAACGGCGCCGCACGTGATGATCGGCGCCGCATCGCCCCTGTGGCTGATGTTCGGCGGCGCGGCCGCTGCGGGCGCCACCTGGTGGTGGTGGGCGTCGCGCTGGCGCGAGGCCGTCAATATCGAGGCGCTCAGCGCCCTGGCGCCGGAACCGCTGGCGCCGCCTGCCGTCGAGTGGGTGGAGCCGATCGCCGAACCCGTCGCGGAACCCGCGCTGGACCTGGCCGCCGAGGCTGTGATCGCGCCGATCGAGCTGGCCGCGGAAGCGACCGTCGAGACGCTGGATATCGTCGAGTCCACGGGCGAGGTGATGGCCGAGGCCCTCATCGAGGTCGCCGAGACCATCGTCCCTGAACCCGAGACCCTGGCCGCCGCGGCTGAACCGGTCGCCGTCGTCGAGGCCGCGGTCGAGGCGCAGGTCGAAACCGCCAAGGCGCTTGCCGATGACCTGACCCGCGTGGTCGGGATCGGTCCCAAGCTGGCGGCGTCACTGGGTGAGCTGGGCGTGACCAGCTTCAGCCAGATCGCCGCCTGGACCGCCGAAGACATCCAGTCGATCGACCAGCTGCTCAATCTGAAGGGCCGGGCCGATCGCGACGCCTGGGTCGCCCAGGCCAAGCGGTTCGCCGGCGCCGCGACCGAGGCCTAAGAGCCCGGTCGCATCCGGGGGTCAGCGGCTCGCGCCGATGCCCCCGGGGCCGCATTCGGTGTTGAGGTATTTTTCGATCTCGACCAGCTGGGTCTCGATCATGGCCGGTTCCATGGTGACGAAGCCGTGGCCCATGTCCTTGATCTCAAGATAGCGGTGCGGCTTGCCCGCCGCCTTCAGCGCATCGACGAACTTGCGGGACTGTTTGACATCGACATTGGTGTCGCGATCGCCGTGGTAGATGAACAGCGGGATCTGGGCGCTCTTGGCCTGTTCCAGGGCGTCGAGGCCCCGGATCGTCGGGTTCTGGAACTCGCGCAGGAACCGGCTGTCAAACGTGGCCTGCTTGATGCTGGCCAGGTCTCCGGCCCCTGCGCCTGAAATGGCGCACTGATACAGGCCGTTGGGCCGGATGGCGGCGACCAGGGCCGAGTAGCCGCCGTAGGAATAGCCGAACATGGCGATCCGGTCTGGCGCGGCGATCTTCTGGTCGATCAGCCATTTGGCGCCGTCGTCCTTGTCGTCCTGCATCTTCTGGCCCCACTCGCCGTCACCGGCGCGCCAGAGCTTCTGACCCCAGCCCTCCGAGCCGCGGAACTGCGGCTGCAGCACGGCATAGCCGCGGCTGGCGAAGTACTGGATCCAGCCGGCGGGATCCCAGCTGAGGTCGTCACGCGCCCACGGGCCACCATGCGGCTCGATCAGGGTGGGGTAGGGGCCCGGACCGAACTGATCGGCCGGCGGCGTGGTCAGGAAGGCCGGGATCATCAGGCCGTCGCGGGCCGCATATTGCACCAGCCGCGTCGCGCCCAGCGAGGTGGTGTCCAGGTCGGGCCGAACCTTGCCGAGCAGCTGCAGCGATCCAGACGCGTCGAGCAGGTAGTACTCGCCCGGATTGCCGGGACCGGACTTCTCGACGATGAAATGCTTCAGGTCTTCCGACCAGTCGGTGATCATCGCGTCGGCGCCGTCGGTCACGGGCAGGCGCGTCGACGCGCCGGTGGCGGGGTCTATCCAGTTCATGGCGACGGTCTTCACGCCCAGCGCGGTTCGCAGGCTCTTGTTGAGCGCCGAGAAGGTCTCGTCCGTCCAGTAGACGCTGCGCGAGGGCCCCGCATAGCGGAAGCCCAGCACGCGGCCATAGTCGGCCGCCGCGGTGGAGGTGATCACGCCGTTCGCGTCGAACAGTTTATGCTCCAGAAGCGGTTCGACAATCTTGCGGGCCTTGATGTCGTAGACGTACAGGCCCGCCTTGTCCCGACCCTTGCTGGACGCGATGTAGACGATGTTGGGATCTTCGGTGAAGCCGACGATCGAGACCGGTTCACGGTCCTTGCCGTACCAGCGGAAATGCTCGGACCATTCGCCATTGGACGGATCGCGGATCCACTGGGCGATATAGACGGCGCCGTTGTCGTAACCCAATTCCTGGCGCGCACGGATCTCGCCCTTCAGGTCCAGCTGGAAGCCGCTGAACCGGTCGGAATTGCGCATCAGGCGCTCGGTCACGCCGGAATAGATATCGACCTTGAGAATGTCGCCCCGCGTGTCGATCCGTCCATCCTCGACCACCACATGGCGCGGGTCGGCGGGCAGGTTGTTAATTATGTTCGCGTCGCCGAACTTGGCCCAATAGGCCTCGTATTCCGACTTGGCCCGGGTTTCGGGCAGCAGGGTCGTCCAGGACTTGCCCTCCAGGTCCGACACATACTGGCGCGCCAGGTGGCCCTTGCGACTGCCGTCTGTGAAGGTCTGGATCGTCTGCACCAGCAGGCGGTCGTTCTTCAGGAACCGCACGCTCAGGATGCGGACCTTGTTGGCCGAGATTACCGCCCGGGGCTTGTCCAGCGCATCGGTGGCCCACACCGAGATGGTCGGGCTTTGGCCGGTCGGCGAGGTCAGGGCGATGATGTGCTTGCCGTCGCGCGAGATCTGTACGTCGCTGATGGCCGTCGGGGCGGAGAAGACCTTGGCTGGCAAAGGCGCGGCGCGAAGCGCCGGCGACGTCAGTCCCAGCAATGCAACGACGGCTGCAACGAGCGGGCGCAGATCAAGTCTCACGGGGGGCTCCAGGGCGAAGGGCGAGTCGCGATCCGGGCGCTACTCGCGCCCAAGTTTGCATAATAGCGGTCATTAAAGACCGGCCAAGCCGTCAGATGGCGTTGCGGCGCGCCTGTCGAGCAGGCAACTGCGTGCCGAATGTCACACCGTGTCGAAATTGCGTCGGCAATGCGACGTAGAAGTTGCAGTGGGCGCCCGGAAAAGTTCATTTTTATCCGTGGTGAAGTATTGCTCGCTTAAGGTGAGCCGTTGTCAGGACTCGCCACATTCTGCGAAATCACGGAGGCGTTTCTGTCATGTCCAATCATCGTAAGTATCTTCTAGCCTCCACGGTCATCGCCGGGCTGGCCGCCAGCGTCATGTCGCCGGCGATCGCCCTGGCTCAAGCCGCCGCGCCGCTGACCACCACCGACGAAAAGCCCCCCGAGGCGACCGAAGTCGAAGCCCTGATCGTCACCGGCTCGCGCATCAAGCGCAGCGAGTTCAACAGCCCCGACCCGATCCAGGTGATCAGCGCCGAGCAGGCCAAGCTGAAGGGCATTTCGACCGCCGCCGGTCTGCTGCAGACCTCGACGATCGCCTCGGGCTCGCCGCAGGTCACCTCGGCCATTTCCAGCGCCTTTATCACCGACGGCGGCCCCGGCGCCGAGACCATCTCGCTGCGTGGCCTGGGCGCCAACCGCACCCTGGTTCTGGTCAACGGCCGCCGGACCGGTCCGGCCGGCGTGCGCGGCGGCGTCTCCGCCGTCGACCTGAACGTCATTCCCGTGTCGGCCATTGACCGTGTCGACATCCTGAAGGACGGCGCTTCGTCGGTTTATGGCTCGGACGCCGTGGCCGGCGTGGTCAACATCATCACCCGGCGCGATACGGACGGCATCGAGCTCGACGCCTTCGTCAGCCAGCCCCAGGACAAGGGCGGCGAGCAGTCGCGCGGCAGCATCAGCTGGGGCAAGACCTTTGACCGCGGCTTCTTCAATATGTCGTACGACTATTCGAAGACGTCCGAGCAGAAGATCGGTGATCGCAGCTATACCAACTGTGGCCGTCAATACACCACCAACACCGCCGGCAAGCGGAACGACACGATCGACCCGCGCACAGGCGCCGCGCAGTGCCGCGACCTGCTGTACGATCAAATCTGGCTGTACGACTTCAGCTTCGGCGGCATCGACGGCAAGCTGCAGTATGACTACGACGGCAAGCTGGGCGGGCTGATCCCGCAGGTGCCTGCGGGCCAGGCGGCCAACTACCCAGGCATGCCGGCCGGTTTCTACACCGTCGGCTACAGCGAAGATCAGCAAGCCGCCGACATTGGCGTGCTGGACTATAACAGCCCGTTCAACCTGGCCTCGTCGCTGGTGCCGCGCACCGAGCGCTCGACCGTCTATGCCCAGGGCGCTTTCGACATCAATGACAGCGTCGAGGTCTATGGCGAGGTGCTGCTGAACCGCCGCGCCACCAAGACCAACGGCTATCGCCAGTTCTGGAGCTATTTCTACACCGGCGACTATGACCCCTTCAGCGCCGGCTTCACCGGTGACTTCATCCTCTCGCCGACCCCGGTCACGAACTTCAACCGCGCCGGTCAGCGCGTGGACTACCAGCGCTATGTCGGTGGCCTGCGCGGTGATTTCGGCAAGATCGAGTTCCTGAAGGGCTGGGACTGGGACATCTTCGCCCAGTACAGCCACTCCAAGGGTGTCTATTCACAGGACGTGATCCTGAAGGACGCCGTCGACATCGGCGCGTTCCGCACCGGTTCGTGCGTGGGTCAGATCACGCCGATCAGCAAGAAGGCCTGCGTGGACGTCAGCTGGGTCACGCCTGACTTCTTGGCCGGCAAGTACACCGCCGCCGAGCAGGCCTTCCTGTTCGACACCGAAGCCGGTCAGACCACCTACAAGCAGCTGGTCATCGAAGGTTCGACCTCGGGCACGCTGTTCAAGCTGCCGGCCGGCGACGTCGGCGCGGCCTTCGGCTTCCACTACCGTGACGACTCGATCAACGACGTTCCCGGCGCGATCACCCTGGCGGGCAATGTGTGGGGTCTCTCCACCGCCGGCATCACCAAGGGCGACGACCTGGCGCGCGAAGTCTTCGGCGAACTGAGCGTTCCGCTGCTGAAGGACCTGCCCTTCGCCGAGAATGTCGAGCTGTCGCTGTCGGGCCGCCACACCAAGGTCAACAGCTATGGCGAAGGCGACACCTACAAGGTCGGCCTGAACTGGCAGATCGTCCCGTCGCTGCGCATTCGCGCCACCAAGGGCACCTCGTTCCGCGCTCCGGCGCTGTTCGAGCTGTACAAGAACGCCGAGACCAGCTTCGCCAGCCAGCGGACGATCGACCCCTGCATCCGCTGGGGCCAGAACCTGGCCCAGGGCAATATCCAGCAGAACGTCGCCGACAACTGCGCGGCTGACGGTATTCCCGCCACCCATACCGGCGCTGGCTCGACCGCCACGGTCACCGCCGCCGGCGGCAAGGGCTCCCTGGAGGCCGAAACCTCCAAGGCCGTCACCTATGGCGTGATCTGGACCCCGTCGTTCGCCGACCTGAACGTGGCTGTCGATTACTTCGAAATCGAAGTGAACGACGAGATCACCCAACTGGGCGCCGCCCGGATCGTCGACGGCTGCTACAGCTCGCTGACCTTCGCGAGCGAGCCGCTGTGCAACCTGTTCACCCGCACGCCGGGCTCGAACCTGATCAGCACCGTCACCAACAACTATCTGAACATCGCCGAGCAATCGAACCGCGGCATCGACCTGACCGTTCGCTACGGCCAGGAACTGCCCTGGGACTCCAAGCTGACGGTCGATCTGCAATCGACCTGGCAGCTTGAAGACACCACGGCGCTGTTCGCCGGCACGACGATTGATGACAACGGCTTTGTCGGCGACCCCGACTGGACCGGCCAGCTGAACTTCCGCCTGACCAAGGGCGACTGGACCGGTTTCTGGGGCATCGACATGGTCGGCAAGGCGTCTGACGCCGAAGACTATGACGACCGCAACACGGCGGGGACCTCGCTCTACAAGATCCACACCGAGTTCACCGCCTATCACAGCGTCTCGCTCCAGAAGAAGTTCGACGACTGGTCGATCCTCGGCGGCGTGGCCAATGTGTTCAACGAAGCCCCCCCCGCGGTCTCGCTGGGTCAGGGCGACTATGACACTGTCGGTGGCTCTGTGCTGTCGTCGCAATACGACTATTTCGGCCGCCGCCTGTTCGTGAACATCACGGCGCGCTTCTAGTCTTAGCGGATTGGACTAACATGACGGCGGCGGGGCGACCCGCCGCCGTTTTTGTATTGATATCCGCGTTGGGAGCCTGCTCGCGTGAACGCCATCATCCGGGGCAAGCCCGACAATCTGGACGAGATCGGCCTCCGTTTCGACCGCGCGACGCTGACAGCGCCGGTCTATCTGAACAGCGTGCCCAAGGCCGGCACCCACCTGATCCGCAACATCCTGCGGATGTTCGTGGCCCCCGAGCAGCACTGGCGGCGCGAATACATCCAGCACGCCATCCTGCGGCAGTTAGGGCCAGAAGCCTTCTCGAGCGCCAAGCCGATGATCAGCTGGGGGCACATGCTGTTCTCCGACGAGTCGGCCATCGCCCTGCGCGACGTGCGCCACATCGTGCTGGTGCGCGATCCCTATGACTGGGTGCTGGCGAGGGCGCGGTTCTATCTGTCCGACGAATTCCAGGGAAACCTGAACCATATCAAGGGCGGCGCGGCCTCGCCCGAGGACGTGATCATGATGATGATCATGGGTGCCCACGGAAAGGTCCCGGACCTGAAGGACATCTTCGCCCTCAACGCCGTGGCGTGGATGGGGTCGAACGCCGTGCTGGTGCGCTATGAGGACATCGTCGAAAGCCTGAACGACCTAGGCTCAAAGCGGGCGGAGGCGTTCTTCGCGAAGTTGCTGGCCGACTGCGGCCTGGACCTGCCGGCCGACTGGCGCAACCGGGTCGAAGCCGGCGCCGACCGCCGCGAGAGCCGCACGGCCAGCGAGAACCTCAACGTGACGGCGGATTTGCCCAAGGTGCTGTCGGAGACCCACAGGCGGGTTGTCGATTTCCATGCGCCGGGTCTGAGGACGCTGCTCGGCTACGCGTGAGGGTTGGCGCGTGGCGGCCGCCGAAACCGGCGCCCACTTTCGGCTGCCACGCGCCTAGAGAACGACCGCCGTCCCCGACACCGAGACCATCATCATCGAACCGTTCGGCCCCACGGTGTTGTAGTCGAGATCGACGGCCAGGATGGCGTTGGCGCCCAGCTTCTCGGCTTCCTTGATGAGGTTCTTAATGGCGTCCTCGCGAGCGCGGGCCAGGACCCGTTCGTAGGACTTGGAATGACCGCCGATGAAGTCGCGGATAGCCGCCATGAGATCCAGCACGACGTTCGCGCCAAGGATCGACTGGGCGTAGATCGCGCCCTTGTAGTCCTGAACCGGCCGGCCTTCGATGAAGGGCGTGGTCGAGATCAGCATGGATAAACCCCTGTGCGACGCACGCGCCAACGTCCTTAACTTAGGCGCAAACGTCGCCGTTCGCGAGGGGCTCCCCCGGAAAGCGTCACTTTCTGCCGCCATTCTCCCGTGAGGCGGGAATCTGGCGTTCCGCCACTTCCTGCGCGCCGATGGTTAAGGCAGATTGACCCCGGTTTTCGCTTTCGGAGTTTTCTGGTGATCTTCGCCAAGTCGCATCTCGACCTGCACAACATCCGAAGCAACGTCGAGCGGGTGAAGAAGCTGTCTGACAATGTCGTCGGCATCGGCCCGCTGGGCGTGGGCCTGGACGGCCTGCTGACCTGGATCCCGGGCGCGGGCGAGCTCTACAGCCTGGGCGCTGGCGGCCTGATCATCATGGACGCCGTGCGGGCTCGGGCCGCGCCGATGATCGTCATCCAGATCGTCGCCATCATCCTGATCGACACCGTGGCCGGCTCGCTTCCGGTGGCGGGCAAGGTCGCCGACGTGCTGTTTACCGGCCACAAATGGTCGGCCGACATGCTGACCAAACACATGGACGACACCATCTATTTCGAAGGTACGCGCAAGGAGGTCCAGGGCACGGCGGAATATCGCGACCTGCTGGCCCGTATCCAGGCCGGCAAGGAAAAGCGCCGCGTCGTCTTCCTGGGCTGACGAACCTCGACAACCATAATGCGGGCAGGGCGTTGATCAGAACATGACCGTTGAAGCCGCTCCCTATTCTGACACCCGTCGTGCACGCGCGCACCGCGCCTGGAAATCGGCCGAGACGATCAAGGGTCTGTCCGATCGCCTGATCGGCATCGGCCCGTTCGGTCTGGGCCTGGATGGTGTGCTGTCCTGGGTGCCCGTGGTGGGGCCGCTCTACAGCATGGGGGCGGGCGGCCTACTCCTGATCCACGGCATGTCGGGCGGGGCCTCGTTTCTGACCCTGGCGCGGATGGCGGCCTATATCGCCATGGACACCGCCACTGACGCCGTGCCGATCGCCGGCTCGGTCGTGGACATGATGTTCCCCGGCCACCTGATGGCCGCCAAGGCCCTGCAGAAGGACATCGAGGCGCGCCAT
The DNA here is from genome assembly GCA_943371355.1 of Alsobacter soli. Classification (GTDB taxonomy): domain Bacteria; phylum Pseudomonadota; class Alphaproteobacteria; order Caulobacterales; family Caulobacteraceae; genus Caulobacter. The sequence goes on from CALRUN020000014.1 coordinate 79,993, forward strand.
GGCCTGCCGGACGATGTGGCGCTAAAGCGCGCTCCCAAGAAGCGCGCCAAGGCGGGCAAGCGCTGATCAGCGGATCGCGGGCAGATCAGCCAGGCAGAGCGTCAGGTGCGGAAAGACCAGCGAGGTCACGGTTTCGCGGGCCGCATACTGCGCAACGTCGCGATAGAGGCCACCATCAAGGGTGCGATGCACGATGGTCGTGGCTGCGTTGACGTCAACCACCCAATAGTCGCGCACGCCATGCTGGGCATAGAGCTCGGCCTTGAAGGCCAAGTCGTATTTGATCGTCGACTGCGCGACTTCGATCACAAGGCCAACATTGGCCCCGCCTACGGACGTCAGCGGAAGCTTGGCGTCGTAGAGATAGAGATCAGGATCGGGCGCATTGGTTGCGGAAAGCCGCAGCGTTGAGTCGACGATCACCTGCACAGTATCGCCGCCCGTCAGCATCAAGCGCCTGGCGATCTGCATCTTCGCCCAGGTATGCGGCGCGCCTTCCGAGGCCATCTCAACCAGCGCTCCATCAACCAGTTCGACGCGAGCGCCTTCACCGAGAATTCCGGCTTCCTGCATGCGCAGAACATCGTCCAGCGTGAAACGATGCTGCTGCGAGGTTTCCAGCGCTCTGGCCAGGGCGTTCATGCGCCCAGCATACCACAGTCGGACAATGCCGCTAAGCCGCCGCCCCCTGCGTATAGCCCAGCTGAACATTGAGCTTTTCCAGCACCTCGATGGCCGCCTCGGCGATCACCGTGCCGGGCGGGAAGATGCTGGCGGCGCCGGCGTCTAGCAGGGCCTGGAAGTCCTGGGGCGGGATCACGCCGCCGACCACGACGACCATCTCCGAATGACCCAGCCTGGCCAGTTCCGCCTTCAGTTCCGGCACCAGGGTCAGGTGTCCCGCCGCCAGGGACGAGGCGCCCACCACATGCACGCCCGCCGCGATCGCGGCTTCGGCGGCTTCACCGGGGGTCTGGAACAGCGGGCCGATCTCGACCTTGAAACCGAGGTCGGAGAAGGCGCTGGCGATCACTTTCTGGCCGCGGTCGTGGCCGTCCTGGCCCATCTTGGCGACCATGATGCGTGGCGGACCGCCATCGGCCTCGCGGAAGGCGGCTACCATGGCGCGGGCGCGGGCGGCCTTGGGATCGGCGCCGGCTTCCTTGCCGTAGACGCCCTCGATCGTCTGGATCACGGCGCGGTGGCGGCCAAAGACGTTTTCCATCGCCAGGCTGATCTCGCCGACCGTGGCCTTGGCGCGGGCGGCGTCGACGGCCAGGGCCAGCAGGTTGCCAGTCCCGCGCGCGCCGTCTTCCAGCGCCTTCAGCGCCGCCGCCGTGGCGGCCGGATCGCGCTCGGCCTTCAGGCGGGCCAGCTTTTCCAGCTGCTGGGCGCGGACCGAGCTGTTGTCCACCTTCAGCATCGGGATCACGTCCTCGACGTCGGGCTTGTAGCGGTTGACCCCCACCACGCTCTGGCGATTGGCGTCGATGCGGGCCTGGGTCTTGGCGGCCGCCTCCTCGATGCGCAGCTTGGGCAGGCCGCGCTCGATGGCCTTGGCCATGCCGCCGGCCGCCTCGACCTCCTCGATGTGGGCCAGGGCCTTCTGGGCGAGGTCATAGGTCAGCCGCTCGACATAGTAGCTGCCGCCCCATGGGTCGGCGACGCGGGTCGTGCCGCTCTCCATCTGCAGGAACAGCTGGGTGTTGCGGGCGATGCGGGCCGAGAAGTCGGTCGGCAGGGCCAGGGCCTCGTCCAGGGCGTTGGTGTGCAGGCTCTGGGTCTGGCCGTTCACGGCCGCCATCGCCTCGACGCAGGTGCGCGAGACGTTGTTGAACACGTCCTGGGCCGCCAGCGACCAGCCCGAAGTCTGGCTATGGGTGCGCAGGGAGAGGCTGCGGTCGTCCTTGGGATCGAACTCGCGCTTCATCAGCCGGGCCCACAGCAGGCGGGCCGCGCGCATCTTCGCCACCTCCATGAAGTAGTTCATGCCGATGGCCCAGAAGAAGCTGAGGCGCGGGGCGAACACGTCGATGCTCATGCCGGCCGCGACGCCGGCCCGGGCATATTCAATGCCGTCAGCCAGGGTATAGGCCAGCTCCAGGTCGGCCGTCGCGCCGGCCTCCTGCATGTGATAGCCGCTGATCGAGATCGAATTGAACTTCGGCATATTGGTCGAAGTGTATGAAAAGATGTCGGAAATGATCCGCATCGAAGGCGCGGGCGGATAGATGTAGGTGTTCCGCACCATGAACTCTTTGAGGATGTCGTTCTGGATCGTCCCCGACAGCTTGTCGGGGGAAACGCCCTGTTCCTCGGCCGCCACGATATAGAGCGCCAGGATCGGAAGCACCGCGCCGTTCATGGTCATCGACACGCTCATCTTGTCGAGCGGGATGCCCGAGAAGAGGGTGCGCATGTCGAGGATCGAGTCGATGGCGACGCCCGCCATGCCGACATCGCCCTTTACGCGCTCGTGGTCTGAATCGTAGCCCCGGTGCGTGGCCAGGTCGAAGGCCACCGACAGGCCCATCTGGCCGGCCGCCAGGTTGCGCCGATAGAAGGCGTTGGAGTCCTCGGCCGTCGAGAAGCCGGCGTACTGCCGCACCGTCCACGGATTGGTGACGTACATGGTCGGGTAGGGGCCGCGCACGAACGGCGCGACGCCGGGATAGCCGCCCGTAAAGTCCAGGCCTTCGACATCGGCCGCCGTGAAGGCCGGGGCGACATCGACGCCTTCGGGCGTGTTCCAGACGGCGCCTTCCGGCGCGGCGGCAGTGGCGACCTCGGCGAAGTCGATCGTCGTGAAGTCAGGGAACTTGGTCATGGTTCAGGCTCCCTCAAAGGCGGCGGCGAAGCGGATGGACGTCAGGGCGGGGCAGGTGGAGTCCGGCCCCGGCAGCCTGGGATCTGGACCCTCCACGGCGAAGGCGGAGGTATCGACGGTCTCGACCTCTGCCGGCTTGTCCTCGGCGTTGGGGAACACGGTGACGCCCAGGATCTTGCGGCTCTTGTCGGCGAAGGCGGCCTGCTGACCGGCGCGGGTGGCGGCGACCGCGTCAGCGACTAGGCCGTTCTCCAGCGCCTTGACGATGCCGCCGGCGCCCTCGATGGCCTGAAAACCGCTCCAGGCGGCGCGGGCGATCTGGTCGGTCAGGCTGTCGAGATACCAGGACCCGCCGGCCGGATCGGCGACGCGGCCCAGATTGCTCTCTTCCATCAGGACCAGCTGGGTGTTGCGGGCCTGACGACGGGCGAAGGTGGTGGGCAGGCCGATGGCGTCTGTGAAGGCGCCCAGCACCACCACGTCGGCCCCGCCGACCGCCCCGGCGAATCCGGCCGAGGTCAGGCGCAGCAGATTGGTCCAGGCGTCTTTCGTGGTCAGCATGCGGCCCGAGGACCGCGCCTCGATGCTGGCCGGAACGCTGACGCCGCAGGCCTGGGTCAGGCGCGCCCACAGAGCGCGGGCCGCGCGGACCTTGGCGACGCCGGTGAAATACTCGCCGTCCAGGCTGACGCCCAGCACGATGCGGCCGAAGGCCTCGTCAATCGACAGGCCTGAGCGGACCAGCGCCTTGGCGTAGGCCAGGGCGCTGGCGGTCATGAACGCCAGCTCCTGGGTGTTGGAGCCGCCGGCCTCGTGCGCGGCGCGCCCCGTGGCCAGGAACAGGCTGGCCCGGGCATAGGTGGTCGCCAGGCGCGCGCCGACCGTAGCGGCGTTGAAGATGTGGCTCTCGATCGGGCCGGGACTGGTTCCTGCTTCCGCGAAGGCGGTCAGAGGGTCCATGTGGAAGGCCATCGGCGCATTGGGGGCGGCCTTGGCGACGGCGCCCAGCCAGTCGGCGGCCTTTGGGCCCAGCCAGCCGGCGTCCAGCGCCACGGGAGCCAGGTCGATCAGCACCTTGTCCAGGGCCTTGGCCATGTCGTCGGCGGAGCCGACGGCGACGCCCTTCACGCCCGAAGGGTCGACGGCCACAAGCACCGAGGCCGCGCCGTTCTGCAGGTCGACGAGGATATCCTGAGCCGCCCGCTCGGGATCGGCATGGGCCATCCGCATCCGCAGGTCCCAGGGCCGGTCGGCGTCACGCGCGCGCAGGTCGCGGGCGACGAGCACGCCATCCTTTGCGGTGTAGAGCGGCTGGATGGTCAGGCCGTCGGGCGTGCGGACGGTCAGGGCTTCGTCAAAGCTCTGACCTTTCAGGGTCTTTTCGACCAGCGCCATCCAGCGGGCGCGAACCGTCGCGTCATCCGGGGCGGCGAAATCATCGGCCAGAGGCGTCGTGGCCTGGGTCAAAGCGTCTCTCTCCTGCAGTGCAGCATTTTTATCTTTTCGACGGTGATGCGCCCCTGCCGCTAGGGCCGTCAAGTCTTGCGCCCGCCCCAAACAAGCGTTTAAGCTGAACGCTGTTTACATGCGCGGCGCCCAACGCCGCCTCCTAGGGGAGCCGATTTTCATGGCCTTGCCGCCCATCCTTCGCGATCGTCTTCGCCTGCCGGTCATTGCCTCGCCGCTGTTCATCATCAGCAATCCTGATCTCGTGATCGCCCAGTGCAAGGCCGGGATCGTCGGCTCGTTCCCGTCGCTGAACGCCCGTCCGATCTCGCAGCTGGACGAGTGGCTGCACCGCATCACCGAGGAGCTGGCCGCCTATGACCGCGCCCACCCCGAAGCGCCGTCGGCCCCGTTCGCGGTCAACCAGATCGTTCACCGGACCAACAACCGGCTCGAGGAGGACATCGAGCTGTGCGTGAAATACAAGGCGCCGCTGGTGATCACCTCGCTGGGGGCCCGCGAGGACCTCAACGCCGCGATCCATTCGTACGGCGGCATCACGATGCACGACGTCATCAACGACAAGCATGCCCACAAGGCCATCGAGAAAGGCGCTGACGGCCTGATCCCGGTCGCGGCCGGCGCGGGCGGCCATGCCGGCACCCTGTCGCCCTTCGCCCTGATCCAGGAAATCCGCCAGTGGTTCGACGGGCCGGTGGCGTTGTCGGGTTCGATCGCCTGCGGCCGCTCGATCCTGGCCGCCCAGGCCATGGGCGCTGACCTGGCCTATATCGGCTCGGCCTTCATCGCGACCCAGGAAGCCAATGCGGCCCAGGGCTACAAGGACATGATCGTCGAGAGCCACGCCGACGACATCCTCTATTCCAACCTCTTCACCGGCGTGCACGGCAACTATCTGCGCCCCTCGGTGATCAAGGCGGGCATGGATCCCGACAACCTGCCGGTCAGCGATCCGTCGGCCATGAACTTCGGTTCGGGCGGCAACCAGGAAGCCAAGGCCTGGCGCGACATCTGGGGCTGCGGCCAGGGTATCGGCGCCATCGACGCTGTGCTGACCGCCGGCGAACTCATCGCCAAGTTCTCGGAAGAGTATGAGCAGGCCAAGGCCGAGCTGGCCGCCAAGACGGCGCTGACATCGGGCCACCACCTGGCCTTCGCGGCCGAGTAGCGACACGCTGGAGCGGGGACGGGGACGGGGATCGACCAAGGTCGGTCCCCGGCTCTACCAGCGGGGCGATCCTTGAGGCGAGTTCAACGCCTTGAAGGATTCCCGATGTTCGACGAAACCACCCCGCGCCTGGGCCTGTCCTATGTGGTCGCCGCCCAGGCCCAGAAGCATATCCCCATCAATGAAAGCCTCGCCCGGCTGGACGGTCTGGTCCAGCTGGCCGTCGAGAGCCGCGTCGTGGCGGCGCAGCCGGTCAGCCCGGTCGGCGGCGGCGTCTGGATCCTGCCGGCCGGCGCCACGGGCGCGGCCTGGGCGGGGCAGCCCGCCGGGACGCTGATGCGCTTCGAAGCCGGCGCCTGGGAGGCCGTCCCCTTGGGCGAAGGGGTGCTGGCCTGGGTCAAGGACGAGAACCAGGTGGTCGCCTTCGATGGCGCGGCCTGGGCGCCCCTGTCGGCCAGCTTCAAGAGCCTGACCGCCGCCGCTTCGCCGGGCCTGGCCAACACCCGGCTGGAAATTCGCGAGGAGGAGACGACGCTTTCGGGCGCGACCACCTCGACAGCCATCGTCATCCCGGCGCGGGCCATCGTGCTGGCGGTCTCGACCCGGACCACGGCCGCGGTGACGGGGGCGACGTCCTACAGCTGCGGGGTGGCTGGCGAGGCGGGCAAGTTCGGCTCGTCGCTGGGCGCGGCCAGGAACGCCAGCAATGTCGGGGTGATCGGTCCGACGGCCTATTATTCCGATACCCCGGTGCTGCTGACCTCGGCAGGCGGGAATTTCACCGGCGGCAAGGTGCGAGTGGCGGTGCACCTGCTGCGGTTTGATGCGCCGGCGGCTGTTTAAAGCTGCTCCCCCTCAGGGGGAGCTGTCGCAGAGCGACTGAGGGGGCTGGCTGGACTTAGGCCGCGCTGCCCCCTCCGCCCCTTCGGGCCACCTCCCCCGGTGGGGGAGGAGCTTGACCCTGGCTGCCGCCCCCGCTAAACGCCGCTCACCTTTGGGGAGTAGCCGCCTGCAGCCATCAGCAGGCCCCGCCGTCAACACACTTGGATCTCCGGATCCATGGCGCGGGGAGGGAAGCGATCATCCGCTTCCATGGCGAGACCAATGGCGCCGATATCCTCCCGGGCTGGGTGGGCTGTCGACGCTATTGGCATGCGCCCGGCCCGGAAGGTTTTTGATCCAGATGGAATCCCTGTTCGTCTCGACCCTGGTCGTGGCCATCGCCGAGATCGGCGACAAGACCCAGCTGCTGGCCATGATCCTGGCCACCCGCTTCAAGAAACCCGTGCCGATCATCCTGGGCATTCTGGTCGCCACCCTGGCCAACCATGCCCTGGCGGCGACGGCGGGCTACTGGGTCTCTGATCTGCTGAGCGGCCAGTGGTTCAAGTGGGCCATCGCCGTGTCGTTCATCGCCATGGCCGCCTGGGCGCTGATCCCCGACAAGGCCGATGACGAGGATGGCTCCAGCGCTGGGCGCTATGGCGTGTTCGTCACCACCACCATCGCCTTTTTCCTGGTCGAGATGGGCGACAAGACCCAGATCGCCACGGTGGCCCTGGGCGCCAAGTTCCACTCGATCTTCTGGGTCGCGGCCGGCACCACCCTGGGCATGATGATCGCCAACATTCCGGCGGTGTATCTGGGCGAGGCGGCGACCAAGATCGTGCCGCTGAAGTATGTGCGCATCGGCGCGGCGGTGATCTTCCTGGCGCTGGGCGTCTGGGCGGCGGTCGAGGCGGCGGGGCTCTTCCGCTAGGCCCCCAACGCCGGTTAAGGGAAGGGCGTAGCAGGAGCCGCGTTCTTCCCATGACCTCCGACGATCAGAACCTGCGCGGCTGGGAGTTCTGGATCGATCGCGGCGGCACGTTCACCGACATCGTCGCGCGGGCGCCGGACGGATCGTTGGTCACCCACAAGCTGCTCTCGGAAAATCCCGAGCAATATGCCGACGCCGCCGTCGCGGGCGTGCGGGCTCTGTTACCGGCCGGCGCGCGCATCGACGCGGTGAAGATGGGCACCACCGTGGCCACCAACGCCCTGCTGGAACGCAAGGGCGAGCCGACCGTGCTGGCGATCACGGCGGGCCACGCCGATGCGCTGCGGATCGGCTATCAGGCGCGCCCGAAGCTGTTCGAGCGCCACATCATCAAGCCCGAAGCGCTGTATGACCGCGTCGTCGAGATCGACGAGCGCATCAGCGTCGAGGGCCAGGTCCTGCGGCCGCTGGATGAGGCCGCCGCGCGGGAGGGCCTGCAGGCCGCTTTCGACGCCGGCTTCCGGGCCGTGGCGGTCGTGCTGATGCACGGCTTCCGCTTCACCGACCACGAGGCGCGCGTCGCCGCCATCGCCCGCGACATCGGCTTCACCCAGGTCTCGGTCAGCCACGAGGTCAGCCCGCTGATGAAGCTGGTCGGGCGGGGCGACACCACGGTGGTCGACGCCTATCTGTCGCCGATCCTGCGCCGCTATGTCGATCGGGTGGCCAGCGAGCTGGGCGCGGATACGCGGTTGCTGTTCATGCAGTCGAACGGCGGCCTGACCGACGCCCGCGCCTTCCGGGGCAAGGACGCCATCCTGTCTGGCCCCGCCGGCGGCGTGGTCGGCATGGCGCGGACGGCGGCGCAGGCGGGTTTCGACCGCGTCATCGGCTTCGACATGGGCGGCACTTCCACTGACGTCTGCCACTATGCCGGCGAATATGAGCGGGCCTTCGAGACCGTGGTGGCCGGGGTGCGGATGCGCGCCCCGATGATGAACATCCACACGGTGGCGGCCGGCGGCGGCTCGATCTGCAGCTTCGACGGCGCGCGTCTGAGGGTGGGACCGGCGTCGGCCGGAGCAGTTCCGGGTCCCGCTGCCTATCGCCGGGGCGGACCTCTGACGGTCACCGACTGCAACGTTGTGCTGGGCAAGCTGCGACCCGAGTTCTTCCCCGCCGTGTTCGGCCCCAACGCTGACCAGCCGCTGGACGCGCAGGCGGTGGCCGCAGGCTTCGCCAGCCTGGCCGCCGAGATCCTGGCCGCCACCGGCGAGGCCATGAGCCCGGAGGCCATCGCCGAGGGCTTCCTGACCATCGCCGTCGAGAACATGGCCAAGGCGGTGCGGCAGATCTCGATCCAGCGCGGCTATGACGTCACCCGCTATGTGCTGGCCTGTTTCGGCGGCGCGGGCGGGCAGCACGCCTGCCTGGTGGCCGACGCGCTGGGCATGACGAAGGTCATGATCCACCCGTTCGCCGGGGTGCTGTCCGCCTACGGCATGGGCTTGGCCGACCTGCGCCTGATCCGGGAAGCGACGGTCGAGCGGCCGCTGGCCGAGGCGGCCGCGGATCTGGCCGAGCAGGCGAGGGTGTTGTCCATCGAGGCCGAGACCGCCCTGCGCGCCCAGGCCGTGCCGGTGGCTTCCGTCGAGACCCTAGCCATCCTGCGCGTGAAATATGCCGGCACGGATACGCCGCTGGTCGTGCCGCTGGCGGACGAGGTCGGCGTCCGCGCGGCGTTCGAAGAGATGCACCAGCGCCGCTTCGGCTTCACCTCGCCGAACACGGCCCTGGTGGCGGAGACGCTGTCGGTGGAGGCCATCGGCCATTCGGACGCCGGAGCGGCGTCCGATTTGGGATCTCGCGGCTCGGGCGCGCCCGTGGCCCTGACGACGGTCGATGTCCGCATGGCGGGACTGACCAGAGCGGCCCCCGTGTTCGACCGCGAAACCCTGGCTATCGGCGCCGAGATCATGGGCCCCGCCATCATCCGCGAAGCCACCGGCACCACCGTCGTCGAGCCCGGCTGGCGCGCGACCGTGGACGTCCGGCTGAACTTGATCCTCGACCGCGTTGAGGCCCTGCCGACCCGCCGCGCCATCGGGACCCGGGCCGATCCGGTGATGCTGGAGGTGTTCAACAACCTCTTCATGGCCGTCGCCGAGGAGATGGGTTTCGCCCTGCAGAACACCGCCTATTCGGTCAACATCAAAGAGCGGCTGGACTTCTCCTGCGCCCTGTTCGACCGCGACGGAAACCTGATCGCCAACGCCCCGCACATGCCGGTGCATCTGGGCTCGATGGGCGACAGCGTGCGGGCCATCCGCGAGGCGCGCGACGGCGATGGACGCGGCATGAAGCCGGGCGACGTCTACATGCTCAACGCGCCCTACAAGGGCGGCACCCACCTGCCGGACGTTACCGTGGTCATGCCGGTGTTCGACGCGGCCGGAGCCCTGCTGTTTTACGTCGCCGCGCGCGGGCACCAGGGCGACATCGGCGGCATCACGCCGGGCTCGATGCCCCCCAACAGCCGCACGGTCGAGGAGGAGGGGGTTCTGATCGAGAACTTCCTGCTGGTCGAAGGTGGGCGGTTCCTGGAGGTCGAGACCCGCGCCCTGCTGGCGTCGGGCAATTGGCCGGCCCGCAATCCCGACCAGAACATCGGCGACCTCAAGGCCCAGATCGCCGCCTGCGCCCGTGGAGCGGAGAGCCTGACCGGTCTCGTAGCCGAGTTCGGCCAGGCGGTGGTCGAGGCCTATATGGCCCACGTGCAGGACAATGCCGAAGAGGCTGTCCGGCGGGTGCTGGCCACGCTGGACGACGGCGCGTTCGCCTATGAACTGGACGACGGCAGCGTGGTGAAGGTGGCGATCACCGTCGACCGCCAGGCCCGCACCGCCCGCGTCGATTTCGCCGGCACCAGCGACCAGGTCCCGACCAATTTCAACGCTCCCGCCTCGATCTGCCGGGCGGCGGCGCTGTACGTCTTCCGCACGCTGGTGGATGACGAGATCCCGATGAACGACGGCTGCCTGCGACCGGTGCAGTTGGTCATTCCCGAGGGCTCGATGCTGCGACCGCGCTATCCGGCGGCGGTGGTGGCCGGCAACGTCGAGACGAGTCAGGTGGTGGTCGATGCGCTGTACGGCGCGCTGGGCGTCATGGCGGGCGCGCAGGGCACGATGAACAATTTCACTTTCGGTGACGAGCGTCGCCAGTACTACGAGACCATCTGCGGTGGCTCTGGCGCGGGGCCGACCTTCGACGGAACTGACGCCGTCCAAACCCACATGACCAACAGCCGCCTGACCGATCCCGAGGTGCTGGAGACCCGCTACCCGGTGCTGGTCGAGGCCTTCTCGATCCGGCGGGGTTCAGGGGGAACGGGCGCGCATCACGGCGGCGACGGGGTGGTGCGCAGGATCGCCTTCCGCGAGCCGATGACCGCCACCCTGCTGTCCAACCGCCGCCGCGTGCCGCCGTTCGGGCTGGAAGGCGGATCAGCGGGCGCGCTCGGTGCGGCGCGGGTCGAGCGGGCGGACGGAAGGGTTCAGGCCCTGGCGGCCACGGATCTGGTCGAGGTCGAGGCCGGCGACGCTATCATCATCGAAACGCCCGGCGGCGGCGGCTGGGGCGCGCCCTGATGCGGCCTGCGGTTCTGTTTGTGTGCCTGGGTAATATCTGTCGATCACCACTCGCCGAGGGCGCCTTTCGCGCCGAGGCGCAGGCGATGGGGCTGGATGTTCTGGTCGATTCGGCGGGTACGGGGGGCTGGCATGCCGGTTCCGCGCCGGACGGGCGCGCCATTGCCGCCGCGCAGCGCCACGGCGTTGATATCAGCCGCCAGATCGCCCGCAAGGTGACGGCCGACGACTTCCGGCGCTTCACCCATATTCTGGCGCTGGACCACGACAACCTGAAGAAGCTGCGCGCCCTGCGCCCGGTCGACGGCGCGGCGGAACTGGGTCTGCTGCTGGACTATGCCGAGGGGCTAGAGGGACGCGCCGTGGCCGATCCCTACTATGGCAAGGCGGCGGGGTTTGACGTGACCTGGCGTGAAGTGGCCCTTGCGGCGCGGGGCCTTGCGCTCTCGCTGGCGTCGCGGGGCGACTGACAGGCTCGCTTAGTCGGTCCGCGTCGCCCGCTGTTCCATCAGCAACAGCGTCAGGGTCACCAGGAAGCCGAACGCCAGAAGCAGCGCCGCCAGCTGATGCGCCTCGCTCCAGCGCAGTTGCTCAACCAGCTGGAAGATCTCGACCGACAGCACCTGGGTCTGGCCCGGAATGCCGCCGCCCAGCATCATCACCACGCCAAACTCGCCGACCGTGTGGGCGAAAGACAGGATGGCGGCGACGGCGTAGCCGGGCAGGGCCAGCGGCAGGGCCACGCGGGCGAAGCTCTGCCAGCGCGAGGCGCCCAGGGTGGCCGCGGCTTCCATCGGTTCCTCGCCCAGGGCGATGAAGGCGTTGCGTAGGGGCTGCACGGCAAACGGCAGGGAATAGATCAGCGAGCCGATCACCAGCCCCTCGAAGGTGAAGGCCAGGGTGCGAATTCCGAAGGCCTGCAACGGGGCCATCAGCACGCTGTGGGGCCCAAGCGCGATCAGCAGATAGAAGCCGAGCACGGTGGGCGGCAGGACGATCGGCAGGGCGACCACGGCGCCGACCACAGGCTTCCAGCGCGACGTCCCCCGCGCCAGCCACCAGGCCAGGGGCGTGGCCAGGACCAGCAGCAGGATCGTGGTGATCCCCGCCAGCTTTACCGTCAGCCACAGCACCGAAAACATGGTCAGCGAACCTCGTAGCCGTAGCGGCGGATGATCGCCTTGGCCTCAGAGCTCTTCAGGAACTGAAGGAAGGCCTTGGAAGCGGGATTGCCGGATCCCGTCTTCAGCAACACGGCCTGTTGGTCGATGGGCGTGTGGTTGGCAGTCGGCACCATCCAGCGCGAGCCACCGGGCTCGTTGATCACCTGCGACAGGGCCACAAAGCCCAGTTCCGCCGCGCCGGTCTGCACATACTGGTAGGTCTGGGTGATCGAGGAGCCCGTGACGATCTTTGGCTTCAGGGTGTCTTGCAGCTTCAGCTTGGTCAGGGTCTCGATGGCGGCCTGGCCATAGGGTGCGGATTTGGGATCGGCGATAGCCAGTTTCTCAAAGCCGCCCTTTGCCAGCACCGCGCCCTTGGCGTCGACCAGGCCCGGCGTCCTGCTCCACAGCACGAGACGTCCGGTGGCGTAGGTGAAGCGCGTGCCGGCCACGGCCAAACCCTCGGCTTCGGCCCGGGTCGGCCGTTCGGCGTCCGCCGACAGGAAGACCTCGAACGGCGCGCCGTTGGCGATCTGGGTATAGAACTGGCCGGAGGATCCAAAGCTGAGGGTCGCCTTGTGGCCGGTTCTGGCCTCGAACTTCGCCGCGATCGCCTTGGCGGGTTCGGTGAAGTTGGCGGCGACCGCCACCCTGGTTTCAGCAGCAAGGGCCGAGCCGCCGATCAGCATCGCCAGGCCGGCGGCGAGGACAGCCATCAGGGGGCGGCGAGCGAGCATACAGGACCTCGGCGGACTTGGAGTCGGCGACCAGACAGCGTTATGTAGCAAGACTGCATAACGCTGTCCCATTTTCCGTTCGGGCCGATCAGGAACAACCATGGCCATTGATGGCGAACTCAGCGCCTCGCTCGTCCTGCGACGGGGCACCCTGGCGCGGGTGGGGCTGGAGCGCGTCGCCCTGCTGGAGGCCGTCGGCGAGGCGGGGTCGATCACCGCCGCCGCCCAGCGGCTGGGCCTTAGTTACAAGGGCGCGTGGGACGCGATCCAGGCGCTCAACAATCTGTTCGACGCCCCTCTGATCGCCGCCAGCGCCGGCGGCAAGGCGGGTGGGACGACGACCCTCACCCCACGCGGCCATGCGGTGATCAAGGCCTTCCGCGAGGTGGAACGCGAGATCGGCGCGGCCCTGGCGCGGCTGGAGGCCGGGCTGGCGTCGGCGCCCGAGCAGGGTCTGGGCGAGCTCTTCTGGAGCCTGGGTCTGCGCACCAGCGCCCGCAACGCCCTGCGGGGAACCGTGGCGCGCATCGGGGCGGGGACGGTGACCGTCGAGGTCGCGCTGTCTCTGGGCGACGGCGTCGAGATCGTGTCGGTGATCACCCGGCGCAGCGCCGATGAACTGGGTCTGACGGTCGGCAAGCCGGCCATC
>CALRUN020000015.1:0-93023 GCA_943371355.1 Alsobacter soli
TCGACCAGGAAGGCCGCTCGATGTTCAAGGAGAACTCGAAAGAGCCTAACGACCGGGCCCGGATCCTGCTGCGCGCCGTGGCCAAGATCGTCAACCAGCTGCCCAACCGGGTCACGGTGTCAGGCCACACCAGCGCCAACGCCCTGGGCCGCAAGAGCGACAGCGACTGGGCCCTCTCGGCCACCCGCGCCGACGCCGCGCGCTTGGTGCTGCGCAACGCCGGGGTCAATGACGACCGCATCTATCAGGTCTCGGGGAAGGCCAATTCCGAGCCGCTCTATGCCGACGACCCCACTCTGGCGGGTAACCGACGCATTTCGATCGTGTTGTTGCGCGAAAAACCGGTCCTGCCCGATGGTCTGTGACCCTATGCCGCGCGAGGCTTCGGTGACGCTTGCGAAAACGGACGGCATGCCGCCTAATCACATGACGGCCCAGGGCCGCTGAACAGGGGACGGGCGCTTCCGTGACGCAGCATTTTCCGACGCGACAGCTTCGGTTCTTTCTCACGGCGCCGACCCCCTGCCCCTATCTGCCGGGCCGGGAGGAGCGAAAGGTCTTTGCTCACCTTCCGCTGTCGGATGGCCCCACGGTCAATGACAGCCTGACCCAGGTCGGCTTCCGTCGCTCCCAGAACATCGCCTACCGCCCCGCCTGCGAGACCTGCCGCGCCTGCCAGTCGGCCCGTGCCCCGGTCGTCGACTACGAGTTCTCGCGCTCTGAACGCAAGGTGCTGGCCCGCAATGGCGACCTGGAGCGCCATCTGGTGGAATCCGAGGCGACGCTGGAGCAGTTCGAACTGCTGCGCCGCTATCTGCTGACCCGCCACGCCGACGGCGGCATGGCCGAGATGACCTGGCCCGACTATGTGGCCATGGTCGAGGACACGGCGGTCCGCACCCACCTGATCGAATATCGCCGCAAGTCGCACGACCGCGGCCCCGGCGACCTGATCGCCTGCGTGCTGGTCGACGTCCTCGCCGACGGCCTGTCGCTGGTCTACAGCTTCTACGATCCGAACATGACCAAGCGCAGCCTGGGCTCGTTCATCATCCTGGATCACATGGTCCAGGCCCAGCAGACGGGCCTGCCCTATGTCTATCTGGGCTACTGGGTCCCGGGCAGCGAGAAGATGGCCTACAAGGCCCGCTTCTCGCCCCTGGAAATCCTCAAGCCGGGCGGCTGGGCCCTGATGTCGGCCCGCGAGCGCGGGGCGCGGTCACCCCGGGCCCTGAACCTGCTTCGTGAAGCCGAGGACAGCGAGCTGGACATGAGCGACGCCCAGCCCGCCATCCTGCACGATCTCTAGATCCTAGCGCGCGAAGCTGACGCCGCCGTCCACGGTGACGGCCGAACCCATCACATAGTCGCCGGCCCGCGAGGCCAGGAAGATCGCCGTTCCGGCCATGTCCTCGTCCGTGCCGATGCGGCCGGCGGGGATGGCCTTGGACACCGCCTCGGCGTGGTCGCGGGCGACCTTGTTCATGTCCGAAGCGAAGGCGCCGGGCGCGATGGCGCTGACGGCGATGTTCTCGGGCGCCAGGCGCAGGGCCATGCGCTTGGTCAGATGCAGCAGGCCGGCCTTGGACGCGCCGTAGGGATAGGTCTCTTCCCTGGCCACCGACTGGCCGTCGATCGAGCAGATGTTGATCACCTTGGCCACGCGATCCTTGGCCGCCGCGCGCAGCGGGCCGATCAGGGCCTGGGTCAGGAAGAACGGGGTCTTCATGTTGAGGTCGACGGTCTTGTCCCAGCCGCTCTCGGGGAACTCGTCAAACGCCGCGCCCCAGGCCGCGCCGGCGTTGTTGACCAGGATGTCCAGCTTGTCCTCGCGCTCGGCGATGCGCGAGGCCAGGCCCTGGATGCCTTCCATGGTCGAGATGTCGCCCGGCAGCGAAACGCACTCGCCATACTGGCTGAGTTCCTCGGCCGTGGCGTCACAGGCGGCGGCCTTGCGGGCGGTGATGTAGACGCGCTTGGCGCCATAGACGAGAAAGCCCTTGGCGATCATCGCGCCGATGCCGCGCGATCCGCCGGTGACGACCGCGACGCGGCCTTCGAGCGAGAAGAGGTTGTTCATGGTCATGTCCTTCAGAAGCCGCGCGCGGCGGCCAGGGCGCCGAGGCGTCCGGTGATGTCGTGGAACTGGGCGACGGTCTCGTCGATGATCTGCTGGGCCGTCTTAACCTCGTCGATCAGGCCGACGGTCTGACCGGCCAGGGCGGGGGCGGCTTCCATGTCGCCGCCGAAATAGACGCCCAGGATGCCCTTCAGGGCGTCGGGTGGCATCAGGCCCTCGTCATAGATCGCCTTGGTGCGCTCGGACTTCAGGGCCCGGATGCAGGGGCTGGACTTCTTGTTGAGGATCCAGGTGCCCGTCTCCTTGCCGCCCGTGATCGCGGCCTTGTAGTTCTCGTGCACCGGGCTTTCGGCCGAGCTGACAAAGCGCGTGCCCATCTGGATCGCCTCGGCGCCCAGAGCGAACGCCGCGGCCATGCCACGTCCGTCGCAGATGCCCCCGGCCGCGATCAGCGGCACGTCCACGCGGGCGCGGATGGCCTGCAGCAGGACCAGGGTCGAGACCTCCTCAGGGTTCTTGAAGCCGCCGCCTTCGGCGCCCTCGACGACCAGGCCGTCGATGCCGGCCTCGGCGCATTTCACCGCCGCGTCGACCGTGGGCACGGCGTGATAGACGACGATGCCGGCGTCCTTCAGCGGGCCGATGAACTTGGCCGGGCTGCCCGCCGAGGTGGTGACGAACTTCACCCCGCTCTCGCAGACGAACTTCAGCATGGAGTCGTCGCGCAGGAACAGGATCGGCAGGTTCACCCCGAACGGCAGGCCCGTCTCCGCCATCTTGCGGATCTCGGCCTTGCAGTTCTCGGTCTCGCCGGACGAGGTCTCGATGATGCCCAGCCCTCCGGCCCGCGACACCGCCGAGGCCAGGGGATAGCGCGCGATCCAGCCCATCGGGGCCTGGACGATCGGATATTTGGCCCCGGTATGGGCCAGGACGCGGTTGGTCTGGCTCATGGGATCAACAGCACCCGGCCCACGGCCGCGCGGCTCTCGATATAGGCGTGGGCGGCGGCGGCTTCCGACAGCGGGAAGGTCTTGTCGATCACCACCTGCAGCTCGCCGCGCGCGGCTTCGTTGATCAGCTCCTGGATCATGTCGTGGACGCGGTCGGTCATGATCTCGGCGCCGAGAAAGACGCCCGTCAGCGAACGATTGCCGCCCATCAGCGACGACACATCCACCTTCATCGGCTCGCGCCCGGCGTTGCCGACCAGCGAGACCCGGCCACGATAGCCCAGCGACAGCAGGCTGCCCTCCAGGGTCGCACCGCCGACCGGATCGACCACCAGGTCGACACCCTTGCCGCCGGTCAGCTTCATGACCTGCTCGACCACGGCGTCACGGCCGTAGTTGATGCCATGGTCCATGCCGAAGACCTTCAGGCGTTCCAGCCGTTCGTCGCTGGAGGCGGTGGCCAGAACCGTAGCGCCGGCCCGCTTGGCCAGCTGGATGGCGGCGATGCCGACCGCGCCCGCGCCGGCCTGGACCAGCACGGTCTCGCCGGCCTTCAGATGGCCCGCGCCGAACAGGCACTCGTGCGCCGTGCCGAACGGCACCGGCATGGCCGCGGCCTTCTGCAGGTCGAAGCCATCGGGAATGAGCCAGGCGTTGCGGGCCGGCACCGCGCGCAGCTCTGCGTGCGAACCGAAGGCGTTCACGGTGACCACCTTCTGGCCGACCTTCAGGTGGGTGACGTCGGCGCCGACCTCGACGATCTCGCCAGCCGCCTGATAGCCCACGATGTGCGGACTGCCCGCCATCGCCCCGCCGCCGCGGTTGAGCGTGTCGCCGCCCTCGATGCTGACGGCCTCGACCCGGATCACCACGCCCGAGGCATGGCAGACCGGATCGGCGACATCCTCATAGCGCAGCACGTCCGGCGAACCGGTTTGGTAATAAACGGCGGCCTTCATGGCGCTCGCCCCCTGAAAATCTTATTGTTTTGGTTCAACTATTTCGACGGATCGACCAGGGCCGAATAGACCAGCTGCTGGCTGATATCGTCGAGATTACGCAAGGCCGGATCGCCGTCCTTGTTGAGGATGTGGATCATGCCCAGGAAGAACAGGTCGTTCTTGGGGTCGATCCAGAACCAGGTGCCGGCCGCGCCGCCCCAGCTGATCGTGCCCTCGCCCGTCGGCGTGCCGGCCCTGGCCGGGTCGGTGATGACCATGAAGTCGAGACCAAAGCCCTGGCCGCGGCCGTTCCGGAACGAGCCTTCCTGGCCCGTCATGATGTTGTCGCCGAGGTGATTGGCGCCCATCAGCTTGATGGTGCTGGGCGACAGGATACGCGCGCCGTCCAGTTCGCCGCCGTTGAGGATCATCTGCGAGAACCGGGCATAGTCAGCGCTGGTCGAGACCAGCCCCCCGCCGCCCGAAGCGACCGCCGGCGGCTTGGTGATGTCCAGCACCATGAAGCCCTCGGCCGGGACCAGCTTCTGCTGCTTGGGGCCCCAGAGATACAGCGAGGCCAGGCGATTGGCCTTCTCGGCCGGCAGGTAGAAGCCGGTGTCGACCATCTTCAGCGGCTCAAAGATCCGCGTCCGCATGAAATCGGCCAGCGACATGCCCGACAGCTTTTCGACGATGAAGCCCTGGATATCGACCGAGGCGCTGTACTTCCACTGCGCGCCCGGCTGGCCGACCAGCGGCAGGGCAGCGACTTTCTCGATGAACTCCTGGCCGGTCTTGGCCCCCAGCACGCCGGTCGAGACATAGGCCTTGTCGACGGGGTTGTCGGGAACCAGGCCATAGGCGAAGCCGCCCGAATGGCTCATCAGCTCACGCATGGTCGGCGGACGATTGGCGGCCTCAGTGATGAAGGTCCCGTCCGGGTTCTGGCCCTTGTAGACGCGCAGATTGGCGAACTCGGGAATGTATTTGCTGACCGGATCGTCGAGGCGCCACTTGCCCTCCTCGAACAGCATCATCATCGCCACGCCGGTCACCGGCTTGGTCTGGCTGTAGATCCGGAAGATGGTGTCCTTGGTCATCGGCGGGCCATCAAAGCCCTTCTTGCCGTGCACCTCATAGGCGACGACCTTGCCATGGCGGACGACCATGGTGGTGACGCCAGGCAGATGGCCCTGATCCACCAGGGCTTGCATCGCGCTATCCAGCCGCTTGAGGCGCTGGGCCGAGAAGCCGACGCTTTCGGGCGTGGCGGTCGCGAGGGTGACGGCGGGATTGCTCCTGGGGGCCGCCTGCGACGGTGCGCCCGACGCCAGAAGCCCGACCGCCAGCGCGGCTCCCATTAACCGACGCAATGCCATTATCGCCCTCCAGCGAACAGTTGTTTGAAGTGACCTTAGGGGTAATTGCCCGGGTTGCGCAGTCAGTTTTTCTCTAGGACGCGCGCGCCAAAGACCGGCGCACCGGCCCTTAACCCTATCTGGTCAGACCCGTTTAAGGATTGCGAACCAGACTGGCCGGCATCGCTTGAGACCATCGCCGTGCAAGTTTCCTCCGCCAACGCCGCCGCCCCCTACGCCTCGCCGCGCCCCAACGGCGCGGGCGAGGTCTCGACGCCGGCCGTCGACCTGACGCAACTGGCTGTGGCGCAGACCAACATCAAGATGACGGCGGCGGCCGGCGCGGCCCTCGGCCAGACCACCGGCGACCTGACGGGCGTGCTGGTCAATATTTCGGCCTGAACCGCGCCCCTACTCGACCCCGAACGTCAGCCCTGCATTCGCCTCGAGCCGCGCCACCAGCTTGCCCTGCATGGCCGCGCCCGGCGTCCAGATCCCGCCCGACACATCGGCCGCCTCGGTCACCAGACAGATCGCCGACTCGGCGATCATCTTGGACGTCGAGCCATAGCCGGGATCCTTGTCGCCCTTGACGCTGGCCCGCACCTGCCGGCCGTCGGCGGCGATGCCCAGGAACAGCACGTCATAGAAGCCCGTCTCGCGCTCTTCCTTGCTGGGCCCCTCGCCCGGCTTGGGACCGCCCTCGCCGCCCAAGCCGCCGCCAGAAGCCGCGATCATCTGGGCGATCTGCTCGCCCTGCTCGCCGGGGCCGGTGAGCATCATCTCGTCATAGACGAAGTCGGCGCCATAGGCCTGTCCCAGCAGGGCATTGGAGCGGTGCACGTTGCGGGTGTTGATCGCCGCCATCACAAAAGGCGCGGCCCAGACGCCCAGGTCCTCGTCCAGCATGGGTTTGTTCCCTGACGGCTGGGCGGGTCCCTCGAAACCGGGAACCAGGGCGAACGGGTTCTTGAGCAAGGCCACCAGCGAAGGATCGCGCGCCGCGGCGGCCATGGTCGCCTTCAGGCTGGCGGCCGTACCGCCCGAGAAGCCGCCCTTCATGCCGCGCACCCGGCCCTTCACGCGCGGGACCGGGCCACCCAGAGTCCTGCCGGCTTCCTGCTGCAGGAACCAAACGCCCAGTTCGAACGGAATGGAGTCGAAGCCGCACGAGAACACGATCCGCGCCCCGGTCTTCTTGGCCGTCGCCTCGTGGGCGTCGATCATCTGGCGCATCCAGGCCGGCTCGCCGCAGAGGTCCAGATAGTCCGTCCCCGCCTCGGCGCAGGCCGCGACCAGGGCGTTACCGTACAGCTGATAGGGCCCGACCGTGGTCAGCACGGCCTTGGTCCGGAGGACCATGGCTTTCAGCGAAGCCGGATCATCGGCGTCCGCCGTGACCAGCGGCGTCTCGGCCGGGGCGCCGATCTCGTCGCGGACAGCGGCCAGCTTGTCGAGGCTGCGCCCCGCCATCGCCCAG
This sequence comes from Alsobacter soli, assembly GCA_943371355.1. Taxonomy (GTDB): domain Bacteria; phylum Pseudomonadota; class Alphaproteobacteria; order Caulobacterales; family Caulobacteraceae; genus Caulobacter. The sequence continues at coordinate 6,813 of CALRUN020000015.1, forward strand.
CGCACCTTGCCGCCCACACCGTACTGCCGGGCCAGATACTCGGCCACCAGCCGGCCGGTGAAGCCGCTCGCGCCATAGACGATGATGTCGAATTCAGCCGTCGGGTTCATGCGCCCCTCCCTGATCTTGTCGCTGCAAGTTTTGTTGCGGGCAACATGACCGGGTCTGGCGAAAGGCGCAAACGCCTGTTTGAACTAACCCGCGTTGAGCACGCGTTCGATGCGTTTGTCGGGCACGAACCAGATCACGGCGACAGCGACATAGCAGCCCAGCGAGATCCAGGAATTGACGAAGGCCACGCCGACGCCGGCGACGTAAAGCGCCAGCGACAGCTTGGTCTTGTAGTCCTTGCCAAAGGCCAGGGCGAGTTTCGACTCCGCGCCCTCATGCCGGGTCATCAGTCTCGCCAGCAGCATGAAGGCCAGGGCGCACATCAGCATCACGCCGCCATAGAGCGCCACCGGCATGGACGCGAAATGGTTCTCGCCCATCCAGGCGGTGACGAACGGCACCAGCGACAGCCAGAACAGCAGGTGCAGATTGGCCCACAGGATCGGGCCGGTGACCGAGGTCACCGCGTGCAGCATGTGATGGTGATTGTTCCAGTAGATGCCGACATAGATGAAGCTCAGCACATAGCTGAGAAACACCGGGATCAGGGGCCTGAGCGCCGCCAGGTCAGCGCCGTGCGGGACTTTCAGCTCCAGCACCATGATGGTGATGATGATGGCCAGAACGCCATCGCTGAACGCTTCGAACCGCCCCTTGCCCATGCCCGTCCCCCTACTGATCCGGATGTTCCAGCGCCTGATAGACCAGAGTCCGTGTCGTGGCGTCCAGCCCGGGTCCCACACCGCCCAGGCGCTGGATCATGCCGATGAAGAACAGGTCGTTGGTCGGGTCGATCCAGAACCAGGTGCCGGCGCTGCCGCCCCAGCTGATCGTGCCCGCCCCGACCGGCGCGCCCGAGGCGGCCGGATCCACGGCCACGGCGACATCGAGGCCATAACCCATGCCCTGGGCGAACGGGAACGGCTTCTGGCTGGGATGCAGAACCCCGATCGTGCCATTGGTGGTGACCGTGAAACTGGCCGGCAGCTGGTTCAACCGCATCAGGGCCACCGTCTCGGGCTGCAGGATGCGGATGCCGTCCAGATCCCCGTTGTTGAGGATCATCTGGGCGAACCGCGCGAAGTCGTGGGCCGTGGAGACCAGGCCGCCGCCGCCCGACGGGGCCGCCGGTGGCCGGGTGACATCGCGCCAGGGCCCTTCGATCGCCGGGATCAGCTTGCCCGTGGCGTCGGCGTCATACAGCGCCGCCAGGCGCCCGACCTTTTCCTGCGGCACGTAGAAGGCGGTGTCGGCCATGCCCAGCGGCGTGAAGATCCGCTCCTGCATGAACACCGGCAGCGACTGGCCCGACAGCTTCTCGACGATATAGCCCTGGATATCGGCGGCCACGCTGTAGCGCCACAGGGTGCCCGGCTCGGCGAACATCGGCAGGGTGGCGACCTTGGTCACCAGCTGATCCAGCGACTCCGACTGCAGCACGGCTGCGCGGTAATAGGCCTGGTCGGCGGGACTGGAAGGATCATCGGCGATGCCATAGGCGAAGCCCGCCGTATGGGTCATCAGCTCGCGCATGGTGGGCGGCCGCGAGATCGGCGTCAGGACCGGGCGGCCCTCGGCGTCCATCTTGGCGACCCGCAGATTGGCGAACTCCGGCACATATTTGCTGACCGGATCGTCCAGCTTCCACTTGCCCTCGTCATAGAGGATCATCATCGCCACGCCGGTGACCGGCTTGGTCTCTGAACGGATGCGGAAGATGGCGTCGGCCGGCATGGCCTCGCCCGTTTCCAGGCCGCGCTTGCCGAAGGTCGAGGCCGAAACGATCTGGCCGTGGCGGGCCAGAAGGGTCACGGCGCCAGCCACCTGTCCGGTGTCGACCATGGCCTGCATGGCCTCGTCCAGCTTCTTCAGCTTCTGCGACGAGAAGCCGACGGCCTCGGGCTTGCCGATCGGCAACGGCGCGGCCGCCGCGCCACCCACGGCGGCCGCGCAGCCAAGCAGGCCGGCGACAAATCCGATCGCCTTCCGTCTCAGCCGCGCGCCTGTCATTTCGGCTTGAACCGCTTGGAGGTCGGGAAGCCCTTGGGCGCCAGCTTGCCGGCCCCGGCCCGCTTGCCGACAAAGGTGGTCCAGTCGGTCCAGTCGCGTCGACGACCGGCGGAGTCGATCCAGTAGCCGCCGGTCTCGGCGTTGAACGACAGGGCGTCGCGCAGGCCGCCCTCGCGATAGGCCTGCAGCTTGACGCCCTTGCCGCGTGGCATTTCCGGCAGCTCTTCCAGCGGGAAGATCAGGATCTTGCCGTTGTCGCCGATCACGCCCAGCTGGTCGCCGACGGCTTCCAGGCAGAAGGCGGCGCCGGCGGCGTCGACGGTCAGGACCTGCTTGCCGGCCTTGCGATTGGCGAGCGCTTCTTCCTCGGGCATCAGGAAGCCATAGCCAAGCTTGGAGGCCAAAATACGTTTGCGGCCGGCCTTGAACGGGAAGACGTCGAGGATCTTCACCTTGTCGTCCAGCTCGATCATCATCCGCAGCGGCTCGCCATGGCCCCGCGCGCTGGGCAGCTTGTCGCAGCCGATCGTGAAGAAGCGGCCGTCGCTGGAGAAGATCAGCAGCTTGTCGGTGGTCTCGGCCGGGACCAGGAAGCCCAGCTTGTCGCCTTCCTTGAACTTCAGCTCGGACGGATCCTCCACCTTGCCCTTGGCGGCGCGGATCCAGCCGCGATCCGACAGGATGATGGTGATCGGTTCACGGACGATCATCGCCTCGATCGCGGCCTCGGCGTCGACCAGCGGCGCGTCGGCGAAGATCGAGCGGCCGGTGATGCCGTTGATGCGGGGCTTGTCCAGCGGATGCTTGATCTTCAGCAGGGTGGCGCGCACCTCGCGCAGGCCCGTGCCCACCAGCTTCCACTGCTTCTCGTCGCTGGCCAGCATGGCCAGGATGCCGTCGCGCTCTTCCATCAGCTCGGCGTGCTCGCGGCGGATCTCCATCTCTTCCAGCTTGGCCAACTGGCGCAGGCGGGTGTTGAGGATGGCGTCGGCCTGGATGTCCGACAGCGCGAAGGTCGAGATCAGTTTCTGCTTGGGCTCGTCCTCGTAACGGACGATGCGGATGACCTCGTCCAGATTGAGGTAGGCGATCAGCAGGCCGTCCAGGATGTGCAGACGGGCTTCGATCTTGGACAGTCTGTGCTTGGCCCGGCGGGTCAGCACCTCGCGACGGTGGGCCAGGAACGCCATCAGCGCCTGTTTCAGCCCCATCACGCCCGGCGTGCCGCGCGCGTCCAGCACGTTCATATTGACCGGGAAGCGGCTTTCCAGCGCCGAGAGCTTGAACAGGCTCTCCATCAGAACTTCGGGCTCGACGTTCTTGGACTTGGGCTCGAGGACCAGACGGATGTCCTCGGCGCTCTCGTCGCGCACGTCGCCCAGCAGGGCCGCCTTCTTGCTCTCGATCAGGTCGGCCAGCTGCTCGACCAGATCCGACTTCTTCACCTGGTACGGGATCTCGGTGACGACGATCTGGTAGGTGCCGCGACCGGTGTCTTCCTTTTCCCACTTGGCGCGCACGCGAACGCCGCCGCGGCCGGTCTCGTAGGTTTCCAGCAGGCTCTCGCGCGGCTCGACGATAACGCCGCCGGTCGGGAAGTCGGGACCCGGGATGCGTTCCAGCAGGTCGGCCGTGGTCGCCTCGGGCCGGCTGAGCAGCAGCAGGCAGCCGTCGATCAGCTCGGCGGCGTTGTGCGGCGGGATCGAGGTGGCCATGCCGACCGCGATGCCCGACGAGCCGTTGGCCAGCAGATTGGGGAAGCCCGACGGCAGAACCACCGGTTCCTCGTCCTGGCCGTCATAGGTGGGCCGGAAATCAACCGCGTCCTCGTCGATGCCGTCCAGCAGCAGCGTCGCCGCCGTGGTCATCCGGCATTCGGTGTAGCGCATGGCCGCGGCGTTATCGCCGTCGATATTGCCAAAATTGCCCTGCCCTTCGACCAGCGGGATGCGCTGGGCGAAGTCCTGGGCCAGGCGCACCAGGGCGTCATAGATCGACTGGTCGCCGTGCGGGTGGAAGTTACCCATCACCTCACCGACCACCTTGGCGCACTTGCGCGCGGCGGCCTCGGGGTTCAGGCGCATGTTGTTCATCGCGTACAGCACGCGACGATGGACGGGCTTGAGGCCATCGCGCACGTCCGGCAGGGCCCGCGAACTGATCGTCGACAGGGCATAGGCCAGATAGCGGCGCGACAGGGCTTCTGTCAGCGGCTCGTCAAGGATGCGGTCGCCGTCGCCAGGACCGCCGGGGGGAAGGACAGGTTTGTTCATGAGGAGGAATCGTTACCGGGACCGCACCCTAGCAGAGATCCCTCCCCCGATTCGATGGCCTAGACGGTCGCGAGACGAGGATTTCCCGCTTCGACCGCCAGCTTGGCCCGGGTGGTCAGTTTTCCGTCGCGACGGGTGATGGCGTCCAGCACCTTGAACTCCGTCGTCCAGCGCTCGGGCGTCACCTCGCAGATGGCGTAGCCGCGCTGGGCGTTGTTGAACTTCAGCTGCGGATTGGCGGCCTGGATCCTGGCCATGTCCTCGCGCTGGTCGACGCCGTCGCCGCTGGACGAGATCGAGGTGATGACAAACTCCGTCCCGATCGGCGCGCCCTCGGGATGGGCGCCGTCCAGGTGCAGCTCGCCGGCATAGTTCTGGTGCTCGTCGCCGGTCAGCACGATCGGATTGGCGATCCTGCGGTCGCGGATCTGCTTGAGCAGGCGGTTGCGCGGCGAGCGATAGCCCGCCCAGGAATCCGGATTGACCGCCGAGGCCGCGCCGGGATCGCGATCCAGGTCCATGACCATGATCTGCTGGGCCAGCACGTTCCAGCGCGCCTTGGACGCCGAGAGGCCGTCGAGCAGCCACTTTTCCTGCTTCAGACCCAGCACCTCGGCCTTGGCCGCTTCGATCTCGGCGCAGGTCCCGAACTTGTCGCCGCAGGGCTGGTTGGTGCGGAACTGGCGGGTGTCCAGCAGGTTCAGGTCCATCAGACCGCCGAAGCTGGCGCGGCGGTACAGCTGAATCGTGGTTCCAACCGGAAAGCTGCTGGGGCGCAGGGGCATGTTCTCGAAATAGGCCTGAACGGCGGCCTGGCGACGCAGGTTGAAGACCTTGGGATCAACGCCGTCCTGATCCAGGTCGGCGACCCAGTTGTTGTCGATCTCGTGGTCGTCCCAGACCACGAACCACGGCGCGGCGGCGTGGGCGGCCTGCAGGTCGGTGTCCATCTTGTAGAGGGCGTAGCGGCGGCGATAGTCGTCGAGGCTGTAGATCTCGCCGCCCAAATGCTGGCGGACGTTCTCGACCGGGCCGCGGGGACCGTTCCAGACGCGGCTGCCGCGTCCTTCATAGATGTAGTCGCCGTAGCAGAAGACGAAGTCGGGGTTCTCGTCGGCCAGACGGCGGTGGGCGGTGTAATAGCCCTGCTCGTAGTTCTGGCAGCCGGCGACGGCGAAGCGGACGCGATCCACGGTCGAGCCCAGGGCCGGCGTCGTGCGCGCCCGGCCTGTCAGGCTGCGCTCCTTGCCCGCGACGAAACGGTACCAGTAGTCGCGGCCCGCCTCCAGGCCGCCGACCTCGACGTGAACGGCGTGAGCCAGCTCGGGCATGGCCACCGCAACGCCCTTGGCGACCACGGTCCGGAAGCCGGCGTCGGCGGCGACTTCCCACGACACTTCCACCGGCTGGGCGGGCATGCCGTGGCCGATCTCCAGCGGCTCCGGCGCCAGGCGCGTCCAGATCACGAAACCGTCCGGCTGCGGATCACCCGAGGCGACGCCCAGCTGGAACGGATAGATCGTGAACACCGGCTGGGCCATCGCCCGGCCGCTGACCAGCGGGATCGACAGGGCTGTGGCGGCGACGGCGCCGAAAGCGGCCAGAGCGCGCCGGCGCGACAGGGCGTAGCGATCGAGCAGGATGGACATCGGCGACTCCTTGAACTGGTCTGCCGATATCGCGCCTTTGTGACGGTTCTTAAAGCCGCCCCGCCTCGTCCAGGCGATCCAGCAGCCACGTCCGCGTCGGCGGCAGCGGCCGGTTCAGCGGACCGAACACGAACTGCTCCAGAAAGTGGCCGGTGATGTCCAGCCCCGCCTTCACGTCGCCCTCCGCCAGACCGCCCTGGGCCGACAGCAGGAACGGCGGCAGCGGCAACAGCTTGTCCTTGTAGGGCTCGCCCGCCGCGCGGCTGACCGCCCGGCCGGTGCGGGGACTGACATAGATCAGGTCATCGAAGCTGCCGGTGGCGGCGCACTTGGACAGGTCCAGACCAAAGCCCAGCTCCTGCAACAGCCCCGCCTCATAGCGCACATAGACGGCCGGCCAGATGTCGGGGATCTGCAGCACGCCGATCAGCGCCTCCAGCGCATGGAAGGCCCCGGGATGGGCCTCGCGCTCTGGCAAGGCGCCGGCGGCCAGCGACGCGGCCGAGGACAGGCCGGCCAGGGCCAGCGGATCGTCAAACAGCGAGGCCACCCCCTCGCCCATCGGTTCCAGCGTGGCCGCGCCCAGCTGATCGGACATCCGGGCCCGATAGCGGGCGATCACCCGCGAGCCGGGCTGCAGGAACGGCTTCATCCGCCGCGAGGCCGCGCCCGCCACATGGGCCGCGAACTTGCCATGCTGCTCGGTCAGCAGCTCGACAATGGCCCCCGTCTCGCCATGGATGCGGGCCGACAGCACCAGGGCCTCGTCTTCCCACTCCATCTAGGCCTGCGTCCCCCACGCCACGACCTTTTCCAGCACCGGCCGCCAGTCAGACTCGACCGGCAGGCCGATGACGTCGCGCAGGGTGGCTTCCAGCTCGTCGACCGTCAGGTCACGCTGCTCGACCAGTTGGCCGGTGGCGTCGCGATGGGTCAGGCGATTGTTCTTCAGGGCGTAGCGCGCCGTCGGCGTCGTGCGCCCGACCGTCATGCTCCAGGTGAAGTGCGAGCTGGGATGGGTGTAGGTGAAGTAGTTGGCGGGTTCGTAGTCGACGTCCATCCAGGGCCCCAGCGCCACCTGGTACAGCGGCGCCCAGGTCCCTGACAGATCGGCCAGCAGCAGCCGCTCGCCGCCCATTTCGGGCGCGACGGCCTCGATGCGGAAGGCGCCGTTGGGCGTGGCCTGGACCGCGTCGGACATCAACCGCAACGGGGCGGTCAGCACACAGCCGCCAAAGCCGTTGTCGGCCAGCCAGGCTTCACCGTCGATCAGCACCGACAGCACCATGTGCGAGCGGGCCCGCGTCGGCGCTTCCGGCGGCTTCATCCACCAGACCCGCGCCATCAGCGACTGGACCTCGAAGCCCAGCGCCAGCAGCACCCGCTTGAGAAGGCCGTTCTGTTCGAAGCAGTAGCCGCCCCGCCGCGCCCCGATCAGCTTGGCGTCGATGTCGGCGGGATCGATGCTGACGCCCCGCCCCAGCAACACGTCCAGATTCTCGAACGGGATGGCGTCCGGGTGTTTCTGGGTGATGGCCCGCAGCACGGCCAGGGTCGGCTCACGCGGGCCATCATAGCCGATCCGCGCGAAATAGGCGTCGAGGTCGACCGATGGAGCGGCCGGGGAAAAGGCGTTTTCGATCTGGCTCACTGGGGGCGATATTCCCGGTATGTTCTCATCCGTTAGGACAGCCTGCCAGCGATCAAGTCAAGGGCCGCGCCGCTGTCAGGGCGGCGCGGCGGCTTGTCAGACGTCGAAGTCCAGGCCCATGTCGCTGAACAGGCCCCGCTCTTCGGCCCAGTTTTCCTTGACCTTGACGTGCAGGAACAGGTGCACCTTGCGATCCAGGATGTCGCACAGCTCCTCGCGCGAGGCCTGGCCGATCCATTTCAGGGTCTGGCCGCCCTTGCCCAGCACGATGGCGCGCTGGCCGTCGCGTTCGACATAGATGGTCTGCTCGATGCGGGCGCTGCCGTCGGCGCGTTCCTCGAAGGCGGTCGTTTCCACCGAAGCGGCGTAGGGCAGCTCCTCGTGGACCCGCAGATAGATCTTCTCGCGAGTGATCTCGGCGGCCAGCAGGCGGGCCGGCAGGTCGGCGGTCTGGTCTTCCGGATACAGCCACGGGCTTTCCGGCATGGCGGCGGCCAGACGTTCCAGCAGGTCGTCGACGCCCGCGCCGGTGGCGGCGCTGATCATGAAGACCTCGGAATAGACGCCGGTGTCGAACAGTTCCTGCGTCACCTTCAGCAGGGTGTCGCGCTTGACGCCGTCGATCTTGTTCAGCGCCAGGATCACCTGGCGGCCGGCCGTCTTCAGGCCTTCGATGATGGTCTGGACGTCCTGCACCGAGCGGTGCTCGGCGGGTGTGGCCTTGTTCTCGTTCGAGGCCAGCTCGGCCTGGACGTCGATCAGGTGGACGGTGACCTCGGCCTGTTCCGAGCCATTCCAGGCGGACCGGACCATGGCGCGGTCCAGGCGGCGGCGCGGGCTGAAGATGCCGGGGGTGTCGACCAGGATGATCTGGGCGTCGCCGTGCATGGCCACGCCGCGCACGGGAAAGCGCGTGGTCTGCACCTTCTGGGTGACGATCGAGACCTTGGCGCCGACCATGCGGTTGACCAGGGTGGACTTGCCGGCATTGGGCGCGCCGATGATCGCGGCGAAACCGGCGCGGGTGGTCTTTTGAGGTGTTGTGTCAGTCATTGCGCGTGCGTGTAGCACAGCGCGGCCGGGATTCCTCCCCCTGATGGGGAAAGGCCGCTAGGGACAGAGTTTCGGCGGGGTGAGCGGTGGCTACAATAGTCGGTGCGGGGTGGTTTGCGGACCTTGGCTGAGAACTAACTGCAACGTCGCGCCAGTCGACGAAGAGGTTCAGCCCGACCGACGTACCATGGCTCTCCCATGGCGTTTGGAGCGTCAATTTCCAGTTCCGCCGAAGTCGCCAGTGATTGCAGAACTTGCTCGGTCACTTTCACACGCCCTTCCAAATGGCCATCGACTAGGCGAGTGCGAAGCTTGACGGGCGTCGCGCCTACAATGGTCATTGGGGTCGCTCGGGACAATGAAATCTCCCCGTCGCCGAAGTAGTCCAAAATCAGCTCGCCCTGATCACATGTCGCGCGAAAAAGCAGGGCTTTGTAGTTCCACGACAGGAACAATGCGGTGGGTATCCGGCTTCCGTCGCCTAGAGCCTCTCTCGCGACCCATTGGTCTTCCCTACCGGCGAGCGCGGGCGTCGAGCTCAGCGCTATAGCGCCCGCCGTGAGAATCGGTGTCGCGAACTTGAACATGTCGGTCCCTAATCACCGTTCGTATGCATTATGCAGAGCCCTGCGGTTGGTAACAGTCTTCTGCATCCGGCCAGTAAGCGGACGCCCCGCGTCCCGCTTATCCTTAAATCTCTTGGAGGCTGCAGCGTGCCGGTCTGTCCAGGTTGGTCAAGGACTGGCCTGCGGCCAGCCGCTCCGCGGCGGCGCGGCGCGCCGTCCTTGAGCAACCTGGTCAGAGCGGCGATCGTCTCGCCGTGAGATTTAGGGATGGCTCCCTCTCGCGGGCGAGAAGGACTTCAAACCGCAAGAACGCTTGTCATCCCGGCCGTAGCGGAGCGGAGCGCCGGGACCCAGGGGCAACCGCAGTGCGCCGGCCCCTGGGTCCGGGGTCGGCTTCGCCGCCCGGGATGACAAGCGTTTGCTGGGCTAGAACGGGGATTGGCTGCCCTTTGTCCCCGCGCCTTGCGGGATAGAGCGCAACAAAATCAACGCCCTAAAAATAAAACGAGCGCGCCCATCAGACGCGCTGAAACCGCCTGCATAATCAATCTCACCTGGCAGCACGGGAAGGGCGCACGTACGGCGACCGTTGCGGCTATCAGGGGTGGTCGAGCGGGAAGCGCCCGTCGGCCGTCGTCGAAGGCCCGGCAGGGTCTGGTGGAGCGGAGCGGTCCTTGCGGGGGCCGGACGCGTTGAAGCCGGACCGGGACCGCCGGGAACGCCCTTTGGCGACGCCCGCACGATGCGCAGCAGGCATGGGCTGAAATCGCCCATGCGGTCTGGACGGGGTCGCTATCCTCTCCACCCGTCGGGGGCCTAACATCGGAAGCGGGTTAAAACCCCGCGCCCCGAGGGCTCACCGGATAACGGCTGCGCGGAGCGTTCGTCTTCGTCGAAACGGTATTCAACTATCCCATCATCCGGGCGAGGCCCGGACGCTCCGCGACCCTTCCCACCCACTCGGCGGCTTTCCGCGCGAGGTTGCGAACCCGTGCCCCCTACTCCGCCCCTTCCCGATCCAGCAGCGCCTTGGCGGCGGCCTTTTCGGCGTCCTGGCGTGAGCGGCCGACAGCGAAGACGGGATCGACGCCGGCGACGGTCACCTGCACCGTGAACACCGGCGCATGATCGGGGCCCGTGCGGTCCTTCACGGCATAGGTCGGCAGTGGCTTGCCCTGGCCCTGCGCCCACTCCTGCAGCGCGGTCTTGGGATCGCGCGGCTTGCCCTGGGCGGCGCGGTCGAACTCGGCGCTCCACAGGTCCAGGAACACCCGGCGCGCCGTCTCCAGCCCGCCGTCGCGATACAGGGCCGCCATCAGGGCCTCGCAGCCGCCAGCCAGGATGGAGTCGGTCTCGCGGCCGCCCACCTTGCTGGATGAGGCCGACAGCCGAAGGGCCGGACCCAGCTCGGCGGCGCGGGCCACGCGGGCGCAGGTTTCGCGGCTGACCAGGGCGTTGAGGCGCGGGGCCAGCTCGCCCTCCTTGGCCTGCGGAAACCGCTCGGCCAGGGCCTCGGCGGCCAGCAGGCCCAGCACGCGGTCGCCGATGAACTCGAGGACCTCGTTGTCGGCGGTCTTCTTGGCGCCGTCCCCGACGCTGGCGTGCGTCAGGGCCTGTTCCAGCAGCTGGCGGTCAGCGAATGTGTAACCGATCCGGCGCTCCAGGTCGCCGACGGCGGCGACCCGTCTATCCATGGTTCAAATTCACTTCAGGACGCGGAAGAAGCGGCTGGGACGGGCGTCCAGAACCCAGGTCCAGGGCTTGAACAGGGCCGCGTTGCGATTCCACGACAGCAGGATGATCTGGGCCTTGCCGACCAGGTTCTCGGCCGGAACGAAGCCGACCCCGACCTCGTCGCCGATATACTGGTCCAGCTCATAGTCCCACTTGCAGACGCCGGGACCGGTCTTGAACGGCGAGACGCCCGGGTCGAACCGGCTGTCGGCCGAGTTGTCGCGGTTGTCGCCCATGAAGAAATAGCAGCCCTCGGGCACCGTATAGATGCCGGTATTGTCGCCGCGGCTGTCGGGGCCGTAGTCCTGGGTCTGGTACTTGCGGCCTTCGGGATTGGTTTCCTCGAAGCGCTGGACCTGCTGGGTGAAACCATAGCCCATGTCGACCAGGGCCGGATCCCGCGCGGCCATCGCCAGGGGCTTGCCGTTGATGTTGACCACGCCGCCGCGCACCTGGACCTTGTCGCCCGGCATGCCGATCAGGCGCTTGATGTAGTCGGTGCGATTGTCGCGCGGCAGCTTGAAGACCACGATGTCACCGCGCTTGGGCGCCTGGGCCAGGATCCGGCCATTGAGGATGGGCGGGCTGAACGGGATCGAGTGCTTGCTCCAGCCATAGCTGAACTTGCTGACGATGATGTAGTCGCCTTCCAGCAGGTTGGGCTCCATCGACCCCGACGGGATCGTGAAGGGCTGGAACAGCAGGACCCGCAGCACCAGGGCGATGCCCAGGGCATAGGCCACCGTCTTGATGATCTCGATGAATTCCTTGACGGCTCCGCCCTGTTCCTCGGGCTGCGCGTTATCGTCGGCGGCGTCGGTCATGCGGGCGCTGGGCTCTCGAGCAATGGGGTTCCGGCGAACCGGACAGGCTTAGCTAGACGCGCTTTACACAACGGGCAAGCTTTGCGCCGGTTAACTCGCCTTCATGGCGGCGATGGGGCGGACGGGTCCGGGCTATTCATCCTCGACCAGAAGACGGATTTCCACCGTGCCTCCGGCCTCATAGACGGGATTGCCGGCCAGGCAGGATCGGGCGTCCTCAAGGCTCTCCGCCGCGATCCTGATGAAGCCCGTCAGATGGTCGGAACTCGGTCGCGACGCCCCGTCCCTGCGAAAGCAGGCGCCGCCGCCGAGACTGCTGCCGCCGCGCAGACGCCCGCCCCGGGCCAGTCCGTCCAGATAGGCCGGCCAGTCCGCCGCCGCCTCGTCGACCGCGTCGCCGTGCATCAACAGAAGAAACTCGCTCATCGGGCTGGCGTCCTCTTTGGCGGTTCAGATGGCCTCGATGATCACGAAGGCCTGGGCGTAGGGATGATCGTCGGTCAGCGACAGGTGGATCACCGGGGTCATGCCTTCGGGCACCATCGACGCCAGTCGCTCGGCTGCGCCGCCGGTCAGGGCCATGGTCGGCTTGCCCGACGGCAGGTTGACCACGCCCATGCCGGCCAGATGCACGCCGCGCTTGAGGCCGGTGCCCAGGGCCTTGGAGCAGGCCTCCTTGGCGGCGAACCGCTTGGCGTAGCTGCTGGCGCGGTCAGGCTTGCGCTCGGACCGCGTGCGTTCGATCTCGGTGAACACCTTGTTGGTGAACCGGTCGCCAAACCGCTCCAGCGACTTTTCGATCCGTCGGATGTCGCACAGGTCCGAGCCGATGCCGATGATCACGCGGCCAGCTCGGCGCGCGCGGCGTCCATCAGGGCCCGCATCCGATGAATGGCCTGGGGCAGACCCACGAAGATCGCCTCGCCGATCAGGAAGTGGCCGATATTCAGCTCGGCGATCTGCGGGATGGCCGCGATCGGCTTGACCGTGGCGTAGTCGATGCCGTGGCCGGCATGAACCTCCAGACCCAGGCTCGAGGCCAGGGCCGCGCCGTCCTGCAGGCGGCGCAGGATGGCGGCGGCCCGATCGATCTCTCCGGCCCTCGCAGCGTCGCAATAGGCGCCGGTGTGCAACTCGATGACCTGGGCGCCCAGGCGGTGCGAGGCTTCGATCTGGCTTGCCTCGGCGTCGATGAACAGCGACACGCGGCTGCCGGCCTCGCGCAGACGGCCGGTGGCGGCGGCGATGGCGTCGTAGCCGCGCACCACGTCGAGGCCGCCCTCGGTGGTCACTTCCTCGCGGCGCTCGGGCACCAGGCAGGCGGCGTGCGGCCTGGCCTGCAGGGCGATGCCGACCATCTCGTCGGTGACGGCCATCTCAAAGTTCAGCGGCTTGCCGCGCTTGAGGCACAGGTCATTCAGCAGCGCGATGTCGGCGTCGGAGATATGCCGGCGATCCTCGCGCAGGTGGGCCGTGATGCCGTCGGCCCCGGCGGCCAGGGCCAGCTCGGCGGCGCGCACCGGCTCGGGATAGCTGGAGCCGCGCGCATTCCGGATCGTGGCCACGTGGTCGATATTGACGCCCAGTCGGACGTTCAGCTGATGCTCGCTAAGAATTTTACCGCCCTCGAACGCGATCGGCGGCCGATGGCTGGCCGTCCGGGACAGTCTATCCCCTTCCGGTCGATGGGTGGAGGCCGGAAAAGCAACAGCCGCACAGTTCTGCTCAAGCTCGGGGAAAACGGCGTGGACAGCCGGCCCGGCGCCGTTGAAGGTCGCGGGCCTGGGAAGCGATGGGGACGGAACATGATCGTGAAGACTGCGCGGATTGCGGCGTTGGCCATGCTGATGGCGACGACAGCTGTTTCAGCGATGGCGGCGCCCGCCTATTCAGCCAGCGCCCTCAAGGCCCTGAAAGCCCAGGCTGTCGCTGGCGTCGAGTCCCGGGCCAAGCTGTCGCAGGTGATGAACGACCAGATCTTCTCCTTCGGCGAGCTGGGCTTCCAGGAGATCGAGACCTCGAAGTACATCACCGGCGTGCTGGAGGAGAACGGCTTCACCGTGGTGCGCGGCGTGTCGGGCATTCCGACGGCCTGGACCGCGACCTGGACGAACGGCAAGGACGGTCCGACCATCGCCTTCGGCAGCGACATCGACTGCATTCCCAAGGCTTCGCAGAAGCCCGGCGTGCCCTGGCACGACCCGATCGTTCCCGGCGCGCCGGGCCATGGCGAGGGCCACAATTCCGGCCAGGCCCTGAACGTCGTCGCGGCCCTGGCGCTCAAGGACCTGATGATCAAGGAGAACATCGCCGGGACCCTGATGCTGTGGCCCGGCGTCGCCGAGGAACTGGTGGCGAGCAAGGCCTACATGGTCCGCGACGGCGTCTTCAAGGGCGTGGACGCCACCATCTTCACGCATGTGGGCTCCAACCTCGCCACCACCTGGGGTCAGCCGACAGGCACGGGGCTGGTGTCGGTGAAGTACAACTTCCATGGCGAGTCCGCGCACTCGGCCGGCGCGCCCTGGCGGGGCCGCAGCGCGCTGGACGCGGTCGAGCTGATGAACATCGGCTGGAACATGCGCCGGGAGCATCTGCGGCCCGAGCAGCGCTCGCACTATGTGATCGTCGATGGCGGCGACCAGCCCAACGTCGTGCCGTCCGAAGCCAGCGTCTGGTACTATTTCCGCGAACAAAGCTTCGACGCGATCAAGAAGAACTACGCCATCGGCGACCGGATCGCCCAGGCGGCCGCTGACATGACCGACACCAAGGTCGACCACCAGGTGATCGGTACGGCCGCGCCGCGTCACTTCAACCGACCGATGGCCGAGGCCGCCCAGGCCAATATCGAAGCGGTCGGACTGCCGGTCTGGACCGCCGACGAGCAGGCCTTCGCCAAGGCCGTGCAGACCAATATCGGCGCGCCCAAGCAGACGGGTCTCGACACCAAGCTCAAGGGCCTGTCGCCGCCGGACCCCAAGCCGGAAAGCGGCGGGTCGGACGATATCGGCGACATCTCCTGGATCATGCCGACCATCACGATCAACTATCCGGCCAACATCCCCGAACTGCCGGGGCACCACTGGGCCAACGCCATCTCGATGGCGACGCCCATCGCCCACAAGGGCGTGGCGGCGGGCTCCAAGGTGGTGGCGATGACGGCGCTGGATCTCCTGACCCAGCCCAAGCTGCTGGCCGCGGCCAACAGCTATTTCAAGGACGTCCAGACCAAGGACCAGAAATACGTGCCGATGCTGGCGGCCACCGACCTGCCCCAGACCCAGATCAACGCCAACATCATGGCGACGTACCGGCCGGCGATGAGCCAGTTCTACTACGACCCCGGAAAGTACGGGACCTATCTGGAACAGCTGGGCGTCGAATGGCCGGTCAAGCAGCTGACGCCGCCGGCCAAATAGCTCAGCCCTTCAGCCGGCGGCTGCCGGGGTCCTCGATCGGGATCGCGGCCAGCTCCGGCGGCAGGGCGTCGGCGGGATAGGCCGGCACTTCCAGGCTGCAGAGCGAGACCAGCGGCACACCGACATCGACCTTGCCGCCCGAGCGGTCGACGATGCAGCCCGCCGCGATGACGTCGCCGCCGGCCTCCTGGATCGCGGCGATGCACTCGCGCGACGACAGGCCTGTAGTGACGATATCCTCGACCATCACGACCTTCTGGCCGGGCTCCAGATGGAAGCCGCGCCGGAACTTGAAGCCGCCGCCCTCGCGCTCGACATAGATCGACGCGACGTTCAGATGACGGGCCGTCTCATAGCCGGGGATGATCCCGCCCACGGCCGGCGACACCGCCACATCGGGCTGGCCGACGGTGGCGATGATCTTCTCGGCCAAGGCCTTGCAGAGGCGCTCGCAGCGCTCGGGCCGCATGAACACCAGGTTCTTCTGCAGGAAGACCGGGCTGTGCAGGCCGGAGGACAGCACGAAGTGGCCTTCGCGCAGGGCCCCTGCGGCGCGGAATTCATCGAGGACGTCATCATTGGTCATGAGCGGCGCCTATACCGCACGCTGGCGAGTCCGCCAATCGCCTTGCGCGATGCGCCGGATTTAGCTCTATCCCGCCCATGAGCGATCCCCAACGTCCCCGCATCGGCTGCGGCGCCGCCGTCCTCGACGATCAGGGCCGGCTATTGCTGGTCAGGCGGGTGAAGAACCCTGAGGCCGACCACTGGGGCGTGCCCGGCGGCAAGCTCGACTGGGGCGAAGCCGCGCGATCCTGCGCCGAGCGCGAGATCCATGAAGAACTGGGAATCCGGATCGTCGCCGGCCCGGTCCTGGCCGTGACCGACATGATCGCGCCGGACTATCACTGGGTGGCGATCACCTACCGCACCGAAAGCTTCGAAGGCGAGCCGACGATCATCGAGGATCACGCCTTGCACGAATGGGGCTGGTTCTCGCTGGACGCCCTGCCCTCGCCGCTGACCGCCTCAACGGCAGACGCCATCACCAAGCTGAAGGCCTAGCCGCGCGTCCTGTCGACCGTCTCGACCGACGGACAGGCCCGCAGCGCCGCCGAGATGTTGGTCAGGTGCTTGGCGTCGCGAACCTCGACGTCGATATCAGTGTCGAAGAAGTCGCTCTGCCGGTGGTGCATGCGCAGATTGACGATATTGCCGCCTGCTTCGCCGATAATCGTACAGACCTGACCCAGCACACCCGGCGCGTTCTGAATGGTGGCGTGCAGGCGGGTCAGGGACACGGTCTCGCGCTCGGCTTCCGGCGTCCAGTTCAGGTCGCGCCAGAGATCTTCGCGATCCTCGTAGTCGGCCAGCTTGGGGCAGTCGATGGTGTGGACGTCCAGCCCTTCACCGTCCTCGCGCAGGATGCCGACGATACGGTCACCCGGCACCGGGCTGCAGCAATGGGCGAAGTGCAGCGAGACGCCCGGCGTCAGGCCACCGCCGCGCACATAGAGCCGCGCGCCCTTGCCGCCCTCGATCTTGCGACGCGCCGAGGCGGCCGCCATCTCGGTGTCCTTCATGCCCGGGAAGGCCGTTTCCAGGACCTGACTGGGCGACACGCGGCCACGGCCAACCGCGTCGAACAGCATCTCCTCGTTTTCCAGCGCGAAGCGCTCGAGGATCGGACGCAGCGAAACGTCTTTCAGCTTTTTGCCAGCGCGCTCGAAGATCTGTTCCACCGAGGAGCGACCCAGACGAAGGAACTCTTCCTTTTCCGTCTGGCGGATGTGGCGGCGGATGGCCGAGCGCGCGCGGCCGGTCACCGTCAGTGAGCGCCAGTCGGGCGGCACCACGGGCTTGGAGCCGCGGATAACCTCGACCACGTCGCCGTTGTTGAGGCCGGTGCGCAGCGGCTTCAGCTCGCCATTGATCTTCACACCGATGCAGGTGTCGCCCACACTGGTGTGGACGGCATAGGCGAAGTCGAGCGGCATGGCCCCGCGCGGCAGGCTGACCAGCTTGCCCTTGGGCGTGAACACGAAGACCTGGTCGAGGAACATTTCGAGCTTGGCGTGCTCGACCAGTTCCTCGGCGTCGCCGCCATGTTCCAGCACCTGAACCAGCTGGCGCAGGTTGGCCAGCGGATCGCGACCGCCGGCCGCTTCCATGCCTTCCAGATCGAGACCGTACGAAGCGTCCTTGTAGCGGAAGTGGGCGGCGACGCCCTCTTCGTTGACGCGGTCCATGGCTTCGGTGCGGATCTGCATCTCGATGCGCATGCCGCGCGGCCCCACGACGGTGGTGTGCAGCGAGCGATAATTGTTACGCTTGGGCGTCGAGATGAAGTCCTTGAAGCGGTCAGGCACGCTGGACCAGGACCGGTGCAGGACGCCCAGCGCGCGATAGCAGTCCTCCTCGCTGTCGACGATCACGCGGAAGGCGTAGATGTCGGACATCTGCGAGAAGCCAATCGATTTGCGCTGCAGCTTGCGCCAGATCGAATAGGGCGACTTTTCCCGACCGAAGACCCGGGCCGGAACGCCGGCGGATTCGAGTCGCGCCGCGATCTCCTGCGAGACCAGCGCCACCGCCCCGCCCTGCTCGGCGCGCAGGGTGTCCAGGCGGCGGATGATCGCGTTGCGGGCCACCGGGTTGGTATGCTCGAAGCTGAGTTCCTCCAGCTCCGTACAGATGCGGTGACAACCGATGTTGCGAGCCAGCGGCGCGTAGATGTCGCGCGTCTCGCGGGCGATACGCTCACGCTTGGCCTGACTTTTGATGAAGTGCAGCGTCCGCATGTTGTGCAGACGATCGGCCAGCTTCACCAGCAGGACGCGAACGTCCTTGCTGATCGCCAGGATGAACTTGCGCAGGTTCTCGGCCTGGCGCGAATGCTCGGCCTGGAGCTCCAGCTTGGACAGCTTGGTGACGCCCTCGACCAGCTCGGCGATCTCGTCGCCGAACAGACCCGCGATGTCCTCGCGGGTGACGGGCGTGTCCTCGATCACGTCATGCAACAGCGCCGTGACGATGGTCGCGGTATCGAGCCGGTACTCGGTCAGGATGCCGGCCACCTCGATGGGGTGGGCATAGTAGGGGTCGCCGCTGGCCCGGGTCTGACTACCGTGCATGCGCATGGCGTAGACATAGGCGCGGTTCAGAAGCGCTTCGTCAGCGGTCGGGTCGTAGGAATGGACCCGCTCGATCAGTTCGTACTGACGAAGGATCTTGTGGCGCGGCTTGGGGGCCGGCGTCGGCATCGCCTGGACTTCACTGGTCGCCAGAAACGACGACGCGCCCGAGTCTACCCCAAGCGAGGGGGAAACTTCGGACGCGCGTTCGGATGGAGCGGCGGCAGGCGCCGCTTCAAGAATCAGAGGGTCTGTGCCGTCGGGGCTCAGTACCGCTCCTCTTGACCGCCATCGCGGTCGCTTTGCAGGGCGCGAACCAGTTCCAGTTCGCTCATCTGCATGTGGCTCGGATCCGCCAGCAGGGCCAGGGTCTCGGCTTCTTCCTCGGCCTCGGTGTGCTCATCGACGCGCTGCAGCGTGCTGATCAGCTGTTCCTTGAGGCCTTCGTGATCGACGACGTCGTCAGCGATCTCGCGCAGGGCGACGACCGGGTTCTTGTCGTTGTCGCGATCGACCAGCAGGGCGGCGCCGGCCGAGATGCCGCGCGCCCGATGGGCGGACAGCAGAACCAGTGCGAAACGGTTCGGAACCTTCTCGACGCAATCTTCGACGGTGACGCGGGCCATGAATTCCTCGGGCTAGCCGTGATGCTCTGCAAAATAAGGGTCTGAGCGGCGTTACGCAACGCCGCTGAGGTTGTCGCCCATCTTTCGCGAGGGGGCGCTTATGCCCGCTTCGCGTCGGTAAGTCCAGTGCGCGAAGTTCAGGGCCTGGCGTCGCGCCCCACGCTGGCCGCGTCCGCCAGACGGGCCGCGGTCTCGCCGCTGACAGGATGACGCCAGTCCGGCGCGATCTCGGCCAGGGGCCCCATCACGAACAGACGCTCATGAGCGCGGGGATGCGGCAGCATCACACCGTCGGAAATCACACTGCGGCCGTGGGCGATCAGATCGAGATCCAGAGTCCTCGAAGCATTGAGTTCGCCGCGCGCGCGGCCAAAGCGCGCCTCGATGCGATGCAGGGCTGCGAGCGTACCAGCAGGGTCGAGCAGGGTTTCCACCACCGCCACACCGTTCAGATAGGCCGGCCCGGCGGGGTCAGGCCAGGCGGCGGATGTCCACCACGACGACTGCGCCACCACAGCGAGGCCTTCCGAGGGAAAGGCCTCCAGCGCCGCTTCCAACAAGGCTTCGCGACTCATATAGGCTCCCGGCAGATTACAGCCGAGCGCCACGATTACGGCCTCGTCCAAGCCATTTTGATCGACCGTATTTTTCAAGGAATTACCGCGTTGACCTTCTATCCCACGGACCGTCTGGCCCTGTTCATTGACGGGGCCAACCTCTATTCGGCCGCCAAGGCGCTGGGCTTCGATATCGACTACCGCAAGCTGCTCGACGAGTTCAGAAAGCGCGGCGTCCTGATCAGGGCCTATTATTACACCGCCATCAACGAGAACGACGACTATTCGCCCATCCGGCCGCTGGTCGACTGGCTCGACTACAACGGCTTTACCCTCGTCACCAAGCCAGCCCGCGAATTCACCGACAGCCAGGGCCGCAAACGCTGGCGCGGGGACATGGACGTCGAGATCGCCGTCGACATGCTGCAGATGGCTGAGACCGCCGACCACCTGGTGCTGTTCTCCGGCGATGGCGACTTCCGCGCCCTGGTCGAGGCAGTGCAACGCAAGGGGCGCCGGGTGACCGTGGTCTCGACCATGAAGAGCCAACCGCCGATGACCAGCGACGACCTGCGCCGCCAGGCCGACGACTTCGTCGACCTGAACGATCTGGCCAATATCATCGGCCGCCCGCAGCGTGCGCCCGCGCCGCGCCCGATGGCCGACGCCCGCACCCAGGCCGAACGCGAGGCTGACGATGAATACTGAGCAGCGTTCCAACATCGCTGGGGAAACGGTCCCCTCGCCCGCCGAGCCCCCGCGCGACTGTCCGCTGTGTCCTCGGCTGGTGGCCTATCGCCGCGAGAACCAGGACCTCTATCCCGACTGGTTCAACGGCCCCGCGCCGTCGTTCGGCGACCGGGATGCGCGCCTGCTCGTCGTGGGCCTGGCCCCCGGCCGCAAGGGCGCCAACCGCACCGGACGGCCGTTCACCGGCGACTATGCCGGGACCCTGCTCTACGACACCCTGATCAAGTTCGGCTTCGCCACCGGCAGGTTCGAGGCGCGCCCTGACGACTCGCTGAAGCTGATCGGCAGCGCGGTGACCAACGCCGTCCGCTGCGCCCCACCCGGCAACAAGCCCGAAACCAGCGAGGAGAATACCTGCCGCCCGTTCCTGACCAATCGCATCGAGGCTTTCCCGAAACTGAAGGCCATCGTCACCCTTGGCGACGTCTCGCGGCGCAATGTGCTGAAAGCCCTCGGCCTCAAGGCCTCGGCGGGCATCCCCGGTCACGGTTCCGAGTTCCAGGCCGGGCCCTATCGGGTGTTCAACAGCTATCACTGCTCGCGACTCAACACGAACACCGGCCGGCTGACGACGCCGATGTTCGAGGACCTGTTCGCCCGCGTGAAGGCCTATATCGACGCGGCCGACTAGGGCCGCGTCGACAGCCAGCCATTGTCGGCCATCCAGTCGCGCAGCCGATCCGGCCAGACCCTGATCGCGGCCTTGTTGGTGCGGAAGCCCATGTTGAAGGCGTGACCGCCGGTCTGGAACAGGTGGAACTCGACCGGGACCTTGGCGGCGCGGAACTTGGTCAGCAGTTCGACGGGCGGCGCCGAGCAGCACTCATCATCGTCGGCCGCCAGAATAAAGGCCGGCGGCGCTCCGCTCGGGATCGCGTCGGGCACGCCCAGAGGGCCGGGGTAAATCAGCACCTGGAAGTCCGGACGGGCGCTGACCGCATCGATGGCGTCGACCTTGGGGTCCTTCGACGCGTCCTGATAGACTTCGAGGTTCACCACCTCGCCGCCGCCCGAGAAACCCATCAGGCCAATGCGAGCTGGATCCACCCCGAACTCGGCGGCATGGGCGCGGACATAACGCACGGCGCGCGCGGCGTCCTGCCGGGCATGGTCGATCGTGTAGGGCGAGCCTTCCTCGCGGAAGAGCCGGTATTTCAGCACAAAAACCGCCACGCCCATCGGGTTCATCACCTTGGCGACGTCCGTGCCCTCGGGATGGATCACCAGCATGCGGTGACCACCGCCGGGCAGCACGATCAAAGCCGCGCCAGTCGCCTTTTCCTTAGGCGGCAGCCAGACCGTGATCGAAGGATTGTTGATGCTCTTGGCCCAGTACTCGGCCGCCTGCTCGGGGATATCCTTGCGGCTCTCAAACCCCGGCGCGCCCTTGGGCCACAGCGGGATCTGCTGCTGGGCAAAGGCCAGGCCCGGCGCGAGCAACGCTGCGGCGAGAATCAGCGCTCTCACAGCCGCACCGTCCGGCCTTCGCGAGCGGCGCGGTAGATGGCTTCGATAACCTTGAGATCCTTGACGCCTTCATCACCGCCCACGATCGGCTCTGCGCCCGTCAGGATACATTCGGCGAAGTGATCGAGTTGACCGGAGAACTGGTTCTTCCGGGCCGCAGGTTCGTGCGGGGCGGTCTTGCCATCCAGGCGGACGGTCATGGCCTGCCCCCCATAGCCCGTGGCGGGTTCGATCTCGGCCCAACCCTTGGGACCCGAGACCCGGTAGCGATTGACGTTGGAGCTATAGGCCGAAACGCAATTGGCCGTCGCGCCCGACGGAAACAGGAGCTGGAAGTTGATCACATCCTCCACCTCCCTGAACCGAATGTCCGATCGATCCGTGGATTCCATCGCATTGACGGCGACAGGCTCCTCGCCCGTCAGGTAGCGCGCGGCATTGAGGCTGTAGATGCCGATGTCGGCCAGGCTACCGCCGCCCGAAAGCGCCTTCTTCAGCCGCCACTGGTTCGGATCGCCGATGGTGAAGCCATGGTCAGCCACGACGGTGCGGATGGGTCCGAACACGCCGCTGCGCACGAGCTTGATCGCTTCGATATTGTGCGGCTGGAAGCGGCTGCGATAACCGATCATCAGCTTGCGTCCAGCGGCCTTGCAGGCGGCGATCATCGCCTCGCCGTCGACCACCGAGGTCGCCATCGGCTTCTCGCACATCACATGCTTGCCGGCCTTGGCGGCGCGCTCGGTGAAGGTGCGATGCAGGCTGTTGGGCGTGATGATGTAGACGATGTCGACCGCTGGATTGTCGATGATGCGATCGAAGGTCTCGTAGCTGTAGCGACTGGCTTCGGGAACGCCGTACTGGTCGCCAAAGGTGGTCAGCTTGGCGGGTGTTCCGCTGACCAGGGCCGTGATCTTCGAATGCTCGCACTCGGCGAAGCGCGGCATGATGATCTGCGTGGCGTAATAGCCCAGCCCGAGGATCGCATAGCCCAGCTTGCGCCCCTCCGCCTTGGCTTGGGCCAGCGCCTCGAGGGGAGCCGAAGCCAGGAGCCCCGCCGCCAGGCCGCTCTGCAGAAAGCTGCGCTTGCTCGGACGATCCATCTTCATCTCCTAGATCAGGCCGGTGGCCTTCAGACGCACCCTGGCCAGGATATCGTCGGCGGTCAGGAACAGGGTGTGGCCGTCTTCGCCGAACGCGCAGTTGGCGATGGGGCGCCCCGCGTCGATCACGCCGATCAGCTCACCCCCCGGAGTGATCACCAGCACGCCGCCCGGCGCGGTGGCGTACAGACGCCCTTGGGTGTCGAGACACATTCCATCCGGCAACCCCGGCCCGCCGGCCTTGTGCAGGGCCATGGCGTCGAAGAATATTTGCGACTTCACCGGCAGGCCATCGAGACCAAGGTCGTAGGCCATGATGACCGGTCCCTCAGGGTCGGAGACAGCGACGTACAGCCGCTTCTCATCCGGGGTCAGGGCCAGGCCGTTGGGGAAGGTCAGCTTGTCATCGACCACGACGACCGAGCCATCGGGCCGACGCAGATAGACGCCGTTGAACGCCATCTCCTTGAGCGGCGAGCTGTTCATGCCCTCCAGGCCATAGGGTGGATCGGTGAAATAGATCGCACCGGCCATCGCCCCCCTTTGGGCGACAGCCAGATCATTGGGACTGCTGAATTTCTTGCCCTGATAGCGGTCAAGCAGGATCGTCTTCTGCCTGGTCTTCAGATCGACCCTGGAGATCGCCCGGTTCCCATGGTCGCAAACCAGCAGCGCGCCTGACGCGTCCAGCGCCAGACCGTTCGAGCCGGGCTCGCGGAACGCCGTGGTCGGCGGGCCCTCATAGCCCGACGGCTTGAGGAACACGCTCGCGCCGTCAGCTTCGCTCCAACGATACATCGTGTTGGCCGGCACGTCGGAGAAGACGAGATAGCCGCCATCCCTCACCCAGACCGGCCCTTCCGACCAGATGAAGCCGTCGGCCAACTGCTCGATCCTGGCGTCTGGCGCAACCACGGCGTCCAGCGCGGGAGACAGGCGACGGATACTTCCAACCGTCGGACGGGCGGCATGGGCAGACACGGAGAACCCTCCTGCGAGAACGGCGGCGCTTGCCCCCAGGGTGATGGAACGGCGCGTCGGCGTCATGCGGTTGAGTCCTCATGTTATGACAGCGATGTCATAGCAATCGATGTCTCCACTGGCGACCCGCGTTATGCGTCAGCGTCAAAAAAGTCAGGCGCGGACGCGCGGCACCGCGTCCAGCCAGCGCGCATAGGCCGCCTCGCGCTGGTGCAAGGGCATGGATGGCGTCAGCGCTTCGGCGGCGGGGCGCGCGGCCGCCGCCTCCTCGAGTGAGGCATAGACGCCAGCCCCCAGGCCCGCGAACAGGGCCGCGCCAAGGGCGGTTGTTTCCAGATAGCTGGCCCTCTGGACCAGCATGCCCGTCAGATCCGCGAGGCGCTGCGAAAACCAGGCGCTCTTCGACATGCCTCCGTCGATCCGGAGCTGGGCTTCGTCGCCGAAAGCCTCCGGGGCATCGGCGCGCATGGCCTCGATCAGGTCGCGGCTCTGCAGGGCGCAGGAGTCATAGGTGGCCGCCGCGATCTCCGGCAGGCCAGCGTCACGGGTCAGCCCGAAGATCGCGCCCCGCGCGCCAGCGTCCCACCACGGCGCGCCGAGCCCAGTGAAGGCTGGCACCACCACGACACCATGATCGGGCTTGGCCGCTCGCGCCAGCGCCTCGGCGGCGCGCGGACCGCCGGTGATCCCAAGCCCCTCGCCCAGCCACTGGATGGCGGCTCCGGCGACGAAGATGGACCCTTCCAGCGCATAGGTCGTCTTGCCGCCGATCCGCGCCGCGACGGTGGTCAGCAGGCGTGAACGCGACACCGGGCGGGTATCGCCGGTGTTGATGAGCATGAAACAGCCGGTGCCATAGGTGGCCTTCATCTGGCCAGGCAGGATGCAGCCCTGCCCCATCAGCGCCGCCTGCTGGTCGCCGGCGACGCCCCGGATCGGCACTTCACAGCCCAGAATGTCCGCCGTCGTGACACCATAGTCGTCAGCGCAGTCCAGAACCCTGGGCAGCAGACTGCCAGGCACGTCCAGAAGGTCGAGCATCGCCGGCGACCATGCCTGGGCCTCGATATCGAACAGCAGGGTGCGTGAGGCGTTCGTGGCGTCGGTGGCGTGGACCTTTCCCCCCGTCAACCGCCAGATCACCCAGCTGTCCATTGTGCCGCACAGCAGCTCACCGGCCTCTGCGCGCGCCCGCGCGCCCTGCACACGATCGAGAATCCAGGCGATCTTGGCGCCTGAAAAATAGGGATCCAGCAGCAGCCCCGTCACGTCCGAGACCTGCGCCTCATGGCCTGCCGCGCGCAGGCGATCACAAGCGTCGGCCGTGCGCCGATCCTGCCAAACGATGGCCGGATGGATCGGACGCCCAGAAGCCTTGTCCCAGACCACCACGGTCTCGCGCTGGTTGGTCACGCCGATGGCGACGACGTCGGCGACATCACGGCCCGACGTTTCCATCGTCTCGCGCAACACGGCCACACAGGCGGCGAAGATCTCCTCGGCGTCGTGTTCGACCCAGCCGTCAGCCGGGTAGCTTTGTCGTAGGGGACGAGTAGCGTCGGCCAAAGCGCCGCCTGTCGCGTCAAACAGTATCGCGCGGGTGCTGGTGGTGCCCTGATCCAGAGCCAGAATCAGTTGTTCGGCCATGCTGGCTCCTCCCGTCCAAAAGCTTCATCCGCGACAACTCGCCGCTGTGCTTGTCGATTGTTGTTCGGTTCCGTTTAAGCATGTTTTCATTTGCTGACAGCAAGGTCATCCTCACCGAGTTCGGGATTCGAGGAGGCTGGTCATCCAAGCCGTCCAAACTGCCAAGCTTATGACACTGGCGCGCAGCCGCGATCCGGGCGACCGTGAACGGCTGCTCACCGGCATCATCGAACTTTGCGAAGCGGGCCAATCCGCGGGCGCGCCAACCGATCCCGATATCCAGCGCCTGCTAGATTCCATCTTCATGACCCTGGTGGTCGAAGCCGAGCGCGACATCCGTCAACGCCTGTCCGAACGCCTCGCCGATGCGCCTTGGGCCCCGTCGGCCCTGATAAATATCCTGGCGCTCGACGAGATCGAGATCGCCCGCCCCATCATCGCGCGCAGTCCGGTGCTGCAGGATCATGACCTGATCCGTCTGATGGTTCAGGCCACCCTGGAGCACCAGATCGAGGTCGCCCGACGCCCGCGCCTTTCGGCTTCGGTCGTCGAAGCCATTCTGGCCCGAGACGAGCCCGCTGTCCTGACGGCGCTCGCCAGCAACAACACCGCCGAACTCTCACCGGACGGCCTGCGTCGCCTTGTCGGTCGCGCCAAGGATATTGTTGCTCTGCGATCCCCGCTGGCGCGCCATCCACTGCTGTCCAGCGACCTGGCCGAGCAACTTTATCTGTGGGTCGGACGCGCCTTGCGCGACGCCCTTACGACCCGCTTTCACCTCGACCCGGAAACCATGGCCATCGCGGTCGACGAGACCCTTCGCGCAGCCCATCGTGGCGACAGCCCCGACCTCGACGGCGGAGTAGAGTCCGAGGACGATCGCGCGGAGATGGAGCGGTCGCTCGTCGAAAAACTGGACGCAGCCGGTCAACTGCGTCCCGGCTACCTGTTGCGGGTGCTGCGCGAAGGCCGCCTGCCCCTGTTCATCACGGCTCTGGCGCGTCTGGGTCGGTTCGAGTCTCCCCAGATCCGCCGCGCCATCGACAGCAATCGCCCTGAACTTCTCGCCTTGGCCTGCTCTGCGGTCGGCATAGATCGCAGCGTATTTCCGACCATCCTGGAACATGTGCGCCAGTTGAACGGCGGCCGCCCCGGCGGCGGTGACGAGGGCGCCAGACGCGCTGGCAGCGCCTTTGGCCCGTTCACGCCGGACGTCGCCGGAATGGCTTTCAGACAGGCTGTCGGCGCGGTTTGACAAGCCGGCAGGCTTCGCGCCTCTTGGGCTCGATGTACCAGCCACAACCCTTCCTGACTCGCCTGACATTCAAGGCCAGTGATCGACCTGAGGCCGAGGAGGCCCGAGATCGTCTGATCGCCCGCTATGGCGATGTCGGCGAGGAGTCCGCTCAGGTGATTGTGGCCCTGGGCGGTGACGGCTTCATGCTCGAGACCCTGCACGGCGCGATTGCCAGTCAAACGCCAATCTACGGCATGAACCGCGGCTCGGTCGGCTTCCTGATGAACGAGTACAGCGAAGATGGCCTGCTGGAACGGATCAACGCCGCCGAGCGCGCCGTGATCCATCCACTGGCCATGACCGCCATCGACTCGCATCGTCGCAACCACCACGCCCTGGCGATCAACGAGGTCTCGCTGCTGCGCCAGACCCGCCAGACCGCCAAGCTGCGCATTTCGATTGATGGCAAGGTTCGGATGAGCGAGCTGGTCTGCGACGGCGCCCTGATCGCGACGCCGGCAGGATCGACGGCCTATAACCTGTCGGCCCACGGCCCGATCATTCCGATAGGCGGCCAGGTCCTGGCGCTCACGCCGATCAGCGCCTTCCGTCCGCGTCGCTGGCGGGGCGCTCTGCTTCCGCGCTCGGTGCGCATCACCTTCGAAATCATCGAGGCCGACAAGCGCCCCGTCAGCGCCGTCGCCGACAACTTCGAGGTTCGTGACGTGCTCGAAGTCCACATCTCCGAAGACCGCGACACCAGTCTGGCGATGCTCTTCGACGCCGGTCGTAGTCTTGATGAACGCGTGCTCGCAGAACAGTTCTCCGCCTGAGGCGTTGCGCCGCAGAGAAACGCACGTCTCATTCGTTGTTAACGCCTGCTATGATAGCGATCTCGAAATATCCGCCGCCGGGGAGGCGATCTTGACGACTAAGCCCACCGCCGAAGTGATCCAGGTACCCAACATGCTGAAGCTTAAGGTGGGCGGACGCGGTGGTATCGACATGGCTGCGATCGCTAAAGCCGAGGCTGCTCTGAAGAGCTTGTCCGGCAATTTCGCCCAGTGGCTGCAGGACGAGATCACCAAGCTGGACGCCGCGCGGCAGGAGGTCAAAACGCAGGGCCTGACCGCCACGACGGTCGAGACCCTGTATCTTCGCGCCCACGACCTGAAGGGCCTTGGCGCGACCTATGAATTCCCTCTGATAACCCGCATCGCCGCCTCGCTGTGCAAGCTGATCGACGAGCCCGAGACCCGCCTTTCTGCGCCGATGTTCCTGGTCGACGCCCACATCGACGCCATCAAGGCGGCGGTGCGCGGCGATATCAAGGTCGACACCCACCCGGTCGGCAAGGCCCTGGCTGAAGAACTCGAAGGCCGGGTCACGGAGTATCTGGCGGGCTGAAGCCCTTCAGATGAGACCGAACAGGCCTTTCAGATACGGGTTCAGCATCCGCTCCTCCGGATCGAGTTCGGCACGAACCTTCAGGAAATCATTCCAGCGCGGATAGAGCGCCGCCAGTTGCTGGCCGCGCAGATTGTGCAGCTTGCCCCAGTGCGGCCTGCCGCCATGGCGACGGAAGATCGGTTCGATCAGCTCATACAGGAACGAGAAGTCGTCCTTATAGTGGGTGTGAACGGCGATCGATCCGCGTGGTCCGCCGTGGAATGGCGATAGCCACGCATCGTCGCCTGCGATACGGCGCACCTCGATCGGGAAGAAGACATCGGGACGCTCCTTCTCGATGGTCGCGACAACCTCTTGCAGAGCCTCGAGCTGCACCTCGATCGGTAGATGGAACTCCATCTCGTTGAAGCGCACTGGCCGCTCGGTGGAGAGAAGTTTCCAGCCTTCGTCGACCGCCGTCTCGGGTTTCGCGCTCGCCAGCAGCGCCCTGGCCGCCGCCTTGCGCAGCGGCGCCGAAAAGCCGAACAGATTGCGCAAACCCTTCAGAGCATCGAGGAAGGCCGCATCCTGATCGGGACCTCTGGCCTCGGCTGGATCGTCTGTTTCATCATGGCTGACGCCGGCGGCGAGGCCGGTGAACGGCACGGCGAAAAACTCGAAATTGCGGTGCTCCGCCCACCGCGCCTCGGCCTTGGCCAAGGCGTCGCCAAACGGCTCGATCCAGACCCGGCGCCGCACCCGGCGATTGGGGATGGTCCTCAACCTGACCTGGGAGATCACGCCCAGCGCGCCCAGGGACACCTTGGCCGCCTGGAAGATCTCACTTTCATGGCTGGCGTCGCAGTCAATCACGCGACCGCTGGGTGTCACCAGGCGCAGGGCCGTGACGTCGCCATGCAGCGCCTGGAGCTTGACGCCCGTGCCATGGGTGCCGGTGGCCAGGGCGCCGGCCAGGGACTGTTTGTTGATGTCGGGCAGGTTGGCCATGGCCCGCCCCTTGGCCGCGAGGACGGGCCCCAACGCGCCGAGTCGGGTGCCGGCCAGAATCACCGCCTCGTCCCCCTCCCAGCCGACCACGCCGGACATGGCGTCCAGCGACACCAGCGCTCCGCTGGTCGGAGCCAGGGCGGTGAATGAGTGCCCCGCCCCCACAGGCCGGATCGGGGCGGCGGCTGTCTTGAGCATCAGGGCCAGTTCGGCCTCGTCCTTTGGCGCCAGCCGGGCCGAAGGATAGGCGGTCTGAATGCCCGACCAGTTGCGCCACAGCAGCTTGCCGTCGGCATTCACCGAGGCCGGAGCCACAGGCTCGGGCTTTTCATGAGTGGCGGCCAGATAGCCCGCGCCGCCGGTAGCGACGACCGCGGCTCCCGTACCGCCCGCGATCAGGGCGCCCCGTCTCGAAATCATGCGTTTCCCCGACTTAGGCCGGGTCTTCGCGCCCCGCCATGAATCGTATCAGGCCCTGGAAATCGGACGGGGCGCAAGCCACGCACTGACCAGAGGCCGGCATGGCCTTGAAACCCTGGATGGTGTGATCCAGCAGCACGGCCTCGCCCTGCTTCCAGCGCGGGTCCCAGGCGGCGCGATCCTGCACCAGCGGCGCGCCCGTTCCGGGCATGGCGTGGCAGGCTTTGCAGGATGTCTCATAGAGACCCGCCAGTTTGGCATTAGTGGGCTTCAACAGCAGGGCCTGTTCCGGCGTCGGCGCCGGCGGGAGCTTCTCGCCGCAGGCGGCGAGAGACAGGGCGGCGGCGGCCAGAAACAACCCGGCGCGCATCAGGCTTCGACCCCATGCAGACGCTTGGCGGCGGTTACGGTGTTGGCCAGCAAGCAGGCGATGGTCATCGGCCCCACCCCGCCCGGCACCGGCGTAATGGCGCCGGCCACGGCCTTGACCTCGTCGAAGGCCACATCGCCGACCAGCCGGGTCTTGCCCGCCGCGGCCGCGACCGGATCGCGGGACGGAAAACGGCTGATCCCGACATCGATGACCACCGCACCCGGCTTGATCCAGTCGCCCTTGACCATCTCGGCGCGCCCGACGGCGGCCACGACGATATCGGCCTGCCGCACGATGCCGGGCAGATCGACGCTGCGCGAATGGGCGATGGTGACGGTGCAGTCGGCGGCCAGAAGCATCTGCGCCATGGGCTTGCCCATCAGGTTGGACCGCCCGATCACCACCGCCGACTTGCCGCGCAGATCGCCCAGCACGTCCTTCAGCAGCATCATGCAGCCCAGCGGCGTGCAGGGCGTCAGGGCGGGCAGGCCGCTGGCCAGACGGCCGGCATTGGTGACCGTCAGGCCATCGACGTCCTTGTCGGGGGAAATCGCCGCGACGATGTCAGCCTGTTTGAGGTGATCTGGCACGGGGAACTGCACGAGAATGCCGTGGATCGCCGGATCGGCGTTCAGCTTGCCGACCAGGGCCAACAGCTCGGCCTGACTGACGTCGGCCGGCAGTCGATGCGTTTCTGAATGCATGCCCGCCGCCAGGGTCTGCTCGCCCTTGTTGCGGACATAGACCTGGCTCGCCGGATCTTCGCCCACCAGCACCACGGCGAGGCCGGGCGTCACGCCGTGATCAGCTTTCAAAGCCTTCACATCCTCGGCGACCCGCTCACGCAGATCGGCCGCGAATGCCTTGCCGTCGATAATCCTGGCCTCGGACATGGGCGCCTCCCGGAACCTTTAGCCTTGGCTAAAGGCTCCAAATCAAACATGCGGCGCGTGGCAGGCGCCGAAAGCGCTCACACTTTCGGCTGCCACGCTCCAGTTCGCCGTGCCTAGCCGCTCGTCCCCACGCGCGCAACGATGGCGTGCCGACCGCACAATCATGTTAGATGGAGGACCATGGCGTCTACGTCTTCAACCTCACGCGCTGACGTCGTCCTGGTGGGCGGCGGACTGGCCAATGGCCTGATCGCGCTGCGGCTTAAGGCCCTGCGCCCTGACCTGCTCGTGATCCTGCTGGAGCGCGACAGGCGAATCGGCGGCGAGCACACCTGGTGCCACTTCGAGACCGATGTCAGCCTTTCGATCGGCGGCTGGCTGAGGCCGCTGATCGTTCATCGCTGGTCGGGCTACGACATTCGCTTTCCAGCCCATCAGCGCGCGCTGGACACGCCCTATCTCGCCATCACCTCGCGGCGTCTGCACGAGGCCGTCTCGAGCGTCCTGGGCGACGACGCCTGGCTGGGCGCGATGGTCTCGGACGTGTCGCCGCATCAGGTCACCCTGTCGGACGGCCGCCGCATCACCGCCGCCGCCGTGATCGACGGACGCGGCCCGCGCCGCAGTCGCAGCCTTGTGCTGGGCTGGCAGAAATTCCTGGGCCAGGAGGTGCGGTTGTCCAAGCCCCACGGCCTGACACGGCCGATCGTCATGGACGCCACCGTCTCGCAACTGGATGGCTATCGCTTCCTTTATGTCCTGCCGCTGGACCCCACCCGCCTGCTGATCGAGGACACGCGCTACAGCGATGGCGACGCCGTGGACCACCCTGACTTCCGCACCGCGATCGCCGCCTACGCCGGCCAGCAGGGCTGGACCATCGCGAGGGTGGAGCGCGAGGAGCATGGCGTCCTGCCCATCGCCCTGGCGGGCGACATCGACGCCTATTGGCGCGAGGCCCGGCCACAGGTTGCGGAAGTCGGTCTGCGCGCCGCGCTCTTCCAGCCGACCACGGGCTATTCCCTGCCCGACGCCGCCAGGCTGGCCGATCAGATCGCCGCCCTGCCCCACATCACCAGCGCCCATGTCCGCGCCTGCGCCGAGGCGCACTCGAAGGCGGCGTGGCGCCGGCGGCGGTTCTTCCGCCTGCTCAATCGCATGCTGTTTCGGGCCTGCGCGCCAGATCAGCGCTACAAGGTCCTGCAGCGGTTCTATCGGCTGGGCGCCCCGTTGATCCAGCGCTTCTACGCCGCGCGCCTGACCCCTTTTGACAGGGCGCGCGTCCTTATCGGCAAGCCGCCCGTACCTATCGTCGCCGCCCTGAAGTGTCTGAGCGAGCGTTCCGTGATCAAGGACCAAGTATGAGTGATCCCAAGCCTCGCGCGGCTGTCATCGGTTCCGGATTCGGCGGCCTGTCCCTGGCCATCCGCCTGCAATCCTCCGGCTTCGACGTCACCGTGATCGAAGGTCGCGACAAGCCCGGCGGCCGCGCTTACGTCTGGGAGGACGAAGGGTTTATCTTCGACGCCGGCCCGACCGTGATCACCGATCCTGATTGCCTCAAGGAGCTGTTCACGATCAGCGGACGCAAGATCGAGGACTATGTCGAACTGCTGCCGGTCAATCCGTTCTACCGGCTGGTCTGGGAAGACGGCGACGTGTTCGACTACGTCAACGACCAGGCCGAACTGGACCGCCAGATCGCCGCCCGCAATCCGGCCGACGTCGAGGGCTATCGCAGGTTCCACGCCTATTCCGAGGAGCTCTATCAGAAGGGCTATGTCGAGCTGGGCGCCGTGCCGTTCCTCGACATCCGCAGCATGATCTCGTCGGCCCCGGCCCTGATGAAACTGCAGGCCTGGCGCAGCGTCTATGACAAGGTCTCGTCCTTCGTGAAGGACGAGCATGTCCGCCAGGCTTTGTCGTTCCACAGTCTGCTGGTCGGCGGCAGCCCCTTCGCCACCTCGTCGATCTATGCCCTGATCCACGCGCTGGAGCGCCGCGGCGGGGTCTGGTTCCCGCGCGGCGGCACTGGCGAACTGATCCGCGGTCTGGTGCGTCTGCTGGAAGACCTGGGCGGCACGATCCGGCTCAATGCGCCCGTCCAGAAAATCACGACCCGCGACGGCCGCGTCACCGGAATCATCAATTCCGACGGCGAGTTCGAGGCCTTCGACACGGTCGCCTCCAATGCCGACGTAATGCACACCTATCGCGAGCTGCTGGTCGATGATCCGCGCGGCAAGAAGGTCGGCAAGGCGCTGGAGAGCAAGCGCTGGAGCCCCTCGCTGTTCGTGATCTATTTCGGGCTCAAGGCCGAGCACCCCGAGATCCGCCATCACACGATCTGCTTTGGTCCGCGCTATCGGGAGCTGATCGGCGACATCTATAACAAGGACACCCTGTCCGACGATTTCTCGCTCTATCTGCACTCGCCGTGCGCCACCGATCCCGGCATGGCCCCACCCGGCTGCAGCAGCTTCTATGTCCTGTCGGTGGTGCCCAATCTCGAGACCGCCGATATCGACTGGAGCGAGCAAGGCCCGGCCTACCGCGACAAGATCCTGAAGTATCTGGAGGATCGCTACATCCCCAACCTGTCGCGGGACCTGGTCACCAGCCGGATCTTCACGCCGGATGATTTCACGACCGAGCTGAACGCCTGGAACGGCGCGGCCTTCTCGCTGGAGCCGCTGCTGACCCAGAGCGCCTTCTTCCGCACGCACAATCGCGACGACATCATCCCTAACCTCTATTTCGTCGGGGCCGGCACCCATCCGGGCGCGGGCATTCCCGGCGTCGTCGGCTCGGCCAAGGCCACGGCCGGGCTGATGATCGACGACTTCCAGACGCAAACCGCGTGAGTGACCTAGAGGTCCAGAGCCGCGAGGCGATCCAGAAGGGTAGCAAGAGCTTCGCCGCCGCCGCCGCCCTGTTCGCCCCGGAAACCCGGGCCGACGCCGAGATGCTGTACGCCTGGTGCCGACACTGCGACGACGTCATCGACGGCCAGACCCTTGGCCACGGCATGAGCCCGGTCGAGGACGCTCCGGCGCGCCTCGCCGCCCTGTACGCCCAGACCCGCGCCGCGCTGGCCGGGGAGCCGCCGGCCGATCCGCAGTTCGCGGCCTTCCAGACGGTGGCCCGTCGTCGCCAGATCCCCGAGCGGTACGCCCTGGACATGATCGACGGCTTCGCCATGGACGTGGAAGGCCGGCGCTATCAGACGCTGGACGAGTTGCTCGACTATTGCTGGGGCGTGGCCGGCGTGGTCGGCACGATGATGGCCCTGGTCATGGGCACGAAGCCCGACGCGCTAGCGACCCTGCGCCGCGCCCAGGATCTGGGCCTGGCGTTCCAGCTGACCAACATCGCCCGCGACATCGTCGAAGACGCCCGCAACGACCGGATCTATGTGCCCCGCACCTGGCTGGCCGAACTGGGCGTGCCCGAGACGGCGGTCGCTGATCCGGCCCATCGCGGCGCGGTGGCGGTGATGGCCAAGCGGCTCGTGGACGCCGCCGAGCCCTACTATGCTTCGGCCCGCTGGGGTCTGCGCGACCTGCCCGTCCGCTGCGCCTGGGCCATCGCGGCGGCGCGGGGCGTCTATCGGCAGATCGGGCTGGACGTGGTCAAGGTCGGCGACAAGGCCTGGGATGAGCGCGTCGTGGTCAGCGGCCGGATGAAGGCCTGGAGAGCGCTGGAGGGTGGCGTCATCGCCCTGCGTTCGGCCCTGTTTGATCGACTGATCCAGCCGCCGGCGCGGCCCGACCTGTGGTCGAAGATCTAGGCTTCGACACCGCGCGACTTCAACTGCGCCTTCAGCTCCCGCACAGGCTTGGCCCACAGGAAGCCGAACGACACCGCGCCCTCTTTGGTGTGGACGGCATGATGGATGCGATGGGCCTGGATCGCCCGTTTCCAGAAGGCTGACTTGCCGAACGGCGTCTTGAAGCGCCGGTGGACCATGCCGTCGTGGAAGATGAAATACATGAAGCCGTAGGCGGTGATCCCGAGACCCACCGGCAGCAGCCACGGCGTGCCGTGCACCCCGAAATAGATCGCCACGATGGCCGGCGCGGCGAAGACGACCGCGAACAGGTCATTCAGCTCGAACAGCCCCTCGCGCGGCTCATGGTGCGACTTGTGCCAGACCCACATGAAGCCGTGCATCACATAGCGATGCGTCACCCAGGCGAAGCCTTCCATGAAGGCGAAGGCCGAAAGGAACAGCACGATATCAAGCGCCAGGGTCGTCATCACGGGTCCTATCGACGCGACAGTCGCGCCAGGGTCTGGGCCAGCGCCAGACCGGCCAGGCCGGCGGCGGTCAGCACGCCCCAAGCCTTATACACCTGCGAAACTGACGCGTCGCGCCACAGGACGCCTTGATAGGCGTCAATCACCCAGGCATGCGGCGTGAACCAGCCGACGGTCTGCAGCCAGGCCGGCATCAGGAAGCGCGGCACCATGCTGCCGCCGATCGCGGCCAGGACCAGGATCACGAAGGTCGACAGCATCTGGGCCTGCTCCCGTGTCCGGCACACCGAGACCAGGCCCAGGGCCAGCCCCGCCGCGCAGACCGCCGTCGCCAGGGTGGTAGGCAACCAAAGGCCGAAATGCTCGACCACCGCCACGCCATAGACGATCTGGGCGGTCGCGAAGATCGCCACGGCCTGGACGATCCCCTGCCCCACCAGGAAGACGAACTTTCCGGTGACCACCGGTCCCATGCCCGCGACCCCGGCCAGCAAACGGTCGGCGACGCCGGTGCGGCGCTCTTCCATCAGGCCCAGCGCCCCCTGCATGGCCGAGAACAGGGCGAACAGGATCATCACCGCCCCGGCGTAATAGGCGATGGTCGCCCCGCCCTTCTTCGCGCCCAGCAGGTCCTCGCGATCGAACAGGTCGCCGCCGGTCACGGCGGGCGGTTTGGCCTTCAGCGAAGCGGCGGCGGCGTCGAGGCGCGCGGTCTGGGCCGGCGTCAGGCTCCCCAGAGCGGGGGTCAGCTGATCGACGCTGCGGCGCAGGGCGGCGTCGGGCGCGGCGCGAGCCATGGCCAGTTGCACCCGGGCCTGGGTCAGCGGCGCGGCGACGGCGCGGCCGGGATCGGAAATGATCAGGAACGGCCGGCCCGGCGCGGCGGGATCGGCGCGGATCACGAGACCAACATCGGCCTGACCGGATTTCACCAGCCCCCGCACAGCCTCGACCGTGGCGGGTGTCGTGGCCTCGGCGCGGATCTCGGAACTGGCCAGCAGGGCCCTCGCGACCCGGCCGGACGTCTCGGTGCGCGCCAGATCGACCATGGCCAGCTTGGGCTTGATGTCCTCGCCGGTCGCCCCGGCGAACACCGAGCTGAAGATCAGGAACACCAGCGGCGGCAGCAGGAAGGTCATCACCAAGGCCGCGCGGTCGCGCCACAGCTCAAGCGCCATGACCCGCACCATGGCCAGCGTCATTTCAAGGCGGATCATGCGGCCAGCTTCCGCTCGGCCACCAGGCTGAACAGGTTCTGCAGCGACGGCTCGCGGACCCGGATCTCGCGCGGGACCAGCCCGGCCTTGCGCAGCCTTTTGTCGAGCCGGCCGGCGGCGGCGTAGCCGTCGACATCCAGGCGGGTCCACAGCTTGGCCCGATGGGCGGTTCTGGCCAGGCCGGCCGCTGTCAGCAGCGCCTCGCCGGCGGCGTCGGGCTCGCCCGAAAGCTCGACCAGCACCTCCATCTGGGCGCCGAAGGCCTCGGCGATCAGGGTCCGGGGCTGACCTTCAAGCACCAGGCAGCCTTCGCGCAGGAAGCCGACGCGATCGGCCAGGGCGCCGGCCTGCTCCAGATCGTGGGTGGTCAGCAGCACGGCCACGCCCAGGTCGCGGAGGCCGCGGATCACCGCGTCCAGAGCCTCGCGGGCGTCGATGTCGACGCCGACCGTAGGCTCGTCGAGGATCAGCAAGGTGGGTTCGTGGACGATGGCGGCGGCGATGTTGGCGCGACGCTGATAGCCGCCCGACAGGTGGCGGACAGGCACATGGGCGCGGTCGACCGTGCAGGTCAGTTCCATGGCCCGTCGCACGGCGGCCGGCACGGCCTGGCGCGGCACCTGGGCCAGACTGGCGAACGCCGCCAGGTTCTCGGCCACGGTCAGGTGGGCGTAGAGGGCGATCTCCTGCGGCACCAGGCCCAGACTGGCCCGCGCCGCGCTGACCCTCGCCGGGTCCTGGCCGTTCAGCCGAACCTCGCCGCCGTCGGGGCGAAAGCGCCCGCAAATGCTCTTGATCAGGGTGGTCTTGCCGGCCCCGTTGGGGCCCAGCAGGGCGTAGATCTCGCCGGGTGACAGGGTCAGGTCAACGCCGTGCAGCACGGTCCTGTCGCCATAGGCGTGGGTGACGCCCGACACCGTCAGAATGGGCGACACGGTCACGCCGCCGCCTTGCGTCCGGCGAAGAGGCGGCCGACATACCCGGCCACGAGGTCGCAGCCGCCCACGGCGTCCAGCGCCGCCCGGCCGGCCGCGAGGTGAGCCTCCATGGCGGCCCGGGCGCCGGCGATCCCCAGCAGCGAGACGGCCGTGGTCATCTCGGCGTCCTTGCCCACGTCCTTCCCCGCGCCCTCGACCGAGCCTTCGGCGTCGATCAGGTCGTCGCGGATCTGGAAGGCCAGGCCCATGCGCCGGCCAAATTCGCCCACCGCCGCGACGGCTTCGTCGGCGGCTCCGGCGATCCGGGCGCCCGACTGGGCGGCGGCCATGATCAGCACGCCGGTCTTTTCATGGTTCAGGCGGTCCAGCGCCTGAAGGTCGCGCAGCTGGTCGCGATTGAACAGGTCCCGCGCCTGGCCGGCGATCAGACCCGAAAAGCCGACCGAGTCGGCGATGCGCCCGGCGATCTCGGCCCGCAGCGCGCTGTCCAGCCGCGCATCGGCGGCGACCACGGCATAGGCTTGATTCAACAAGCCAACCCCGGCCAGCACGGCGGTGGCCTCGTCGAAGGCGCGGTGGATGGTTGGCAGGCCCCGACGCAGGCCGGCGTCGTCCATCGACGGCAGATCGTCCAGAATCAGCGACGCGGCATGCACCATCTCGAAGGCGCAGGCCGTATCCAGCGCCGCGCCCTCGTCCGCGCCGAACTGGGCCGCGGTCAGCAGGGTCAGCATCGGCCGGAAGCGCTTTCCGGGGGCCAGCAAGGCGTAGCGCACGGCCTCGACAAGGCGATCGGGCGCCGCCCCCACCCTTGGCGCGAGCTCGCCCAGGCGTCGGTCGACACCGGCCCGCAGGGCCTCGAGTCGCTGAACATAGGCGGCGTTATCGTCCATACGCGGGTCGCTGCCGTCACAATCACCCCGTTGTGGGCGGATCATTTGAAGGCGCCCGTCGGAGGCGTCAAGCAGGCCCCACTTGACCCGAAGCCCATGTCGGCGTTTTCCACGGTCATGACCCAGTCCTTCCCAAACCCCGCCGCACACGCCCGCGCCGTTCTGGCCGATCTGGGCGTCGCCGGCCTGCCCGCCGATGGCGGCGTCGCCGTGCGCTGTCCGCTGGACGGCTCGACCCTGACCCAGGTCGCCTATGACGACGCGAGGGCCATAGACGCCAAGGTCTCGGCCGCCACGCGGGCCTTCCGCGACTGGCGCACCGTGCCCGCCCCGCGTCGCGGCGAGCTGGTCCGCCTGCTGGGCGAGGAGCTGCGCGCCGCCAAGGACCAGCTCGCCGCCATCGTCACCCTGGAAGCCGGCAAGATCGCTTCGGAGGCCGCCGGCGAGGTCCAGGAGATGATCGACATCTGCGACTTCGCCGTCGGTCTGTCGCGCCAGCTGTATGGCCTGACCATCGCCTCGGAGCGTCCCGGCCACGCCATGCGCGAGACCTGGCACCCGCTGGGCCCCGTCGTCGTGATCAGCGCCTTCAACTTCCCGGTCGCGGTCTGGGCCTGGAACGCCGCCCTGGCGCTGGTGTGCGGCAATCCGGTGATCTGGAAGCCGTCTGAAAAGACGCCCCTGACCGCCATCGCCACGCACGCCATTCTGGAGCGCGCCCTCGCCCGCTTCGGCGACGCGCCCGAAGGCCTGTGCAGCGTGGTGCTGGGCGGCCGTGACGCCGGCGAGCGGCTGGTGCGCGATCCGGCCATCCCGCTGGTCAGCGCCACCGGCTCCACCCGGATGGGTCAGGCCGTGGCCCCCATCGTCGCCGGCCGGTTTGGCCGCTCGATCCTTGAGCTGGGCGGCAACAACGCCATGATCGTCACGCCCAGCGCCGACCTGTCGCTGGCCGTTCGCGCCATCGTCTTTTCGGCGGCCGGCACGGCGGGCCAGCGCTGCACCTCCCTGCGCCGCCTGATCGTCCACGAGAGCCTGGTCGACAAGGTCGCCGACGCGGTCGAAAGCGCCTTCTCGCGCCTGCCGGTCGGTGATCCGCGCCGCGACGGCGTGCTGCTGGGCCCTCTGCACGACAGGGCCGCCTATGACGCCTTCGTCGCGGCGATGGATCAGGTCCGGGCCGACGGCGGGACCGTCAGCGGCGGCGAGCGGCTGCTGATCGACGAGCATCCGGACGCCTATTACGTGCGCCCCGCCCTCGCCCGCCTGCCCGCTCCCAGCGCCGGCATGCAGCGCGAGACCTTCGCCCCCCTGCTGCACGTCGTGCCCTATCGCGACTTCGACGAGGCCGTGGCGATCCAGAACGATGTGCCCCAGGGCCTGTCCTCCTGCGTGATGACCA
Source organism: Alsobacter soli (assembly GCA_943371355.1). Classification (GTDB taxonomy): domain Bacteria; phylum Pseudomonadota; class Alphaproteobacteria; order Caulobacterales; family Caulobacteraceae; genus Caulobacter. The sequence goes on from CALRUN020000015.1 coordinate 46,401, forward strand.
ATGACGTCCGCGAGGCCGAGGCCTTCCTGTCGGCCGCCGGCAGCGACTGCGGCATCGCCAACGTCAATATCGGCCCCTCGGGCGCCGAGATCGGCGGCGCGTTCGGCGGCGAAAAGGAAACCGGCGGCGGTCGCGAGAGCGGCTCCGACAGCTGGAAGCAGTACATGCGCCGCCAGACCGCGACGGTGAACTATTCCGGAGCCCTGCCGCTAGCGCAGGGGGTGAGGTTTGATCTCTAAATAGATCCTCCCCTCTGGGGGAGGTTGCCCGGAGGGCCGGAGGGGGCAGCGCGGCGATGGCGGCGATGGCCCCCTCAGTCGCTCCGCGACAGCTCCCCCAGAGGGGGAGCAGCTACTCGACGGACACGGCTTCGCGACCTCACGCGATCACTCGCTGAGCTATGGAAAGGGTCGCGGAGCGTCCGGACCACGTCCGGATGTGAGTTTAAAAGTACCGTTTCGACGAAGCCGAGCGCTCCGCGTCATCGTTTTCCGTCAGCCTCCCGTCGGGTGGCCCTCTTAAGGCCTTACCGGGACCCGGACCGCGCCGTTTCCAGCGCGCTCCGGCGATCGAAGAGGACGGGCTTTCAGCCAGACACGCCCTTTTGCCTTCAACCACGCCGACGGCGGGCGGGTCCCGCAACGCCGGGATCCCCGGACCGGTCGAGTATCCCCCTCGACCCCAGCCCCGCTCGATCACACCCCGCCGCCGCAATGGTCGCTGGCCTTGCGCCCTTTCCTCGCGACGAGGTGGGACAAGAATACGGGAGGTTTTACGGGGGCTGCGTCGATTGTCTGGACGCCCGTACAAGTCCTCCCCCTAGCGGGGGAGGTGTCGGCGAAGCCGACGGAGGGGGAAGTCCTGCTGAATCAATGCGGTGTTCCCCCACCGGCCTCCGGCCGCCTCCCCCTTCAGGGGGAGGACTTGGATAACCTATCCCCGTGCCTGTCCGGGGACGGCGCGATCGCTATCCCCGTGCCGGGCGCCGCCCACGCCCTACAGCGGAATGTTGTCGTGCTTCTTCCAGGGGTTGGTCAGTTCCTTGCCCTTCAGGCTCTTGAGCCCCCGGACGATGCGGCGACGGGTGCCGTGCGGCATGATCACGTCGTCGATATAGCCGCGCGAGGCGGCCACGAACGGATTGGCGAAGGCGGCCTTGTATTCGGCCTCGCGGGCGGCCAGGGCCACCGGGTCCTTGGCCTCGGCGCGGAAGATGATCTCGACGGCCCCCTTGGCGCCCATCACCGCGATCTCGGCGGTGGGCCAGGCATAGTTTAGGTCGCCGCGCAGGTGCTTGGAGCTCATCACGTCATAGGCGCCGCCATAGGCCTTGCGGGTGATGACCGTGATCTTGGGCACCGTGGCCTCGGCATAGGCGAACAGCAGCTTGGCGCCGTGTTTGATCAGGCCGCCATATTCCTGCTTGGTGCCCGGCATGAAGCCCGGGACGTCGACCAGGGTGACGATCGGGATGTTGAAGGCGTCGCAGAAGCGCACGAAGCGCGCGGCCTTGCGGCTGCTATCGATGTCCAGCACGCCGGCCAGCACCTGGGGCTGGTTGGCGACGATGCCGACGCTCTCGCCGTCCATGCGGGCGAAACCGCAGATGATGTTCTTGGCCCACTCGCTGGAGATCTCGAAGAAGTCGGCTTCGTCGACGATCTTCAGGATCAGTTCCTTCATGTCGTAGGGCTTGCCCGGATCGCTGGGGATCAGGGTGTCCAGGCTCATTTCCTCGCGCAGGGGCTCATCGAAGCTCTCGCGCTCGGGGGCCGGTTCGCGGTTGGACGAGGGCAGGAAGTCGACCAGGCGGCGCACCTGGGTCATGGCCTCCAGATCATTCTCGAACGCGCCCTCGGCCACGCCCGACTTGGCCGCATGCACCCGGGCCCCGCCCAGTTCCTCGGCGGTGACCACCTCGTTGGTGACGGTCTTGACCACGTCAGGACCGGTCACGAACATGTAGCTGGTGTCCTTCACCATGAAGATGAAGTCGGTCATGGCGGGGCTATAGACGTCGCCGCCGGCGCAGGGGCCCATGATCACGCTGATCTGTGGCACCACGCCCGAGGCCAGCACGTTTTCCATGAAGATGTCGGCGTATCCGGCCAGGCTGTCGACACCCTCCTGGATGCGCGCGCCGCCCGCGTCGAACAGGCCGATCACCGGCGCGCCGACCTTCATGGCCTGGCGCTGCACCTTGACGATCTTGGCCGCGTGGGCGCCCGACAGCGAGCCGCCGAACACCGTGAAATCCTTGGAGAAGACGTAGACGACCTTGCCGTTGATCGTGCCCCAGCCGGTGACGACGCCGTCGCCGGGGATCTTCTGGTCCTGCATGCCGAAGTCGGCGCTGCGGTGTTCGACGAACATGTCGAACTCCTCGAAGCTGCCTTCGTCGAGGAGCAGGTCGATGCGTTCACGGGCCGTCAGCTTGCCCTTGGCGTGCTGCGCCGCGACGCGTTTGTCGCCGCCGCCGCCCTTGGCCTGCTCGCGACGACGATCCAGTTCCTCGAGAATATGCTGCACGGATGCGTTCCCCTACTCCTGCCGGCGGCCTCCTGAGCGCTAGGGCCGCCTTTATGGGATCGAGGGGTAAAGCCGCGAAGGCGGGCTGGCAAGCCAGCCCTTACGGCAGTGCAGCATTCGGACGGTTATGCCCGCAGCGCGGCGAACCACCGCTCCAGGGCCAGAGCCTCGATCGCGAGATTATCGGCGCGCAGCCGCGCCTCGGCGTCCTGCCCCCAGATATCGGCCTGGAAGGTCTCTTCCAGACGCGACAGGTCCAGGGCCCGCTGGCCGTCGAGTTCGCCGGCGCGGATGGCCAGGGCCAGCACTGTCGAGCCCAGAAGGCCCGCGGCATAGGCCACCCCGGCCAGGCTGAAATCATCCATCGACAGGGCCAGGGCTTCGATGTCGGCCAGGGTCTGGGCGGGCTGCGGCGTGTGGATGATCCCCGTCACCGGGGTGAAGCTCAGGCCCAGCGCGCCGTGGGCCCAGTCCAGCACCGGTTGCCACTCGCGGGTCTGGCGCTCGACCAGGGGCGTCGGATGGTCGGCGCGGTAGCACAGCAGGTCAGACCCGGCATAGGCCGCGACCTCGGCGGCCACCTCGGCGCGGGTCTCGGAGATGCGGTCGATGGCGGTGAAGGCCAGGCGGGTGGCGGGCATGATCGTCGAATCGATGACCTTGTCCTGCGCCTCCCACTCGTCTGCCACGCGCTGCGCCAGGGCCAGGCTGGGCAGCACCAGCGGCGCCTTGGCGGGTGATTTGGGCGTGCGGCCATCCAGCAGCACGGCGAAACCGCTTTCCACGGGCCCAACCGTCGCCGCCTTGTAGAACCGGCGCGGCTTTTCGATTGGCGGGGTCTTCTCGGCCACGGATGATGGCTCCCTGAGCGGCGATATTGCGGGACGGTCGACGGATCGCCCCCTTCAGGGCGTTGAATGATCAAGAACGGCCCCGGGCACAAGGCCCCGGGTCACAAGGAGCGAGCGCGTTTGTCCCTGCCCTCCAAGGATATGATGGCGGCCCTGGCCGTAACCCGCTTTGGCCTGGGCGCCCGCCCGGGCGACATCGCCGCCGCGAGGACGGACCCGCGCGGCTCCCTGCTCGGCCAGATCACGCCCAAAGGCGCCGACCAGCCGCAGCCGGGCGCCGACACCTCGGCCCAGCGGTACATCGCCATGCGGGCCTATCAGGAGCTGCGCCGCGAGGCCAAGGATGACGGCGAGCCCCGAAACGTCGCCGTCCAGCAGGCCAACAAGGCCATTCGCGAGAAGGCCGCCGCCGACTTTCTCAGCCGCGCCCAGCTGGGCGCGAGCACGGCCAGCGGCTTTCGCGAGCGCTGGGGGCTGTTCTGGGCCAATCATTTCACGGTCTCCGGCACCAAGGAGATCACCGCCGCCATGGTCGGGCCCTTCGAACAGGAGGTCATCCGCCCCTACGCCTTCGGTCGCTTCGAGGACCTGCTGGTGGCGTCGAGCACCCATCCGGCCATGCTGACCTATCTGGACCAGGCCCAGTCGGTCGGGCCGGGCAGCATCGCCGGCGCGCGTAACGGGCGGCGGGGCCTGAACGAGAACCTGGCCCGCGAGATCCTGGAGCTGCACACCCTCGGCGTCGAGGGCGGCTACAGCCAGGCCGACGTCACCGAGTTCGCCCGCGCCCTGACCGGCTTTACCGTCGGGCGCGAGGACGAGGAGCGGGCCGGCCAGTTCGTGTTCCGGGCCAACCTCCACGAACCCGGGGCCCGCACCATCCTGGGCAAGACCTACAAGGACGACGAGATCGGTCAGGGTCTGGCGGTGCTGAAGGACCTGGCCGCTCACCCCGCCACGGCCCGCCATGTCGCCTTCAAGATCGCCCGCCACTTCGTCGCCGACGATCCGCCGCCGGCCCTGGTCGCGCGGCTGGAGCAGAGCTTCGTCAAGAGCGGCGGGCGGCTGGACCGCGTGGCCCGCACCCTGGTCGAGGCGCCCGAGGCCTGGGAGCCGGCGGCGACCAAGTTCAAGACGCCCTACGAGTTCCTGATCTCGGCCTGGCGCGTGATCGGCGCCCAGCCCTCGGCCTATGAGCGCATCACCGTTCCCCTGATCGGCCTGGGACAGAGAGGCTTTTCGCCCCCCTCGCCCAAGGGCTGGTCGGACATGGCCGGCGAATGGTGCTCGCCCGACGGTCTGATCAAGCGCCTGCAATGGAGCCAGGCCTTCGCCGCCGTGGTCGCCGACCGGCTGGATCCGAACGCGGCGGCCGTCGCGACCCTCGGCGCCCGACTGACGCCCCCGACCGCCCAGGCTGTCGCCCGGGCCGAGACCCGCAGCGAGGCCATCGCCCTGCTGCTGATGAGTCCGGAGTTTCAACGCCGATGACCGACTACCCGATGATGAACCGTCGCCGCGTCCTGGCCTCGGCCGCCGGTCTTGGCCTGTCGGTCACCTTCCTGGGCCGCCCGGCCCTGGCCGACGCCGACAGCGCCCTGGACAAGCGCAAGCTGGTCGTCGTGATCTGTCGCGGCGGCATGGACGGCCTGTCGGTCAGCCCCCCTGTGGGCGACAAGGACTATGAAGGCCTGAGGCGCGGGATCGCCATCAAGCCCGAGGACGGCCTGAAGCTGGACGGCACGTTCAGCCTGCACCCTGCCCTGACCTCGGTCCATGCCCTGGCCCTGAAGGGTCAGGCCCGGATCGCGCCGGCGGTGGCGACGCCCGACCGCGCCCGTTCCCACTTCGAGGCCCAGGACGTGCTGGAAAGCGGCTCGGCCCAGGTCTATGCGACCACCTCGGGCTGGCTGAACCGGACGCTGGAAACCCTGCCCGCCTCGCGCAAGGCCGAGGGTCTGTATGTGGGCGCGACGACGCCGCTGATCCTGCGCGGCAAGGTCCAGGCGGCCAGCTGGTCGCCGGGCAAGGGCGTGGACGAGACCGCCCGCCTGCCGACCCTGCTCCAGGACCTCTACAGGAGCGATCCGCTTATGGGTCCGGCCTTCGCGCGGGGTCTGGAGACCGAGAGCATGGCCCAGGCCGCCATGACCGCCATGGCGCCGCCCGTCGAAAGGGACGGCGTCGCCGCGCCGGGCATGATGGCGCCGGCCGGCCGGGGCGGACGCGAGGGACGCGAGGCGGCCCGCAAGCTGGGCGCGACCCTGGCCGGCTTCATGGTCCAGGACGGTGGCCCGCGCATCGCCGCCATCGCGCTGGACGGCTGGGACACCCACGCCGGTCAGGTCGGCCAACTCAACACCCGGCTGGCCTATCTGGACTCGGTGCTCTCGGGCCTCAACACCGGCCTGGGCGAGGAGTGGAAAAATACGGTGGTGGTCACCGTCACCGAATTTGGCCGCACCGCCCGCGCCAACGGCACCGGCGGCACCGACCACGGCACGGCCTCGACGGCCCTGGTGCTGGGCGGGGCGCTGAAGCCAGGCGGGATCATCGGCGACTGGCCGGGCCTGTCCTCGCCCGCACTGTTCGAGAACCGCGACCTGGCGCCCACGATGGACATGCGCGGCCTGTTCAAGGGCCTGCTGGGCGATCACATGGGCGTCGATCGCGCGGCGCTGGACAGCCGGGTGTTCCCGGGCAGCGCCGCGGCGAAGGCGGTGACGGGGCTGGTCTAGGCCGGCACGACGTCGAACGCCATGGTCAGGCGGTGCTCGGGCGAGGTGAAGGCCCGGGTGCCGTGCCACATGTAGGACGGGAACAGCACCAGCATCCCCGGCCGGGGGCGCACCTCATGCTCCGGCTCCAGGGCCGGAGTGGTCACGCAGCCCGGCTGGCCGAACTTGATCCAGCCTTCGCGCGTGTCCTCGTCGGCCACGCCGCCGGGCAGGTCCAGATAGAAGGCCGACGAGATCCAGCCCTGCGGGTGCACGTGGTCGGCGTGAAAGCCGTTGGGCGACAGCCTGACCGACCAGCCGCCGCTGACCCGGAAATCGCCGCCGGCCCGGGCCCGCAGCGGGTCGTCGCCGCGACCGATGTCGGCCAGGTAGCGCGCCACCACCTTGCGGACCTGGGCGTAGAAGGCCTGGAACAGCGGGTCGGGCGACTGGTGCAGCGAGGGCACCTGGCTGCCGCCGCGCAGGGACTGCTGCAACGGATGGGTCTTGAAGTCGTGCCGCTCCGCCAGCCGCGCGCGCAGGGCGTCGAGATAGGCGTCCAGACTATCCCAGCCCTCCGGAGTCGGCAGGGTGTAGGCCCGCACAAGGCCCTCATAGTCGTTCAGCACCGCGCCACGCGGATCGCCTGACAGCCGCCAGGCGGTCGACTGCAGGGCCAGGCCGTGCTGATCCAGCGGCGCGATGGCCCTCAGGCGTTCGGCGGTCTGGGACGCGGCCGCCGCATCGCCGACAGCCAGATGGGCCTCGGTCAGGGCGATCAACACCTGAGGCGCCTGCGGGACCAGGCGTTCGGCGGCCTGGGCGTGGGCCAGCATGGCCTGCGTCTGACCGACCTCGCCGGCCATGTGCGACGCCGCCAGCAACAGCAGGGCGTCGTTCGGCTGGCGGATCAGGGCGTCGCTCAGCGTGGCGAAGGCGGCGGCCTTGTCGCCCGCGAATTCCTCGACCGTGCTCTTGAGCAGGATCAGCTGGCTGTCGGCGGGATTGCGCGCCAGCGAAGCCCTCAAGCCCTCCAGCGCGCGATTGAGATCGCCAGAGCGCATCCAGCGCAGCTGGGCCAGGTTGCGATGCGCCTCGGCGAACCCGTCGCGGCGGCTGATCGCGGCGATGAAGGCGGCCTCGGCCTCGTCATAGCGCCCCTGCCCTTGCAGGGCGCGGCCCAGCACAAGATACGCCTCGGGCGCGTCCAGCCCCAGGGCGATGGCCTTGCGGATGGCCGTCTCGCCCTCTTCCGCCTGAGCCAGATCACCAAGGGTGGCGGCCAGATTGTACCAGGCGATGCGGTCATTCGGCGTGGCGGCGACAGCCCGGCGGTTGAAGATCAGCGCCTCGTCATGACGGTCGACGCCCTTCAGCGCCGCCGCATGGACGATCAGCATCCCGGCGCCGGCCAGCGGCGAGGCCGCAGGCGCGCGTGTCAGAGCGACCGCGTCGGTCGAGCGGCCCTGGTCCAGAAGCGTCCAGGCTTGCCGAACGACCTCCGCCGTCATCGACGCTTGATCTGCTTCTTTGCAAACGGATCCTGGTCGGCCTCGTCTTCGGAGAAGCCGAACTTGGCGAAGCCCGCCTTCAGCTCGGGGCTGATCGGCGCCTCGATGAACAGCATGCCCACCGACGGGTGCGGCAGCATCACCGAGCGGGCGTGCAGCTGCAGCTTCAGGCCTTCCGACAGCTGGGTCGACTTCTCGTCGCTGTACTTCGGGTCGCCCAGGATCGGGTGGCCGATGGCCTTCATGTGGGCGCGCAGCTGGTGCGTGCGGCCGGTGTGCGGCCGCAGGGCCATGAAGGTGACGCGGGGTCCCGCGCGGCTGATCGAGACGAACTCAGTCTCGGCCGGCTGGGCGTCCTTGTCCTTGGGCTCGGCGGGAACCACCAGTTCGCGATCGCCCACGCCGCGCTTGGCCAGATGCAGCTCGATCACGCCCTCGACCGGGTGCGGGTTGCCCTGGACGATGGCCCAGTAGGTCTTCTGCGCCTTGCGCTTGGCGAACGAGCCCGACAGGCGCGCGGCGGCGGCCGGGGTCTTGCCCAGCAGCAGCACGCCCGAGGTGTCGCGGTCCAGCCGGTGAACCAGCTTGGGCCGGTTGACGCCCTCGCCCCAGGCCGACAGCAGCTTGTCGATGTGGTGCGTGGTCTTGGTGCCGCCCTGCACGGCCAGGCCGGCGGGCTTGTTCAGGGCCAGGACTTCCTCGTCCTCGTACAGCACCAGCGACTTGGCAAACGCGATGTCGCGCTTGGACAGCACCAGCTTTTCGTCCGGATCGGGCGCGTCGGGCAGCGGCGGCACGCGCACCTGCGAACCGGCCGCCAGCTTGGTGTCAGCCTTGACCCGCGAGCCGTCGACCCGCACCTGACCGGAGCGGAACAGCTTGTTGAGCTGGATGTGGTTGAGGTGGGGCCAGCGGCGCTTGAACCAGCGGTCCACCCGGGTGCCATCCTCGCCCGCGTCCACATAGAGCGTGCGTACTTCTTTCATGCCGCGAACATCCTGCGGGCGATCAGAAGGCCCGCGTAAAGGGCCGCCACGGACAAAAGCACGCTGGCGGCGGAATAGGTGAAGGCCTGAGCGTAGGCGCGCTTCTGAATCATCAGCGCGGTCTCCAGCGAAAAGGCCGAGAAGGTCGTAAAGCCGCCCATGACGCCGACGGCGAGCAAAAGACGGACCGGTTCGTGGTTGGCGTTGCCTCGATGCGCCAGCCAGGAGGCCAGCACGCCCATCAGGAAACCGCCGATCACATTCACCGCAAAGGTGCCGTAAGGCCAAGCCGATCCCATCAGCCGGAGGGCCTGAGCGCCCACCAGATAGCGGGCGACCGAGCCGACGGCGCCGCCGGCGGCTACGAGAAGCAGTTTGGTCATTGGCTCCTTATGCGCCGAGCGGGGCCGAACGCCAAGTCGCGCACGGATTTCTTCAAGGTGAACGGGGTTGGAAACCTTGTTTCTGAACGAGAGGTTAAGCGTGCTGGCGGCATTCTGGCCGCTCCTCTTATGAACCGAGCCCCATGCCCTTCGACAGCCACGACCAGGACGATACGACCCAGCGTCTCGCTCTGCCGGCCCCGGTCCTGCACCGGCTGGCCGGAACCGAGCTGATCGCGCGCGGCTCGGTGAACGTCATCAGCGTCAAGGCCATCCGCGCCTGGGCCGGCGACTGGTGGTCGCAGAAGCGTGGCGACGTCTGGACCTATGTCGAGCGCAAGCTGACCGAACATCTGGACCGCAACGACATGCGGGCCCGCATTTCCGACAGCGAATTCCTGATCGCTATGAACAGCGACCAGGGCCTGGCCGCCCAGGCCACCAGCGTTCGTATCCTCGAAGACGTCCTGACCCACCTGCTGGGTTCGGTCGACACCAACGACCTGGGGATCAGTTCGGTCATCGGCCTGGACAACGGCGAAGCCGTCTGTCGCCGGATCGACGCGGCCACGGTGCTGGCGGCGCGGGCCCGTCGTGACTCCCAGCGCTCGCCCGTGCGTCGCGCGGTCGAGGCCGGTGATGAGGCGCGCCGCACCCCGGTGGCCTTCACCACCGCCGCCGGCGCGGCCCTGCGGGTCGACTTCACCCTGGAACATGTGGTCAGCCTGCGCCGCAACGTCGCCACGGCGATCCGTATCGAGCCGGTGGTCACCCATCTGGGCAGTGGCCGCCAGGCCAGCTCGCGCGCCGTCAGCCGCCTGCCCGACCGCGACATCGCCTTCATCGACGAGGCCACCCTGAAATACGCCGCCCTGTTCGCGCGCGGCGCCCAGGGCCACAACGTCCCCGACCTGATCCTGCCGGCCTCATTCCGCACCCTGGGCACCCAGCGCGGCCGCGACATGCTGACCGGCACGCCGGGCCTGTCGCTGGCCCTGCTGCGCGGCGGCGTGATGATCGAACTGGTCGACGTCACGCGCGGCACGCCTTCGGGTCGCCTGATCGAGGTGGTGGGCCTTCTGAAAGCCCTGACCCGCGGCGTCATCGCCCGTGTGCCGCCAGAGAAGGACGCCCTGCGCGGCCTCAAGGAAGCGCGGCTGAACGGCCTGACCCTGGACGCCTCGGACCTGACCGGCCCGGCCGAACGGGTCGCCACCGACATCATGACCTTTGGCCGCGACGCCAAGGGCGTGGCGCCGATGACCATCCTGCAGGGCCTGGCCGCCGAGGGCTATTTCGCCGCGGCCGAGACGGCGGGTCTCACCCACGCGGCCCTGCGCGCCACCCACCCATTGGCGGCGGCGGCCAAGGCCACGGCCACGGCCGCCTGATCAGATCCGGCTACGACCGTAGCCGACTGAGCGGATGATCTCCTGGGCCACATAGGCGTCGGCGTCGCGCGGCGCTGGGCCCTTGCCGAAGACGACTTCCAGCGAACTGGTCACGGTTGGACCAGGGCCGAGGTTGAAGCTGGTCCCGATGCCCAGGCCCACCGAACTGCGGCCGCCATAGCTGCCGGAGCCACCGCCGACCGACAGGCGCGGACCACTGCCCGCCCCCGTGCTTGAGGTCAGGCGATCCGAGACCCGGAACCAGTCATAGCCATCGCGCACCACCAGCTCGGCCGCGCGCAGCAGGGCGTAGTCGGAAACCTGCTCCACCGACGCGCCGGGACCGCCCTGGAAGGTGACGCGGTAGCGGCCGGGCTCCAGACGGAACTCCGAATAGCCGACGCTCGCTGACGCGGTTCGGGCCGCATAGAGGGTGGGCGCGCTGGCGCAGCCGCTCAGCAACATCAGGGACAGGGCAAGACCGGCGAGGCGTTTCATGGCGTTTCTCCTGACGGTTAAACGGTCTGGCTAGGCGCGCTGTTCCGGCAGCGGCAGGCCAAGCTTGTCCAGCATCGCCGCCATGTCGGCCGGGATCGGCGCGGCGATCCGGCGCTCGCCGCCCTCGGGATGGGGAAACACCAGGTGGGCCGCGTGCAGCATCAGGCGCGGCACCGCCGTCCCGCCCAGCATCAGCGCCCCGCCGTAACGGCTGTCACCGGAGATCGGCCGACCGATCGAGGCCATGTGGACGCGCAGCTGGTGCATGCGGCCGGTGTCCGGCGACAGCTCCACCAGGGCGGCCGTCGCGTTGGACGACAGGGTGCGATAGCGGCTGCGGGCCGTCTCGGCGTCGGGGTGGTCGGGCTCGCAGACCCGCATATAGGCCTCGCGGCCGATCGACTCGCGGCGCAGAGGGCTGTCGATCATGCCGCCCTTAGGCTCCGGCGCGCCCGGCGCGACGATGGCCATGTAGGACTTGCGAAACCGCTTGCCCATCAGGGCCTTGCCCAGGAACGCCGCCCCCGGCTTGGTCTTGGCCGTCAGGATGACGCCCGAGGTGTCGCGGTCCAGCCGGTGGATCAGCCGCGGACGCGGACGGCCGGGCCGCGCGAAGGCCCACAGCAGATCATCCAGCGTATGGGCCTGGATGCGCCCGCCCTGGCTGGACAGGCCGGCGGGCTTGTTCAGCACGATGATGCTGTCGTCCTCGTGGATCACCCATGACCGGGCAAGCGCGATCTCGTCCTCGGTCAGCGTGATGGGGGCGTCAGAGGCCTTGGGTTTCGGCGCGAGGGGCGGACGGCGGGGGGGACGCGTGGTCATCGCCCGTCTTTGCGCAGCTTGTTCCACGCGTCCAGCCGTTCCCGAACCTTGGCCTCCGCGCCGACGGGCTTTGGCTCATAGAACCTGGGCCGCGCCATGCCGTCCGGGAAGTAGTTCTGCCCCGAGACGCCGCCCTCGACATCGTGGTCATAGGCGTAGCCGTCGCCATAGCCGAGCGACTTCATCAGCTTGGTCGGGGCGTTGAGGATGTGGGCCGGCGGCGCCAGGGAGCCGGTCTCCTTGGCCGCGCGGCGGGCGGCCTTGAAGGCGGTGTAGACGGCGTTGGACTTGGGGGCGCTGGCCATGTGGACCACGCACTGCGCCAGGGCGAGCTCGCCTTCGGGACTGCCCAGGAAGTCGAAAGCGTCCTTGGCGGCCGTGGTCAGCAGCAGGCTCAGCGGATCGGCCGCGCCGATGTCCTCCGAGGCCATGCGCACCAGGCGGCGGGCGATGAACAGCGGATCCTCCCCGCCCTCCAGCATCCGCGCCAGCCAGTAGAGCGCCGCGTCCGGATCGCTGCCGCGCACCGATTTGTGCAGGGCCGAGACGAGATTGTAGTGCTCTTCGCGGTTCTTGTCGTAGGCGGGCCGGCGCTTTTGCAGGAATTGGCCAAGCTGGACGGCATTCAGCGGGCTGTCCGTGCCGACCGACAACAGGGTCTCGGTCAGGGTCAGCAGGTAGCGGCCATCGCCATCGGCCATGGCGATCAGGGTGAAGCGCGCGTCCGCATCCAGCGGCAGCTTGCGGCCTTCGACCTCTTCAGCCTTGGCCAGCAGGGCTTCCAGCGCCTCCTCGTCCAGGCGCTTGAGCACGAACACCTGGCAGCGCGACAGCAGAGCGCCGTTCAGCTCGAACGACGGGTTCTCGGTGGTGGCCCCGACCAGGGTGACGATCCCCTCCTCCACGAACGGCAGAAAACCGTCCTGCTGGGCGCGGTTGAAGCGGTGGATCTCGTCGACGAACAGCAGGGTGCTCTGGCCGGCCATGCGACGGCCGCGCGCCTGTTCGAAGGCCTTCTTCAGGTCGGCGACGCCCGAAAACACCGCCGAGATCTGCTGGAACTCATAGCCGCCGGCCTTGGCCAGCAGCCGGGCGATGGTGGTCTTGCCGGTGCCGGGCGGCCCCCACAGGATCATCGACGACAGCCGCTTGGCCGCCGCCATCCGGCCAATCGGCCCCTCGGGACCCAGCAGGTGCTCCTGCCCCACCACCTGCTCAAGCGTCTGGGGCCGCAGGCGCTCGGCGAGCGGCGTGGGCGCATGCGGCGTCAGGCCGGCGGCTTGGAAAAGATCGGACATGGGTGCAGGTTTACGAAATCCAGGGAGGAACCACCATGACCAACGATGGCGATCCGACACGCGGCCCCGAAGACGGCGTCACGCCTTACCTGTCCGTCGTCGGCGCGAAGGCCGCGGTAGCCTTCTACACGCAGGCCTTCGGCGCTCAGGAGACGTTCCGCAACACCGCCGACGACGGCGAGCGGCTGATGCACTCGCGAATGCTGATCAACGGCGCCTGGGTGATGGTCTCCGACCACTTCTCCGAAATGATGGGCGGCGCGCCGTTCACCCCGCCCGCCTCGGTGACCCTTCACCTGCAGGTCGACGACGCCGACGTCTGGTGGGACCGCGCCGTGGCCGCCGGCGCGACCATCCGCTTTCCGCTGGCCGACCAGTTCTGGGGCGACCGCTTCGGCATGATCGTCGACCCGTTCGGCCACTGCTGGTCCATCGCCTCGAAGATCAGGGGATAACCCCTGATCTTCGAGGCTTGGGATCAGGTGTTGAACCGCGCCGTGATCCGCTGGCCGCCGCGTTCGATGGTCACGGTCCAGGCCCGGCCGCCGCTGTTCGACAGAGCGGCCAGGTCAGCGACGGTGTTGATCGGCCGGCCATTGACCTCGCGGATGAAATCGCCAGGACGCAGGCCGGCGCTCAGCGCAAAGCCCTGGCCGATCCTGCTGACCAGCACGCCGCGGCCCGCGAACGGATCGGCGCCCAGGTCCTGGGCCACGGCGGGCGACAGGTTCAGCACCGTCGCGCCGTCGAACGGATTGCGGCCGCTCAGGGTCTTCTCGTCACGGGCCGGGCTTTCGGGCGCGGCCTCGGCGCGGACGGTCAGGGTCTGCTCGCGCTCGCCGCGACGGATGACCATCGGCACGCGATCGCCCACCTTGTGGGTGCCGATCGCGAAGGCGCCGCCGCCCTCGTCGTTCACGACCTTGCCGTCGATCGACAGGATGATGTCGCTTTCCTGCAGGCCGGCCTTGTCGGCCGAGGAGCCGGGATAGACTTGGGCCACCAGCACGCCGCGCGGCGCGGGCATGCCCAGACTGCGGGCGATCTCGGCGGTGACAGGCTGGCCCTTCACGCCCAGCCAGGGCCGCACCACGCTGTGGCCGCCGCCCAGGGCCGCGTTGACCACCTGCTTGACCACGGCGGCGGGGATGGCGAAGCCCACCCCGCTCGACGAGCCCGAACGCGAGATGATGAAGGTGTTGATGCCGATCAGGTCGCCATCCATGTCGACCAGCGGCCCGCCGGAATTGCCCGGATTGATCGAGGCGTCGGTCTGGATGTAGCTGCCGAAGTCGGCGGCGCCGACATCGGTGCGGGCCATGGCCGAGATGATGCCATTGGTGACCGTCTGGCCGACGCCGAACGGATTGCCCAGGGCCAGGACCAGGTCGCCGACCTCCAGCTGTTCCTGGTCGTCGATCGCCATGACCGGCAGGCGCTCGCCCTTGGTGTCGATCTTCAGCACGGCCAAGTCGGCGCGCGGATCGTCGAGCAGGACGGTGGCGATGAACTCGCGGCGGTCAGCCAGCTGGACGGTGATGTCGCCCCGACCTTCGACGATGCCTTCGATATTGTGGTGATTGGTGATGATCACACCGTCGGCGCGGACGATCGCGCCCGAGCCCAGCGAGCCCTGCACCTGATCGCGCGGCGCGCCGCCGCCGCCCATGAAGAAGTCCCAGAACGGATCGCGAGCCTGGGTCCGAACTACCCGGCGGCTGGCCACGTTGACCACGGCCGGGGCGGCCTTCTTCACCACCGGCGCGAACGAGGCCTTCATCGAGGCGGGATCGCTGGGCGCGCGGCGGGTGGGCTGGGCCAGATCCGGGATCGCCTGGGCGTTGGACTGGCCTTGCGGCGAGCAGGCCGCCAGCAGGATCAGGGCGGGAAGCAAAGCGCGATGGGCTCGCATGGGTGTGGAGCGTCTCCTTGTCAACAGCCCGGACATCAGCCGAGCTTTCGGGCGCATTGATGGCCGCGCGGTGACCTAACCTGTCAGGCCGGGCGCGGTTCCGCTGAGATAGGGTGCGCGAAACGGAACGCCAGAGCCGTTCCGGCCAGCATCAGGGCCGCGGCGATCAGCACCGGCAGACCCGGCATGTGCAGGGTCGCATCGTGCCGCACCGCCCAGGCGAACGGAGCCAGATAGAGCGTCGGACCAATGATCGAGGATATCCCCATCATCGCCGAATTGGCGCCCTGCAGCTGCCCTTGCTGATGCGGCGAGACCCGGCGGGTCATCAGACCCTGCAGGCCTGGCTGGATCAGGCCCGAGAAGGCGAAGAACGGCAGGCCGCACAGATACAGCCAGCCCGTCGGGGCCAGGGCGTAGATCAGAAAGCCGACGAAGCCGCTGAACAGGCCGATCAGCAGCGCGCCGCGCTCGCCCACCGCCTTGACGATCCGGCCGACCAGCAGGGCCTGCAACAGAATGCCGGCGATGCCGCTGGCCATCAGGGTCAGGCCGATGGTCTGGACCGACCACTGATAGCGAAAGCCCATGTACAGCACGAAGACCGACGGCAGAACGTTGTGGGCCAGCTGGAACAGGAAGCCGACACCGGCCAGACCCAGCAGGTCAGGCTTGCTCCGCAGCAGGGTCAGCGAGCCGAGCGGGTTGGCCTTCTTCCAGTCGAAGGTCTTGATCCGGCGCTCGGGCGGCAGGGATTCGGGCAGGACGAAGAAGCCATACAGCCAGTTGCACAGGGCCAGGGCCGCGCAGACCAGGAACGGCAGGCGGTGATCGAACTGCCACAGCCAGCCGCCCAGGGCCGGGCCGAAGGTGAAGCCGACGCCGAACGCCGCCCCCATCAGGCCAAAGCCCTTGGCGCGGTTCTCGGGCGTGGTGACGTCGGCCACATAGGCGCCGGCGGTCGAGAAGCTGGCCGCCGTCATGCCGTTGAACACCCGGCCGACAAACAGCCACCACAGGTTCGGCGCGAAGGCCATGAACAGGAAGTCGACTCCCAGGCCGAAGATCGAGGTCAGGATCACCGGACGCCGGCCGAACCGGTCGGACATCAGGCCCAGGATCGGCGCGCAGAAGAACTGCATCACCCCCCAGGTGGTGGCGAACAGCACGTTCCACAGGGCGGCGTCGGCCGTGTCGCCGCCGTTAAACCGCTTCACCAGCTCGGGCAGCACCGGGATCATCACGCCCAGCGACAGCACGTCCATCACGGCGGTGACGAAGATGAAGCCCAGGGCCGCCTGTCTGCGTCCGCCCGTGATGGTCTGAGTCATGGTTCGCCCTCCCCGGCTGTCCCTAGTTGCCGATCCGCCGACGCGACCGCAAGGCCGTCCAGCAGATCACGCCACCATTCCCCGTGCCGGCGCAGAAACAGGCCGTCGGGAAAGGTGTGGCGGGCCACATGCGCGGCGGGCACGCTGTCCCAGCCGCGATGCTCGACCGTGACGCGCGTGGCGCCGTCCTCGACGGCCTCGAAACGCACCTCGACCTCGGTGTCCATGTCGGGCGCAAAGGTCGCCTGCCGCCAGCCGACCACCAGACGCTGGCCCGGCTCCCAGACCCGCACTTTGCCGACCTCGAACACCTTGCCCGAGGCCAGGCGCTCGACGAGGCGCAGGCCGCCATCCCCCTCCTCAAAGGCCATGACGCCCGGCGACCTGGGCGTGAAGGCGAAGAGCGTGTTGGGCCGCCACCAGGCGGCGATCTCGGTGGTGAAGGCCGCGAACACCCGCTCGGGCGGGGCCTTGATGCGCAGGGCGACGACGACGCGGGAACTCATGAGCCCTCCACATGGGCCTTCAGCGCCGACAGCTGGTCGACCCAGTGGGTCTCGGCGATTGCCAGCCAGGCCTTGAGCTCGTCCATGGGCCCTGCCCTCAACTGATAGACCCGCACGCGGGCGTCGAAGTCGGGATGGCTTTCCTCGACCAGGCCCGACTGGCGCAACGCGCGCAGATGGCGGCTCATGGCCGGCGGGGTCAGGCCAACAGCTTGCGCCAGTTCTCCGGCCCGATGCGGTCGCTGACGCAGCAGATCCACCACACGTCGGCGATGCGGATCGGCCAGGGCGGCCAGGGTGCGGTCAACGGAAGCGGTCACGCTAGGCCCAGGCTCATCCCTGCCCCGTGATCTTCAGGCCGGTGCGGCGCTCCATCTCCTCGACCGACACGGTCTCGACGTTTCGCGCCACCGTCCAGATGTGGCCCTCGGGATCTTTGCAGCGATAGGTGCGATCACCATAGAACTGGGTCGCGGGCTCAACCAGGATTTCAGCGCCCGCCGCCCGCGCGCGCGCGCAATGGGCGTCAAGCTCGCCCTCGCTCAGCTGGATATGCACCGTCTGGGTGTTCTTGCCGTGGATCGAGGCCGGGCTCTTGTGGTCGTCGCTCCACTCGTTGCCGATCATCACGCAGGCATTGCCGAAGCGCATTTCGGAATGGCCCAGATTGCCGTCGGCGTCCTCGATCAGGAAGACCAGCTCAAAGCCGAAGGCCTTTTCCAGCCAGGCCAGGGCCGCCTTGGGATCGCGGTAGCAGACCGCCGAAATCAGGTTGGGACGCCAGTCAGCCATTTCGCCGCTCCTATCGGATATCTACAATATTTAACGCATATTGAAACTATATCCGCAAGTCCCATCAGGCTCCGCTCTCCCCGGGGACCCGAAAGGGCGGATTATGGGCCCTACCGCAGCGCCGCGCCCGTGATGGCCAGGCTGCCGTCGCCCTTCTCCGGCTTCACGCCCGAGATTTTGGCCAGCAGCGGATAGACGTCGACATTGTCGAACACCGGCAGCACCACGCCCGGCCTGATCGAAGGCCCATGGGCGATGAACGCCGCGCGCATGGCCGGGTCATAGGGATCAAAGCCGTGCTGGCCGCCGTCCAGCCCATCCCACTTGCCGGGCTTTTCCATCATCTTGCGGGTCGTCACATACCAGCCGGTCTCCGACAGGCAGACGATGGCCGGCACGCGCGGATTGCGGCCATAGTGATAGCGCTCAGGGATCTGGCTCTTCTTCCAGCAGGTCAGGTGCGGCAGCGGCTTGAGCAGCGCCGCCTCGACCTCGGCCTCATGACCCGGCGCCGGCGTCAGGGCGACGACCGCCCCGGTGGCCACCAGAGAGACCTTGGACAGATCAACCACGTCGTCCAGCGGCCAGCGCTGGTTGGCCGGAACCGGGGCCATGCCATGGTCTGCGACGATGACGATGTCGGTGGTCTCCAGCCGACCGCGCGCCTTCAGTCCCTCGACCAGACGCGCCACGGCCTGATCGACCTCCACCGTCGCCGCGCGCCGTTCGGGCGATTGCGGTCCGTAGTGATGCCCGTCGGTGTCGACGACATCGAAATACAGGGTCGAGAACCGCAGCTCCGGGCCCTTGGGGTCGTCCAGCCACGACAGCAGCTGGTCAACGCGGTCCTTGGACGGCATGGCCTGGTTGAAGGTCATCCAGCGCGACGGACGCACGCCGGCGATTTCAGCCTGCGATCCCGGCCAGAACATCGCCGCCGCCTTCTGCCCCTGTTGCTCGACCGAAACCCAGAACGGCAGGGCTTGATCCCACCAGCGCCCGTCATTGACGGCCTCGGCGTTGGACATCCTGAACGTCACGCCCGGAATCTGCTCGTCCTGCATGACGTTGTTGACGACGCCATTGCGGTCGGGTCGCTTGCCGGTGATCAGGGTGTAGTGGTTGGGATAGGTCAGGGTCGGGAACGACGGCCGCATCGCGCCAAGCGCGCCGCCGGCGGCCAGGGCGTCCATGGCCGGTGTGTCGCCCTTGCCCAGATAGTCGGCCCGGAAGCCGTCGATCGAGACCAGCAGGGTCAGCCGGCTCCTGGGCGGCGCGCTTTCGCCGCCGAGCGAGGCGCAGGCCGACAGCAGCAGGGTGGCGGCCACGGCCACAACGCGGAACAGGCTTTTCATCACACACCTTCTCGACAAGCTTTGGCGTCGATGCCAGCCGGACGTCTCGCTCTTATGACAGGGGCGTATGACAGCGGCGCATGACCTCGTCTTAACTTGGCGGGCGAGAACCGCACCCCCATAGTCGCCGCCATCGGCAGGATTCTCCTGTAACGGAAGCCGCATCCGCATGAGCATCGCCCTTGAGGCCACCGGCCTCACCAAGACCTACGGGACCGTTCGCGCGCTCGACGACTTTTCCATCGCCATCCCGGCCGGCGGCGTGTTCGGCGTTCTGGGTCCCAACGGGGCGGGCAAGAGCACCCTGTTCCGGATCGCGCTGGGCCTGGTGCGGCCCACCAGCGGGACCGCGCGGCTGTTCGGGGCGCCGGCGGGCGACCTGACCGCCCTGCGCCGGGTCGGCGCCATGATCGAAACGCCGCGCTATCCGCCCTATCTGACCGCCCGCGATACGCTGCGGATGCTGGCCCTGGAGAGCGGGTTCCAGAACCCCGACATCGCCGCCTGGCTGGAGCGGGTCAGCCTGACCCATGCCGCCGACCGCGCCACCGGCGGCTTCTCCGTCGGCATGAAGCAGCGCCTGGGCCTGGCCGCCGCCTTCCTGACCAGGCCCGAGCTGGTCATCCTGGACGAACCGACCAGCGGCATGGACCCGGCCGGCATTCAGGAGATCCGCGCCCTGATCGTCGATCTGGCCAAACACGAGGGCGTGACGGTCATCCTGGCCAGCCACCAGCTGGACGAGGTCAAGCGCGTCTGTGATCGCGTCGCCATCCTGTCGCGCGGCAAGGTCGTGGCGGAAGGCGGCGTGGCTGAACTCACCGCCGGGGAAGCCCGCCTACGCCTGACCCTGGCCTCTCCCCTCGCCCCGGTCCTGGCGGTGCTGGGTGATCGCGGCGAGGCCGATGGACCCGACGCCGTGCTGGCCGACATTCCGCGCGTCGAGGCTCCCGCCGTGATCCGCGCCCTGGTCGAGACCGGCGCCGAGATCGTCGAGGCCCGCTGGCGCGAGGTCGACCTTGAAGGCGTCTATCTGAAGTCACTGGGCCAGGCGCCCACGGCCGCCACCCCGGAAGGAGCCGCCTGATGCTGGCCGACGCCATCGCCGCTGAACGCTTCCGCCTGCTGCGCGACCGTTCGGCCCTGTTCTGGGGCTTCGGCTTCGCGCCGCTGGTCGGCTTCTTCCTGGCCATCGGCGGCGACCTGTTCGTGCGCAACATCATCAAGCGGCCCATGCCGGGCGCGACCATCGATCTGGCCGCCCAGGTGATCAAGGCGCTGGGCAACGGCGCCTCGACCATGGCGGCGCTGTTCCTGATGATCGGCGCGGCCTCGATCCTGGCCGGCGACTATCGCTGGGAGACCTGGCGCCTGCGCACGCCGCGCAACAGCCGCCTGAACCTGCTGGCCGCCAAGCTGATCGTGATCGGCGAGGCGCTGATGTGGAGCCTCGTCCTGACCGTGGCGCTGACCCTGGCGGCGGCCGTGATCGGCGCGGCGATCAACGGCAAGGCCATTGTCGCCTCGACCCTCGGCCTTTCCGAAATCGCCGGCGTCTTCGTGGTCACCTGGCTGGAGGCCATGAGTCTGGCCGCCCTCGCCGCCTGCGTGGCGGTCGTGGCGCGCTCGCCGATGGCGGCGGTCGTGGTCTGCCTGGTGGTGCGCTTCGTCCAGTCGATCCTGGCGGCCGCGCTCGGCGCCATGGCCCCCGAGCCGACCTGGAAGGTTCTGGCCATCCCCGCCTATGACGCCGACCTGCTGCGCGCCTTCGTCACCGCGCCGTCGCATGCCGGGCCGGACGGCGGCCCGGCCGGCTGGGCGCTGCTGGTGCTGCTGGGCTGGATCGCGGCGCTGACGGCGGGGGCCATCGTGCTGTTCCAGCGGCAGGATTTGACGCGGGAGTAGCGGGCGGGCCGCCCTAGTCAGGGAGCGCCTGCGCGCGTCGGGCGGGGCTCCGCTATTGCATAGGGAGCTGGACGGCCGCACGCTCTCCCCACCCACACTGGAGCCTCCGATGTCCGAATTCGCACCCGCTAGCTGGATCGCGGTCCTCGTGACGATCGGTGCGGCTCTTATCGTCGTCTTCATGAGCCGCAGGGGTCAGTAGCCTCTCCCTAACGCCCGCTCCCCACTCCAGCAGAACGTCGAAACGTCCGCTCTGGGCAGCACATAACTCCAGCTCCGCCACACAAACCCCAAAACGAAAAAAGGCCCCGGATCGCTCCGGGGCCTTTTCCGTTCAGCTTGAGCTGAGAATTAGTCTTCGGCTTGGGCCGAGTAGTCCGGGCCCGAGTCCTTGCCCTTGGCCGAGACGTCGCGGTCGACGAACTCGATCACGGCCAGCGGGGCGTTGTCGCCGTAGCGGAAGCCGGCCTTCAGGACGCGGATGTAACCGCCCTGACGCGACTGGTAGCGCGGGCCGATGGCGGCGAACAGCTTGCCGACCTGTTCGACGTCGCGAACGATGCTGATGGCCTGACGACGCGCGTGCAGGTCGCCGCGCTTGGCCAGGGTGACCAGCTTTTCGACGAAGGGACGCAGTTCCTTGGCCTTGGGCAGGGTGGTGACGATCTGCTCGTGCTTGATCAGCGAGGCCGACATGTTGGCGAACATGGCGGTGCGGTGAGCGGACGTGCGGCCGAGTTTACGGTGAGCTTTACCGTGACGCATTGTAGTGTCTCCTGGGCCTTGGCCCGCAGTGGCGCGATCTAGCGCTGATTGTCACCCATCCCAGCCTGTTCCCGGCCGGGTCAGAACGAAGCGCCGGGGCCCTCCACCGCAGTTGCGGCTTCAAAAGGCCCAGGCCGCCCGCCGTCCCCGAAGGGTGGCGAGCGGCCCGGATCGAGCGCGATACGCTAATCTTAGATCTGGTCTTCGAACTTCTTGGCCAGGTCTTCGATGTTTTCGGGCGGCCAGTTCGGCACGTCCATACCCAGGTGCAGCGCCATGCCAGCCAGCACTTCCTTGATTTCGTTCAAGGACTTGCGGCCGAAGTTCGGCGTGCGCAGCATCTCGGCTTCGGTCTTCTGGATCAGATCGCCGATGTAGACGATGTTGTCGTTCTTCAGGCAGTTGGCCGAACGAACCGACAGTTCCAGCTCATCGACCTTCTTCAGGAGCGCCGGGTTGAACGGCAGCTCAGGCTTGGCCTCGTCGGCCGACTTGGCCTTGGGCTCTTCGAAGGTGATGAAGATCTGCAGTTGGTCTTGCAGTATCCGGGCGGCGTAGGCCACGGCGTCCACCGGAGTGACGGCGCCGTTGGTTTCGACTTCCAGGATCAGCTTGTCATAGTCCAGCGACTGGCCTTGACGGGTGGGCTCGACGCGATAGGCGACGCGCTTGACCGGCGAGTACAGGGCGTCGACGGCGATCAGGCCGATCGGCGCGTCTTCCGGACGGTTCTTGTCGGCGGGGACGTAACCCTTGCCGGTGTTGACCGTGAACTCCATGCGCACGGTGGCGCCGTCGTCCAGCGTGCAGAGCACGTGGTCGGGGTTCAGGATCTCGATATCCGAAGGCGTTTCGATCTGACCAGCGGTCACCGGGCCGGGGCCGGTGGCGCGGAGCGTCATGCGCTTCGGGCCCTCGGCGTGCATGCGCACGGCCAGTTGCTTGATGTTCAGAACGATGTCGACGACGTCTTCGCGGACGCCTTCGAGCGAGGAGAATTCATGTACGACGCCATCGATCTGGATGGCGGTGACGGCTGCGCCCTGAAGCGACGAGAGCAGAACGCGACGGAGCGCGTTGCCGAGCGTCACGCCGAAGCCACGCTCGAGCGGCTCAGCCACGATCCGCGCCTTGCGGGTCGCGTCGGCGCCAGTCTCGATTTGCGGCTTCTCAGGACGGATCAGCTCGTTCCAGTTTCTTTCGATCACGTGGTCGATCCCTTGAACGCGGCTCGCCGGCCGCGTTTTGCGCAGCCGGCGAAGGAGAATTGTGTCTAAAAAGTACTAGACGCGACGACGCTTGGGCGGACGGCAGCCGTTGTGCGGGATCGGCGTGACGTCGCGGATCGTCGTGATGGTCATGCCCGCGGCCTGAAGGGCGCGCAGAGCCGACTCACGACCCGAACCCGGACCCGACACGTTGACCTCGAGGGTCTTCACGCCGTGCTCGGCAGCCTTCTTGCCCGCGTCTTCCGCAGCCATCTGAGCGGCGTACGGGGTCGACTTGCGCGAACCCTTGAAGCCCATCGCGCCGGCGCTGGACCAGGAAATGGTGTTTCCCTGGGCGTCGGTGATGGTGATCATGGTGTTGTTGAACGAGGCGTTCACGTGCGCCACGCCCGAGGTGATGTTCTTGCGTTCGCGCTTTTTAACGCGACCCGGTTCCTTGGCCATCGTCAGGCTACCTTATTTCTTCTTGCCGGCGATCGGCTTGGCCGGACCCTTGCGGGTGCGAGCGTTCGTGTGCGTGCGCTGACCGCGGACCGGGAGGCCCTTACGGTGACGCAGGCCGCGATAGCAGGCCAGGTCCATCAGACGCTTGATGTTCATCGAATTTTCGCGGCGCAGGTCGCCTTCGACGGTGAAGTCCTTGTCGATCGTTTCACGGATCTGCAGGACTTCTGCGTCGGTCAGCTGATTGACCCGGCGGGCGTCATCGATGCCAACCTTCGTGACGATGTCACGAGCGGACTTCTGGCCGATGCCATGAATGTACTGAAGCGCGATCAAAACGCGCTTGTTCGTCGGTATGTTGACGCCTGCAATACGGGCCACGTCTAATGTTCTCCTAGTCACGCACTAAAGACGCGAACGGCGCGCCCGGCCCGGTCTCTCGACCCAGTCCGGCGCGCACAGATCGCGCCCTTTCGCGGAAGCGCCCCGTTATAGGGATCGTTGCGCCGCCGTCAATGGTTGAATCCGCCGAAAATCAACGAATTGAAAATGTCTCACGCCGCGCCCGAGAGCGCCGCGTCGATAGAGGCCGCGACTGTTTCCACAGGCGCCATGCCATCCAGTTCCGTCAGCTTACCCTGCTCTACATAGTAGGGCAGCAAAGGCGCCGTCTGGGCGTTGTAGGCGGCCAGACGGGTCACGAAGACTTCCGGATTGTCGTCAGGCCTGCCCTGCTCGGCGAATCTCTTCGAGATCCGTTCGATCAGGGAGGGCTCGTCTACCTTGAGTCGGAGGACGAGGTCGATCTTCTGACCGCGAGCGGCCAGCATTTTATCCAGCGCCTCGGCCTGGGCCACGGTGCGGGGGAAACCATCGAAGATGGCGCCGCCAGCGGCCTCGGCCTCGGGCAGGCGGTCCTCGATCAGGGCAATGACGATCTCGTCGGTCACCAGGTCGCCACGGTCCAGCACGCCCTTGACGCGGGCCCCCAGCTCGGAGCCTGACGCGATCGCCGCGCGAAGCATGTCGCCGGTGGAAAGCTGGACCATGCCACGCTCGGTGACGAGCCGCTTGGCCTGGGTCCCCTTCCCCGCCGCCGGCGGTCCGAACAGGATCAAGTTCATGAGTGCCCCTTCGCGCGTCGCCGAGTCTTCGCCCGGTCATCCTCCCCGCAGACCTAGAGCGCGGGTGGAAAAAACGGAAGCCGGTTTTGTGACAAAACCGGCTTCCAGAACGCTTTATCCTTAGCGGCCCTTGCCGCCGCGGAGTTTCGATTTCTTGATCAGACCTTCGTACTGGTGCGCCAGCAGTTGGGACTGGATCTGCGCCACGGTGTCCATGGTCACGGTCACGACGATCAGCACCGAGGTGCCGCCCAGGGCGAACTGGGTGGCGCCCAGGCCGGCCATCATCAGTTCCGGCATGATACAGACAGCCGTGATGTAGGCCGCGCCGATCACCGTCAGACGGGTCAGGACATAGTCCAGATACTCGGCCGTGCGCTTGCCCGGACGGATCCCTGGCAGGAAGCCGCCGTACTTGCGCAGGTTCTCGGCCGTCTCCTCGGGATTGAACACCACAGAGGTATAGAAGAACGAGAAGAAGATGATCAGGGCCGCGTACAGCAGCATGAAGGCCGGCTGGCCGTGCTGGAGGGCCCCGACGGCCGCGGGCAGCCAGGCGGCCCATGCCGGCAAGGCGGCGGTCGACAGGAAGCCCATCGCGGTCGTCGGCAGCAGCAGCAGGCTGGAGGCGAAGATCGGCGGGATGACGCCGGCGGTATTGATCTTCAGCGGCATGAACGAGGTGTCGCCGCCGATCATGCGGTTACCCTGCTGACGCTTGGGGTAGTGAACCAGCAGCCGACGCTGCGAGCGCTCGATGAAGACGATCGCCAGGACGGCGCCGACGGCCAGAGCCACGATCACGAACAGCGGCAGATAGTTGCCCGAGGTCTGCGACTGCACCAGCAACTGGCCGATGCCGCGCGGCAGGCCCGCCACGATGCCAGCGAAGATGATCAGCGAGACGCCGTTGCCGACGCCCCGGCTGGTGATCTGTTCGCCCAGCCACATCAGGAACAGGGTGCCGCCGGTCAGGGCCACGACGGTGGAGGCGATGAAGAACGGGGCGCTGATGCCCTCGAACACCAGGCCAGCCTGGCTGTGCAGGCCCACGGCGATCGAGAACGACTGCACGATGGCCAGGATCACGGCCAGATAGCGCGTGTACTGGTTGAGGGTCTTGCGGCCGGCTTCGCCGCCTTCCTTCTTCAGCTTTTCCCACGGCGGATACACCGAGCCCATCAGCTGCACGATGATCGAGGCGCTGATGTAGGGCATCACGTTCAGCGAGAAGATCGCCATCCGTTCAACAGCGCCCCCCGAGAACATGTTGAACATGCCCAGGATGCCCTTCGACTGGCCCGCGAAGGCGTTGGCGAAAGCTTCCGGATTGATGCCAGGGATCGGCACATAGGTGCCAAGGCGGAAGACGACCAAGGCGATGATCGTGAACCAGATGCGCTTGTGAAGTTCGGTCGCCTTTTGGAACGACGCGAAATTCATGTTGGCTGCGAGTTGTTCGGCGGCCGAGGCCATTCAATTCCCCACGACTCTAATACTGAGCCACAAATAGGTGAGGCCCGCCGTGATGTCACGGCGAGCCCCCTAATTCTGTCATCCCGGTCGAAACAAAGTCCCGCGGGCGCGGCCAGCGCGCCCTCGGGATGACAATATGGACTTAGGCCTTGGCGTCTTCGGCTTGAACCTTGACCTTCTTGGTCACGGTCACCGAACCACCGGCGGCTTCAACGGCCTTGATGGCCGCTTCGGTCGCCGAATAGACGGTCAGCTTCAGGGCGGACTTGATCTCGCCCTTGCCCAGCAGCTTCACGCCGTCCAGTTCGCGACGGATCACGCCGGCGGCGACCAGGTCGGCCACCGAGACGTCGGCTCCGGCCTTCAGCTTGCCAGCTTCGACGGCCTGTTCCAGGCGCCACAGGTTCACTTCAGCGAAGTCCAGGCGGAAGGGGTTGTTGAAGCCGCGCTTAGGCATACGCATGTGCAGCGGCATTTGACCGCCTTCGAAGCCGGCGATGGCGACGCCCGAGCGCGCCTTCTGGCCCTTCACACCGCGACCGGCGGTCTTGCCCTTGCCCGAACCGGGACCACGGCCAACGCGCATGCGGCCCTTGGTCGAACCGGGAGTCGGGGCCAGTTCATTAAGCTTGGTCATATGTGCCTCTCCTTGGAGATCTGCGCCTGGCCAGGGGCCAGACTCGGCTTGAAAAATTGAGGATCGCCTGTCGCCCTGCCCTCGTTTCCCGGTGGGAACGGATGGCGGAACTTCAAACGAAAACCACCCCGGCTTTCACCGGGGTGGCGATTTCGGCGTCGTGTAGCAGACCTACTCGACGATTTCCAGCAGATGCTGGACCTTGCGGATCATGCCGCGAACCGAAGGGGTGTCTTCCAGCTCGGACTCGCGTCCCAGCTTGTTGAGACCCAGGCCAGCCAGCGTTGCGCGCTGGGTGGCGTTGCGGCGGATCGGGCTGCCGGTTTGGCGAACCTTGACGGTTTTAGCTTCAGCCATGTCTTAGCCCTCGATGGCGTCCGGAGCCGAAGCTCCGTCGGCGCGGCGGCCGAGAATGTCGCCAACCTTCTTGCCGCGCTTGGCGGCGATCTGGCGGGGCGACGATTGAACCTTCAGGGCCTCGAACGTGGCGCGAACCATGTTGTACGGGTTCGAAGAACCCGTCGACTTGGCCACGACGTCCTGGACGCCCAGGGTTTCGAGAACCGCGCGCATCGGACCACCGGCGATGACGCCCGTGCCGGGAGGGGCAGCGCGCATCATGACCTTGCCAGCGCCCCAACGGCCGTAGCCGTCGTGGTGCAGGGTGCGCGACTCGCGAAGCGGGACGCGGACCATGGTCTTCTTGGCTTCTTCGGTCGCCTTGCGGATGGCTTCCGGCACTTCACGCGCCTTGCCATGACCGAAGCCGACGCGGCCCTTTTGGTCGCCAACGACCATCAGAGCAGCGAAGCTGAAGCGACGGCCGCCCTTAACGGTGGCGGCGACGCGGTTGATGTGAACGAGCTTTTCGACGATGTCGCTGTCAGCCCGCTCTTCGGGGGCGTTGCGGTCGCGACGGTCCCGGCGAGGACCGCCTTCACCGCGCTGTTGGTCACCACGAGCCATGATGTTTCCCTTAGAAGTTGAGGCCGGCTTCGCGCGCGGCGTCAGCCAGGGCTTTCACCCGACCGTGGAAGATGTAGCCGCCGCGATCGAAAACGACGTCCTTGACGCCTTTTTCGATGGCGCGCTCGGCGACGAGCTTGCCGACCAGAGCAGCCGCGTCCTTGTCCGCGCCCTTGGTCTTGCCTTCACCCTCGAGGGTGGAGGCGGCAGCCAGGGTCACGCCGCGTTCATCATCGATGATCTGGGCGTAGATGTTCTTGGACGAACGGAAGACCGTAAGACGCGGACGACCGTTGGACAGAGCCTTGAGGCGGGTGCGGGTGCGTTGGGCACGACGCACGGCGGATTCGCGAGGTGTGAGCGCCATGGCTTACTTCTTCTTGCCTTCCTTGCGGCGAACCTTTTCGCCGGCATAACGAACGCCTTTGCCCTTGTAGGGCTCGGGCGGACGAATGCGGCGGATCTTCGCGGCAATCTCGCCAACCGCCTGCTTATCAGCGCCGGCGATCTTGATTTCGGTTTGCTTCGGAACCGCGAAGGTGACGCCGGCCGGAGGCTCGACATTCACATCGTGGCTGAAACCGAGCTGGATGGAGAGGGCATCGCCCTTCATCGCGGCGCGGTAACCAACGCCCACCAGTTCGAGGGTTTCCTCGAAGCCGGTGGTGACGCCGTGCACCATGTTGGCGACCAGCGTGCGGGACAGACCCCACATCGACTTGGCCCGGGTGGATTCGTTCCGCGGGGTCAGGGTCAGCTCTTCGCTTTCGACCTTGATCTCGATTTCTTCCGGAACGGTCCAGGAGAGTTGGCCCTTGGGACCCTTGACCGACACAGTCTGACCCTCGACCGTCAAAGTGACGCCCTTGGGGATTGCGACGGCTTTCTTACCGATACGTGACATGCTCTTTCCCTCCCGCGCCTAGTAGACGCGGCAGAGGACTTCGCCACCGACATTAGCGTCGCGTGCGGCGGAGTCCGACATGACGCCCTTCGGCGTCGAAAGGATCGAGATGCCCAGGCCGTTCTTGATCGGCTTCAGGTCCTTGATCGACGAATAGACGCGGCGGCCCGGCTTGGACACGCGTGCGATTTCGGCGATCACGGGCTCACCGTCAAAATACTTGAGCTCGATCTCGAATTCGGGGAACGCACCGGGCTTCTCGACCAGCGAGTAGCCGCGGATGTAGCCTTCGTCGGCCAGCACGTCCAGGACGCGGGCGCGCAGCTTGGAAGCCGGCGTCGCAACCTTGGCGCGCTTGCGCGTGGCGGCGTTCTTGATACGAGCGATCAGGTCGCTCAGGGGATCGTTCATCGACATATGATCGTCCTCACCAGCTCGACTTGACGAGGCCGGGGATCTGGCCCGACGAGCCGAGCTCGCGGAGCGCGATACGGCTCATCTTCAGCTTGCGATAATAGGCGCGCGGACGGCCCGTGACTTCGCACCGGTTACGGATGCGAACGGCGGAGGAGTTACGCGGCAGCTTCGCGAGCTTCAGACGAGCTTCGAAGCGATCCTCGAGCGGCAGGCTATCGTCATTGGCGATCGCCTTGAGCGCGGCGCGCTTGTCGGCGAATTGCTTGACGAGGGTCTTGACCATCTCGTTACGATTGACGGCGCTTTTCTTGGCCATGGTGTGTTTCCCTGCCCGCTCTTAATTCGTGAACGGGAACTGGAATTCCTTCAGGAGCGCCTTGGCTTCCTGATCGGACTTCGCAGTGGTGCAGACGATGATGTCCATGCCCCAGATCTGTTCGATCTGGTCATAGTTGATTTCCGGGAACACCAGGTGCTCTTTCAGACCCATGGCGTAGTTGCCACGGCCGTCGAAGCTCTTGCCGTTCAGGCCGCGGAAGTCCTTCACGCGCGGCAGCGCGATCGTGACCAGGCGGTCGAGGAACTCGTACATCCGGTCCTTGCGGAGGGTCACCTTGGCGCCCACGATCATGCCTTCGCGCAGCTTGAAGCCGGCGATCGACTTGCGGGCCTTGGTGGCGACCGGCTTTTGACCAGCGATCAGGGTGAGATCCTTGATGGCCGTTTGGGCCTTCTTGGAGTCCGCGACAGCTTCGCCGATACCCATGTTCAGGACGATCTTGTCCAGCTTGGGGATCTGCATTTCGTTCGTGTAGCCGAACTGTTCCTTCAACGCGGCGCGGATGCGCGCGCGATATTCGGACTTCAGCCGCGGCTCGTAAGCTTGATCAACCATTGATCACCTCGCCCGTGGTCTTGGCCACGCGCACCTTCTTGTCGCCTTCGATCTTGAAGCCGACGCGGGTGGGCTTGCCGTTGGAATCCACGATGGCGACGTTCGAGACGTGCAGCGCGGCTTCCTTGCTCTTGATGCCGCCTTGCGGATCGGCCTGGGTCGCCTTGGTGTGACGTTGAACGAGGTTCACGCCTTCCACGACAACGCGGTTTTCCTTCGGGCGAACTTCAGACACCGAGCCTTGCTTGCCCTTGTCCTTGCCCGCCAGGACGACAACGCGGTCGCCCTTCTTGATCTTGGCAGCCATTACAGCACCTCGGGGGCGAGGGAGATGATCTTCATGTGGTTCTTGGCGCGCAGTTCGCGAGGAACCGGGCCGAAGATCCGCGTGCCGACCGGCTCGCTCGCTTTGTTGACGATGACCGCGGCATTCTTGTCGAAGCGGATCAGCGAACCGTCCTTGCGCTTCATGCCTTGGTTGACACGAACGACGACGGCGCGAAGCACGTCACCCTTCTTCACGCGGCCGCGAGGAATGGCTTCCTTCACGGACACGACGATCACGTCACCGACGCTGGCGTAGCGACGACCTGCGCCACCCAGCACCTTGATGCACATGACCCGGCGAGCGCCGGAGTTGTCGGCGACTTCCAGGTTAGTTTGCATCTGGATCATGGTTTAAACCTTCCAGACTTAAGCCGAGACCTTGGGAAGCACTTCCCAGGTCTTCAGCTTGGACTTCGGAGCGCACTCGACGATCTTGATGGATTCGCCGGTCTTGTACGCGTTGGACTCGTCATGAGCGTGGTACCGCTTGGAGCGGCGCACGATCTTCTTGAGCAGCGGGTGAACGATGGTCCGTTCAACCTTAACCACTACGGTCTTGTCGCCCTTATCGGAGACGACAACCCCTTCGAGGATACGCTTGGGCATATCGTTCTCCTTAAGCCGCGGCCTTGGCGCGCAGCACGGTCTTGATGCGGGCGATGTCCTTGCGGATCTCGCCAACGCGGTGGGTCTTTTCCACCTGACCGGTCGCGGCCTGGAAGCGCAGGTTGAACTGCTCCTTCTTCAGGCTGAGCAGCTGCTCGGCGAGTTGGTCGGGCGTCATACCCCGGATGTCAGCAATCTTGGTCATGCCGCTTCGGCCTCCAGAGCCGCACCAGCGTCGATGCGGGTGACGACACGGGTACGGATCGGCAGCTTGGCCGCGCCGAGGCGCAGAGCTTCGCGAGCGATATCGTCCGGCACGCCGTCGATTTCGAACATGATCCGGCCCGGCGCGACGCGCGCGGCCCAGTGATCCACGGCGCCCTTGCCCTTACCCATCCGGACTTCGGCCGGCTTGCCGGTGACCGGCACGTCGGGGAAGATGCGGATCCACACGCGACCTTGGCGCTTCATCTGGCGAGTGATCGCCCGACGAGCCGCTTCGATCTGGCGAGCGGTGATGCGTTCCGGCTCAACGGCCTTGAGGCCGTAGGAGCCGAAGTTCAGCAGGGTGCCGCCCTTGGAGACGCCATGAATGCGCCCCTTGAACTGCTTGCGGTACTTGGTTTTTTTCGGTGACAGCATAGCGCTCTATCCTTAGCCCCGATCGCGACGGCCGCGATCACCCCGGTCGGGACGATCGCCGCGCTCGCGCCCACCACCTTCGCCGGCAGGGCCGGACTCGGTGGCGAGACGCTTGTCGAGCGCCATCGGGTCATGCTCCAGCACTTCGCCTTTGAAGATCCAGGTCTTCACGCCGATGATGCCGTAGGTGGTCTTGGCTTCCGCGAAACCGTAGTCGATGTCGGCGCGCAGGGTGTGAAGCGGCACGCGACCTTCGCGATACCATTCCATACGAGCGATTTCCGCGCCGCCGAGGCGGCCCGACACGTTGATGCGGATGCCCTTGGCGCCAAGACGGACGGCCGATTGGATCGACCGCTTCATGGCGCGACGGAAGGCAATCCGGCGCTCGAGCTGCTGGGCGATGGACTCGGCCACCAGCTGGGCGTCGGTTTCAGGCTTACGGATTTCGACGATGTTCAGGTGAACCTCGCCTTCCGTCATGATCGACAGGTCCTTGCGGAGCTTGTCGATGTCAGCGCCCTTCTTGCCGATGATGACGCCCGGACGGGCGGCATAGATCGTGACGCGGCACTTCTTGTGCGGACGCTCGATGATGATGCGCGAGACGCCGGCCAGATAGAGCCGCTTCTTGAGCATCTTACGGACAGCGATGTCCTGATGCAGAAGCTTGCCGTACTGGGCGCCGTCGGCGAACCAACGGCTGTCCCAGGTGCGGTTGATGCCGAGCCGAAGCCCGACCGGATTGACTTTCTGACCCATTAGGCGGCCTCACCCAGTTCGCGGACCACGATGGTGATCTCGGAGAACGGCTTTTCAACGCGCGTCGCACGGCCGCGGGCGCGGGGCGAGAAGCGCTTCATCACCAGGTTCTTGCCCACATAGGCCTCGGACACGACCAGCGAGTCGATGTCGAGGTTGTGGTTGTTCTCGGCATTGGAGATGGCCGAGTACAGCGCCTTGCGGACGTCCTGGGCGATGCGCTTGTGGCTGAATTCGAGCTCGTTCAGAGCGCGCTGGACGTTCAGGCCACGGATGGACTGAGCAACCAGGTTCAGCTTACGAGCGCTGGTGCGCAAGGTGCGAACCTTACACATCGCTTCGTTGGCCGGCAGGCGGCGAGGTTGTTTAGCTTGGCTCATGGCCTACTTCCTCTTCGCCTTCTTGTCGGCGGCGTGGCCGGGGAAGTTGCGGGTGGGAGCGAACTCGCCGAACTTCATACCAACCATGTCTTCCGACACGATAACGGGGACGTGCTTCAGGCCGTTGTGGACGCCGAAGGTCAGGCCGACAAACTGCGGCATGATCGTCGAGCGACGCGACCAGGTCTTGATAACGTCCTTGCGGCCCGACGACAGAGATGCGTCGGCCTTCTTCAGGAGGTACCCGTCAACAAACGGGCCTTTCCAGACGGAGCGGGTCATGGCTTAGCGGCCCTTTTTCGCTTTGTGGCGCGAACGGATAATGAACTTATCCGTGGCCTTGTTGACGCGGGTCTTGGCGCCCTTGGTCGGCTTGCCAGCCGGGGTCACCGGGTGACGACCGCCCGAAGTCCGGCCTTCACCACCACCGTGGGGGTGGTCGACCGGGTTCATGGCGACGCCGCGAACGTGGGGGCGACGACCCATGTGACGAACACGACCGGCCTTGCCGAGGTTTTCGTTCATGTGGTCGGGATTGGAGACTGCGCCAACCGTGGCCAGGCAGGTGTCGAGGACCATGCGCAGCTCGCCCGAGTTCAGGCGGATCTGAGCATAACCAGCGTCACGACCGACCAGCTGGGCGTAGGCGCCAGCCGAACGAGCGATCTGGCCACCCTTGGCGGGCTTCAGCTCGACGTTGTGGATGATCGTGCCGATCGGCATGGTCCGCAGCGGCGAGGTGTTGCCCGGCTTCACGTCGACCTTGTCGGCGGTGACGACTTCGTCACCAACCTTGAGGCGCTGCGGGGCCAGGATGTAGGCCAGCTCGCCATCGGTCTGATACTTGATCAGGGCGATGAACGCGGTGCGGTTGGGGTCGTATTCAATACGAACAACCGAAGCCACGCCTTGCTTGCGACGCTTGAAGTCGACCAGGCGATAGAGGCGCTTGGCGCCGCCGCCGCGGAAGCGGACAGCGATACGGCCATTGCCGCCGCGACCGCCCGACTTGGTCAGGCCTTCAACGAGCTTCTTCTCGGGACGACCCTTGTAGAGCTCGCTGCGGTCGATCAGGACCAGGCCGCGTTGGCCTGGGCTGGTCGGGTTAAAGTGCTTCAAGGCCATCTGATTAGAGCCCCGTCGTGATGTCGATCGACTGGCCTTCGGCCAGGGTCACGATGGCTTTTTTGACATCGGAACGACGTCCGATGATGCCGCGGAAGCGCTTGGTCTTGCCCTTGGTGACCATGGTGTTGACCTTGGTGACCTTGACCTTGAACAGTTCTTCGACTGCGGCGGCGATTTCGTCCTTGGACGCATCGGCGGACACCCGGAAGACAACCTTGTTCTGCTCGGAAAGCAGGGTGGCCTTTTCGGTGATCACCGGCGACAGGATCGTGTCGTAGTGGCGGGCGGTTGCGGCCATTACGCGGCTTCCTTCTCAGCGAAACGCGCCGAGATCGCATCCACCGCGTCCTTGGTCAGGACCAGGGTGTGGCGACGCAGCACGTCATAGACGTTCAGGCCGGCGTTCGGCAGCACGTCGATGTTCGGAATGTTGCGGGCGGCGAGCTTGAAGTTGCCGTCCACTTCCGGACCCGCGATGACCAGCGCGTTCTTCAGACCCATCTTTTCGAAGGTGGCGCGCAGGGCGGCCGTCTTCGGATCGGTCAGAACGGCGCTGTCCAGCACGACCAGCGAACCGGACTTGGCCTTCGACGACAGAGCGTGACGCAGAGCCATCGCACGGATCTTCTTGGGAAGATCGAACGCGTGGCTGCGGACGACAGGGCCGTGAGCCTTGGCGCCGCCGACGAACTGGGCCGCACGGCGCGAACCGTGACGAGCGCCGCCGGTGCCCTTTTGCTTGTACATCTTCTTGCCCGTACGAGAGACCTCGTTGCGGACCTGAATCTTGTGGTTGCCGGAGCGGCGCTTGGCCAGCTGCCAGGTGACGACGCGCTGCAGGATGTCGCCGCGGATGTCGGCGATGCCAAAGATGGCGTCGTCGAGATCAACGGAGCCGGCCTTGCCGCCGTCCAGTTTGATGACGTCGAGTTTCATTAGCCTTCGCCCTCTTCGGTCGATGCCGCGGGGGCTTCCTCAGCGGGGGTTTCAGCAGCGGCGGTCGCCGGAGCCTGGCCAGCCTTGCGGAAGGCGCCCGGACGCGGCAGGTCGGCCGGAGCGGCCTTCTTGATCGCGTCGCGAACCTTCACGTAGCTGCCTTCGTGACCGGGGACAGCGCCCTTGATCAGGATCAGGCCGCGCTCGACATCGACTTTCCAGACGGTGACGTTCAGCGTGGTGACGGTTTCCTGACCCAGGTGACCGGCCATCTTCTTGCCCTTGAACGTACGACCCGGATCCTGGCGTTGGCCAGTCGAGCCGTGCGAACGGTGCGAGACCGAAACGCCGTGGGTTGCGCGCAGACCACCGAAGTTCCAGCGCTTCATGGCGCCGGCAAAACCCTTACCGACGGTGACGCCCTGGATGTCGACCTTCTGGCCGGCGAGGAAGTGGTCAGCGGTGATTTCCGCGCCCACTTCGATCAGAGCGGCTTCTTCAAC
Organism: Alsobacter soli; assembly: GCA_943371355.1. Lineage (GTDB taxonomy): Bacteria > Pseudomonadota > Alphaproteobacteria > Caulobacterales > Caulobacteraceae > Caulobacter. Next base: position 81,332 of record CALRUN020000015.1, read on the forward strand.
CCGGAACTCGGCGACGACCCGCTTGGGTTCGACCGAGGCCTTGGCGAAGTGGCCACGCATGCCGTTGGGAGTGTTCTTCGGCTTCTTGGCGCCGGCGCCGAGTTGAAGGGCGGTGTAACCGTCCTTTTCCTGGGTGCGTTGCGCGGTGACCTGGCAACCGTCGAGCGACAGGACGGTGACCGGGATGTGCTGTCCAGCTTCGTCAAAGAAGCGGGTCATGCCGAGCTTCTTGGCGATAACGCCAGTGCGTTGAGCGGGGAGAGTCATAAGATTCGGCCCTCCTTACAGCTTGATTTCGACGTCAACGCCGGCCGACAGGTCGAGCTTCATCAGCGCGTCCACGGTCTGCGGAGTCGGGTCAACGATGTCGAGAACGCGCTTGTGCGTACGGATCTCGAACTGTTCGCGCGACTTCTTGTCGACGTGCGGCGAACGGTTGACGGTGAATTTCTCGATAAGCGTGGGCAGGGGGATCGGGCCCCGTACCGTCGCACCAGTGCGCTTGGCCGTATTGACGATCTCGCGCGTGGAATGATCCAGCACGCGGTGATCGAAGGCCTTGAGCCGGATGCGGATGTTCTGACGATCCATATCGCTCGGTTTCCTAGTGGGCTGCGCCCGCGTCTCGAACCATTTCAAAGACCAACTCGAACCCTCGAGAGAGTTCGAACGCAGCGTCCGCAAAACAAATGGCCCTCACGGTCGCCCGTGGGGGTTATGTCCAGATATTGCGCCTCTTCCCGAAAGAAGGTTGGCGGCGCTATGTCCGGGCGTCTCGCGAACCGCGTTTGAGCCCTAAAGCTCACAGCCGGTCCAACAGAGGCGCGCTTGTACGTTCCGAATCCGGTTTCGTCAAGCGCTCCGCTTGCCTTGTCGCGCCACAAAGTGAGGCGACTCGGCGAGCCGCTTCTGGATAGGCGCCCAGCCCCTCCTCCGCAACCCCTCATCTGTCATAGGATTGTCGAATAACACCGTCACATGGGCAGGAACGTGCGTGCGCATGCGGATAGTCGCCCATCGCGATCTTTCAAGTGTCACAATTGAGCATCAACTGACCCCCAAGCGCGACTATTGCCCCTTGTGGCGCAAAGCGACGCGCCATAGATGCCGCCCCTCCCCGGCGGACTGGTGGCCCCTCCCCCCAATGACCGCCAGCGCCGGGGTTGTTCCAGTAAGGGGATTACCCACTATGAAGACCCAACTTTTCGCCGCCGCCGCTGTCGCGGTCCTCGCCTTCTCGGCTCCCGCCTTCGCCCAGCAAGTCGGTTCGGTCGGCGCCGCCGTGAACTACACCGACGTCGACACCCGCACGTTCGGCGCTGACGGCACGTCGGTGCAGATCGACGGCTCCGTCGCCGTTCCGGTCGGCGCGGCCTGGACCGTCACCGTCAATGGCGACGTGTCCGTCTCGGACAATGACATCAGCGACGAAACGGTCGCCTCGGGCGCCGCTCACCTGACCACCAAGATCGGTGACAGCTGGCGCGTCGGCGGCTTCACCGCCCTGTCGCGTCCCAGCAACGACACCCTGTGGGCCGTCGGCGCTGAAGCCCACAAGTATCTGGGCAATGTCACCCTGTCGGGCCTGGCGGCCTATGGCCAGTCCAACGACCTGGACGCCGACCTGTACGCCGTGCGCGGTGAAGCCCGCTACTTCGTGACCGACGACTTCCGCATCGACGGCGGCCTCGGCTATTCGAAGATCGACACCGCCATCGAAGCCGATGCGTGGGACGCCAGCGTCGGCGGCGAATACAAGTTCGCCAACAGCGGCTGGTCGACCTTCGGCAAGTACACCCACACCGAAAGCGAAGACCTGGCCGACCTGAAGTCGGACGCGGTCAAGATCGGCGTGCGCTACACCTTCGGCGGCAGCCTGAAGGCCCGCGACGCGGCCGGCGCCGACCTGATCGACGCCGGTACGCTGTTCGGCTTCGGCGTCCGCTAAACCGGACCGCCAGCGCCTGAAAAGCGGAAGGCCCCGGGACATCCGTCCCGGGGCCTTCACTCTATATATATGTGTGATCGTCGAACGCGGCTCAGTGACCGATATAGACGTCGCCCGAACCGGCCACCGACTTGCTGACATGGCCGGTCGCCTTGGCGACGCGCACATCGCCCGAGCCGGCCACGGAGACCTCGACGTCACCGACCTCGCCGTCATGAGTCACGTCGCCAGAACCCATGATGCTGACCTCGATCGACCTGGCGCGACCGCCGGCGATCGCGACGTCGCCCGAGCCGGCGATGTTGACCTCGACCTTGCCGCCGACGCTGGCCGCGCCGGCGTCGCCCGAGCCGGCGATCGACACGGTGAAGTCGCCCGCGATCTCCTGGGTCTTGACGCTGCCCGAACCCGCAATGCTGATCTCGGCCGACCCCGCCGAGCCGACATTGGTGTCGCCCGAACCCGCCTGACTGACTTCCAGATCGCCCTTCACGTTGGCCACGGTCCAGTCGCCGCAACCGGCATTGGCCAGTTCAAGGCTATCGCTGCGGCCGATGCTGCCGAACACGGCGCCGCCCCCGGACACGTCCACCTTCATCGGCGTGCGAATGACGATCTGCGGGATGTCGTCCCAATTCACTTCGCCGACGCCGCGCACCTTGATCGTGGCCACGCCCATCTTGGTGTTGCAGCTGCCGATCTTGTTCATGCGCAGATCGCCATCGACGATCGTGGTCGGGCCGTCCTGGCGAATGCTCAGGGGCAGGCTCTTGTTGGTGGTCAGGAACTCCACCTTGATGTCGTTGCGGGCTTCGGGGATCACCACGACGCGGGCGACCGCGTCCTTGATCCGGACCGAAGGCGCGGCCGAGGCGGCGCCAGCGAAACCCAGGGCGGCCGCACCGGCGGCCAGAACGAGAAGTGCGCGCATCGAATTGTTTCCCCTGTCGGATGGCGTTGATGAGGAAAGCTAGCGGCGCCCGGCGGAGGAGACGACTTAATTCGCGGTCATGACCGCGATGTCACAAATCGGCCTTACGGCCGTGCTTCAGCCGGGGTGTCCATACCCAGCTCGAAACTGCGTTCCAGACCCTTGATCCGGTCCTCGACCAGACGCGCGCGTTTCAGGCCCAGGGACGCGGCCCACAGGCCGGCCCGCGCCAAGGCCGGGGTCTTGTCCATCGCCGCCACGGGCAGCCCCCAGCGCCGGAAAACGCCATTGGCGTAGTGCGCCCCGTTGGTCAGGCGCGAGGCCCAGGTCTGATAGTCCACCGACAGCGAGACGTTGAACGTTCCCAGATTTTCGATTCTGTGCGGCGCGTGCAGCGGCCAGGCGGCGGCCATGCCGGGCTCAAGGTCGAACACCTGGGCGGCCGCGTCCATCTCGCGGCGATACGGCAGGTCTTCGGTCTGCTGCTTGAGCAGGATGTTCTCCATGCCCTGCTGCGGCATGTGGGCCTCGTCGGCTGGATAGATCCAGATCCGCTTGCGGCCGCGCAGGTGGAAAAGCACCACGCCCGGCGCATCGGCGTGGAACGGCACCTTGGCGCCGGGGGCCGACAGGATCAGCTGGCCATTCAGCTGGATCGGCCTGAAGCCCTGCGCCTGACCCGAGATGCCCGCAAAGGCCTCCTTGATCAGATCGCCCAGCTGCGGATACCAGGCCTCGGCCCGGCGCAGTTGCACCCAGATGCGACCTTCCTTGACGCCTTCCAGCACTTCCTGGCCAGATCGCCGCCCCCGCGCGCCGGTGCGCATGGTGTGCTGGCCGTCGGCGTCGAAGTCGAACAGGTTGATGTCGTACAGCTCGGCCGGATAGGCGTCGAGCACGCGCGCCAGGGCCTCGTCCTCGAACAGGCGCGACTCCACGAGCTTGTGCTGAAAGGTGATCGGCGTCCTGCCAAAGGCGTTCTTCTGGTCTGGCGACCAGGCGGTGATCAGATCGGACATCGAAGATTCCCTAGTCGAGAAGCGTGAGGAGGCCAATTCCGACGCCCAGGCCCAGGCCCGCTCCGATGCGCGGATGGCGACGGGTAATGGCCGTGACGAAGGACGAAGCGCCCCGCACCTGCCCCACCAGGCCTGGCTCGCAGGCGGTAATGCCGTCAAAGCGGCGCGACAGACGGGTCAAGCCCGCAAGGCCGGTCCGTCCAACAACCGGCGAACGAGTATGGATGATGCCTTCGAATACCGGTTCCGCCGGCTCGGCGAAGTCGTGCTTGTAAGCCTCGCCGCCGGGCCCGAAGTCGACGCGAGTGATCCCCTGCTCGGCAACGGCGCGCAGGGTCTCCAGCGTCATCAGGCTGCCGGGCGAATAGCGGGCATAGGCGGTGTCGTAGATCGGAAACCACAGATGATGGCGATCGCCGCTGGTCAGGCCCAGCTCGGCCGCGACAATGGCGTCACCGGCCCGCAGGACGGCCAGCTTCAGGCCAAAGTCGGCTTCGGTCACCTCGGCCAGGCGATGCAGCAGGGCGCCGGTCCAGCCGCAGGCGAAGATGTCGTACTGGTGGGTCCGACGAAGCTGCTGGCGCTTGCCGGCGATGATCCGGTCCAGCATCGCGGCGGTGGGCGCTTCGAAGCTGAAGCGCACGGGCCCGTGTTCGCGCTCGAGCGCCCGCAGCCGGCGGCGCTTGTCCTTGAGAAATCCCGCGCTGCGGCTGGCTTCATAGACCGGAAAGCCGGCTGAGACGTCGGCAGCCATGGCGTGACGCACCGACAGGCCGCGTCCCGCGTTCGTTCCTGAAGCGATCAGTCCGCCAAAACGCGCGCGGTCGGCGCCCAGCCTCCGAAGGATGTCGGTCAGGTCCAGGGACGTGTCTGCAGGCGCGATCAGGCCGTGAATATCGCTCATCGGCGCCGCCAGAGGCTGGATCAAAGCGCCGCGCCGCTGAAACGGCAGAAAACCCTGAATCTCGTCGCCCTGTCGAATGACGGCGATCGCCGCGCCGGGCGCGATCTCGCCAGCGGCGTCGATGAAGCGAAGATCGAAATAGGGACTGTCGAGCAGCCGATTGGCTTGACGCAGGGCGTTCCACCGCGCGCGCTCGACGGCGCCCAGGTCGCGGACCTTGACCGCCTTTACGGAAACCCCGTCGTGCAAAGCCGCCCCCCAAAGTTACGGCAGGTTACAGCGACCTTTCCTAACAACCGCTTTAGTTGAGCGGCGCATCCTTGGCGGCGCTCAGGCGGACGGGAACCGACTTGTAGGCCGGCGTGCCGCTGCGGGTGTCGCGATCGTCCAGATCGATCAGGATGTTGGTCTCGGGATAGTAGGCAGCGAGGCATCCGCGCGGAATGTCGCGCGCCACCAGGGTAAAGCCACGCACCATCCGCTCGCCGCCGGCGTCGAAGGCGGCGGCCAGGTCGATGCGATCACCGGAAGACAGTCCGCGCGCGGCGATATCGTCGGGATTGGCGAACACCACGTCGCGTCGGCCGAACACCCCGCGATAGCGGTCGTTCTGGCCATAGATCGTGGTGTTGTACTGGTCGTGGCTGCGCAGGGTGGTCAGGATCATCACATCGGGATCGCCCTGGCGCGGATCGCCGGCCTTGGGCGCATGCGCCATGAAGTTGGCCTTGCCCGAGTCAGTCTTCCAGACGCGATCCGACGGCGGCACCGGCAGGCGGAAGCCACCGGGCACGCGGACGCGCTCATTATAGTTGTCGAAGGCGCCCGGAAACACGCGGGCGATCAGGTCGCGGATGCGGTCATAGTCGGCGACCAAGCCAGACCAGTCGACGGCGTCATCCTGGCCCAGCACCGCCCTGGCGATGCCGGCCACGATGGCGGGTTCCGATTTCAGCTGGTCAGAGGCCGGCGGGTTCAGGCCCTTCGAAGCGTGAACCATCGACATCGAATCCTCGACCGTCACCGCCTGGCGGCCGCTGGCCTGGATGTCGATCTCGGTGCGGCCCAGACACGGCAGCAGCAGGCTTTCCCGGCCGACCAACAGATGGGTGCGGTTGGGCTTGGTGGCGATGTGGACGGCGAAGTCCAGCCGGCGCATGGCGGCGAAGGTGCGGATCGGATCGGGCGCGGCGACCGCGAAATTGCCCCCCAGCCCCAGGAAGACCTTTGCCTCGCCGCGCTCCATCGCCTCGATGGCCTCGACCACGGTGTGGCCATGCTCACGCGGAGGCTCGAAGCCGAACACATCGCGCAGGGAATCCAGCAGGGCCGCCGTTGGCTTCTCCGCCACGCCCACCGTCCGCGCGCCCTGGACATTTGAGTGGCCCCGCAGCGGACAGATCCCCGCGCCCGGTCGTCCGATATTGCCCTTCAGCAGCAGCAGATTGACCAGCTGCTGCACCGTGCCCGACGAGTCCCGATGCTGGGTCAGGCCCATGCCGTAGCAGAGGATGGTCGCCTTCGAGCGCGCATAGACGGCGGCGGCCTCTTCAATCTGGGCGCGCGACAGGCCGGAACCCGCTTCGATCTCGGGCCAGGTCAGGGCGTCCAGCGCCTCGACCAGCGCCTCGAAGCCGGCGGTGTGCTCGGAGATGAAGTCGCGATCCACGGCCTGCAGGGCCAGCACGGCCTTCATCATGCCCTGCACCGCCAGGGCGTCGCCGCCGATGGTCAGCTGGTAGTAGGCCGAAGCGATGGGCGTGGACGACAGGGTCGCCATCTCGACCGCGTCCTGAGGCGAGGCGAACTTCTCCAGCGCCCGCTCGCGCAGCGGATTGAAGGCCAGGATCGCCGCGCCCCGCTTAGACGCTTCGCGCAGGGTTCCCATCATCCGGGGATGGTTGGTGCCGGGGTTATGGCCAAAGCACAGGATCAGGTCGGCGTGGTCGAAGTCCTCCAGCGTCACCGAGCCCTTGCCCATGCCGATCGAGTCCGGCAGGCCGACGCTGGTCGGCTCGTGGCACATGTTCGAGCAGTCGGGGAAATTGTTGGTCCCGAACCGCCGGCCCAGCAGCTGGTACAAGAACGCCGCCTCATTCGAGGCCCGGCCCGAGGCGTAGAATTCGGCCTGATCCGGATGCTCCAGCGCCAGCAGCGCCGCCCCGGTTCGCGCGAAGGCCTCGTCCCAGCTGATCGGCAAGTAGCGGTCGCTGGCGGCGTCATAGGCCATAGGCTCGGTCAGCCGGCCCAGGTCCTCGATGGCGTGATCGCTCCAGGTCAGCAGCTCGGTCACCGTATGGCGCTCGAACACCTCGGGCGAAGCGCGCTTGCTGGTCGCCTCCCAGGCCACGGCCTTGGCGCCGTTCTCGCAGAACTCGAACGACGAGGTGTGCTTGGGGTCAGGCCAGGCGCAGCCGGGGCAGTCGAAACCCTCGGGCTGGTTGGCCGACAGCAGGGTGCGCCCCCCCTCGATCACCGTGGCCTGATCGCTCAGGGCGCCGGCCACGCCCTTCAGCGCGCCCCAGCCGCCGGCGGGAGCATCATAGGGTCGGACACCCGGGATCTTCGCATCGGTCATCAGGCGGTCTCCAGCACGGCTTCCACCATCCGGTCGGCGCGGGTGAAGACGGTGTGGCCATCGGATCGCGCCAGGGCGATCAGGGTCAGACCCGCCTCCTCCGCCTTACGGATGGCTAGGTCGGTGGGCGCCGAAACCGCCACCAGAACGGGGCAGCCGATGCGGACAGCCTTTTCCACCATCTCGAACGAGCAGCGGCTGGTGACGAGTATAAAGCCGGACGCCGCGTCGGTTCCCGCTGCGGCCATGACCCCGGCCAGCTTGTCGAGTGCGTTGTGGCGGCCCACATCCTCTCGGGACAGCAGGATGCGCCCGTCAGCGTCAGCGAATGCGGCGGCATGGGTGGCGCGGGTCAGGCGACCCAGGGTCTGGGTTTCGGCGAGGGCATCGACGGCCCGCTGAACGGCGCGATGCGCGATTGGCCGCCCCTCGCCCACTTTCGGCAGCGGCCGCACGGCGTCCGACAGGCGCTGAACACCGCACAGGCCGCAGCTGGACCGCCCTTCCAGAGTGCGCGGCCGGGCCTTGCGGTTCGCCGCCCCGGCTCGCAGGCGCACATCGGCCAGCAGGCCAAGCTCGGTCTCGCGCACCTCTATATCCATAATGTCAGCCGCGACGGCCACGGCCTCGGTCAGGGTGAAGCCGCGCGCCAGATCCTCGACATCGGCGGGCGTGGCCATCAGCACCGTGTGGGGCCGGCCGTCGAACGACAGGCCCACGGCGACCTCGTCGGGCACGGCGCGCTCGATCGGTTGAGGCTCGGCGCCGGCGCGCCACTGCTCGGCGGAACGGCGGGTGACGGAGGGGTTTGGCATGCCACAAGCCTAGCTTGCCCGCCCCCGCCTCGTCACGACAAATGCGTGACGGAGTGTGGCGAGGCCGCAACGCCCAAGCCTGGGGCGCAGCCGCTACAAACCCCCTTACTGGTGAGTTTTTACGACCGTCTCTTTCAGCGCCTTTCCAGAAAATTCCAGACCTTCCCCCTCCATGTCAGTCTGTCCAAGGCGGGCGGCTGACCGCTTCGGCCCCGTCAAAGACCGTCAGGCGCCGGCAACCCAAACGCCACATACGCGAAACAGCCCGGCCATAGCCCTGTCCCATCGCGAACACGTTTTCGCTGAACTTTCGCCGCCGCAACGACGCGGAGGCGAATTTTGGGGATAGTATCATGACTAGAAATCAGTACCTGACGGGCGCCTCGGCGCTCGTGCTTCTCCTGACCAGCGGGCCGATCGCCGCCCAAGCCCAGACCACCCCGGCCGTCGCCCCGAACGCCGTCGACGAAATCGTCGTCACCGGTTCGCGCATTGCGCGCCGCGACTATGTCTCCAACAGCCCGATCGTCACGGTCGGCAGGGACGACATCGAAAAGAGCGGCTCGGTGACGGTCGACACCCTGCTCAATCAGATGCCGCAATTCGTGCCGTCCGTGAGCAGCACCTCGAACAACCCCTCCAACGGCGGCCAGGCCAATATCGACCTGCGCGGCCTGGGTACGGCGCGGACCATGGTCCTGCTCAACGGCCATCGCGTGGTGCCGTCGAACGACGACGGCACGGTCGACATCAACATTATTCCGGCCGCGCTGATCCAGAATGTCGAAGTGATCACGGGCGGCGCCTCGGCGACCTACGGCTCGGACGCCATGGCCGGCGTCGTCAACTTCAAGCTCAACTCGAATTTCACCGGCCTGCAGATGGACGCCCAGTACGGCGTGACGGAAGAAGGCGACGGCAAGGAGAAGGCTCTCTCGGTCACGGCAGGCGGCAAATATGCCGATGATCGCGGTCATGCCGTTCTGTCGTTGGGCTATTCCGAGCGCGGCTCTGTTCTGAACGCCGCTCGCGACTTCTCGGCGGTATCCGGCGCCTCTTCGACCAGCCCCTATGGCCGTTATGACGCCACCGGCACCAACCTGCCCAGCCAGGCCGCCGTCGACGCCATTTTCGCCAAGTATGGCTCCGCCGCCGGCGCGGTGAAGGCCAGCGCCAACCTCGGCTTCAACAATGACGGAACGCTGTTCTATAACGGCGTCAACTACAAGGGCTCGACCGAGCTCGACTATTCGACGATCCCGGTCAACGGCACCTACAACACCGGCCCGCTGAACCTGCTGCAACTGCCCCTGACCCGTTACACTGCCTATGCGGCGACCGACTATCAGATCAACGACCACGCCCAGTTCTACGGCTCGTTCAACTTCACCCACTACGATTCGACCACGATCCTGGCCCCGGCCCCGGCCGCCAGCTCCACGGGCTTCAGCGTGCCCGTGACCAACCCCTTCATCTCCGACGACATGGCCACCCTGCTGGCCAGCCGCGCAAATCCCACGGCCAACTTCCTGCTGCGCAAGCGCTTCACGGACGTCGGTCCGCGCCAGTCGGACACCACCTACAACGTGTTCCAGATCGCTGGCGGCGTGCGCGGCGAGCTCGGCTTCAAGGACTGGACATATGACGTCTATGCCTCCTACGGCCGCTCGGAGCAGAACGAAACCCAGTCGGGCAACATCAGCCACTCGGCCGTTCAGACCCTGCTGAACGCCGCCGATGGCGGCGCCAGCCTCTGCTCGGGCGGTTATGACCCGTTCGGCCTGCAGGCGCTTTCGGCGTCCTGTAAGGCCTATATCGCGCGTCAGACCAAGAACCGCACGGTCGCGGAACAGCAGATGGTCGAAGCCAACGTCCAGGGCGGTCTGTTTGATCTCCCGGCCGGCGAAGTGCGCGGCGCCTTGGGCGTCAGCTACAAGCGCGACACCTATCTGTTCGAGCCCGACAGCCTGCTGTCGACCGGCGACGTTGTCGGCTTCAACGCCCAGGACTCCATCGATGCGGCCACCAACGTCAAGGACATCTACGGCGAACTGCTGGTTCCGGTTCTGAAGGACCTGCCGTTCATCAAGGCCCTGGACCTGACGGCCGGCTATCGCCTCTCGGACTACGACACGGTCGGTCAGGTCAGCGCCTACAAGCTGGATGGCGCCTGGGAAGTGGTCGAGGGCTTCCGCCTGCGCGGCGGCTATCAACGCGCCGTCCGCGCGCCGTCGATCGGCGAACTCTACTCGCCGCAGAACCAGGGCTACCCCTCGATCAGCGAGGACCCCTGCGCCTATGACAGCACCTACCGCGAGGGATCGAACGCGGCCGCCATCAAGTCACTGTGCGTGGCCCAAGGCGTGCCGGCCGCGATCATCGACACCTATACCTACACCAACACGCAGGTGAACTCGCTCAGCGGCGGCAATCCGGATCTGAAGGAAGAAACGGCTGACACCTACAATGTCGGCTTCGTCTGGACCCCGCTCTTCAGCCACCCGCTGCTGGAACGCCTGTCGATGTCGATCGACTACTACTCGATGGACATCAAGGACGCGATTGGCACGATCGACGCCAACACAGCCCTGGACAAGTGCTACTCGGCCTCGAGCAATCCGACCGGAGACGCGTCGAACTACTATTGCAGCCTGTTCAAGCGCAACAGCGCCACGGGTGAAATTGATACGCTGACCCTGACCAACCTGAACCTGGGCGAATACAAGACCTCGGGCGTCGACTTCCAGGTCGACTGGGGCTTTGGTCTGGGCGCGGTGGGCCTGGACGACAGGTACGGCTCGATTAAGGTCAACCTGGTCGGCGCCTATCTCGACAGCTTCAAGGTCCAAAGCCTGCCTGGCGAGGATTTCCTGGAGCTGAAGGGCACGATCGGCAACACCTCGGTCAGCGACACCGCCGTCTCCCACCCCGAGTGGAAGTACAATACCTCGATCAGCTATCTGATCGGCCCGGTCGAGCTCGGCGCGCGCTGGCGCCATATCGGCGACATGACCGACGCCGCGGACTCCAGCGAGAAGATCGGCGCGGTGGACTACTTCGACCTGAACGGGTCGTGGAAGATCTCCGAGGCCTATTCGATCCGCGGCGGGGTCACCAACCTGACCAACAAGCAGCCGCCCTACTTCTCTTCCTACGTGCAGGCCAACACCGATCCGTCCACCTATGACGTGCTCGGCCGCCGCTTCTACATGGCCCTGAAGGCCAAGTTCTAGGTTCAGCCCGCAGGGCCGAACCGAAAACGGCGGATCCTCCGGGATCCGCCGTTTTTTCTGCGCGCATCGCTGTCCGATGCGCTCTCAAAAGCATTGAGACTCCAACCTTGCCACGCAAAGCAAAAGGCCCCGGCGTTTCCGCCGGGGCCTTCGCTTGTCTTTGTAGCCGTGGCTAGAAAGTCGAGACTACTCGACGATCTTGGCAACCACGCCGGCGCCGACGGTGCGGCCGCCTTCGCGAATGGCGAAGCGCAGGCCCTGGTC
>CALRUN020000016.1:0-86208 GCA_943371355.1 Alsobacter soli
AGTACTGCTCCTCGCTCGACGATCTGACCTTCGATCATGTCATCCCCCGCTCTCGTGGCGGACGAACGACCTGGGAGAACATCGTCACGGCGTGCGCGCCCTGCAATCTGCGCAAGGGCGGGCGAACGCCGCGCGAGGCGGGCATGCACCCGTTCCATACGGCGCGTCGGCCCAGCATGCATGAACTACAGGACCGCGGCCGCCGCTTCCCGCCGGGACACCTGCACGCCAGCTGGCTCGACTATCTCTACTGGGACATCGAACTGGAGGCGTAAGGCTTCGGCGAAAAGCGGCTTGTCGCCTCAGGTGATCCGCTTGGCGCTGGGCGGATCGCTGGCGGGGAAGCTTTCTTCGAGGCTCTCGTCGATCAGGGCTTCCTGCCGGTCTTCGGCAAGATCCACATGTTCTGCGAGCTGGTCGTGCTTTTCGCCTTCCGGCAGGGGTTCCACCAATCGGCTCGTCGGGGTGCCTTCCTTCTGGAAGGCTTCCTTGACGTCGCTTTCGCTGACGCGATCTTCCGGGTGGCCCGTCTGGCCGAGGTCCTGAGCCTGGGACCAGTCGCCAAGCACGCCGGGAGCGGAGTCGTCTTGTCTCTGCTTGGTGTCAGTCATGGTCATGTCCTCTGATGAAGCTGACCAACGTTTCCCGGTCACGCTTGTTCCTGCGTGTTCGAAAGAACAACACCTCGCTGTCGGAGGCCGTCTCCTGTACGGTGACGTATGACCAATAGACCAACCACTCTCGAACGCGCCTTCCAGCTGGCGCGCTCTGGCGAATACTCGACCATCTCCGACATCCGGCGTCAGCTGAAGATCGAGGGCTTCTCCGACGCGCCCAGCCAGATCAGCGGACCGTCCATGCTCAAACAACTGCGCAAGCTGTGCGAAGCAGCCCGGCCGGAAGCCGAGACGGTCGAACCTGCGCTGGACGTCCAATAGATGGCGTTGTCCGAAGGCCAGATGCTGGCGCTGAAAAACCTCGCCCGCAAGCAGGCAGGAGATGATGTTGACTGGATCAACATCAGCGACGCTCGCGCCCTGACCGATCTGGGCTACGCACAGCGCGATCGCGTGGGCTGGAAGATCACGCCGGAGGGGCAGGAAGCCCTGGCGGCGGCGACTTGATCTAGGCGGGTTCGCGCCGGGGGAAGCGTCGCGCCGCGCGATCCGCGAACCGGGCGGGCTGTTCGCCCTCGCTCGCCACGGTCGGCGTGATCACAGCCTTGGCAGTGTTGCGCACCGCGCGTCGATCCATGGCTTTGATGGCCGAGAAGGGCACGGCGCCGTGTTCGCGCGCCATCTTCCGCGCGCTTTCGATCAGGCTCGACCCATAGACCGTTACGATGCCCACGGCGTCGGCGGCCCAGTCGGCCAGGCTGGCGGTGCGGCCGCCAAACATCTGGGCGACTTCCGCAGCTCCCCCCAGGATCAGGGCGGCCCGGGCCAGGTCGGAGCGGCGCATGCGGGGGAATGCGGCGAAGGACACCGCCGTGAGGCCGCCGAAGGCGATGGCGTGAGCGCTCTTGTCGGTCAGTCCCAAGACCGCCTCCATGCCCTGAAACGGTCCCAGCATCAGGATCGCGGCGGTCGCGGCGCCAAACACCAGCACGGCGCGGGCGGCGATCACGACATGGTTGGGGGTCAGCATGGATCGGCTCTCGGTGAGGCCGTTTCATAGCCACGACCTCGCCCCCATTCAGTGAACGAACATCGTCAACCAGCGATGAATTCTCATGCCCCCGGGGCGGCCGTCAGTGCTTCATACCCTTGGCCTTGCGCTTGGCCCTGGCGGTGGCCTCGTCCTTCTTCCGGGCTTCGGCCTCAGCCTTGGCGGCGTCGTCCTTGGCCTTTTTCCAGGCCTGATAGGCTTCGACATGGGGCTGGCGACGCAGGATCTTCGAAGCGGGATCGACGATCACCGGAGCGGCGTTTCCGATCCGCGCACGTCCAGAGCCATCGGCCATCGGCAGGGTGACCAGCCTGTCGCCGACCCTGACCTCGACCGGCATGGGGAAGGGCCTGTCCCCGGGCGCCTTCCAGCGCAGGATCAGATCGCCGCCCTCGCGGCTTTCCAGCAGCTCGGGCGCTGCGGCTTCGTACAGATAGACGTCGAAGAACCAGCCATAGTCCTTGCCGGTCACATCGTTGACCGCGCGGATGAAGTCCCTGGTGTTGGCGTAGCGCGGCGCGAAATTGCCCGGCCTGGGATCTGTGCGGCCGTAGACCACCAGCCGGATCACCTTGAAGAACGCCTCGTCGCCGATCAGCGTCCGCAGCGTGTGCAGGGCGTTGGAGCCCTTGTAGTAGATGTCGTTGCCGGGGCCGACCTTGGGATCATAGACCTGATCCTCGGCCATCACCTTGCCCGCCACGACCGGGAATTTGTTCTGTATGGCGGCGCGCTGGGTGTTGAGGCGAGCCATATATTCCATGTCGCCGTGCAGCCACTGCGAATAGAGCGGCTGCATGTAGGTGCCCAGTCCCTCGTGCAGCCACATGTCGTCCCAGTCGACATTGGTCAGCTGGTTGCCGAACCACTCGTGCGCCAACTCGTGCTGCAGCAGCCAGTCGTAGCCGTAGACGTCCTTGGCGTACTCGTTGCCATAGGCGTTGATGGTCTGGTGCTCCATGCCCAGGTGCGAGGTTTCGACCACGCCCATCTTCTCGTCGCGGAACGGGTAGGGGCCGATCATCGCCTCGTAGAAGTCGAGCATGGGCGCGAACTCGGCGAATAGCGCCTTGGCCTGGGTCTCGCTGCCCTTCAGATGCCAGAACTTGATCGGAAAGCTGTCGCCGTAGCGGCTCCTGTAGGTGTCGCTCAGCTCGACATAGGGGCCGATGTCGAGGGCGATGGCGTAGGTATTGGGGGTTCGGGCGCGCCAGTTATAGGTCCGCCAGCCGTCCTTCTCTTCCATGCTGACGAAGACGCCATTGGCGGGCGCGACCAGCGGGGCGGGGACAACGATATGCAGGTCGACCAGTTTGGGCTCGCCCATCGGCTGGTCGATACAGGGCCAGAAGAGATCGCATCCGTCTCCTTGAACGGCGGTGGCGATCCAAGGCTCGCCGGTCTTGGTCTTCTTCCAGACGAAGCCGCCATCCCAAGGGGCCCGCTTGGCCTCGTGGGGAACACCGGCGTACCGGACGCGCACCCGGGTTTGCTCGCCCTTGGCCAGAGGCCTGGGCAGGGTGATGGAAAGGCGCCCTTCCGGATTGCTCCAGGCGTCGGCGGCCAGCGGCGCGTCATCAAGTGTGAGCAGGCTGATCGGTAGGTTCCGGTCGAGATCCAGCACGAGCCTTGTCACGGGCGCCAAGGCCTGGATCGTCAGGGTCGCGTCGCCCTCAATCGTCTTGCGGGCGGGGATCACCTTGATGCGCAGGTCGACATGTTCCAGCGACATGTCGCGTTGCTCGGCCGGAACCACGCCCCCGGTGCTCAGGGTCAGGGCCGTGGTCTTCTTGGCCGGCGGCTTGGCCTCGGCCGCCGCCTGGCCCGCGCTCAGCGCCAGCAGGGAAAACGCGCAGGCGGCGGCAAGTCGGAGGAACGGACGAGGCAAGCGGGACTCCCAAGCCGGTGCTTTTGCCAACAGGGGTAGGCCGGGGCGGCGCGAACGCCAAGAGGATCAGATCTTCTCGCTGATCTTGATCGCGGCCCGACAACCGGCCTGGATCACGGCGGTCAGCAGGGGATAGGCGAGGGCTTCGTGGGCGCCTTCCTCGATGGCGAGGTCGCGATGGGCCAGTTCGTCGTCGCGAAACTGCGAGAGTTCGGCGGCCAGTTCCGGATCGCGGTCGACAAGCTCGGCGATCTGGCCGGCATAGTGCTTTTCGATAACGGTCTCGACCGCTTCGGTGCAGGCGTGGGCGGCCTTGTCGCCCAGCAGGGCCGTGCCAGCGCCCAGCGCGAAGGCCGCCGCGCGCCACAGCGGCGACATCAGGGTGGGGCGCACGCCGCGGTCGGTCAGCAGCTGATCGAAGCGGTTCAGGTGGACCTGCTCGTGGCCCTCCATCTCCCTGAGTTGTTCGGCCAGACGTTCGCGGCCGGGGCTGGCGCGCATCACCGCCGCCTGACCGCGATAGATGTTCACGGCGGCAAGTTCGCCGGCCTGATCGACGCGCAGGATCTCGGCCAGGCGCGCCTTGGCCGCGCCGGCGCCGGGGCGACGAGGGGCAGGGCCGCTCATCGATCGACCTCGGTCTTGCGCAGGCCCGCCGTCAGAGCGGCGGCGGCGAGGCCCAGCGAGATCAGGGCGTTCCAGCCGGCCATCGAGATACCCAGGAAAATCCAGGCGGCCTCGTCGCAAGCGGGGGGCTTGATCTTGTCGCCCTTGAGCATCGCGACCAGATCCCCGGCGGCCGCCGAGGCTCCTCCGCTGCAGGTGGTCGGGCCGGGCCACCACTTCCATTCCACACCGGCATGATAGGCCGCCAGGCCCGCGCCATAGAGGAAGATGACGGCCAGCAGCATGTCGAAAGGCCGGCGCAGCCTTGCGGCCCAGGGGGTGTAGCGCGCGGCAAGAGCGATCAGGGCGACGGTTCCGGCGACCCAGAACACCTCGCGCTGCTTCAGGCACAGGGTGCAGGGATAGAGCTTGCCGAAGGTCTCGAAGGCGTGCGCGGTCGCCAGCATGGCGGCGCTGGCCAGAAGGGCAATGAGCGGCCACCACTCCAGAGCGATAGCGACGATCGATACCCCGACCGGTGCTGTCGCTTCGACGGCCGCGGGACCGCGCACAGGCTCAAGAACGGGCGCTTGGGTTGGCGCCGGCCCGGCGCTGGTCGCCCGAGGGTCGTTCATATCGCTCGTCATACCGCGCAGGCGCCTCCGCTGTTTCCACCCAGGAAATGGCTCGCCGTCAGGCCGATGACAAGAAGCAGGAACAGGCCGCCGGCGAACAGGGCGAGGCGGCGTTCGATGACGGGCAGCAAGGCAGGACCAAACTTCTTGACCACCCAGGCGACCAGGAAGAACCGCGCGCCGCGTGTAAGAACCGAGGCGATGATGAACATCGGAAAGCTGAACGCCGCGAGGCCTGAGGCGATGGTCACCAGCTTGTAGGGGATCGGGGTCAGACCCTTGGCCAGGATCACCCAGACGCCGTATTTGCCATACCAGCACTGGAACTCGGCCAGACCGCCGGCATGGCCCGTGGCGGCCATCATCCAGATACCCAGGTCCTGAAGGAAGAAGCCGATCGCGTAGCCCAGGATGCCGCCCAGCACCGAAGCGGCGGTACAGATCGCCGCGTAACGCCAGGCCATATCCGGTCGCGCCAGCACCATGGGAGCCAGCATCACGTCGGGCGGAATGGGGAAGAAGGAGCTCTCGGCGAACGAGATGGCGAAAAGGCTCTTTGAGGCGTGGCGCGAGGCGGCCAATCCCATGACCCAGTCGTACAGGCGACGCAGCATGCGAGCTCCAGCTATGTGACGCCTGTTGCTAGCAGGGGGCGCGGCCGTTGTCCCCAGCGATGATCGACGATGGGGTTTTCAGAGCACGCCGTCGGTCCTTCTGGCCACAACTTCACCGCCGGCGAGACGCTGTCGTCACGTTCAGCGGTCCCGAGAGGAGGCGACGCGACGTCGCGACGCTTGGATTTCCGGCGGCGGGTGGCTATCACCCCCGTCCAAGGGCTTGCGCCCACAAAAATTCGAAAGCCGATCTGATGAGCGACACGCCTCCCGACCGCCTGGCCACCAATCCCGACAGCCCCTTCTACAATGCCGAGTTGCTTGAGCGCGGCGTGGGCATCCGCTTCAAGGGCGTCGAGAAGACCAATGTCGACGAATACTGCGTCAGCGAAGGCTGGGTGCGGGTGACCGCAGGCAAGACTATGGATCGCAAGGGCAACCCCATGACCATCAAGCTGCAGGGCGAAGTTGTCCCGTACTTCCGCGACATCGCCGAGTCCTGATCGTGACCCTGCGCCGCCTGATCGATCTGCCCGGATTCGCGGACCTGGAGCTTCGGGCGTTGATGAAGCCGGCCTTCGCCGACCCCGAGGCGCGCCGCGAGTTTCCCGAGATCGATCAGTTGGCGCGCGACACCTTCGGCCTGACGGCCGACGAGGCCGCCGTCATCCCCGATCCGGAAGGTTGGGACGGCATCGACATCAAGTCGATGCGCGAGCAGGCTGACCAGTTCGAGCTGGAAGGCTGGGATGTCACCGACGACAAGCGGCGGCCGTTGCGCATTCTCGGCCATTTCAGCCATCCGTTGTGGCTGGCCCTGCGTGGCGTCGCCGGCAGCCTGCCGTTCCTCCCGGAGCCGGAAGAGACCGAGCACACCACCTCATCCCTGGCCGCCGAGGCCAAGGCCTTCCAGCGCGACAAGCGTTAGCGCTTCTTTCCCAGCTCCGCGCCGATGTCCTTGATCGAGTTGCCCACCTTGCGATGGGCGGCGACGATCTGGTCCTTGGTCACGCCCCAGCGCTTCATCCAGTATTCGACCTGGTGGCGCTCGCGGGGGTCGAGCCGGTCCTCGTCGCGAAAGTCGCGCTTGCCCTTGGGAATGCCCATGATCGTCTCCTGCCTTCGTCCGCGACCTATCCTGCGCTCCGATGGTTGTCGAGGCGACGCTCAAAGCTCACCATCGTCCCTGACAACTCAAACCAAAAAGCGCGCCTGTCGATGAGTGATCCTGATCTTGAAGCCATGGCGGCTGACGAGCTGTCGCGCGGCATGACCCTGACCTGGCGCGATCTGTCCAAGGTGATTCCCTGGGGCGACACCTTCGAGGGAATCTCGCCCGGCGGTCGCGATGTCGAGGTCGAGCGGAACTATCTCTGGGCCGCCGATGAGGGGGGCGACATCCTTTGCGAGGTCGCTGTCTATGGCGGGCCGTCGCGATACGATCAGGGCGCGAAGGCCAGGGGCGTGATTTCCCGCAAAGGGTGACAACCTTCGCCGTGCAAGTGGTCTTCGGTTGCGTTAACCATAGGTCGCGCCATCATGGCGGCGCGCAGTGTGGGGAGGGGTTGGTGTACCAGTCAGAGTTTCCGGTCGATCAGCCCATCCCGATCTTCGATCCGACCCTGCTGATGGGTCTGGTTCTGGCGGCCCTGGTGATCGCAGGCCTGGCCTTTGCGGCCGGCCGCATGCTGGGCCGCAAGGACAACAGCGAGAGCTACCGCGGCGTCGCCAAGACCATCCATGAAGCCATCAAGGCCAAATGCGTCGCCGCCACCAGCGCGCCGTCGGGCGAACTGGTGTCCAAGACCCAGGAACTGGTTGAGGAGGTCCAGCGACGGATCGGTCCGGTCATCCAGTTCGGCGGCCCGTGCGCCAAGGCGATGAAGGGGCTGACCGAGGCCCTCAAGGGCGAGCCGGTCGAGGAAAAGGACAAGGGCGGCAAGGATTCGCATGGCCATGGCGGCGGCCACGGTCATGGCCAAGGTCACGGCTCAGCCGAGCATGGCGGCCACGGTGCTGCAGGTCATGGCGGGCACGGTGGTCATGGCGGGCACGATCCCAGCTGCCAGTGCGATCGTTGCGTGGTGGCGGTGGTCGAGGCCGCAGCGCCGAACGTAACGATTCTTGGCCCTCGCATCGGCGGCCAGACAGTCGTCATCGCCAATCCCGCCAAGCCCGCTGACGATCACCATGGGCAACACCCTGAACCCAAGGTCCTGGATCACAAGGACTTTTCAAAACAGGTCCGTATGGCGGTGGTTGAGTTTTCGGACTTCTGGAGCCGGGGCGACTGTGTGCTGGAGCTGGAGCGCTGCCAGACCGTGCTGACCAGCACCGCGCCCTTTCCCGATCTGAAGGCGCTCAAGCTGAAAGCGTCTTCGCACCACTAGCATCTCACCGGCGCCCATGAGGCGTGCGTGGAGCGCCCTGGCTGCACAACCGACGCACGAAATTGGGGGTTTCTCTCGAACTCTTGGCTGGACGATTGAGGCGATAGGGCGCAAGGCGCCACATCGATCGGGCGCGGACCGAAGCTGATCCCCGATCGGTGAGGTAACGACGCAAGGATTGGCGAAAGGTCGTCTTCCAATTGGCGACCACGCCCGGGAGGACGAAAGGAACGGGCCATGACCGCAACGGTCTCTCCCCTGACGACGGCGACACCCGAAACGCCTGAAGAGGCGCTGAGTCTCGCCGACTATGTCCCGTACAGACTGGTGACCGCAGCGGCGGCCGTCAGCCGGCTGATCGCGCGCGCCTATGAAGACCGGTTCGGCCTGACCATTCCGCAATGGCGGCTGATGTCGGTGCTGGCGGAGGGCGGGCTGACTCCGCACGCCGCCGTGACCCGCACCGCGATGGACAAGGTCCGGGTCAGCCGCGCCGCCCAGGACCTTGTCGAGCGCAGGCTGGTGAACCGGACCACCGTCCGGGCCGACCGCCGTTCGCACAGACTTGAGCTGACGGCCGCCGGTCGCCGCCTGTTCGCCGAGATCGCGCCCATGGCCCTGGCCTATGAGGCTGCGTTGCTGTCCGGTCTGGCGCCCAGCGAGGTCGTGATGCTGAAGCGGCTGCTGGGACGTCTCGAAGTCACCGCCACGCAGCTGGCGGGCGGCGAGACTATGATTCCCTGAAGTCCCGGGCCTCGTAGACCGCCCGGGCGATCGCGCGGGCCAGACAGTCGGCCGCCGCCGAACCCAGGCGCGAGACCTCGACCGGCCGTGTCGCCGGATCAGGACCCAGGCTCACCGCGCCCGAGGCCAGGGCGAACACCACGTCGCCGTCGAAGGCGGTATGGGCAGGCCGCACCGCGCGACCCATGCCATCGTGCGCCATCATCGCCACCCGCTTGGCTTCGGCGGTCGACAGGTCTGCCGTGACCGCAATGACGGCCAGGGTAGTGTTGGCGCCGGGGCGCAAACGGCCGGCGGCGCCAAGTTTTGACTCGTCGGGGAGGGGCTCGGTCGCGGAAACAGGGCCGTTTGGGACATGGCCGCCGTATTCGCCGTCGATCTCGAAGGGCCAGGCCCAGAAGGTTTCTCCATCGGGCATGTAGACCGAACCGATGGGGTTGGCCGCGACCAGCGCGCCGACGATCAGCCCTCCGCCCAGATCGATCGACGCCGAACCCAGACCGCCCTTGACGCGCCCGGCCTTGGCGCCGCGGCCCGCGCCGACTGCTCCGAGTTCGAAAGCCTGGCCGGCGGAGGCCACCGCCGCCATGCCCAGAGCGCGATAGGGCGGGTCTGTTCCCCAGGCCTTGTCGCCCCCATTGGCAAGGTCGTGCAGCACCGCGCCTGGAACGATGGGAATGGCGAGCGATCCAGCCGCGAGATGAATTCCGACATCCCTGGCGGACAGGGCGCTGGCGACGCCGTCAGCCGCGCCGAGGCCAAAAACCGAACCGCCAGACAGGCAGACGGCATGCGCCCGACTGAAGCTGTTCTCGGGCGACAGGGTGTCTGTCTCGCGCACCCCGGGTCCGCCGCCGCGCACATCGACCGCCGCGCTCCAGCCTTCAGGACACAGAACCACCGTAACCCCCGTGCGCACGGCCTCATCCTGAGCGCACCCCACGGTCAGGCCGGGAACGTCCGTGATCAGGTTGCGGGGGCCGGGGCGCGGCATGGCGAGAATCTCCTGTGCGCGCCGACCCTAGACCCGCCGCCTCGCCACTGGAATTCGTGTTCGACGCCTGCTAGAGAGACGGCCCTTCGCGATGAGCGAAGTCTGCGGGCGTGGTGAAACTGGTAGACGCGCCGGACTCAAAATCCGGTTCCGAAAGGAGTGTCGGTTCGACCCCGACCGCCCGCACCATCAATTTTTCAGTGACTTAGCGCGGTAGTGGGCCCAGAAGTGGGGCTATTGCGCTGTTAGCTATCATCATTGTTTTTATTGGGTTTTCTCTCCTCTGCGCCGCTTTCCGTTCAACTCCGAACGCGCAACCTACGCATAAAAGTTCCCCGGCTGGTCCGCACCCGTATCAGGCTTGCTTCTTGCGCCTTGGTCCAAGGCGAAGTTTCTGGTCCAGCAGTGCGATGACGTGGACGATCCCTGCTTCCTTTTTAGTCGCGCGTCGAAAAGGTCATCTGCCATCCAGAGACGCTTTAGCTCAGCGCGGCCGTCTGGACAGGCCTCACCATTGGGCGTAGGCGAGCGCCCATGAGACTGGGGTGGTCACGATTGACTCGGATGCAGGCGCGCGTTGGCGTGCTGCTGGCCGTCTGCGCGATCGCCGTGCGGGTCCTGATCCCGGCGGGCTACATGGTCGCGCCGACCGAGGGGCGGGGCGGTCTGCCCGCCATCGTGATCTGTACGGCCCAAGGCGCCAAAACCGTTTCCGTCGATGGCGGCGGTGTTGTCCAGAACGGCGAAAGCGCGCCCGAGCCGGCTGACGGCAAGGTCAATCCAGACCATGGCTGCGTCTTCGCCGGCGCCGTCACGCCGCTGCCCGTTCCCGCCCTGACGCTGGTCCGCGCAGAAGCCTTCGCCACGGTTTCACAGATTGATCTGCCGCTCGCCCATCAGCGACCCGGCCTGGGCCTGGCCGCTCCGCCGCCCTTCAAGACCGGACCACCCGCCATCGTCTGACGACCATCGCCGCCGGCCGCTTCGCGCGCCGGCTCCTTGACGTTCGACGATTGGAATTTTCATGTCCTCCACGCTTTGCCGCGCCGTTTCGGCGCGCGCCCTGCTGGCCGCCCTCGCGGTCAGCCCCGCCGTTCTGCCCGCTCTCGCCCTGGCCGAAGACCGCGTCGCTGCAGCGGTCGATCCCGCCGACGCCAAGCCCGCCGAGGTCGACCAGGTCCTGGTCGTTGGCCGCGGCGACAAGCCCGTTACCGTCGTGCCGCGCGGCCTGGCCGTGTCACTTGGCGAGACCGAGTTCGAGGCGATCAACGCTGTCAATGTCGAAGACCTGATGAAGTACGCGCCGGACTTCTTCGTGCGCAAACGCTTCGCCGGCGACGACAACGCCGTGGTCGCTCTGCGCGGCACCAACACCGTGCAGAGCGCCCGCACCATCGTGCTGGTCGATGGTTTCGTGGTCTCCAACTTCCTGGGCAACCGCTACGACTATCCGCCCAAATGGAACGTCGTCGGCCCCGCCGAGGTGCGCCAGTTCGACATCGTCTACGGACCCTATTCGGCCCGTTACGGCGGCAACTCGATGGGCGGGGTGATCTCGGTCACCACTCGCGAGCCCGAGCCTGGCCGCGAGGTCTATGCCAACGCCCAGACCATGATCATGCCGTTCAAGGAATACGGCTACGACCAGACCTTCAAGGGCTACAGCGCCGAGGGCGGGATCTCCTACAAGCAGGAGGACGGTCCCTGGAGCGTGCGCGGCGGCTTTCGGCATTTCGAGAACACCGGCCAGTCGATGAGCTACAGCCTGTTGTCGGCGACGACCGGGACGGGCACGGCGGTGACCGGCGCCTATACTGACAGCCGCTTGGCCACGCCGGTGTTCGGCGGGGCCTCGCCGGTGCATGTGATCCAGGACCAGCTGCGTCTGCGGGTCGGCTATGCGGCCAGCAATGGCTGGGACATCCAGGCTCTGGGTTTTGCCTGGAAGACCAATCAGGACCTGACCAATCCGCGCAGCTGGCTGGTCGATGCGTCGGGCAAGCCGGTCTATCAGGGCAAGGTCAGCTATGGCGGCAAGACCTGGAACGCCACCGGCCTGACCTTCTCTGAAACCGACCGGATCGAGTATCTGGCGGGCCTGAAGTTGGCTGGGCCTCTGGCCGGCTGGGACGCGTCGTTCAACCTGTCGCGCTACTGGATCCCGGACCAGGATTCGCGCACCTCCAACGACTATGCCACGGGCGCGAGCAACGGCGCCGGCACCCAGAGCCGTCAGACCAAGCCAGGCTGGTGGACGGGCGACGCCAGTTTCGATCGCGCCTTCGGCAGGCATGAGCTGGGCTTTGGCCTGAACGCCAACCTCTACGAGGCCGGAACCGACACCTATACGACCACCAACTGGCACACGGCGATCACGCCGGTCTATTCGACCTCGACCTATGGCAAGACCAGCCTGTGGGGCGTCTGGGCCGAGGACGCCTATGATCTGGACGGCAATTTCGTCCTGACCGGCGGTCTGCGCTTCGACAGCTGGCGGGCCTTCGACGGCGGCATCGGCAAACGCGTCAGCGGCGCCCGCGCCGACAGCGCCTATCCCGAGCGCGAGGAGACCTCGGTGAGTCCGAAACTGTCGCTGCAGGGCCGCATCCCCGGCGACTTCGAGCTGCAGGTCAGCCTGGGAACGGCCGAGCGCTTCCCCACCGTGGGCGAGCTCTATCAGGGGCGGTTTGACGACATCACCCGCGAGATCGACCCCACCAGCTATGATCCCAATCTGAAGGCCGAGAAGTCGAAGGACGCCAACCTCATCCTGCGGCGCACCTTCGGTAAGGTCCGCTCGACCACCAGCCTGTTCTATCAGGACATTGAGGATGCGATCTTCAGCTTCAGCGGGCTCAACCAGTATGGAGCCGTGGTCTCGTCCTACAAGAATGTCGACAAGGTCCGGCAATACGGCCTGGAGCTGATCCTGGAGGCCAGCGACGTCCTGATCCCCGGTCTGGACATCGACGCCAATGTCACCCGCATCGACGCCAAGACGATCAAGAACAGCGCCAACACCGCCGCCGAGGGCGTGAAGTTCCCGCGCATCCCCGACTGGCGGTCCAGTGGCAATGTCCGCTATCGGATCAGCGACAGCGTCAAGGCTTCGCTGGGCTGGCGCTACGCCTCACGGCCCAATTCCGACCTGTTCGGCCTGGTGCGCGGCGACGCCTACGGCTTCCAGACCGAGTACTTCACGGTCGACGGCCGGGTGTCGTGGAACGTCACGGAGAAGGCCCAGGTCAGCGTCGGGATCGACAACCTGTTCAACGATCAGGCCTACGTCTCGCACCCGCTGCCGCAGCGGACCTTCGTCGTCGACCTCAAGACCAAGTGGTAGGAGCCTGATCTCATGACCGCTTCCAGCCCGGCCCTGGCCAAGGCCCGACGGACGATCTTCGACTATCGCGCGATCTGGCGCTGGCACTTCTATGCCGGTCTGTTCTGCGCGCCGTTCATTGTCATCCTGGCGATCACCGGCTCGATCTATCTGTTCAAGCCCCAGGTCGAGGCCTGGCTGGATCGGCCCTATGACCACCTGACGCTGACGGGGAAACCCGTCAGCGCCCAGGCCCAGGTCGACGCGGCCCTCAAGGCCGTGCCCGGTTCGCGTCTGCGCACCTATGAAGTGCGGCGCGAGGCCGATGACGCCGCCCGCGTGGTGGTGGGCGGGAAGGGCGAGAACATTCTCGTCTATATCCATCCCGAGACGCTGCAGGTCCTGAAGGTGATCAACGAGAACGATCGCCTGATGGACATCGACAAGACCATCCACGGCGAGCTGCTGATGGGCGACAACGGCTCGATCCTGGTCGAGCTGGCTGCCTGCTGGGCCATCGTCATGGTGGTCACCGGCCTCTATCTGTGGTGGCCGCGTCAGGCCCAGGGCCTGGGCGGGGTGCTCTATCCGCGCCTGGGCCGGGGCTCCAAGCTGTTCTGGCGGGACATCCATGCGGTGACCGGCATGTGGATTTCCGGCCTCGCGCTGTTCCTGCTGCTGACCGGTCTGCCCTGGGCCAAGGTCTGGGGCGACAGCTTCAAGGAGGTCCGGAAGCTCACCGGCACGGCCGTGGCAAAGCAGGACTGGTCCAATGGCCGCGCCGGCGAGAAGGCCGAACGCAAGGCGATTGATGGGGCCGAGGCGTCGGAGCACGCCGGTCACATGATGGGCATGGATATGGCCGGCATGGACATGTCGGGGATGACGATGGACGCCACGCCCTCGCTCGACCGCATGGCCGCCACGGTTCGGGCCCTGGACCTGCCGCCGCCGGTGCTGATCGCGCCGCCGTCCAACAGGAAAGGCCGCAACGCTTCGCCCGACTGGACCGCCCGTTCCGATACGCCCAATCGGCCGCAGCGCGTGACCCTGACCCTGGACCCGGACACCGCCCAGGTGATCCGCACTGACGGCTTCAGCAACCGTCACCCGATCGACCAGGTGATCGGCTATGGTATCGCCGCCCATGAGGGCCAGCTGTTTGGCCTGGCCAACCAACTTCTGGGCGTACTGGCCGCTCTGGGCTTGATCACCCTCAGCGTCAGCGGCCTGGTGATCTGGTGGCGCCGCCGACCGGAGGGGCAGCTGGGCGCGCCGCCCAACCTGCCCGAGGGCCGCATCGCCGTGGGCGTCGGCGTGCTGATCGTGGTGTTCGGCGTCCTTCTACCCGTCCTCGGGATATCGATGATCGCCATCGCCCTGATCGAGCGCCTGGCCCTGCGTCACATCCCCGGCGTCCGCCACTGGCTGGGCCTGCGCCAAGCCAATCCCGCAGCCTGATAGACCCATGAGGTTTTCCATGAAGAACGCAGCTTTCATCGCGACCGCCGCCTGCCTCATCGCCACCTCGGCTCTGGCCGCCGCTTCGGCTCCGCGCATCGAGGCGGGGTGGGTGCGCGCAACCCCGCCCGGCGCGCCGGCTGGCGCGGCCTATTTCACCCTGACCAACCCTGGCAAGGCGCCGGATCGGCTGCTGGGTGGCTCGGCGCCCGGCGTCAAGCGCGTCGAGGTGCACGAGATGTCCGTGACGGGCGGCATCATGCGCATGCGGCCTTTGAAAGATGGCCTGGCGATCCCGGCCGGCGGGACTGTCGCCCTGAAGCCGGGCGGTTACCACATCATGCTCATCGGTCTGGACAGCCCGCTCAAGGCTGGGGAAGACCTGCGGCTGACTCTCCGTTTCGAGAGGGCGGGAGCGATCACGGTGACCCTGCCGATCAAGGCGCTGTCTCCGGCCGGCGCGCACTGATGCGGCGCAGGGTTCTCGTGCTGGGCGGGGCGGCGGCCGCGTTGGGTGCCGCCGCGGGCGGGGCGCTTTATGTCCGAAGCCGCAACGGTAAGCCGCTTCTACGGGTCGGCGGCCCCTTTTCCCTGATGGATGTCGATGGCCGGACCGTCACCGACCGCGATCTGCTGGGCAAGCCGACCCTGATCTATTTCGGCTTCACCTACTGCCCGGAGATATGCCCCACGACCCTGACCGACATTGGCCAGTGGCTGGAGACGTTGGGTCCAGAAGCCGCGCGCCTGAACGTGGTTTTCATCACCGTCGATCCGCAGCGTGATACGGCGCCTCAGCTCAAGCGCTACCTTTCGAACTTCGACCCGCGCATTCGGGGGCTGACGGGGTCGCCCGAGGCGATCGCCGCCACCGCCAAGGCCTACCGCATCTACTACAGCAAGGTCCCGCTGGAGGGGGGCGAGTACACGGTCGATCACTCCACGGCTGTCTATCTGTTCGACAAGCGCGGCGAGTTCGTAGGCCCGATCGGCTATGGCAGTTCACCGGATCAGGCCCTTGAGCGATTGAAGGCCGTGCTGGGCTAGATCTGGCTAAACCGGCGGGAGGACTTTCGCCTCTAAAAGCGCCCCGGCGCCGGGCAAAACGCCTGTGAGGCGGTCGATGAACGCGCGGCTTGCGAGCGAGCGACCAGACCGCTTGCCGACTGGGCGCCGATCCGAACTTCTGACACCGCCTTGAAAAACCTGGCCCTCGTTAGGACCGTCATGCCCGATACGCCCAGCCGCCGCCAATTGCTCACGACCGCATTGGCGGGCGCGCCCGCCTTGCTCGCCTCGCAGCCGGCGGCCGCCGCGGCGGGTCCGTCGCCAGAGCCAACGCTGCGACCCAACTCGATCCTGGCGAAAGACTTGCCCAGCCATTTCGACGTCGAGCCCGGCATCCACAATCTGGAGGCCGGCTACTGGAGCATGATGCCCCGGGCGGTGGCGCAGACCTACGCCCGGCACAACGCGGCGGTGAACAGCGCGAACGCTATCTGGGCGCGCAACGTGTTGCCGGGCGGCGCAGGCTGGACTTCGGCAAACCGCGCCGCGCAGGCGGCCATTGCGCGCCAGATGGGCTGTCTGCCGGACGAGATCGCTGTCACCCGCAGCGGCGCCGATGCGCTGCAGATGTTGATCACCAACTACAAGCCGCTCAAGCCCGGCGACGCGGTCATCCATTGCGACCTCGACTACGACGTGATGATCGCGGCCATGGGCTGGCTGGGTACGCATCGCGGCGCGAAGGTGGTGAAGTTCGCCATGCCTGAGCCCGCGACCACGGCCAACATCCTCTCGGCCTATGAGGATGTTCTCAAGCACACACCCGACGCCAAGCTGCTGCTGGTCACCCAGGTCTCCAATCGGACGGGCCTGGTGACGCCGGTGCGCGAGATCGTCGCCATGGCGCGCGCGCGTGGCGTTGACACCATCGTCGACGCCGCCCACGGCGTCGCTTGCCTGGATTTCCAGCTCGAGGACCTGGGCGCTGATTTCGTCGGCTGGTCAGTCCATAAATGGACCTCCGCACCGCTTGGCACGGGCGCGATGTACATTCGCAAGAGCCGCCTCGCCGACATCGACATCGCGTTTGGCAATACGCTGCCGGGCGACGACATCAACGCCAGGGTTCCGGCCGGCACGGTGAACTTCCCAGCCGTGCTGACGATCCCGACGGCCGTCGACTTCCATTTCGCAGTGGGCGGCGCGCAAAAGGAAAAGCACATGCGGGCCTTGAGGGACCGGTGGGTGAATGCCGTCCACGACCTGCCCAACGTCGAAATCTGCGTGCCCGATGATCCGGCGCGCTACTGCGCCATCACCAGTTTTCGGCTGAAGGGGATGGTCACCGACCAGGAAGCCCAGCGCTTGCAGCGCCGGCTCTTCGAGCGCTACCGCATTCACACCGTCTGGCGCACCGGCATTCGCAACGGACCGGTGATACGCGTGACGCCTGGCCTGTACAGCGCCAACGCGGACGTCGATGCGCTGGCTGTCGCGCTGAGGGCCGAACACGCAATGTTTCTCTAGCGTCGGCAGTCAGCTTCGGCTCGGCCCTGGAAAAGGGTTCAAGGTGCAGGGTAGGGACATTGCCTGACCCTTTCGCTGTCCAGAAACTCGCGATGGCTCGGCGTGACGATCGAGTTTTTGGTGCCGTGGCAATGTCTGAAAATGGCGCTAGAACGACGCGGTAGCGACGGCCTGCACCAATCTGCGAAAATGATTTGTGGCCGCGAGGGTGGCGGGGGCGTTGAGGCAGCGTTCGTCGTCTTCCGCCACGTGGTGGTAGCGGTGAATTCCGAAGACGCCGGCCGCCGGCGCGTAGCCCGCCTTGATGACCTCGTCGAGTTCCCCGGCCGACAGGACGGCGCTGGAGGCCGGCGCCTCATAGCCGATCTGGCCCGCGAAGATGGCGCGGGCCAGTGGCAGCAACTGCGGCGTGATCGACAGGATACGCTGGCTATCGGCGCTGGGCAGCGGCGTCCATTTCCCCGGGAGTTCATGCCAGTCGCGCGCCGCGACATTGGCCCCCAGATGCAGCCAGAAACGGGTCGCCGCAGGCGGTGGCGCGATCTGCTTCATCGCTTCGGCGGCTCCGAGATACTCGTATTCGTGACCGGTGTTGCAGACGAAGGCGAGATCGTGGTCCGTGATCGCCTCTGCGGCCCAGCGCGCCAGGTCCAGCCAGGCGGCGACGCCCGGACCGCGCTCCGCCGCGCAGCCGAACCAGCCCGAGCGCGGGGTGGACACCGCCAGCCAACGCCCCTTGCCGCGGTCGATCCTCCCCACGAAATTGAAGGCTGATCGCTGGCCGCCCTGACCGTCGATCGTGAGGCGGGCTTCCTTGCGCTCGAAAGCAGCGCCCAGGAAAGGGCTAGCCGCCTCGGGGGCGAGCAGGGCGACGGGGCCGGCGAACATCGGCTTGCGGCCATCGGTGTTCAGCGCGATCACCTTGCCTGTGGGACCATTGGTGATCGCCACCACGGCCTTGGATCCGGCGGCGAAAGCCGCCTCGATCGGGCCGCGCGCTGCCTTTGCCAGCATCGTGGACCAGCGTGCAGAGGGCAGATCCACCAGGGCGATCGCGCCCTTGAGCGAGCCCGCGAAGCGACCGGCCGCGTCGACCCTGACAAGCGGTCCGGACAAGCCCGCAGGGCCGGTCGGTACGACGATGGGCTGGGGATAGACCGGGACGCTTGCTCCATCGATGGCGAGTTCGGCGCGTGTGGTGTTGAAGAAGGGGACGGAGAACGCCTGCTTCTCGATCGCATAGCCCGCCGTTTGAAGCTCGCTGGCCAGCCACTCGCCGCACGCTGTGTCGCCGGGGCCGCCAGCCCGCTTTTCCCCGAAGCCGACGTATTTGAGCAGGTCGGCCTGGATCCTGTCGTGGGTAGAGGGCGCGGCGGCGGCTCCGCTCAAGGAGACCAGCGCACCCGCGCCCAGAAATGTCCGCCTGCTGGTGTCGATCATGCCGGGTCCCTCGTCTTCTGGTGCAAAAATCGCCGCGATGCCGCGTGATCGCGCGGCCAAGGCGCGGGAGACAGTGACCGCCACTCTGTTCGAAGGATCGCTCGGTTCAAGAGGGGGGGCCGCGCCGGGGCAATGGGATCAACCGATGATCTTCATCAGCCTTAGCCACAGCTGCTGATCGAAGCCGGGATCGCGGGAGGCCGCGCCGGTGCGCACGACCACCAGATGCCGGCTGGGCACGACATAGAGGCGGCGATCGAGCGCGCCGAGCGCGCCCACCAGGTCGACCGGGGCCGCAGGGATCAATTGGCCGTCCTGGCGGCCGGCCTGGGCGCGCAGGGCGTAGTCGCCGCCGTTCAGCCACCACAGGCGGCCATAGGCCGGGTTGGCGGGTGAGCGGTTGAACAAGGCGTTGAGCTGGGCTTTCGAGACAACGCGCGCGCCGTTCTCGGCCACGCCGCCGTTCAGCACCATGAGGCCAAAACGCGCCACATCATGCGGCGTCGTGACCAGACCGGTGTCATTGCCGGCCGAGGCCAGGGCGGCGGGGCGCCTGCGCCAGGCAGTGTCCTTCATCCCGGTCGGCTTGGTCAGCCAGTCTTGGGTGACCGCTTCCAGCGGCCGACCGGTGGCGGTAGAGACCACGCGCTTGGCGATCGCGTAGACCGGCGTGTTGTAGAAAAAGACCGAGCCGGGCGGCGCGACGTAGCCGAACGTCTCGTCGAGCCCCGAGCTCATCGTCAGCACATCGATGACCCGGATGCGCGCTTCCTGCTCGAGCGAGGCCTTGGACCAGCCCGCGCCCAGATAGCTGGAGACGGGGCTGTTGATGTCGATCAGCCCCTTGTCGATGGCGATCGCGACCAGGATCGCGACGAAGCTCTTCTGCTGCGAGGCGACGTCTTCCAGAAGCCCGCCGTCATCCGCCTGGCCATAGACGAAGTTCGCGAACATTCGGTCGTTGGCAGGGGGCGGCCAGGTCTGGTCGATCAGCGTCTGGCCGTTCTCGATGACGATGAAGCCCGTGCTGCCGTGGCTGCGCAGATAGTCGAGGAGATCCCTCGTTTCTGGCGACACGGTCGCGACCTCGGCCGTTGTCGCGGGCGGCGTCGCACACGCCGCTGGCCCAAGTGCCATGGTCGAGGCGGCCGCAGCCACGATCAGGCGGAGGAGAGCGTTTGGCATCACTCGGGCTTTCATCTGGTGGCGAGCGCCGTCCGGCCTCAAGCGCTAGACGCGCCCGGCCTTCAAAAGAGCCGGGACGCGCCAGGATCGTTGCCTGAGTTCTGGGCGCGGCAGATAGGCGCGAAGGGCCAGGCGCATGCGTCCGGCGGGGGAGGGGAGCCAGTTGGCCGCCATGTCCCCTGAGGGCCGATCCCGCTGCAACAGGATCTCGAACCCGCCGTCTGGATCCTTGATCAGGCCGGGCGTGCGGTCGCCGATCGCGTAGCGGCCGATGGGATTGTCCGTAAAGAAATAGCGGCCCTCCGGCGTGACCTCGTACATTGTCAGCGACCAGAAGGCGTCGACGGGAACGCCGCCGGGAGGAACGCGCCAGCGATAAGGCGTCGAGCCCATCAGCGGCGCGCCGTCTCCATCGAAGTTGGCGTGGAAATACATCGCCTCCTCTTCGCCCAGCGCCGCGATGCCGCCGAGCGCGACGGCGGCCCGCAGTTCGTCGTTGGCGCCAAAGTCGCCAATCCCGGGCGGTTGATAGCTCCAGCCGTCGACGGCGTAGTCTCGGAACCGGAAGGTCTCGCGCAGGATTTCCAGCGCCCCGGGAATGGTTTCCCGCCAGCGGGCGAGCACGTCGCTCGACGGCAGGCCCGCCGCGCCGACACCCTGGGCGACGAACTGGTGGGCCCTCGGGAACTGCGCGCCGCCGCCTGGAGAGCGGGCGATGACTTCATTGACCAGTGACAGGAACACGACCGGATCGTTCACATCGCCGGCGGCGGCCTGAAAGCCGCGAGGCGGCGCGCGATCAGGCGCGACGCTGAGCGTCAGACCGTTCTGAAAGGCCAGCGCCGCCGGCAGATCGTCCGGGCCGTCCACCAGCGTACGCATCAGGGCCCAGACATCGTTGCTGGGCGAACGGATCAGCTTCACGCCCTGAGGCGCCGCGCCCTTCCATTGGGGACCCACGACCCAGTAGCGGCCGCCTTGCCCGTGGGTGGCGCGGGTGCCGACATAGGCGAACACGTCGGTGAAGGCGTGCATGAAGGCCAGGGAGAAATAGCGATCGGGCGAGCTTGGAACGGTCAGTTCGACTGGGCCACCCGAGAGTTCCAGAAAGATGGACGCGTAGATCGTATCGTTGTTGGGCGCCGTGACCTGGCGAGAGGTGTGGTCCATCAGCCGCGCCCGGCTTGAGATGGTGTTCAGCCGGCCTGGCTTGCCGCTGACGGCTTCCGTTCGCTCCTGCTCGATGCGTGCGAGTTCGTAGAGCGGAAAAGCAAAGAAGAAGGCCCGCAGGAAGGGGTCTGTCGACGCGCGCTCGGTAAGCGCGGCCATCGCAGGGCCGCCCAGCGATAGGGTCGAAGCGGCGAGCGCGGACTTGATCAGGTGGCGGCGGTGCATCGGATGTCTCTCCAACCGGGCAGGGGTCAACGCGCGTGACGGCTGAAGAACCGCCAGATCACCTCGGTCGCGTCGATCTGGTCATAGCGGGCGCGCTCCAGTCCGCCGTTGGCCGCAACGGGCCCCGGCCAGGTATGGCCGGCGGAGTTGAGCCTGTAGAAGACCACCTCGCTGTCCTTGAGGCATTTGCCGTAGGTCTCCACCGTAATGTCGCCCTGGACCTCGACCGAGGGGGACGGCGCGCAACCGTCGGCGCCGCGCCAGAAGTCCACGGCGTAGGATACCTCTCGGAACGGGTGCGACTGGGAACGGGCCACCAGCGCCATCGGTGACGTCCCGCCCTTGAAGGGCACGATATCGTCCTGCGCGCCGTGCATGATCAGGACGGGCAAGGGCGTTGACGGAGCCGGCTCTCCGCCGAACATCGCGCCCGACACCACGGCGATCGCGGCGAGCCGCGGCGCGAGGGCTGCGCCGACGCGATAGGTCAGCATCCCGCCGTTGGACAGGCCCGTCACATAGATGCGAGCGGGATCGATCCGGTGGGTGCGCGAGATGTCGTCGATCATCGCTGCGATGAAAGTGATGTCGTCGCTGCCTGACGTCATGGCGTAGCCGCAGCAGCCCCCGGCGTTCCAGGTGCCCATATTGCCCGTCCGCCCGACCCCGCTGGGGAACGCCACGGCGAAGCCCTCCTTGCGGGCTGTATCCAGCCAGCGTGGCGTCATGGTCTTGGCGTTGCCGCCGCCGCCATGGAGGGCGATGACCAGGGGAACGGGCCTTTCGATCCTGGTCGGAGTGGCCAGCAGATACTCACGGCTGGCGCCGCCGACCTGCACGCTCTGCGCGACAGGAGCGTTCGAGCCTTGGGCCCAGGCGTCGCTGCCCGTGAGCGTCATGACAGCGGTGAAGATCGCAGCAATGACGGGTTTCATCTGTTCGATCCTTGTCTTGGCGCCGCCCACCTGTTCGGGGGCGCTCAGTAGCGCAGCGTAAGTTCCGCGCCGTAGATGCGCGGCTGGTTCCAGAACTCGGCCGACCCAACAACGTTGAGCACATAGCGTTCGTCGGTCAGGTTCCGGCCGGTCAGCGAGAACCGCCAGTGCTCGCCTTCAACGCCCACGCGGGCGTCGTAGAGCGTGTAGCCCGCATAGGCCCGGCTGTTGTCGGGTGTTTCAAACCCGCCGTCCGCATACTGCGCGCTGGCGCCGACGAAGCCCCGCAGTCGTCCCATCGGCTGGGTGTAGAGGACGTTTGCCGCCACCTGATTGGCCCGCAGGCGCGGAACCTGCTTGCCCTCCAGATCCACGTTGACGCCCTGGCTGATGAGGCTGGCGCCCTTTTCGTAAGCGCCATCGGACGTCGAATAGGAGACGCGCGTCACCAGCCTGCCAGGCCCGACCCGGAAGACGCGTCGCGCCTCGGCCTCAAACCCATAGACATGGGCGTCGCCGGCGTTCGACAGGATGAAGCCCGTCGAGCCCGCCGACGGCGCGGTGACCACCTGCACCTGGTTGGTCCAGGTGTAGTAGAGCGCGGCTTCGGCGTTGAAGCCGAACAGCCGCCCCTTCCAGCCCGTTTCGTAGTTGTAGGCGTACTCGGCGTCGTAGCGCAGGATCTGCGGCAGCAGGGTCCGCGTCACCGAGGGGGGCAGGTTGGTGTTGAAGCCGCCCGAGCGATAGGCCGTGGCGAAGCGCCAGTAGACATTTTGCTCGTCGGCGACTTTCCAGCGGAGCGAGACGGTCGGGGTATAGAAGGTGTCGTCGAAGCCGGTCTTGATCGTCGCCGTCTGATTGCCTGCCGCGCAGGCTGATGCCGCCAGGGTGGGCGGACAGAATTGCGCGGTGGTCGCGCCGGAGCCGCCGATCGGGGCCAGCAATCCGGTCGGCACGGGACCCGTCCCGAAATAGACGAGCGGATCCTCCGACCACCGTTCGAAATTGTAGTCCCGGCTGTCGTGCTGGACGCGCAGTTCCAGCGCCAGCAACCACGCCTCGGCCAGCTTCGCCTCGATCGATCCGAATAGCGAGACAGAGTCGACCTCTTCGTTGAAAGTGTCGTGGTTCATCGAACCGCGTCCGGCCTGACGGGCCGCCGCCGAGAAGGTCGTTGTCGCGCCCACGGCCGCGGTCCCGACAAAGCAGCCGGGCGTGACCGGCAGGGCGGCACCCGTATAGGCCGGGCAGTCTTCCGGCTCGGTGACGACATGGTCCTTGGAGCTCAGGAATTCCGCGCCGAACAACCAGCTGGCGCGCCCCTCCGCCTTTGAGGCGAAGGTCACCTGGGCCACGTCGCGCCTGTAGTCTTCGAACTGCGCGCGCGAATAGTCCGGATAGCTGACCGCCGCGCCCGGGGCGACGTCCGAGAGTGACACGCCCGCGAAGTGATCGTCGTCCTCACCCGTTCGGGCGCCGTCGCGCTCGCGATGTGAGCCGCGCAAAGCCATGTCGGCCCAGCCCAGATCGATATCGGCGCGCAGCGCAAGCCCGGTTTCCTGGATATCTGTACGCCCCTCCCTGTTCTGGTTGGCGCGGACATAGGGGCCCGGATCCAGAGCGGGACTGCGGGCCAGGCCCGTAAAGCCCGCCGCGCTGCTGTCGAAATACTCGACCGTGCCGCCCAGGGTGACCTTTGAGGACGGCTTGGCCTCGATCGCCAATCTTACGCCCTTGGAATCCTGGGTGTCGGTGACGTTTCCGGTCGTCGTATTGACGATGAAGCCATCGTGTTGATCGCTGATGAAACCGCCGATCCGCGCCGCGACGGTCTCGCTGAGCGGCAGATTGACGATGGCCTCCAGGTCCGTCCGTTCAGTATCCGAATGGCGCACGGTCGCCGTGCCGCCGAAGTCAGGCTTGGGCGCGTTGGAAATGACGTTCACCGCGCCGCCGACCGCGTTGCGCCCAAACAGCGCTCCCTGCGGGCCGCGCAGCACTTCGACCCGCGCATTGTCGAACAGGTCCATGCGGGTCAGAGAGCGACCGCCAAAGCCACCGCCGGAATTATAGAGTCCGTCTCGATAGAGGCCGGTGGCGGTTTCGGTGAAGCCGACCCGGCCGCTGCCCTGACCTCGAATGGAAATGTCGTTCAGATATTCGGGACCGGAGGTCACCAGGGTCACGCCCTGGACCTGCCGCAGGTAGTCCTCCATGCGGTCCAGCACGAGTCCTTGACGATCGACTTCCGTGATCGCGGTCACGGCGGCGGGGACATCGCGCAACTGCTCGGCGCGCCGGCGCGCCGTGACGACCACTTCGCCGACATCGCCCGCCCCGGTCTGGCCGGACGTAGAGGCCTGGGCGTGGGCCTGGTTTGCAAGGGGCGTCCCCAAAAGCAGTGCGGCGACGCCGCTCATCAGCAGCGTCTTTTTCGTCGCGCCGAGTCGGCGCGCGACCCTCTCGGCCGGAGCCGTCCGAACCTGTCCCATCGTTATCCTCCACACGGCGTCTGCGCGCCTTGATGTCGGAAACTATGCCGAGACGATTATCGCTGTCTACAGATTGTCGACAATTTACGTCGTTATCTTTAGCGCCGCCGTCAGGGAGTCGACGTGGGTCAGTTGCGCCTGGCGGTCCGCTTCAGCGCCATCGCCACGCTCGATCGCGTCGACCAGATCGCGCCAACGTTTTGCGGCCTGGACGCGCAAGGCCAGGGTGGTGAAGCCGTAGGGACCGAAATTGTCGGCCGCCCCCATGCGCACATCGACGATCAAGGCGCGAAGCCGGCTGCCCTTGGCGGCGTCGACGACGACAAGGCCGGCCCGCAGGGTCTGGCGGAAGAACTCGAGCGGCTCGACACCCTCCCCAGCCATGGCCTCCAAACGCTCGACCTGTCGCCATAGGGCGGCAATATCGTCGTCGTCGCGGGCACTTGCCGCCTTCCGGGCCGCCAGCCCGAACAGCACGGCGCTGATCTCGACGCTCTCGCGAGCCTCCTGGTCGGACAGCCGCGCGACCGTCGCGCCCTTCATCGGCTCCATATGGACGAGCGATCGCGTAGCCAGAACCCGCAACGCTTCTCGCACGGGCGCTCGACTGACCTTGAAGCGTTCCGACAACTCGACTTCCCGCAACCGATCACCGGGTTTGTAGACGCCGGTCTCGATCAGGAACGCCAGATCCATGGCGACCCTATCGGCCGTCGATCGGTTG
Source organism: Alsobacter soli (assembly GCA_943371355.1). Lineage (GTDB taxonomy): Bacteria > Pseudomonadota > Alphaproteobacteria > Caulobacterales > Caulobacteraceae > Caulobacter. The sequence continues at coordinate 25,029 of CALRUN020000016.1, forward strand.
CGGCGCTGTTGTAGACGCGCGGTCGTGGCTTTGGTCATTTGTCTACAATGTGATGTGTGGGCTCGCCCTATCAAGCTGTTTTCTGGGCGCATCCAGGTCAAGCGCGCTGCGCCGCGCTAAAGGCCGCCGTCAATCGGCGGGAGGGCGCGGATTGTCGCGCCCCCCAAGGGCATACCCGATTTCGGTAGATCTGCCGGAGCCGTTCAGATGCGAGCGGCGCGCAATTAGGATTGCGTTAGCCATTTTCGGAAAAATTTCGGCAACCATGTTCTTGGAGCGAAGCCACCGGCCATGCTGTTCTCAAACACGGCAAAGACCAAGCAGACCGCTGCCGCGGTTGAACTGCGTGAATTGAGGGCGCAGGTCGCGGCCATGGATCGCTCCCAGGCGGTGATCGAGTTCAAGCTCGACGGAACCATCCTGCGGGCCAACGCCAACTTCCTGAACGCTCTGGGTTATCGCGCCGAAGAGGTCGTGGGCCAGCATCACCGGATTTTTGTTCCACCGGCCGAAGCCGCTAGCGCACAGTACCGCGCTTTCTGGGATGAACTTAACAGCGGCCAATTCGTCGCCCGAAAGTTCCTGCGGATTACCAAGCAGGGCTCCGAGTGCTGGATCCAGGCCTCGTACAACCCCGTGCTCGACGAGAACGGCAAGCCTTACAAGGTCATCAAGTTCGCGACCGACGTCACGGCGATCGAGATCGAACGGATTCAGTCGGAGGCCGAGCGAGAGCGATCGGCCGAGGAGCAGGAAGAGGTTGTGGCCAATCTCGCCGCGAGCCTCAAACGCATGGCGCAGGGCGACCTTACCGCTCGGATCACCGCGCAGTTCGTGGGGCGTTACACTCAGATCAAGGATGACTTCAACGCCGCTATTGATGCGTTGCGGGAGGCGATGAGCAGCATAACCGCGACGACGGGCGGCTTGCGCGCCGGGGCTGACGAAATCTCGTCGGCGTCGGACGATCTGTCGCGTCGCACCGAGCAACAGGCAGCAAGTCTTGAACAGACGGCGGCGGCGCTCGACGAGATCACCGCCACCGTCAAGCGTAGCGCTGCTGGGGCCCAGCAGGCCTCCACCGCGGCTTCGGGAGCGCGAAGCGATGCAGCGCGTTCGGGCGACGTCATGCGAGACGCCGTGGCCGCCATGGGCGAAATCGAGCAAAGTTCGGGTCAGATCACCCAGATCATCGGTGTCATCGACGAGATCGCCTTCCAGACCAACCTTCTGGCCTTGAACGCCGGGGTGGAAGCGGCGCGCGCCGGCGAAGCGGGACGGGGCTTCGCGGTCGTCGCCCAGGAAGTTCGAGCCCTGGCCCAGCGCTCTGCCGAAGCGGCCAAGGAGATCAAGACCCTGATCGCCAGCAGCACGGCCCAGGTCGAGCGGGGGGTCAAGCTGGTCGGCGACACCGGGCAGGCGCTGACGGGCATCGTCGGCAAGATCGCCGAAATCGACGTGTTGATCTCCGAGATCGCCACGTCGTCCCAGGAGCAGGCCACAGGCCTCAATGAGGTCAACACCGCCGTCAACCAGATGGACCAGGTGACCCAGCAGAACGCCGCTATGGTCGAAGAAGCCACCGCCGCGGCCTCAAACCTCAGAACCGAGGCCGCCGAATTGGCCACGCTGGTCGCGCGCTTCCAGACCGGCGCGCCCGCCGCAAGGGGCGAACCCGCTCAGCCTGCTCGTCATGCGCCAGCAGCCAACCCAGTGGCGCGCGCCCAGGCCAAGATCGCGGCGTTCGCGCGTCCCGGCGGCGCGGCTCAGGCGGCGGCCCAGGCCTGGGAAGAATTCTGAATCGCGCGGAGGGAGACGGCCAAATGACTAGTGACGGCGGCCTGGCCAGCGAGGGGCAACTGGAACTGATCTCCTTTGAGATCGGTGGGCAGGAATTTTGTATCGATATCCGCAGCGTTCGTGAGATCCGTGGCTGGACCCCATCCACGCAGATGCCTCACACGCCGGTGTATGTGCTGGGGGTCATCAACCTTCGCGGCGCGGTGATGCCGGTAATCGATTTGCGCTGTCGTTTGGGTTTGGGCGTGACCGAAGTGTCGTCGCGCCATGTCATCGTAGTGATCCAGCACGGGGCGCAGTTAGCCGGTGTTCTGGTTGACGGTGTCCAGGAGACCTTCCAGGTGGATGCCAGCGTCCTGCAAGAACCCCCTCAGATCGAAACGACGACGCCAGACCTCTTCGTCGACGCCATCATTCCGATTGGGGATCGCCTACTTAGTCGACTGGTCGTCAGCGCGCTTCTCCCGGCGCAGCACCTCGCCGCCTAGGCGTTCACGGCTGTCTGTTTTCGGACGGACCAGCCCTCGCCTCCACCCCATCCTCACTCCGGACGTCCGCTCAGGGTCGATCACTGCCGACGACGTCGGCGGTCTATGCGTCCGGAAACTGGAGGGGCTCGGGAGTCTGTTCCAGTCTGCAGGGACGATTTAGTCGCCTGAGCCGTAGCGTGATCCGGACGAAACTCGCGAAGGCCGTGAAGTCGTAGGCGAGCTTGTCGACCCAGATGAACTTGTGGCTGCGCTCAAGGAGCTTGCGGCCTGGTGTCGGGGGAAGCCGCCGTGATCAAACGATCGCGACGCAACGCCAGCCGGGCTCAAGGGAGACGCCTGAGCGCGACCTTGCCCTTCCTGTCATAGCCAGGGCGGGATCAGTGCGCCCAGCCAGGCCGCCACGGCGACCAGGAGCAGGCCCGGCGCAACTCGCCAGGCGAAGTCACGGCGGCCACCGGAAAAGGCGAAGATCAGCTTGGTCAGGGTGTTGGTCGTAAGTCCGGCGAGAATGGGCAGCACGGCCTCGGCGGGTGTCATTCGGGCCGAGCCTACCAGGGATGCGATCGAGATCGCCGCGGCATGCGTGTCCAGCAAACCAGCCAGCGCCGCCCCGGCGATAACGCCGACCTCGCCGAACCACTCACGAAGCGCCGAGGAGGCCACGATGATCACCGCCAGCGTCGCGGCGAAGGCGAGGGCCGCCGAGAGACTGAACGCGTGGCCGGGATCGGGGTCTTCCTGTGCGGGCTGGCGCAGAGCCAGGAGGGTGAACCCGGCGCCATAGACCGCAGCCGCCAGGCCTGCGCACAGCAGCGGCCCGGCCATGACCTGCAGGGTCGGAAGGCTGGTGACGGCGATCACGGCCGCCATCTGGACGATGGTGGCCACCGTCGACAGCACCGCGCCCGCCACAGCCGCCGATAGAGTGGCTGGCGCGGCGGCGGCTCTGCCGGCCATGGCGCCGATGGTCGCCGTGCTCGAGATGAAGCCCGAAGCCAGCCCGGCCAGGGGCAGACCCCACCGGGCGCCGAGCGCCCGCACCGCGACATGACCGGCGGCGCCGATGGCCAGGACCAGGACAACGACGACCCAGATCGAATGGGGGTTGAGCGCCAGGAACGGCCCCATCGCGCGATCGGGCAGCAAGGGCAGGACGACCAGGGTGGCTCCCGCCAGGATCAGGGCGTCGCGGACCTCGTCCGGCGTCAGGACCTTGCTGACGAAGTGATGCAGCGGGGTTCGGGCGGCCAGCAGGATCGCGACGATGACCCCGACACAGGCGGCCACGCCCGGCGCGAGGATCGCCAGCCCGCCCACCAAAACCGAAAGGATCAGGGCGATCTCGGTCGTAAGCCCGGCGTCCGGCTCGGCGCGGGCGCGCCAGTAGCTCAGGGCCGCCAGGACGGCGACCGCAGCCGTGGCTGTCGCCAGAAGCATCGGGCCGCCGATCACAAAGCTGACCGCTCCCGCCAGGGTCGTGACCGAAAAGGTGCGAATTCCGGCCGCCGCTGGCGAAGCTTGCGCCTGCTTGCGGCGCTCGCGTTCGGCGCCGATCAGAAGGCCGACGCCAAGGGCGACGGCCAGGTTCAGGATGGGGATGTCAGGGATGGCCCAGGCTCCAATCGGCTCGTGGTGATGGCCACGGTCCATTCCGCCCCAGGTCCTGTCCAGTGGATTTGCGGGCCCGTACCGATATCACGATAGAAGGGATGCCTTCGTGCGGAGATTTGGAACAGCGGGTAGGCTCACCCCCTATGCCGAAACCACCCCAACGAGGGGAGGAGCGTCCAGCGCCTCGCGCAGGGCGGGCTGGCGCGAGCGGCTGACGGGGAGAGGCGCGCCCTCGTTCAGGTGCAGCCGCCAGCGGTCGCCATCCCGTTCCAGGCGCTGCGCCTGGGCCAGATTGGCGATCACCGACCGATGAACGCGCAGGAAGCTTTCTGGCAGCTGGGTCGCCAGGCCATCAAGGCGGGCGGCGTGTAGCAGGCTGCGGCCGCCGACCAGCCGCAGTTCGACATAGTCGTCCGCCCCAACCACGGCCAGAATTTCCGCGATCGGAACCAACTCGACGCCGCGCGCCGAGGCCACGGTCAGGCGGTCGGGGCGGCTGGCGGCGCGGGTCAGGGCGGCCTCGCGGCCGCGGTCGTCGCGACCCAACCGAACCACCTCGACCATCAGCAGCGGCAGCACCAGGGCGGCGGCGAGCAGGAAGTAGGAGAGGTCGGCCAGCCATTCGGGGAAGCCGAGGGCCAGCGCGAGGAACAGCGCCAGATAGCCCAGGGTCAGCCGCGCGCCGGGGAGCCGCTGGCGCACGCCTGCCGCGGCGGGCAGGGCGGCGAGCGACACCCCCAGGATCAGCGCCCAGACCGTCTTGATATCAAAGCCCGGCAGCAGGACCGTAGCGCCGACCAATCCCAGGGCTAGGCCGATCATCAGGCCCCGCGCCCTGGGCAAGAACCGGCTGGCGACATAGCCGACCAGCAGGATCGCGAAGGCGGCCGCCAGAACCCAGATGGCGCTCATCCGCCAGGCATGCAGCGGATAGGCATAGGCAAACAGCGATCGCAGGCTCTCGACGATGGCCTGCAAGGCTGCGACGCCGGCCATGGCCGCCAGCAGGAGGCTTGATCCGGTGCGGCGCATGGCATGGATGACGCCGAAGCCGAACGCAGCGGCCAGCAGAGCGCCGGTGGTCACAAAGGTGACCGCCTGCAGCGCGACCCGCTGTGGATAGGGATAGGGCAGGACGACCATCGCGCTTATTGGGCGGGCGAAGCGCAGGCCGCCATGGAAGGACGACAGGTGCAGCACCAGCGTGTTCCCGCCGGGTCGCCAGCTGGTCTCGCGGATCGGAAAGATCGCCTGGTATCGCCCAGGGACTTCTGCCCGCGCCGTAGCGCCAGGGCGACCGTTGACGCCCAGGCGCTGGCCGTTGAGCCAGGCCTCGGACGAGGCGACGCCCGCCAGATACAGCGCGCGCGGGCGCGTGTCGCCGGGCGCGCCTATCGTGGAACGGATCCAGAGTTCACGACCCTGGGGATCGACAAAATCCTCGATCGGCCGACAGTCGCTCAGCACCGGACCGCTCGGACCGATCACGCCGGTACAGGCCTGCCATGATATCTCCTGGGCCTGGGCCAGGGTTGTGAGGCCAGTCAGGAGCAGGCCGAGAAGCAAGGTTCGCCACATGAAGCTAGTTTAGGGCGCCGCTCGCCGAGATGCGCCACCATTCGCCGATCAAACGGCGCCATTGACCGAAGCGGTGTGGCGGACGGCGCTTTGGACGGCTCTGCTGTCGACATGACCCATGCATCGCTCAATCGCCGCACCATTCTCGCCGCCGTCGGCCTCGCCTTTCCCGCCCTGGCGTTCGCCCAGACGGCAGCTCCCCAGGCTCCCGTTTCGTCGTCTCCGTCGCAGGCCGGCGTCTTCCGCTTCAAGGGCTGGAAGGGGCAGGACACCGATGCGGAGCGAGGCTTCTTCGAGGTACCCGAGGATCGCCGCGATCCAGGCTCGCGGAAGATTCGGCTGAGCTATGTGCGGTTCGCCTCGACGGCGGCCAAGCCGGGTCCGCCGATCATCTACCTGGCCGGCGGACCGGGCGGCACGGCGACACGCGCCCTGTCCGGACCGCGTTTTCCGATCATGATGGCCCTGCGCGAGAGGGCGGACGTCATCGCCTTCGACCAGCGCGGCACAGGTCTGTCCAACCACATTCCCGAACGGCCGCTCTCGACACGGCCACCGCCCGAATTCACCGAGGCGGGGCTGACGTCCTATTTCCGGACGGACTTCCAGGAGGCCTGGGCCGACTGGACCAAGGCCGGCGTGGCCATGACCGGCTACAACACCGAGCAGAACGCCGACGACATCGACGACCTGCGACGTCACCTGGGTGCGGACAAGGTTGACCTTTGGGGGATCAGCTACGGCACACACCTGGCGCTCAGCATGCTCAGGCGACATGGCGACCGTGTGAACCGCGTCGCCCTGGCCAGCCTGGAGGGCCAGGACCAGACGGTGAAGCGGCCGGCGGCGGTGGACGCGCTCCTGCGGGAGGTGGATGGATTGCTGGCCGCCGATCCCGCCGTGCGCGCGGCGATCCCCGATCTGCCCGCCCTGATGCGGCGCGTGCACGCCAAGCTGGAGGCTGCGCCGGTGAGGATGACCGCCACGCTGAATGGCGCGCCGGTCGAGCTGCGCATTGGCGGCTTCGCCATTCAACTCATGGCGGGTGGGCTGATCGCCAATCCGCAGACCCTGGTCATGTTGCCGGGACTGTATCTGGCGCTCGACGCCGGCCAGACGGACGTGCTGAAGCCCTTCATGGGCGAGTTCGCGAACCTTCTCGGCATCGCCGGCATGCCCGAGGCGACGGACCTGGCGTCGGGGATTTCGCCGGGCCGGTTGGCCCTGGTGCGACGCGAAGCCAAGACCGCCGTGCTGGGCGAGGCGCTGAACTTCCCGATGCCGCAGTTGCTGGGCGTGGTCCCGGGCGTTGATCTGGGCGAAGGCTTCCGCGCGCCGCTCCGCATCGATCATCCCGCCTTGCTGATCGCCGGCACCCTGGACGGCCGTACGCCGATGTCCGAGCAGGACGAAGTTGCGGCCCAGTTCCAGCACAAGGCGCGCGTGATCGTCGAGAACGCCGGCCACAACGTCTTCGAGGCCCATCCCGACGTACAGGCTCTGCTGGTGCGTTTCTTCCGCGGCGAGACCGTGGCCGACACCCGGCTGAGCCTGCCGCCTCCGAAGTTCCAGGTGGGGTGATCGACGCGCGGCTCGACCGTGGAATCCTGAAAACCCTCGCCGCCCGGCATGATGACGTCGGCGAACGGCGGCAATAATCCCCCTCTGCGCGAACGCCACGGTCTTGCTCAACCTTGGCAATAAGTCTCTGAATTTAGACGATAAAGCGGACCATTGCCCCAGTGGCTCCGGGTTTTCGGAGATCCTCCCCAAGGGTCATTCTCACCTCCGCCTACGCCCTGACCCGCGCCGGGTCGCCTAATATTGGGGCGATCAATGCGACTGACCGGTCTCGCGCCGTGCAGTCCGCAGGCATTCACGCGCGCCGCGTCATTCGCGCGCGGCCGGACGCCTGAAATCAGCGTCTCATTCTTCGTCAGTCCTAGGACCAAACAGAATCTCGTCAGGCCTCCCCGCCGCGACGAGATCGAAGAGGGGATAGTCATGAGTATCAAAACAAAAGCCCGATCGCGCAGCCTCAAACCGGCGCTTCTCGCGGCCTCGATCCTTGCCGTCGCCACGCCGGTGCTGGCCCAGGAAGCGGCGCCGGCGACGGAGGTCGATCTGGTGGTCGTCACCGGCAAGCGGTTGTCGGAGGCCAGCGTCGCCATCGGCACCGACCAGGCGACCGCCACGGTTTCCATCACCCGCGAGGCGCTGCTGTCTGCGCCGGCCGGCGTCACCGGCCTGAAGATGCTGGAGTCCCTGCCGGGCTTCAACGTCCAGGCCAATGACGCTCTGGGCATGTACGAGTTCGGCAACTCGGTCTCGGTGCGGGCCTTCAACTTCCAGCAGATCGGCTTCCTGCTCGACGACATCCCCATGGGCCGCAGCGACCAGTTCGGCGGCAGCCCGATCTATCGCTATGTCGACAACGAGAACCTGCTGCGGGTCACCGCCTCGGCGGGCGCCGGCGACGTGGCCTTGCCCAGCTATGCGTCTCTTGGCCCGATCGTCGACTATTTCACCCAAGCGCCCAGCGAGACCTTCGGCGGCTCGGCCAGCTATACGCGCGGCAGCGACGAACTGAAGCGCACCTTCCTGCGGCTGGAGAGCGGCAAGGTCGGCCCGTTCTCGGGCTATGTCAGCGGCTCGTGGATCGAGGGCGACCTGTGGCGCGGCCCGGGCACCATCGATCGCACCCACTATGAAGCCAAGCTGCGCTGGGACATGGGCGAGGCGACCAGCCTGACCTTCCAGACCGTGCACAACGACTATTTCGACTACGACTCGCCGTCGATCACCAAGGCGCAGTATTTCGGGAACGCGAACGACCCGTTTGGCCGCAGTGGGCGAGACTTCGCCTATCTGGGCTACGTGCCGGTGCTGGCGCCGGCCGTCATCAACGGCGTGACGGGGCCGACCTATTCGAACGCCAACTACAACCAGTACTACAAGTTCGCGGTGAACAAGCGGAAGGACCACCTCTACGGCCTGACCCTGAAGACCGCTCTGGGCGAGTCCATCGACCTGAGCGCCACGGCCTACTACGAGGACAAGAGCGGCTACGGCGTTTCGCCCGAGGCTTATGCGACCTCTCTGACCAGTCACAATGCCGAGCGCCTGATCGTTGCCGGCCTGACCGCGCCCAAGGGCATCCAGTACGGCCTGTCCGGCGTCGACGGCACCCGCCAGGGCGTCACGGCCAAGGGCGAATGGCGCATCGGGATCAACACGGTCGAAGCCGGCGTCTGGCTCGAGGACGACGACTACCACCGCACCCAGGCCCGCTATAACGTCCAGGGCGGCAATCCCGATGGCGCGCCGCTGCTCAACGAGCCGGTCCACCTTCAGCGCAACTACACCTCGACCCGTCAGACGACGCAGTTCTTCCTGAAGGACACGCTCAGCCTGCTGGACGACGATCTGAAGGTGGAGTTCGGCTTCAAGACCCTGGATGTCGACTACGAGATCAGCGGCTATCGCAACCCGGCCGACTACATCAATCGTCGTCAGCCCAGCATCAAGGCCAACTGGTCCGACAGCTTCCTGCCGCAGATCGGCATGGTTTATTCGGTGGGCGCGCGCGATCAGGTCTTCGCGTCATATTCGGAAAACATGGCCCTGCCGCGCGGCGCGGACGACGTATTGTCGGCCGCCAGCCCGCTGGTGCCGGCGCCCGAGGCCGAGACCTCGACCAACTGGGAGCTGGGCTATCGCGCCAACCGGGCCACGTTCAACGCCTCGTTCGTGGTCTACAAGACCGAGTTCAAGAACCGCCTGCAGTCGTTCTCCGCACCGGTGCCTGGCAGCACCACCACCGAGAGCTTCTTCCAGAATGTCGGCGCGGTCGAAGCGTCGGGGGCCGAGTTCAGCGGCCAGTGGAAGCCTGATCTCTTCGACGGCAAGGTCTATTTCAACACCAACATCTCGTACAATATCTCGGAATTTCAGGATGATATCGCCAACTTCGTCCTGACCCCGACGCCGGCCGCGCTGAAGATCGCCGGCAAGAAGGTGCCTGACTTCCCCGAATGGATCTTCCAGGGCGGGGTGACGCTCGAGCCGACCGACGGCCTTGTGTTCAACCTGTCGGGACGTCTGATCGACGACCGTTTCACCAACTTCATCAACAGCGAGCACGCACCCGGCTACATGATCTGGAACGCCTATCTCGACATGGGCGACGGCTTCGGCTTTGGCCCGTTCGAGCAGGTCAAGGCGCGGGTCAATGTCGATAACATCTTCGACACCGACTATCTGGGCACGATCGGCACGACCGTGAACACCCTGGCGACCTTCCGCCCGGGCTCGCATCGTACGATCCAGTTCACCCTTTCGGCGGACTTTTAGTACCGAGGCCGCTCGCCGCCTCCGGGCGCGCGAGCGGCCTCGACTTCCCGGATCAGGTCGGCCAGCAGGGCGCGGCCCTTGATCCAGGGGCCATGACCGGACGCGACATTGATGTGTCCGGCGCGGCCCAGATCGACGAACCGCGCGCCCCAGCCACGTGCGAAGGCTTCGGCGCGCTCAATCTCGACATAGGGATCGTCGCGGCTGGCCACGACCAGGGTCGGAAACGGCAGGCGCTGACGTGGGATCGGCGAAAAGCCCGTCAGCAGGCGTCCCGCCGGCCCCTCGCGATTGACGTCGGCCGGCGCGACCATCAGGGCCCCGCCAATACCGCGCCCGCTGGTCACCTGGGTCAGATGGGCGACCAGGGCGCAGCCCAGGCTGTGGGCCACGAGGATCGCGCCTGGACGCTGGCGCACGGCCTCGGCCAGGCTGATGGTCCAGTCGCCGAGCGCCGGGCGCTCCCAGTCGGTCTGATCGACCCGCTCGGCGCCCGGCAGGTCGCGTTCCCAGTGGCTCTGCCAGTGGTCGGGGCCAGAGTTGTAAAGCCCCGGCACGATCAGGATCGGCGGGCCGTCGGCGTCGCCGCGCGGAAAAGGCTCCGCGCGGAAGCCGGTAGGTTCGGAACTGATCATCACGCCATGCTCGGAGGGGTTGTCGTGAGACAACCCAAACCGCTTTCGTGGCCTCCGTTCAAATCAGATCAATTCGGTAGGAATATAGAGAACCTGAGCCCGTCCGCTCAATCGATGACGGGATCGCCTCGATGCAGCGGATCGGGCAGGGGATCGCCCGCCTTCACGAACTGCAGCGACACCGAATTGATGCAGTAGCGCAGCCGGGTCGGCGGCGGGCCGTCGGGGAAGACGTGACCCTGGTGGCTGTCGCAACGGGCGCAGCGGGTCTCGACCCGGGTCATGCCGTAAGAGGTGTCCTTGATCGCGCGGACATGGTCCTCGGCGAACGGCGCATAGAAGCTGGGCCAGCCCGTGCCGCTCTCGAACTTGGTCTGGTGGCGGAACAGCGGCAGGCCGCAGAGTCGGCAGCCGTAGACGCCGGGGCTCTTCTCGCCCAGCAGGCCGCCGCAGAATGGGGCCTCGGTGCCATGCTGCAGCAGAACCCGCGCCTCTTCGGAGGTCAGGTCGGCCTCCAGGCGTTCGCGTTCGGCCTCATTGGGCGGGGTCAGGTCAAAACCGGCGATTGATCGGGTGGCGGCGTCTGTCATGACACCCAATGTAAGATGCCCGGAGCCAATCCGGTAGAGTCGAAGACGCCCATCACGAAGGAACGAGCCGATGCTGACCTCAACGACCCCCTCGATCGCCGAGCGCGAGACCGCCGCCACCCTGGGTGTGGTGTCGGGCGAGGCGATCATCGGCGCGCATATCTTCCGCGATATCTTCGCCGGCATCACCAACATCATTGGCGGTCGCGCGGGCGGTTATGAGAAGGCCCTACGCGAGGCGCGCGACATCGCCCTGCAGGAAATGACCGATGAAGCCCGCCGCCTGGGCGCCGACGCCGTGGTGGGCGTGGATCTCGACTATGAGTCCCTGGGCCCTGACGGCGGCATGCTGATGGTCACCGCCGCCGGCACCGCCGTGAAGCTGCGTTAGGGGAGGGCCGATGACTGTCGCCGTCGCATTTTTGCAATCGGGCTGGGCCGATTGGGAGGCCGGGCCCGTCCTGGCGCTTCTGCGCGAGCATCTGGGCGTCCAGATCGAAATCGCCACGCCCGATGGCGAGCCCCAGACCTCCATCGGTGGGCTGCTGGCCGCCGCCGACTACAGGTTTGACGATCCGGTCCTGTCCGACGCCGACGTCTTTCTGCTGATCGGTTCGGACGCCTGGACGAGCTTTCACGACGAGGCGGTCTTTGGCTTGCTGCGGCAGGCTGTCGCCGACGGCAAGATCGTGGGCGCCATCTGCGCCGGCACGGTCGCCGCCGCGCGCGCCCGACTGTTCGAGGGGCGCGAGCACACCTCCAACGGCAAGGACTGGCTGGAGGAGCAGGCACCCGGCTATGGCGGCGGCGCCCAGTACGTCGATCAGGCGAGGGCGGTGACGTCCGGCAGGATCGTCAGCGCCGCCGGCATCGCGCCGGTCAGCTTCGCGGCCGGTATCGCACGCCTGATCGCGCCGGAGTCCGAAGAGCTGATCGCCGGCTACGAGGTCATGTTCGCCAGAGAGTTCGCGCCAGGCTGACGACCATTGTACGGGCGGGGCCGTCGCCGATCCCGCCCGCCCGAAGTCGCCTATTTGGCCAGCGCGGCCGCGCCAGCCCGGGCCACCAGGCCGTCCTGGGCGCCCGATCCGCCCGAGGCGCCGATGGCGCCAACGATCCGGTTGTCGACGATCAGCAGTTCGCCGCCTTCGATGGCCAGGGCGCCGGTGAAGATCGCGTTCAGCGTCCCGCCCTTGACCGCGTCCTGAAAGTACGAGGTCGGGCGACGGAAGTTGGCCGAGGTCTCGGCCTTGCGGCGCGCCACGTCGTTGGAGCCGTATTGGGCCCCGTCCATCTTTTCGCTCAGCACCATCGCGCCATTCGGCTCGACCACGGTGATGACCATGAACCAGCCGTTCTTGACCGCCTCGGCCTGGGCGGCCGCGACGGCGATCCTGGCCTCGGCCAGGGTCACCGACCGGCCATAGGGCGGATAGACCGGCGCGGCGGCAGGCGGCGCGGCGGTCTGGGCCATGGCGGGCGAGGCGAGCGCCAGCGCGAGCGCGGCGATGTGGGCGGCGAACTTCATGTCTCTGAGCTCCTCGAGTATCTGCGGGCCTGGTCGTTCATGGCAGGACGACCTCATCGTTGAGATTTGTGATCTGGGGCTGATCCGTCACCAGCCGCACACGCAGGCCGGAGGCCTTCGCGCCAGCCGGAATCTTCAGCTTCACGTTGGCGACCTTTGGCTTCAGGTCCGTCGGCGCCTTCAGCGCCGGTGTGGGCGCCGAGCCCAGCACCTTGCCGGTCGCATCGACCAGCTCGAGCCTTGCCGCAGCCGCGTCCAGCGCACCAAGGCTATGGACCTTGGCGTTGACTCCAGAGCCCTTCACCGTGACGTCGCCGCGACCCACGCCCAGATCGGCTCGGGCGGCCAGGTTGTCGCCCGCCGCAGTCAGGGCCATCTCGACGACCGTGGTCTGGCGAGGGGGCAGGGTCAGGGTCACCGACCTTGTCCGCTCGAAGGTGACCGAGCTGGCTTCGCCGGCGCCATCGAGGGCGTCGTCGCCATCGGCGTCCAGGCCCTGACGCAGGCTCCACTGGCCGGACGCGACGCCCCAGCCGGTCATGTCGGCCGTGACCGGCTTGTCGGTCAGGTTATAGGCCACGACCTTGAAGCTCTTGGGCGTGGCGTCCTTGATCAGGATCGCGACGTCTTCGCCCCTGGCCGCGCCGCCAAAGCGCCAGCTGACCAGATGGCCCGGATAGAGCAGGTTGCGCTTCAGGGCGATGCCGCCCAGCCGCGAGCGTTGCAGGATGTCGCTGGGCAGGTCCACCCGATCCGACCACCAGTGGCCTTCGGTCAGCATGTACATATGCTGGCTGTTCCACTTGATCTCGTCGGCATAGAGCCGCTCGAGATGGCCTTTGTCGCCGCTGATCTGCCAGGCGGCGAAGCGCTCGATATCGCCGCCGGTGGCCGCGCGCTTGACGAGGGCGTCGCCCCAATCGCCACGCTTGTTCAGGACGTCGAGGACGTTCTCGTTGAGATCGGCCACGGAACGCGGGCCGTTCTTCTCCACCCGCCAGAGGATCGGCTGCAGATACCTGGCGTCGCCGGTGAAGCGATAGGCGGCCCAGAAGATCTGCATCGGCGCGCCGGCGCCTGAGCCCTGCAGCATCGTGCCGCCGCGCTCGGCGTCGCTGCGCCAGTTGATCTCGTTGGGATAGGAGCCATCCTTGGTCCGGTGGGCCAGATAGCCGTCGGCGATGCCGATGATCATCTCGCGCGACTGGGGATCGCCGTTATAGGCGCCCATCAGGATGGCCGGGTGTAGGACCAGGTAGGAATAGGGCTTGGACCATTCCCACGGGCCTTCGCGATAGATCTTCGTTCCGCCGAACCAGTTGGAATTGAAGTGAACATGGCCGGCCGGGTTCTTCTCGACCACCCGCTGCAGGCCGCGCACCGTTTCCATCATCCGCTCGACGGCCAGCGGGTCGCCATAGTTGAGGTACATGGCCTCGGCGTCGGTATTGATGCCCTCTTCGTAGACGTGCAGTTCGTCGGTGGTGATGGTCGGCAGGCCGTCGGTGAACATGCCGTTCCTGTAGGCCGCGTCGGCCAGGCGGTTCAGCGAGGCGCGGACCTTGTCGGGCTCGACGCCCATCAGGGCCAGGCCCGGCCATTGCTGGGTCAGGTCGCTGTCGTCGGAAATGCCGCCGCCAAAATCACCGAACTCGGCCTGACGCTCGTCGATCCACCAGTTGGCGAACTGGCTGACCAGTTTGAGGTCCTCGGTCTGGCGGAAAGCCCAGAGCGGCGTTCCCTCAGGGGCCCTGGGCTGATCAAAGGCGGGCCAGCCCTGGCTGCCATAGGTGATGTCGCCCCAGTACTCCCGGCCCTGCTGGTGATCGGGATCGACGCGCAGCAGGTCGGAAATGTCGGCATAGAGGCGGCGGTACAAACCCTGGCGCTTCGAGGTGGTGTGCTCCTCGACGAGGAAGGCCCAGTTGTCCTTCACCTGGTTGAAGCGGTCGGCGACGTGCTCAGCCTTGGCCATGTCGCGGTCCTTGAAGACCAGGCGGATCTTCGCGCCGTCCAGCGCTCTGGCGTCAAAGTCACCGCTGGCGGCGGCGATGGTCAGGTACAGGCTGTCGGCGGTCAGGATGCGGTCGCGCAGGTCCAGCCAGACGGTGCGGGCCTCGCCGGGCTTCACCGAAACGCTGACGTCGATCATGTTGCGGCCGGGCCAGATCGGATCCTTGATCTGGATGTTCAGCGGCACGAGTTCGCCGTCGCTGGCCCCGATCTTCAGGGCGGGAATGTCGATGGCCACGCCGTCCAGGCCGTCGCGCGCGTTCTCCCAGCCATACGCCCAGTTGCGGGCCAGGGGGAGGTTGGCCGGAGCGTCGCCGAAGCCTGACGGGATCAGCACGTGAACGATCGGCAGACCCTTGGCCGCGAGATCGCCTGTCGGACGCTTGCGGCTGGGCGCGCCTTCCGGAAGAGCCACCACCGTGGCGCGCTCGCCGGCGGGATGGCGGCCGGCGATGTAGGCATTGAGGTCCGTCAGATTCAGATAGTCGGCCGCCACGTCCGAACGGACAGTGTAGGTCATCTTGAACGCGTCCTTGGGCTCCTGGCCGGCGGTCACGTTATATGCCCACAGCTCCTGGATCGGCGTTTCCTGAGCCGTGTTGGTGAAGCTGAGCACGCCACCTTGCAGGGGCGCAGACAGGCTGGTGACAGTGCGGCCCTGGTCTCGGGCGCGGACGCCGACCCTGGTTGAAGCGCCGCCGCTCGCGGGCGTCCAGCTCAGGTCGCCATAGGCCGCTCCCTGGATTTCGATGCGGTTGACCGGCTCATCGGGCAGGGACAGCTTCAGCGTCTTGCCGCCGTCCACATAGACGTTCCAGTCGGGAAGCTGGAAATAGTCGTTGCGGCCTTCCAGGCGTGAGCGGTTGTAGACGCCCGGCCAGGTGGTCTCGGCGATGCCGTCATTGGCCCGCCACATCCACTGCTTGATATCCTTGGCGTCGGTGAACTCGACCTTGCGGATGCGGGTCGAGGGCGCGGCCAGATAGGGCGGCAGGTCGCTTTCGCGGTTCCAGCCATAGCGCAGATGCCAGGCGGCGCGCGTCGCCGGATCATCGAGGGTGGCGACGGGGGCGGGCGCTTCGACCGGTTCATTTCTCGCCAGGGCGGCGATGGTGGCGGCGTCCAGCGGACGATCATGGACCCGCAGTTCGTCCAGGTCGCCGCCGCGCAGGAAGTTGTAGCGGCTCTGCACCTGGTGCGGAGCGATCACCCGGGCGGCGACGCCGAACTGGTCCAGCCCCGCGTCATAGATCGCCTTGCGATCCTTCTTCGCGGCCAGCCTGCCGTTGACGAACAGCTGCACGCCGGTGGTTTCGTCCCAGGTGAAGGCCAGGTGCGTCCAGGCGTCGGCGGCCGGCGGCGTGTCCAGCCTGAACGAAACGCGGGTGCGCGCCAGACCATTGTCGGTGACGAAGGCGTCGAAGCCGTGGCCGTTCCAGTCGATCCGCAGGAAGGCCATGTCCCAGCTGGTATGGTCGGCATAGCCGGCGCGGAAGATCACGAACGGCGCCTGACCCACCGGATAGCCCGAGCGCCAGAAGAAGGAGAGCGACCCGCGCTGGGCCTGGATATTGCCAGGTGCATTCCAGGCGACGACGCCGTCGTCCTCGGCGTGCAAGGCGGCGCCGAACGCCCCCGTGGCGATCGGGGTCACCTTGTCGCTGAAATTGGGCGTGCCGTCGCCCGTCGCCGTATCGGCGATCAGGCCCCTGTCTCCGGAAACATGGAAGAGCAGGGCCGGCTGCGGCGTCGGAGCCGCGCTCGCCGCGCCGGCCAGGATCAGGACGCAGGCCGAGCCTAGAAACATCGCCTTCATGACGGCCGTTTCTCCCAAAACAATTCTGTAGGCACTGTTGTTGGAAACCGGTGTCATGCCCTGACTCCGCTTTAGCGCCGTAGGGGCAAGGTTGCAAACAGGCGAGGGCCTGATAACCGGTGTCCAACAAGACAATAAGCTTGCAGGGGGCCACACCATGTTCAGCAAGATCCTGATCGCCAACCGGGGCGAAATCGCCGTTCGCGTCATCAAGACGTGCCGCCGTCTGGGGATCGCGACGGTGGTTGTGTATTCGGACGCCGACGCCGGCAGCATGGCCGTGGAGATGGCCGACGAGGCGGTGCATATCGGCCCGTCGCCGGCCAACCAGTCCTACCTCGTCGCCGACAAGATCATCGACGCCTGCAAGCAGACCGGCGCCCAGGCCGTGCACCCGGGCTTTGGCTTCCTGTCGGAGAACGCCGGCTTCGCCCAGCGCTGCGCTGACGAGGGCATCGTGTTCATCGGTCCCAACCCCGGCGCCATCCGCGCCATGGGCGACAAGATCGAGAGCAAGAAGTTCGCCCAGGCCGCCGGCGTCTCCTGCGTGCCGGGCCATATCGGCGAGATCGACGACACCGCCCACGCCATCAAGATCTCCGAGGAGATTGGCTATCCGGTTATGATCAAGGCGTCGGCCGGCGGCGGCGGCAAGGGCATCCGCGTGGCCTGGACCCGCCAGGACGTCGAGGAAGGCTTTCCGGCCGTCCGCGCCGAGGCCAAGGCCAGCTTTGGCGACGACCGCATCTTCATCGAGAAGTTCATCGTCAGCCCGCGCCACATCGAGATCCAGGTGCTGGGCGACAAGCACGGCAACGTCGTCCACCTGTTCGAGCGCGAATGCTCGATCCAGCGCCGTAATCAGAAGGTTATCGAGGAAGCCCCGAGCCCGCTGCTCGACGAGGCGACCCGCAACGCCATGGGCGCCCAGGCCGTGGCCCTGGCCAAGGCCGTGAACTACGACAGCGCCGGGACGGTCGAGTTCGTGGCCGGCCAGGACAAGAGCTTCTTCTTCCTGGAGATGAACACCCGCCTGCAGGTTGAGCACCCGGTCACCGAGCTGATCACTGGGCTGGATCTGGTCGAGCAGATGATCCGCAGCGCCTGGGGCGAGAAGCTGGCCTTCGAACAGAAGGATCTGAAGATCAACGGCTGGGCCATCGAGAGCCGCATCTACGCCGAGGATCCCTACCGCAAATTCCTGCCCAGCATCGGCCGCCTGGTCCGGTATGACCCGCCAGAAGAAGGCCAACACGACGGCTACACCGTCCGCAACGACGCCGGCGTCCGCGAGGGCGACGAGATCTCGATGTTCTACGACCCGATGATCTCCAAGCTGTGCACCTGGGCGCCGACGCGCATCGCGGCCGTCGATGGCATGGGCCGGGCGCTGGAGGACTTCCACATCGAGGGGCTGGGCCAGAACATCCCGTTCCTCAATGCGGTGATGGACCAGGAGCGGTTCCGCTCGGGCCAGCTGTCGACCAACTACATCAAGGACGAGTTCCCCGACGGCTTCGGCGGCACCGAGCCGACCCCGGTCCAGATCGACATCCTCACCGCCGTCGGCGCGGCCATGCAGCGGGTCTATGCCGCGCGGGCGCGCACCAATGTCGCGGGCCTCAATGGCGCCGTGCGCGACGAGTGGGTGGTGGCCGTCGGCCACGCCAAGCGCCGCGTGAAGCTGTCCGGCGACGAGGATCTGACCGTCGAACTGCTCGACGAGGGCCGCTCCCTGATCCTGAGCGACGTCGTCTGGCGTCCGGGCAAGCCGGTGTTCCGCGGCGTGCTGGGCGGGGCGGCCTTTACCGTTCAGGTCACGCCGGCGGCCGAGGGCTTCACCATCCGCCACCGCGCCGCCAAGGCCCGGGTCCTGGTGCTGACCCCGCGCTCGGCGCAGCTGCACGACATGCTGCCCGAGAAGCAGGCCGCAGACACCTCCAGGCTGGTGCTCTCGCCAATGCCGGGCCTGGTGGTCTCGATGGACGTCACCGCCGGCCAGCAAGTGCGCGAGGGCGAGGTGGTCTGCGTGCTGGAGGCCATGAAGATGCAGAACATCATCCGGGCCGAACGCGACGGCGTGGTCAAGGCCGTCAACGCCAAGGGCGGCGATCCTGTCGCGGCGGATGAGGTGCTTGTCGAGTTCGCGTAAGGGGTGTATTTATCGGGCTGCGCGACAGAAGGCGGTGGCTCGTGACGCTCACTCAGAAACTGTTCGGCTTCCACGGCCGGCTGCGTCGACGTGATTTTTGGATCCTCTGGATCAGCTTTACGCTGACGGCCGCAGTTCTTGTCGTGATTGTCACGAGGGGCTTTGGCATTCATCTGAGCGATCAGGAAAAGCAGCTCATCCCGCTGGCGACCCTGTGGCCGACCTACGCCCTGCTTGCCAAGCGAATGCATGATCGAGACCGTTCAGCCTGGTGGGCGCTTCTGCTGCTCGCACCTGAACTGGTCGGCTATGTGGGGGCTTTAGTCGATCTGCCGCAGATGATCCTGTTGCCGAGTAAAATCACCGGCGGCTTGGTGGTGATATGGTTCTTTTTTGAGTTTGGCTTTTGGGAGGGAACCTCGGGCGACAATCGCTTCGGGCCTTCACCAAAAGCTCATGTTGCTCTCGCCCCCTTGCCGGCGACGGGCGCTGTTTAGGCGCCCTTCCGGCTTCGTCGCTGAACGCCTAGATTACCCCGCGCGGCGCTAGTGCCGACTCGGAGCCAGGGCGAATGAACGGTCAGACTGAATGGGCGGAGCTGTTCCTGTCGTCCAACGGGCGGCTGTCGCGCACGCCGTTTCTGATCGCCGCCGCCGTGCTGATCGGCTTCACCGTGATCTATGAGGCCATCGCCGGCTACACCCTGCACTGGCTGACCGGCTGGCTGGTCTATCCCGCCCTGCTGTTTTCGGGCGCCTGCGTACTGTCCAAGCGCCTGCATGACCGTGGTCGATCGGGCTGGTTCGCCGCCCTGATCCTGGTGGCCGTCGTGGCCGTGTGGCCGCAGCCCGAGCACTTCCTCGACTTCGTGTTCTCGATCGCCATCCTGTGGGCGATCGTCGAGCTGGGCGTCATGGGCAGCGAGCAGGGGGCAAACCGCTATGGCCCGCCGCCGTTGAAGACGGTTTCGATCTAGACCGGCGCGCCTGCGTCCTCGACCGGCCCAAATACCCGCTGGAAGCTGGCCTTCAAGGCCGCGTCTGCCTCGTCCATGGTCACGGGCAGGCCCAGATCGACCAGGCTGGTGACGCCGTGCTCGGTCTGGCCGCAGGGCACGATGCCCGAGAAGTGGCCAAGGTCGGGCTCCACGTTCAGGCTGATGCCGTGAAAGCTGACCCACTTGCGAAGCTTGACCCCGATGGCGGCGATCTTGTCCTCGCGCGACCAGCCCGCGCCCTTGCGCTCGACCCAGACGCCGACGCGACCCTCACGCATCTCGCCGACCACATTGAAGGCGGCCAGGGCGTCGATGATCCAGGCCTCCAGGCCCTGCACGAAGGCCCGCACGTCGCGGCCGCGCTTGGTCATGTCCAGCATCACATAGGCCACCCGCTGGCCAGGCCCGTGATAGGTGTACTGGCCGCCACGTCCGCTCTCGAATACCGGGAAGCGATCAGGCTCGATCAGGTCCGCGCCCTTGGCCGATATGCCGGCGGTGTAGAGTGGCGGATGCTCCAGCAGCCAGACCAGCTCGCCCGCCGCGCCCTCGGCGATGGCGGCGGCGCGCGCCTCCATGGCGGCAACGGCTGCCGGGTAGGGGACATAATCGGTCGAAACCGCCCACCCCACGGCCGCGTCGTCGCTGCGTCCCAGAAGCGGGTTTCCTTTATTTTCAAGGCTTAACGGGCGATCAAGCATACGGCCCTATTCTTGCAATCTCGATGGTGCGACCAAGAATGGTCGAGAGTCGATTTTAGGGGCCTTAGTTCGTGAGCCAGGTCAACGCCGTCAATGTCGAGATCTCCGTTCTTTTGGGGCGCTCGATCCTTCCCATGCAGCAGCTGCTGCGCATGGGCCGTGGCGCGGTGATCCCGCTGGACGCCAAGACCAATGACGAGGTCTGGATCCTGGCCAACAACCACCCCATCGCCCGCGGCGAGATCCAGATCAGCGACGATCGCATCGCCATCCAGGTGACGCGCGCCGCCGACGTCTATGACTACATGGCCGGCGGCGTCTAACGCCCCCCAGATAGTTCGCTTTCCGGCAACTCTGCCCTTTCCAAACCAGATTCAGTTTGCTACCTGCCGCCCCTCACCACGTGCGGTCGTGGCGGAATTGGTAGACGCGCAGCGTTGAGGTCGCTGTGCCCGAAAGGGCGTGGAAGTTCGAGTCTTCTCGACCGCACCAGGTGAAACCTACTAGAGCGCGCTTGGCGAAATCGGTTTCCGACTCGCTGGGCGCGCTCTAATCGTTTCTGGGCTTGGCTTTCCTTGGGGAAGCGGGCCCCGCCGCCATTCGGAACACACCAGCACGCCACGCCCATAGAGCTCAGGAGGCCCCCATGACCCGGGATATCGCCGAACTGACCGACGAAGCGCTGGACAAGGCTCCGTTCCCCAAGGCCGCCACGCCCGAGGATCTCGAAGATCTCGCGCTGGGCGACGACTACGCGCTCAATCCCGAATATGTCGACATGGTGATCGACGCCGCCGACAGCGGCGACACCGAGCGCCTTCGCGAGCTGGTGGGCGCGCTGGAGCCCGCCGACGTCGCCGACCTGATGGGCTTCCTGTCTTCGGCCTATCGCGAAGAGGTCATTCCGCTTCTCGATCCCGAGGCGCTGGGCGAGATCATCTCGGAGATGGACGAGAATCTTCGCGAGGAGGTGCTGGAGGCCACGCCGTCGGTCGCCCTGGCCCGCGCGCTGGAAGAACTCGACACCGACGACGCCGCCGACGTCATCGACGACCTGGACGACACCAAGCGCTATCAGGTGCTGGCCGCCATGGGCGAGGTCGATCGCGCCGCGATCGAGACCACCCTGTCCTATGAGGACGAGACCGCCGGCCGCCTGATGCAGCGCGAGTTCCTGGCGGCGCCCGAGTTCTGGACCGCCGGTCACACCATCGACCACGTGCGCGAGGCCGGCGACTCGCTGCCCGAGCTGTTCTTCGACGTCTATGTGGTGGACCCCACCTACAAGCCCGTCGGCGCCATTCCGATCAGCCTGCTGCTGCGCAGCCGCCGCGAGACGCGGCTGGCCGACCTGATGGAGGCGGTCACCGAAATCCAGGTCGAGATGGACCAGGAAGAGGTCGCCTACATCTTCGACAAATATCACCTGATCAGCGCCCCGGTCATCGACTCGGGCGGGCGGCTGGTGGGGCAGATCACCGTCGATGACATCGTCGAGGTCATCCGCGAAGAAGCCGAGGCGGATATTCTCGCCCTGGCCGGCGTCTCTGACGCCGGTCGCGACGCCACCGTGATCGACATCGTCCGCGCGCGCCTGCCTTGGCTGCTGCTGAACCTGGTCACGGCCAGCATCGCGGTCAGCGGCGTGGCGGTGTTCCAGGAAGAGATCGCCCAACTGGTGGCCCTGGCCATCCTGATGCCCATCGTCTCGTCCCTGGGGGGCAAT
Source organism: Alsobacter soli (assembly GCA_943371355.1). Taxonomy (GTDB): domain Bacteria; phylum Pseudomonadota; class Alphaproteobacteria; order Caulobacterales; family Caulobacteraceae; genus Caulobacter. Next base: position 47,020 of record CALRUN020000016.1, read on the forward strand.
GCGGGCACCCAAAGTCTGGCCGTGGCCGTGCGCGCTTTGGCCAGCAAGGAGCTGACCACAGCCAACGCCCGCCGGATCGTGCTGCGGGAGGTTTCCGTGGGCCTGGTCAATGGCCTGTGTCTTGCCCTGGTGATGGGCGCGGCGACCTACATGATCTTCGGCCCTGAGGATCAGCACGGAAAGCTGGCGATTATCGTGGGCCTGGCCCTGGTGACCAACATCTTCACGGCCGCCGTCGGCGGCATCCTGGCGCCCCTGGCCCTGGAGAAGATGGGACGGGATCCGGCGGTGTCGTCGTCGATCTTCGTGACCTTCCTTACGGATTTCACGGGATTCTTCGCCGTCCTGCTGATCGCGGCCCTGCTGCTGCACTAGAAAAATCGCTCCCGCGTCACGGGAACACCCAAACCGGCCCCTATCTTGCCGGGAGAGAGACGAACGCAACTGCGTCTGTCTCAAACTGGGTCATTCTTCGCGATGAAACCGCGTCATCAGGTCTCCCGCGCCGCCGTCGATCTCATCAAGAGATTCGAAGGCTACCGGATGAAAGCCGCTCAGCTCCCCGATGGGCGCTGGACGATCGGTTACGGCCACACCCTCACCGCACGCGGTGGGGCGACCGTTTCGGAAAAGGACGCCGAGGCCCTCCTTCTGTACGATCTGATCTCGGTGGCCCATGCGGTCAACGAACAGACCTATGCGCCGCTGAACCAGAACCAGTTCGATGCGCTGGTCTGCTTCGCCTTCAACATCGGGCTCGACAACTTCGTCCGCTCCGGCGTCCTGCGCCGGATCAACGAGGGCTCGCTGCTGCAGGCCGCCTGCGCCATGGAGATGTGGCGAAAGGCCGACTTCGAGGGCGAGCGTATCGTCATCGACGCCCTGGTCCGTCGCCGCTCGGCCGAGAAGGCGCTGTTCCTGACGCCGGCCGACGGCGTCTGGATCGCCGCGCCCAGCCCGGTCCTGCGGCCCAAGGTCGACTACGACGCCAGCTGCTCGGTGCCCAAGCAGACGCCCGCCGCGGTCATGACCCGCTTTGAAGGCGACCGCGCCGTGGTCGAGCGCGAGGACGGCGCGCCTCTGGCCATCGTCGTTCCTGACGAGGAAGGTCCGACCGCCAGCGAACAGGCCGCCGCCGCCGTCGGCGCGCGTCTGGAAGCGATCCTGGCCGACAAGCCCGCGCCGGTCGCTGCTCCGGTGGCCCCGGCCGTCGTTCGCGACGATCTGGTGCTGCCCGAGCCGCCGGTTCCGGCCGCCGCGCCGCCCGCCGCCGTTCTCTACGAGGATTTCGAAGAGACCGTCAGCGCGCCGTTCCGTTTGACCCCGGAGCCTGTCGCCCCGGTCGCGCCGCAACCGGTCGCCGAAGTCGCCGAGTTCACGCCGCCGCTGGCCCCCGCCGTCGAGCCCACCCTGTTCGAGACCGCCACGCGGACCTCGCCCTCCGTGTTCAATCTGGACGGCTTCTCGACCAGCGAAGACGTGGCCCTCAGCACGCTGGACGTGCCGTTCGCCGAGCCGGAAGCGCCGCGCTTCGGCAACCTCAGCCTGCTGGTCAGCCTGGGCGTGCTGGGTCTGGCGATGTTCGGCGGTGGGGTCCTGTGGATCCTCACGGTCGCCTCGGGTCCGGGCTTCTCGCAGATCAAGATGTTCGGCTATGGCGCCAGCATGATCGGCGCGATCTGCTTCGTGGTTTCGGCCTATCTGCTGTTGCGCAAGCTGGCCGGTCCCGACGAGGTCGACGAAGACTAGATCCCGGCTGAAAAAGCTGGTGAGCATGAACGCCCGCGGGTCTCGTTGATCCGCGGGCGTTTGTGCTATGCGAGTGCGCATGATGACAAATTCCGCACCCTCGATGGACTTCGCGCTGGGCGAAACGGCCGACGCGATCCGAGACACCACCGCCCGCTTCGCGGCTGACAAGATCGCCCCGATCGCGGCGCGCATCGATGAAACCAACGAATTTCCGCGCGAGCTTTGGGTCCCGATGGGCGATCTTGGCCTGCACGGCATCACCGTCGAGGAAGAGTTCGGCGGCCTGGGGCTGGGCTATCTCGAGCACGTGGTGGCGATGGAGGAAATCTCCCGCGCCTCGGCGTCGGTCGGCCTGTCCTACGGCGCCCACTCCAATCTCTGCATGAACCAGATCCGTCGTTGGGGCACACCCGAGCAGAAAAACCGCTACCTGCCCAAGCTGATCAGCGGCGAGCATGTCGGCTCACTGGCCATGAGCGAGGCCGGTTCGGGCTCGGATGTGGTGTCGATGAAGCTGCGGGCCGAGCTGAAAGGCGACCGCTACGTGCTGAACGGCACGAAGTTCTGGATCACCAACGCCCCGCACGCCGACACCCTGGTGGTCTACGCCAAGACCAGCGATCGCGGCATCACCGCCTTCCTTATCGAGAAGGGCATGAAGGGCTTCAGCGTCTCAAAGAAGCTCGACAAGATGGGCATGCGCGGTTCGGACACCGCCGAGCTGGTGTTCGAGGACTGCGAAGTCCCGGAAGAGAACGTCATGGGCCCGGTGGGCGGCGGCGTGGGCGTGCTCATGAGCGGCCTGGACTATGAACGCGCCGTGCTGGCGGCCGGGCCTCTGGGCCTGATGCAGGCCTGCCTCGATGTGGTTCTGCCCTATGTCCGCGAGCGCAAGCAGTTCGGCCAGGCGATCGGCTCGTTCCAGCTGATGCAGGGTAAGGTGGCCGACATGTATGTCGCCCTGAACTCGGCCCGGGCCTATGTCTATGCGGTGGCGCGCGCCTGCGATGCGGGCAAGACCACTCGCTTTGACGCCGCCGGCGCGATCCTGCTGGCTTCAGAAAACGCCGTGCAGACCTGCCTGGAGGCCATCCAGGCCCTGGGCGGCGCGGGCTACACCCGGGAGTGGCCGGTCGAGCGGTTCCTGCGTGACGCCAAGCTGTACGACATCGGCGCGGGCACCAACGAGATCCGCCGTTTCCTGATCGGTCGCGAACTGGTCGGCGGCTGACCCTCAAGGCATGAAAAAGGGCCGTTCCGGTTGCCCGGAACGGCCCTCCATCGTCGTGGCCGCGGTGCGCGGCGTGACTGAAACCTTTGAGCGATTCAACGCCTCTAGGCGGATACCTCGATCTTCAGGCTCCAGGTCACGATGCGCGACCTCGGTTGGAGACAATGAGACACTGGTCACCTCCTTTCAGATGTTGAACAACACAAGGAGGATATGAGCGCGAATTCCGCGAAGAGGGAAGTGGCTATTCTCGCGACCGCTTGACGCAGGCTTGCCGCCTGAAATCAGGACGCCAGCAGCTTGAGGCCCACAACAACCGCCGCCCAGAACAGCAGTGTCGCGCCGATCATCATCGGGCGGGGCAAGTAAAGCCTGTGGGAATGGGGCTGTATCATCCCCGCCGCATCCTTGCGGCGATCAACGACCATCGTGAGCTTGACGGGTCGAGGCATGGATTGGCGTCCTTCCCAAAGGTCTCTCTGTCGGAGACCTGACTTAGATATAGAATGAATCGCGCATTAACCAAGAGGTTAACGGGGGCGGCGCAGTGTCCGCCGCGCGCCAATTGTCGCACCTGAAATGAAGGCCACGCCTATGCCTGCCTGGAACCCCGACATCTATGCCCTGTATCGGAGCTATCGGGAGCGACCGGCGCTGGACCTTTTGACCGCGCTGCCGCGTGACCTGCATCCGGCGGAAATCTGGGACCTGGGCTGCGGCGCGGGGGAACAGGCCGCGCTGCTGGCGGCGCGACATCCCGACGCGACGGTGCATGGCCTGGATTCCAGTCCCCAGATGCTGGAGCGGGCGAGGGGACTTTCCAGCCGGGTGGACTGGGTCCTGGGCGATATCGCCGACTTCGCGCCCGAGCGTCCGATCGATCTGCTGTTCACCAACGCCGCCCTTCAGTGGGTCGACGACCATGCCACCCTGTTTCCGCGCCTGACGAACGCCCTGGCGCCGCGCGGCGTACTGGCCTGTCAGATGCCGCTGGTGACCGACGTGGCCTGGCGAAAGACTCTGGCTGAGATCGTCGCGACCGGCCCCTGGGCGCGGCGGCTGGCGGGCGTCGAGGCGGTGCGGCCATCCCACGATGCGCGCGACTACTACGCCTGGCTGGCGCCGCTGTGTCCCGAGATCGATATCTGGACCACCACCTATCTGCACGCCCTGCACGGCCAGGATCCGATCGTCGACTGGACGATGGGCACGACCCTTTTGCCCTACCTGGACGCCCTGACCGACGCGAACGAGAAGGCGGCGTTTCTCGACGCTTGGCGGGCGTGGCTGGCGCGTGACTATCCGCGCCGCGAGGACGGCGTGACGCTGTTTCCGTTCACCCGGATGTTCATCCTCGCCCGGCGGGATTGAGCGCCGCGCGGGCGCGTTCGGCCAGGCTGGGGCGGCGGCGCAGGTCGGCGACCGGCCGGTCCAGTCCGTCGAGGGCGATCGCGGCGGCGATCTTGCCGGCCGCCACGGCCGGTGCGAACGCCCGCCAGTCGCGGATGTCGACCTTGTCGAGCTTGGGCGTGATCAGCACGTCCGAAGCCTCACGGCTGGCGGCCAGATCGCGGCCGGTCGAGACGGTCGCGGCGCGCATCAGCAGGGCCACGATGGGCGGTCCCTTGCGCCACTCGCCCGACCAGATCCACTTCCACAGGGACGGCGGCGTGACCACGTCCTCGTCGGTGATGCTGCGGCCGCGCGTGACGTCCACCCCGACGATGGGGCCCAGCTGGAAGGCGCGCATGACGTCGGCCGGGAAGTTCTTCATCACGGCGCCGTCGACCAGCACGGCGCCGTTCTCGCACACCGGGGGCAAGACGCCGGGCAGGGAGATCGAGGCGCGCAGGGCGTCATGCAGTCGGCCGCGCCGGTGCAGGTGATAGGATCCCGAGGTCAGGTTCGAGGAGACGCAGAAGAACGGCAGCCACAGGTCACTGATCTGAACGTCGCCGAAGTGCTCCTGCAGCCGCGCCTTGACCTTGTCGCCGCGGGTCATGGCGATCATCGGGAAGGCGATGTCGTCGACGGGGCTGGATTCGACGAAGGCCTTGCGGATACGGGTCTCCATCTCGCCGTCGTCCCAGCCCATGGCCAGGCCTGCCGCGATCACCGCGCCCATCGAGGCGCCGCCGACAAAGTCGATGGGAATGCCGCGCTCGCGCAGGGCCTCGATGGCGCCGATATGGGCATAGGCGCGTGCGCCGCCGCCCGAGAGCACCAGGCCCACCGACTGGCCGGTCAGCACCCTGGCCAGACGCTCCACGTCGGCCATGCCGTTCTCGCGCAGATGGAACAGCCGCGCCGCCTTTGTGGCCTCCATCCAGGCTTCGGAGCCCTGGGGCTGCCTGAGACTGCCCGACTGCAGCAGGATCAGGTCGACAAGGCGCTGGGCCTGCAGCGGGCCGGAGGCATAGGACGGAATGGTCGCCGGCGGCAGGCGCTCGCCGCGCCCGACCCGGAACAGGCGGTCGACCTGGCGGCCCACGACGTGTTTCCACTGGGTCTCGTCAGCCTCGGCCACGTAGAGGACGAAGTCGTGCTCGCGCTCGACATTGCTGAACCACTCGGTCGGCGCCAGCTGCGACTCGGCGCCCTCGACCGTCACCAAATAGCCCAGGGCTTCCATGCAGCGCGCCAGCCGTTCGACGACGGGCCGGATCGCCTGGCCCGCTTCGACAGCGATGAAGCCGAAGACCGATGGATCGCCGATCGCCGCGTGGGTCTGGGCCTGGCGGGCGCGGCGGATCATCAGCCGTGACAACTCCAGCATCACCGTGGGGTCGCGCTCGGCCGCCGCGAAGAAGTCGGCGCGGGGCAGGGCCAGCACTTCGCTGTCGCGCAGCGCCACCAGGTTGGCCGAGTGTGGCGTGCCGCCAATGAGGGCCATCTCGCCGGCCGGCTCGCCTGGACGGATCACCCCCAGGAACTGCGGCTCCTGGCCTTCCTCTAGCCGGAAGGCGCCCAGGCGGCCGGTGCGCAGGAAATACAGTTGGTCGGCCTGCTCGCCCGGGGCATACAGCGTCGCGCCACCAGGCAGAGAGAACCACGACGCCACCCCGTCGCGCCGCTCACGGGCGAACAGGCGCGCCAGAGCTGAGTCGTCGAAGGCGTCCAGAGTCGTTCCCACGACGGGACGCTAGCTTGAATGGCAAGGCTTGACCATCGGGGCGCGATCGGTCCGACTGTCGCGCCCTGGATACGACCGTTCGCGGAGGGTTTTCGCGGATTAGTGGATGGCGAGAGGCGAAAACTACCGCCTTTCGGGTTTGAATGTAAAAGGCTATGCCGCTCACATGCCGAAGCTGAACTCTGTTATCGATCCGTCCGGCGAGACCTTCGCCCGCAACGCCGCCCACAATCGCGGCCTTGTCGAAGAGTTGCGCCAGCGGGTGGCCACGGCCGCTCTGGGGGGCTCCGAAGCGACCCGCCAGCGCCACGTGGCGCGTGGCAAGCTGTTGCCGCGCCAGCGCGTCGAACGACTGCTGGATCCGGGTTCGCCGTTCCTCGAGATCGGTCAGCTGGCCGCCTGCGACCTCTATGATGGCGAGGCCCCTGGCGCAGGCGTGATCACCGGCATCGGCCGAGTGTCGGGCCGCGAGGTGATGATCGTCGCCAACGACGCCACCGTGAAGGGTGGCGCCTATTTCCCGATGACGGTGAAGAAGCACCTGCGCGCCCAGGAGATCGCGGCCCAGAACCGGCTGCCCTGCGTCTACCTGGTCGACAGCGGCGGCGCGAACCTGCCGCACCAGGCCGAGGTGTTCCCCGACCGCGATCACTTTGGCCGCATCTTCTTCAACCAGGCCCGGATGAGCGCGGCGGGCATCGCCCAGATCGCCTGCGTCATGGGATCCTGCACCGCCGGCGGCGCCTATGTGCCGGCCATGAGCGACGAGACCGTCATCGTCCGCGACCAGGGCACCATCTTCCTGGCCGGTCCGCCGCTGGTGAAGGCCGCCACGGGCGAGGTCATCTCGGCCGAGGAACTGGGCGGGGCCGACACCCATGGCCGCCGCTCGGGCGTCGTCGACCATGTCGCCAATGACGACGAGCACGCGCTGGAGATCGTCCGCTCCATCGTCGCCAATCTGAACACGACCAAGCCCGCCGAACTGGTGATCACCGAGACCAGGGCGCCGCTGTTCGACGCCGAGGACCTGTACGGTATCGTCCCGACCGACGTCCGCGCGCCCTATGACGTGCGCGAGGTCATCGCCCGCATCGTCGACGGCAGCGAGTTCGACGAGTTCAAGGCGCTGTATGGCACGACCCTGGTCTGTGGCTTTGCCCGCATCTGGGGGCAGCCGGTGGCGATCCTGGCAAACAATGGCGTGCTGTTCAGCGAGAGCGCCGTGAAGGGCGCGCACTTCATAGAACTGGCCTGCAAGCGCAAGATTCCACTGGTCTTTCTGCAGAACATCTCGGGCTTCATGGTCGGCGGCAAGTATGAGGCCGGCGGCATCGCCAAGGACGGCGCCAAGCTGGTCACGGCGGTCGCCTCGGCCGAGGTGCCCAAGTTCACCGTCCTGATCGGCGGCAGCTTTGGGGCCGGCAACTACGGCATGTGCGGCCGGGCCTATTCGCCCCGTTTCCTGTTCACCTGGCCCAACAGCCGCATCTCGGTGATGGGCGGCGAGCAGGCCGCCAGCGTACTGGCCACCGTCCACCGCGACGCCGGCAAGTGGACGGACGAGGAGGCCGAGGCCTTCAAGGCTCCGATCCGCCAGAAGTACGAGGACGAGGGCAATCCCTACCACGCCACCGCGCGCCTCTGGGATGACGGCATCATTGATCCTGCGCAAACCCGCGACGTCCTGGGTCTGGCCATATCGGCCAGCCTCAACGCGCCGATTCCGGAGACGACGTTCGGCGTCTTCAGGATGTAGCCATGCCGCCGCCGCCGCATTCTCGCCTGCTGCCCTGGACTGAGGCGCTGTTCCCGGCTTGGGAGGCGCTGAACCGCGATCCGTTGGTCGCCCACTGGCTGGGCGGCGCGATGAATGCCGAGCGCAGCCGCTCGACCTTCGAACGGGTGGCGGCGCACATCGCGGACAAGGACTGGGGCGTCTGGGCGGTGTTGGACGAGGCTGGTGAGGCCGTGGGCGCGGCGGGCCTGCATGTCCTGGACGGCGAGTTCGGGGTCGAGGGCGTCGAGGCCCTGTGGCGTCTGAGGTCCGACGCCGTGGGGCGCGGCCTGGTCTCTGGCGTCATGCCGGCGATCCTCGCCGACGGCTTCGCGCGTTTGCCCATCGAAGAAATCGTGGCCTTTACGGCCCGCTCGAACGTTCGGTCCCAGGCGGTCATGCGGCGGCTGGGGTTCCTGCGCGATGAGCACAGGGATTTCGATCATCCGGGCCTGTCTCGGGACCACCCGCTGCGACCGCATGTGATGTACTGTCTGCCCAGAGTTCAGGAAGGCCCAGAACGATGACCAACCCTATCGCCGATCCGATTGTCGAAGTTCCCGACACCGACGCCGTGAGCCCGCTGGTTCACCTGGAAAGCACGCCCGAAGGGGCGGTGACCGTCTGGATCAATCGCCCCGAAAAGAAGAACGCCTTTGATGCGGCGACCATCGCCGCCCTGCGCGAGGCCTTCGAGACCCTGCATGGCGCCGAAGGCGTCCGGGTGGTGTTCCTGCGCGGCATGGGCGGGGCGTTCAGCGCCGGCGCCGACCTGAGCTGGATGGCCGACGCCGTCGACTGGAGCGAGGATGACAACCGCCTCGACGCTCTGGAGTTGGCCCACATGCTCAAGGCCCTGCACGACGTGCCGGCCCTGACCGTGGCCCTGGTCGAAGGCCCGGCGTTCGGCGGCGGCGCCGGTCTGGTCGCGGCTTGTGATCACGCCATGGCGACGGCGGACGCCACCTTCAGCTTCTCGGAGGTCAAGCTGGGCCTGACTCCCGCGACCATCAGCCCTTACGTCATCGCGGCTCTGGGCCCGCGCACGGCCAAGCTGCTGTTCGCCACGGGCCGGGTGTTTGATGCGGATGCGGCCTGGAGCTACGGCCTGGTCGATGAAGTGTTCGACGATGTCGCCGGCCTTGAGGTGGCGCGCGACGCGCTGATCGAGGAGATGGCCGCCTGCGCCCCCGGCGCGATTGGCGACGCCAAGGCGCTGGTCAACGACTTTGCTGACCAGAAACTCGACAAGGGCCTGGTCGAGGAGACCGCCAAGCGCATCGCGCGCCGCCGCGTTTCCGAAGAGGGCCAAGAAGGGGTGCGCGCCTTCCTCGCGCGTCGTAAACCGGCCTGGTCAATCTAGGCGCGATTCACGACACGAATTCAGGGGACCGGGGGCGGTATGACGGGTGAACTCGAAGCGGCGGCGGCGGACTCCATCACGGATGTCTTCCGGGGCAGAAAGAAAAAGCCGTTCGACAGGCAGGGCCAGCCCTGCGCGAACTGCGGAACGACGCTGGAAGGCTGGTATTGCTATTCCTGCGGCCAGAACGCCGACACCCATCACCGCACGATCCTGCATCTGATCTGGGAAGCCATCGAGGGGATGTTCCACCTCGATGGCCGCCTGGCCAAGACCCTGCCGCTGCTGCTTTTCAAGCCCGGCGTGCTGGCCAAGGACTATATGGAAGGCCGGATCGCGCGGCATGTCCCGCCGTTCCGCACCTTCCTGGTGGCCCTGCTGTTGTTCATTTTCGCGGCCGAGCACGCGATCCATCAGATCAAGCACCAGGATGAGGTCGCGGCCGAGCATCGCGCCGCTGAATTGGCGACGCCGGAGGGCCGAGCCAAGGTCGCTGCTAGACGGCGCGCCGATGCGGTCGAAGTGCGCGACGAGTCCCTGAAAGAGGCCGCGAGCGATCGCGACGAGGCGCTGAAGGATCCCGCTCAGGACAAGGCCGAGGTCGCCGCCACCTATGCCGAGGATGTCCAGAAGGTTCAGGACCGTTATGCGGCGAAAATCGCCAGGGCCGACGCTATCGAGAAAGACCCCAAGGTCGCGCAGGAGCTCGCGCACAAGCTGACGGGCAAGGCAGCCGCCGACCAGATCCGCAGCCTGTCAATTGAGCAGGGCCCCGACGCCTTGGCGGCCCAGGCCCAGGCTATCGCGGAAGACAGTCCGCACGGCAGGCCCGTAACCAGGCCCGCGCTGATCTATTCCGAGACCAAGGCGCATTCCAGCAACACCGTCAATGTCCAGAGCCCCGTGGTCAACGGCAACTGGCTCAAGGAGCGCACGGCCAAGGCTGTCGAAAACCCGGACTACTACATCCTGGTCATGTTCGGCTGGGCGCACCGTCTGGCAGTGCTGCTGCTGCCGATCATGGGTCTCAGCCTGGCGCTAGTCTATGTCAACAAGCGCCAGTACTTCATCTACGACCACCTGTTGGTGGCCACCAACCTGCTGTCGTTCTCATTCCTGGCTAACGCCCTGGGTCTGATTCTACCGCACGCCGTGCAGGCGATGTACTTCGGCATCCTGTCGCTGTGGGTGCCGATCAATCTCTTCCAGACCCTGCGCGGCGGTTATGGCTCCAGCATTTTTGGCGCGCTGCTCAAGACCTTTATCGTCTGGATCATGAGCGCCACGGCCTTCGGGATCCTGGTGGTCGGCTTGATGATTTTCACTCTTTACCAAATGTAGGCCCAGCCCTTGATCTCTTCCGTCCTCATCGCCAATCGCGGCGAAATTGCCCGCCGGATCATCCGCACAGCCCGTGAACTGGGCGTGCGGACCATCGCGGTCTATTCCGAGGCCGACGCCGACGCGCCGTTCGTGATGGAGGCCGACAGCGCCATCCTGATCGGCGCGGCCCCGGCGCGGGAGAGCTATCTGGTTCCGGAGAAGATCCTGGCGGCCGCAAAGCAGATGGGCGCTGAGGCGATTCATCCCGGCTATGGCTTCCTGTCCGAGAACGCCGACTTCGCCCAGGCGGTGCTCGATGCGGGTCTGGTCTGGATCGGCCCGCCGCCCAGCGCCATCCGCGCCATGGGTCTGAAGGACGCCGCCAAGAAGCTCATGATCGCAGCGGGCGTACCCACCACGCCGGGCTATCTGGGCGACGATCAGTCCGTTGAGCGCCTGGCCAAGGAAGCGGCCATCATCGGTTACCCCGTGCTGATCAAGGCCGTGGCCGGCGGCGGCGGCAAGGGCATGCGCAAGGTGCTGGCCGCCTCTGACTTCGCCGAAGCCCTGGCCTCGTGCCAGCGCGAGGCGGCCGCCAGCTTTGGCGACCAGCGAGTGCTGCTGGAGAAATACGTCACCCGTCCGCGCCACATCGAGGTGCAGGTGTTCGGTGACAGCCATGGCAATGTCGTCCACCTGTTCGAGCGCGACTGCTCGCTTCAGCGCCGCCACCAGAAGGTGATCGAGGAGGCTCCGGCCCCCGGCATGGATGAGGCCACCCGTCAGGTCGTCTGCGCCGCCGCCGTCAAGGCCGCCAAGGCCGTGAACTATGTGGGCGCCGGCACGGTCGAGTTCATCGCCGACGCCAGCGAAGGCCTGCGCGCCGACCGCATCTGGTTCATGGAGATGAACACCCGCCTGCAGGTCGAGCATCCGGTCACCGAGATGGTCACCGGCCAGGACCTGGTCGAATGGCAGCTGCGGGTCGCCTCGGGCGAGCCCCTGCCGCTGGAGCAGGACGAGATTACGCTGGACGGCTGGGCCATGGAGGCGCGCCTCTATGCCGAGAACCCCGTCACCGGCTTTCTGCCCAGCACCGGCAAGCTGAAGCACTTCCGTCTGCCCGAGGGCGACGTGCGCGTCGACAGCGCGGTGGAGGAGGGCGGCGAGGTCACTCCCTTCTATGATCCGATGATCGCCAAGCTGATCGCCCATGGCGTCGACCGCGAGGACGCCGCCCATCGTCTGGCCGAGGCTTGCAGCCTGGTCGAGGTGTGGCCCGTCAAGACCAACGCGGCCTTCCTGGCCCGCTGCGCCAGCCATCCGGACTTCGTCGAGGGCCTGGTCGATACCGGTTTCATCGAGGCGCGGCTGGACCACCTGGTCGAGCGTACGTTCTCTGACGCCCCAACCCTGGCGGCCATCGGCCAGCATCTGGAACGCTTCATGGACGCCGATCAGCCCAAGGCCGATCCGTTCGTCAGCGCGCCGTCGCGTCTGCTGGGCTTCCGCATGAACGCGCCGCGCGCGGCCATGGACCTGCCGATGAGCATCGACGGCCGCAAGGTCCCGTTGCGCGTCGCCCTGGCCGGTGGCCGCGGTGATGACTGGTCCTGGGACATCACCGTCGAGGACGGCCGTGCTCTGGACGATGTCGATGTCCTGCCCGGCGCGCATGGCGATGGCCCCCTGCGGGTGTTCGAGGGGGGCGACGTCCAGGAGTTCGACTTCGGCTACCAGGGCGGCGGCGCCCATTCGGCCGCCTCGGACGGCGCGATCCTGTCGCCCATGCCGGGCAAGATCGTCTCGGTGGCGGTGGAAGCGGGCCAGAGCGTCGTCAAGGGCCAGACCCTGCTGACGCTGGAGGCCATGAAGATGGAGCACGCCCTGGCCGCGCCGTTCGACGGCGTGGTCGCCGAGCTTTCTGCGGTCGCCGGCGGTCAGGTCAGCGAGGGCGTGGTGTTGGCCAGGCTGGAACCGGCCGCCTGATCCGCGCTATCACCCGCCCATGCCCCTGCACATCATCAAGCTGGTCGTCGGTTGCGACACGATCGACGACCTCGTCGCCTGGCACAGGACCGGCGAGCCATGGATCATGCACACGCGGATGACGCCCAAGCGCATCGACGAGGTGCTGGATGGCGGCTCGCTCTATCGCGTGTTCAAGGGCCAGATCCTGTGCCGCCAGAAGATCCTGGCCATCGACACGGTGGGCGAGGGCGCGGCCAAGCGCTGCGAGGTGACGGTCGATCCGCCGATCATCCGCGTGGTTCCGCAGCCCCGGCGGGCCTTTCAGGGCTGGCGCTATCTGCCGGCCGAGGATGCGCCGGCCGATCTGACGGAAAGCGAGGCCGTCGACATGCCTCTGGATCTGGCCCGTCAGCTGCGTGAACTGGGCGCCTGGTAGATTTTAGCGCGATCGTTAGTGAAAAAACAACCCCAAGGCGTACAATCTACTTGCAGAGGCATAGAGGGCAAGTCGATGAGGGCGTTGTACGCAGTGATCGGCGTGGGTCTGATGTTCGTCAGTCTGGTCGTGGGGCTGCTGATCGCGCTGCACCCGATGGACTGATCCTGCGGGTCAGCCCACGGCCATGTTGTCGATCAGGCGGGTCTTGCCCAGCCAGGCGGCCACCAGGATGCGGCCCTGCGCGTCCCCGATCGGGCCGGGACCCAGCTTGGACAGATCAGAGGCCTCGCGGATATCCAGATAGTCGATCTGGCCAAAGCCAGCGCTGCTCAGCGCGGCCTTGCCCGCGGCTTCCGCCTCATCAATGCGTCCGCCTTCCGCCACGGCCTGGGCCGCGGCGCGCAGGGCTCTCGGAAGGGCGGCGGCGATCTGGCGCTCCTCGGCCGACAGATAGGCGTTGCGGGAAGACAGGGCCAGGCCATCGTCAGCGCGGGCGGTGGGAGCCGAAACGATCTCGACCGGCAGATCAAGGTCCCTGACCAGCCGCTTGATGACCTGCAACTGCTGGTAGTCCTTCTCGCCGAACACGGCGTAGTCGGCCTGACACTGGATCAGCAGCTTGGCCACCACGGTTGCCACGCCGCCAAAAAACTGCGGACGGGCCGCGCCTTCCAGCGGCTCGGACACGCCCGAAACATTGATCGCGGTCGAAAAGCCCGGCGCATACATCTCGGCGGCCGAGGGGGCGAACATCAGGTCGCAGCCGACCGAGGCCAGCTTTTCGGCGTCGGCGGCCTCGCCGCGCGGATAGGCGTCGAAATCCTCATGCGGGGCGAACTGTCTGGGGTTGACGAAGACGCTGGCCACGGTGCGCCGCGCCCGGGTCTGGCCCAGCTTGACCAGGGTCAGATGTCCCTCGTGCAGGGCGCCCATGGTCGGGATCAGGGCGACCTGGTCGCCGGCGGCCTTCCAGGCGGCGACCTGGGCGCGCAGATCGGCGACGGTGCGAACGATGGTCGGGGAAGCTTGGGGCATCGACGGCCTCCTTTGCGAACAGGCGTGGCTTATGGCCGAGCGGCGCGGCGGCGTCTACTGCGCCGCACAATAGGCGGCCCGTGCGCCACCCCTGCGACAAAAGGGCCTGTGGAACAATGCGATGACCTCTCGGCTGAGCCGTTGCGTGCATGTTAACCTTTCATTGACCGCGCGAGTCGCGGCGAACGAAGGAGCGAGCACATGGCTGAAACGCGCGTGATCGTGGTCGGCAACGAGAAGGGCGGGGCGGGCAAGTCCACCATCGCCGTGCACCTCGTGACGGCCCTGCTTTACGGCGGCGCCAAGGTGGCGGTGATCGACCTGGACCTGCGCCAGTGCACCTCCATGCGCTTTTTCGAGAACCGCCGCGCCTGGCTGGAGAACAAGAAGCTTCCGCTGCCCGAGCCGATCCAGCTTCGCCTCAGCGAGGACGACATCGCCCTGGCCGCCGCGCCCGAGAGCGAGCAGATCGAGCGCTTCGAGATCGCCTTCGCCCGCGGGCTGGAAGAGGCCGATTTCGTCCTGATCGACACGCCGGGCGGCGACACCGCCATCTCGCGCCTGGCCCATGGTCGCGCGGACCTGATTGTCACCCCGATGAACGACAGCTTCGTCGATTTCGACATGCTGGGTCACGTCGATCCGGTGACCATGGAACTGACCACGCCCAGCCTCTATTCCCAGTCCGTCTGGGAAGCCCGCAAGGCGCGCGCCATGAGCGGCCAGCGCCAGGCGCTGGACTGGGTAGTGCTGCGCAACCGCCTGGCCACCACCGAGGCCCGTAACCGCAAGCGTCTGGAAGACCGTCTCACTTCGCTGGCCAAACGGGTTGGCTTCCGCATGGGCCCTGGCCTGCGCGACCGGGTGATCTATCGCGAGCTGTTCCCCTTCGGCCTGACCATCGCCGACCTGTCGCCCCAGGTTCGCCCGGTGCCGGTGTCGCTGCAGCATCTGGCTGCCCGCCAGGAACTGCGCGCCCTGATGCATTCGCTTGGTCTTTCGGCCTATTCCGGGGAAACTCTGCTCGCCGCTCAGTAGGGGCCCCTCGGGGGCTGCCTGAGCGCGTCCGGATTTGCGATGATCTATCTGTTGCTTGGCGGCATCGTGCTGGCCCTGGTGTTCTGGGGCAGCCGAAAGCCTTTCCTTAAAGGGGATGGCTGGCGCGTGGGCGCCGGCGTCGCCGCCTTGGCCGCCTTTGCGGGCGCGGCCTACACCACCATTCGCGGCGGCTGGGGCACGGGCATCGTCCTGGGCATTGTCGGTCTCTGGAGCGCCTCCGAGGCGCGTCGGCGACCTGCGATCCGCAAGGCTGAGACGCCCGCGGTGTCCGGGCCAACCCTGACCGAAGCCCGCTCGATCCTTGGCGTCGGACCTGACGCCACCGCCGAGGAAATCCGCTCCGCCCATGCCCGCCTGATCCGTCTGGCCCACCCCGACAAGGGCGGCACGGCGGGGCTGGCGGCCCAGCTCAATGCGGCGCGCGATCGTCTTTTGAAGCGCTAGCGGTCAAGAAAAGAGCCCGGGCGCTGGGCGCTCCGGGCTCGATCCGATGTCCGATATGAGCCGTGATCAGCGCGGTGACAGCACCATGCAGGGCTGGCGCCTGGCCGTGATCGCGGCGCAGGCGCTGCGGGCGGCTTCGGCCGTCAACCCCTGGAACTGGGCGCGGAACGCGCCGCCGGCCGCGCCTTCTACCGCGCCCTCGGCGTCGGCCACGAACTTGGCGAAGCGACCACGCACCAGGGTCAGTTGCTTGCTGGCCAGGCTCTTGGACTTGAAGGCCCCGACCTGAACGGCCCACTCGCCCTTCGGCTTCTTGGCGGCCTTGAGGGTGGGGGAGACCTTCACCGGCTGAGCGCGCGGCGAATCTGTCAGCACGATCTTCAGGCCCGACTGCTCGCCGTCGCCCTGTTCGATCGAAGGCCGCATGATCGGACCGTTCGGCTCGGTCTCATAAAGGTTGGCGGCGATGGTGGTGCGGTCGCCGTGGGCGCGGCGCTTGAGGACCTCGAAGCCGGTCAGCAGCAGGTCTTCCATGTTGTTGTCGCGCCAGGCGGTCGACGAGCCGCCCAGAACCACGGCGATCAGGCGACGGCCGTCGCGCACGGCCGAGCCGGCGAGATTGTAGCCCGAGGCGTTGGTGTAGCCGGTCTTGAGACCGTCGAAGCCGTTCATGCTGTCGAGCAGGCGGTTGTGGCCGCGGATCGTATTGCCCCGGAACGAGAACGATTTGACGCTGAAGTAGCTGTAGTACTGCGGGAAGTCGCGCATCGTCGCGCGCGACAGGATGGCCAGGTCGCGGGCGGTGCTGATCTGGCGGCTGTCGGGCAGACCCGAGGCGTTCACGAAGCGGGTGTTGCGCATGCCCAGTTCCTGGCCGCGCAGGGTCATCAGGGCGGCGAATCGCGCCTCGCTGCCGGCCAGCTTCTCAGCCATGGCCACGGCGACATCGTTGGCGGATTTCACGGTCATGGCGCGAATGGCTTCGTCCACGCTGATGCTGTCGCCGGCAGGAAGACCCAGCTTGGTCGGGGCCTGGGCGGCGGCGCGCGGGGTGATGACGACGCGGTCGGTGGGCTTCATGCGACCTTCGCTGAGCGCCTCGAAGGCGAGGTACAGCGTCATGACCTTGGTCACCGAAGCCGGATAGCGGGGGCTGTCGGCGCGCTTGTCATAGAGTACCTCGCCCGAATTGGCGTCGATCACGATGGCCGCGTATTTCGGCTCGGCGGCGTTCAGCTGCAGGTAGGGGATCTGGGCCGAAGCGCTGGTCGTGGGGACCAGAGCGCTGATCACGCACGAAAGCACCAAGCCAACGGTGGCGAGAATTGTGCGGGCGGAGCGAAGCTTGGCGAACATGAATGAGCGTCCGTCATTTGAACTGAGCGGTTCCGCACCGCCACACGCGTGACCCTAGCATGAACTGACCCGCCTTTAGCCAAAGTAAACAACCGGTGAGCGATGTTGTCGCGGGTGCGGAAAAAACGTGCGCGTTGCGGCCGCGCTTCAGCATGACGCTAGGTCATGGTGCGCTGCACAATTTTCTTGACTGCTGCACTGCAACATGGCAAATCGGCGTTGTCCCAAGCGCATGGGGCTGCTCGCACAGCTTCGCCATGCCCCGCCAAATTGCCAGGAGACTCCCCATGGCCGCCGCCGAAACGATGAAGAAGACCGTCGAACAGTTCAGCACCGCCTCGAACCAGGCTTTCAAGGACGGCGTCGAGAAGTCGCTGGCCGCCCTGGCGGAAGCCAACACCGTCTCCAAGAAGAACCTCGAAGCCGTCGTCGCTTCGGTGACCGCCGCCACCAAGGGCGCTGAAGCCCTGGGCGCTGAGACCTTCGCCTACTCCAAGAAGGCCGCTGAAGATCAGGTCGCCGCCGTGAAGTCGCTGGCCGGCGCCAAGAGCGTCCAGGAAGCCATGGAACTGCAGACGACCTGGGCCAAGTCGGCTCTGGAAGCCTACATCGCCCAGATGAGCAAGGCTTCGGAGATCGTTTCGGCCTCGATCAAGGACTCGATGAAGCCCCTGAACGAACGCGCCAGCGCCGCTGTCGAAAAGTTCCAGGCCGCCCGCTAAGGCGACCTTACGAGACCGCGTCCGGCGCGGTCCCGGCAGACAAGATTGAAAGGCCCGAGCCGCTAGCGGTTCGGGCCTTTTTTCTTGTGCCCGCCCTTTGCGGCGTTAAGCATTGCGGCTCGTGAATGGAGTGCGTGATGTCGAAGATCGATGACCGTCTGAGCGAGCTTGGCGTGGTGCTGCCGCAGCCTGTGGCTCCCGTGGCCAACTATGTGCCGTTCGTGCGGTCCGGAAACCTGATCCACATCTCCGGCCAGATCTCGCTGGACGCCTCGGGCGGCATCAAGGGCACGGTCGGCGTCGACGTCGATCTAGAAACCGCCCAGAAGGCCGCGCGTCTGTGCGGGATCAACCTGCTGGCCCAGATGAAGGCCGCCTGCGATGGCGACCTCGACCGGGTGGTGCGGGTGGTCAAGCTGGGCGGCTTCGTTCAGGCCGGCCCTGACTTCATTGACATTCCCAAGGTGGTCAACGGCTGCTCGGACCTGATGGTCGAGGTGCTGGGCGACGCCGGACGCCACGCCCGCTCGGCGGTCGGTGTCTATCGCCTGCCGCTGGGCTTCGCGGTCGAAGTCGACGCCGTGGTGGAGATCGCCTGATGCGCGTTCACGAGCGTCCCTCGACCGAGGTGTTTGGCGAGGCGTGGGAGCGCTTGTTCGAACCCGCCATCGCCCACAGGGGGCTGTGGACCCCCGGTGGCGCGCCTGAAAACTCCCTGGCCGCGTTCCAGGCGGCCTGCGCGCGGGGCTATGCGATCGAGCTTGATGTCCAGCTGACGGCCGATGGCGAGGCGGTGGTCTTCCATGATGATCGCCTGGACCGCCTGACCGGCAGGGAAGGGCGCCTGCGCGACCATACGGCCGCCGACCTCGGCGCCATGGCGCTTTGCGGAACCGATGAGACCATTCCCACCCTGGCCGACACCCTGACCCTGATCGGTCACCGGGCCATGGTCTATATCGAGCTGAAGACCCCGTTCGGCGAGGTGGGAGAGCTCGAGAAGCGGGTCTCTGAAGTGCTGATCGATCACAACGGCCCCATCGCCGTGATCGGGTTTAATCCCTATTCCCACGCCTGGTTCGCCGATCACCATCCGCAGATCCTGCGGGGCCTGGATTCCTACAGCTGGAACGACGACGGGGCCCGCAAGCTGGCGCCGGAGATGCGCCGGTCGCTGGCCGCTTTGGAGCAGGTCGAGATCGCCCGGCCCGACTTCCTGGCCCTGGGCCTGGACATGCTGCCCAGCGCCCGCGCCGATCTCCATCGCGCCAAAGGCATGCCGGTGATCGCCTGGACGGTGCGCTCGCCCGAGCAGTGGGAGGCCGTCAGCGACCATTGCGACAACCTGATCTTCGAGGGCTTTGAGGCGTGACTTCGGTCAAGGCGGCGGTTCGCGTCCATCGCGAGATCGCCGAGATCGGCCGCGAGGCCTGGGACGCCTGCGCCGCGCCCACTGGCGATCCCTTCGTCAGCTATGATTTCCTCTCGATCCTGGAGGAGAGCGGCTGCGTCGCCGCGCGCACCGGCTGGGCGCCGCAGCATCTGTCGGTCGAGGACGAGGACGGCGCCGTGGCGGGCGTCATGCCGCTCTATCTGAAGTCCCACAGCCAGGGCGAATACGTCTTCGACCATTCCTGGGCCGACGCCTATGAGCGGGCGGGCGGGCGCTACTATCCCAAGCTCCAGTGCTCCTCGCCATTCTCGCCGGTGACCGGGTCGCGCCTAATCGTGCGGCCGGATGTCGATGTCGACGACGGTCGCTCGGCGCTGCTGGGCGGGGCCCTGACCCTGTGCGAGCGCATGGGCGCCTCGTCGCTGCACGTGACCTTTCCCAGGGCCGACGAATGGGAATGGATGGGCCAGCGCGGACTGCTGTTGCGACAGGACCAGCAGTATCACTGGGAAAACGCCGGCTACGCGACCTTCGACGACTTCCTGATGGCCCTGTCGTCCAACCGCCGCAAGACCATCCGTCGCGAACGCCGCGACGCCCAGGACGGGCTGGAGATCGTGGCCCTGACCGGCGATCAGCTGACCGAAGAGCACTGGGACGCCTTCTTCGGCTTCTACATGGACACCGGCAGCCGCAAGTGGGGCCGGCCCTACCTGAACCGGCAGTTTTATTCGCTGCTGGGTCGGCGGATGGCCGACAAGGTCCTGCTGTTGATGGCCCGTCGTCCGGGCGGCCCGTGGATCGCCGGGGCGCTGAACCTGCTGGGCCGCGACTGCCTGTACGGGCGCCACTGGGGCTGCGCCGAGGACGTGCCGTTCCTGCATTTCGAGCTCTGCTACTATCAGGCCATCGAGCACGCGATCCGCCTGGGCCTGCCGCGCGTCGAGGCCGGAGCCCAGGGCCAGCACAAGATCGCTCGCGGCTATCTCCCCAGTCCGGTTTATTCGGCCCACTGGATCGCCGACCCGATGCTGCGCGAGCCGGTCGCCCGCTATCTTGAGCGCGAGCGCGAGGCGGTCGACGCCGAGATGGAGATGCTGTCCGAGGAATACTCCCCCTTCAAGAAGAGCTAGATTACTATCTGAACG
This sequence comes from Alsobacter soli, assembly GCA_943371355.1. Classification (GTDB taxonomy): domain Bacteria; phylum Pseudomonadota; class Alphaproteobacteria; order Caulobacterales; family Caulobacteraceae; genus Caulobacter. The sequence continues at coordinate 67,166 of CALRUN020000016.1, forward strand.
TGTGTTTCCCTTCGCGATCATAAACGCGGGGGCGGGACCATGAACCGGGAATTCTTCTTTTCATTTGTCAGGGCGCAGCTGTTTGGCGGCAAGCTAAAGCAATCGCAGGTCGATGGCCTGACCGCGATCCTTGACTATTGGGACGCCCATATGGCGGCCAAGGATGATCGCTGGCTGGCCTATGCCCTGGGCACGGCCTACCACGAGACCGACAAGACCTTCGGGCCGATCCGCGAATATGGCCGGGGCAAGGGCAAGCCCTATGGCGTCCCGACCCCGCCGCATGGCCAGGTCTATTACGGCCGGGGCCTGGTTCAGCTGACCTGGAAGGACAACTACCAGAAGATGTCCACCAAGCTGGGTGTCGACATGGTGGCCGACCCCGACCTCGCCCTGTCGCTGAAGAACGCCGTGCCGGTGATGTTCCTGGGCATGGAGCAGGGCCTGTTCACCGGCGTGGGCTTTGGCCGCTACTTCAATGAAACGAAGGGCGACTGGGTGAACGCCCGTCGGATCATCAACGGAACCGACAAGGCCAATATCATCGCCGACGAGGCGAAGATGTTCTACGCCGCCATCAGCCATACGGTCTGATCAGGACCTGTTCCAGGCCGCCTTCAGCAACGCCCTGATCTCATCGTCGACATCGGCCGGCGAGGCCAGGGCGACCTTGGCCCTCAGCCGGTCCGACCAGCCCTCGTTCTTCGGTTCGGACAGGCGAGGGGAGGCGTCGGGCGTCACCGCCAGGCCCAGCGACGCGGTCCCGCCCTTGACGGGCTTGATCGCGGCGAACTGCACCTTTTGGGACCAGGCGGTGAAGGCCTTGCGCTGACCGGTAACCAGGCCGGGAAACTCAGCGATGGCGGCTTCGACCGCTTCGAGGATCGCGGTGCAGGCCGGGTCGGTCCAAAGCGCCGCGCGCAAGGCGTCGGCGTCGTCCCAGCCCATGGTCGAGGGAAAGGCTTCCGACAGGATCAGGGCCGCGCGATTGGCGCCGATGCCGTGATGGGTCTTCAGCCATTCCGATCGCGCCCGGGGCTTGGTCTCGTGGCAGTCGCGCCGAACGATCTCGATCCATTCGGCCAGGGTCTTGCCCGTCTCGCGTTCCAGGTTCTCGCGGACCGAGGCGAACCACTTCTCCTGCTGCTCGGTCAGGCCTTGAGGCTTTTCACTGGACTTGGTCGTCATGCTTGCACGCCTCCCGTGGTTTGCTACGACACCCCTCGCATGAGGAGATGGCCATGAGCCTTCACGGAACCTACGACCCCGACAACATCTTCGCCAAGATCATCCGCGGCGAAATGCCGGCCGTGAAGGTGTTCGAGGACGATCAGGTCCTGGCCTTCATGGACGTCTTCCCGCAGGCGCGCGGCCACATGCTGGTGATCTCCAAGACCAGCAAGGCCCGCAACCTGCTGGAGGCCGAGGCCAAGACCCTGGGCCGGCTGATCGGCGCCACCCAGAAGGCCGCCGCCGCCGTCACCGCCGCGCTGAAGCCTGACGGGGTGATCGTCACCCAGTTCAACGGCGCCCCGGCCGGCCAGACCGTGTTCCACCTGCATTTCCACGTCATCCCTCGCTACGAGGGCGAAGCCCTGGGCGCGCACGGCAAGGGCATGGCCGATGTCGAAGAGCTGAAGGCCCTGGCCGAGAAGATCGCGGCGGCGCTTTAGGCGTCGCGATGACCGGCCCACGGCTCGAAACCGCGCGCCTGATCCTGCGTCCGCCGGTCGAGGGCGACCTGGACGACTGGGCGGCGCTGGACGCTGACGAGCGCGTCACCACCTGGATCGGCGGCCCGCAGGATCGCGCCGCGTCGTGGCGCGGGCTGGCGACTGTCGCGGGCATGTGGGCGTTGCGGGGCTGCGGGCTGTTCTCGGTGATCGAGAAGGAGTCTGGCGCGTGGGTCGGTCGCGCCGGCCCCTGGGTGCCCGAAGGCGCTTTGGGGACGGAGATCGGCTGGGCGTTTGCCGGTGCGGCCCAGGGCAGGGGCTACGCCACCGAAGCCGCGCGGGCCGCCATAGACTGGGCGTTCGAGACGCTGGGATGGGCCGAGGTCATCCACGGCATCGACGCCGAAAATACGGCCTCCATCGCGGTGACGCAGCGCCTTGGCTCCTCCTGGCTGAGAGCGGCCGCTGAACCCGACGGGAGGGTTACGCACATCTATGGGCAGAGCCGCAGCCAGTGGCTGTCTAGGCCGGCGTCGGCCTACGTGCACGACTAGCGCGAACCGGAATCAAAAGAGGCCCGGATCGCTCCGGGCCTCTCGATGGTCTTGGATCTATTCGACGAGGGCCGGTTCGGCTTCGGTCTCGGTGGCCGCGGAGCCCTTGGCGGGCTTTTCCGGGGTGCTCTCGATCTCGAAGTCGATCTTGCTGTCCTTGAGGATGATCTTGACGTGGCCGCCGCGCACCAGACGTCCAAACAGGATGTCGTCGGCGAGGGGCTTCTTGATGTGCTCCTGGATGACCCGGCCCAGGGGGCGGGCGCCGTAGAGCTCGTCGAAGCCGTTCTTGGCCAGCCAGTCGGCCGCATCGTCGGACAGCTCGATCGTCACGTTCCGGTCGGCCAGCTGGGCCTCCATCTGCATGACGAACTTCTGCACGACCATCCGGATGATGTCCGGCGTCAGCGGCTTGAAGGCCACGACCGCGTCGAGGCGGTTGCGGAATTCCGGCGTGAACAGACGCTTGAGGGCGGCCTCTTCCTCGCCGACCACCTTCTCGCGTCCAAAGCCGATCGACTGGCGTTGGGCGTCCGAGGCGCCCGCATTGGTGGTCATGATCAGGACCACGTTGCGGAAATCGACCTTCTTGCCGTTGGAGTCGGTGAGAACCCCGTGGTCCATGACCTGCAGCAGGATGTTGTAGACGTCCTGGTGAGCCTTCTCGATTTCGTCGAGCAGGACCACGGCGTGCGGGTGCTGGTCGACGGCGTCGGTCAGCTGGCCGCCCTGGTCATAGCCGACATAGCCGGGAGGGGCGCCGATCAGGCGGCTCACGGTATGGCGCTCCATGTACTCGGACATGTCGAAGCGGATCATCTCGATGCCCAGCGTCAGGGCCAGCTGCTTGGCGGCTTCGGTCTTGCCGACGCCGGTCGGGCCGCTGAACAGGAACGAGCCGATCGGCTTGTCCGCGTCGCGCAGACCGGCCCGGGCCAGCTTCATGGCCGAGGACAGCTGCATGATCGCGTCATCCTGACCGAACACCGCGCGCTTCAGATCCGTTTCCAGCTCCTTCAGCGCCTCGGTGTCGGACTTGGAGACCGATTTGGGCGGGATGCGGGCGATCTTGGCCACGACGGCCTCGATCTCCTTGACGCCCAGGACCTTCTTGCGACGGTTCTCGGGCAGCAGCATCTGGCCGGCGCCGGCTTCGTCGATCACGTCGATCGCCTTGTCGGGCAGCTTGCGGTCGGTGATGTACTTGGCCGACAGCTCGACCGCGACCTTGATGGCCTCGTTCGTATATTTCAGCTTGTGGAAGTCCTCGTAGTAGCTCTTGAGCCCCTTGAGGATCTTGATGGTGTCTTCCACCGACGGCTCGTTCACGTCGATCTTCTGGAAGCGACGGACCAGGGCCCGATCCTTCTCGAAGTGCTGACGAAACTCCTTGTAGGTGGTCGAACCCATGCAGCGCAGGCTGCCCGAGGCCAGAGCCGGCTTCAGCAGGTTTGAGGCGTCCATCGCCCCGCCGCTGGTCGCGCCGGCGCCGATCACGGTGTGGATCTCGTCGATGAACAGCACCGCATTGGGGTGGTTCTCGAGTTCCTTGACCACCTGCTTGACGCGTTCCTCGAAGTCACCGCGATAGCGGGTGCCGGCCAGCAGCGCGCCCATGTCGAGCGAGAAGATGGTGGCTTCCGCCAGGACCTCGGGGACCTGATGGGTGATGATCTTGCGGGCCAGGCCTTCGGCGATGGCCGTCTTGCCGACGCCGGGTTCGCCCACCAGCAGGGGGTTGTTCTTGGTCCGACGGCACAGGATCTGGATCGCGCGTTCCACTTCGCTGGCGCGGCCGATCAGGGGGTCGACCTTGCCCTGGCGGGCCTTTTCGTTGAGGTCGACGCAATAGGCTTCCAGAGCCTCGCCGCCGGTCTTGGTGTTGGGCTTTTCGGCGTCGTCTTCGGTGGCGCCGGTGCTGGCGCCCTTGACGGCCTTGGGCTCGGACGCGCCGGCCTTCTTGGCGATGCCATGGGCGATGAAGTTCACCGCATCATAGCGCGTCATGTCCTGCTCCTGCAGGAAGTAGGCGGCGTGGCTTTCGCGCTCCGAGAAGATGGCCACCAGCACATTGGCGCCGGTCACTTCTTCGCGGCCCGACGACTGCACGTGGATTACGGCGCGCTGGATCACGCGCTGGAAGCCGGCGGTCGGCTTGGCGTCTTCCTCGTCGTCGACGATCAGAGAGGCCAGTTCGACGTCGAGATAGTTGGCCAGGCTCTTTTTCAGAGCGACCAGATCGACGTCGCAGGCGCGCATCACCCCGGCGGCGTCATCGTCGTCGGTGAGGGAGAGGAGCAGATGCTCCAGGGTCGCGTATTCGTGCTTACGCTGGTTGGCGTAGGCCACGGCGCGGTGGAGGGATTCTTCGAGAGGGCGAGAAAACGAGGGCAAGGGGGGAGGCTCCTCAGTCTTTTTCCATGGTGCACTGCAGGGGGTGCTGATGACGGCGCGCCGAGTCGATGACCTGCGCAACCTTCGTTTCAGCAACTTCGTAGGTATAGACGCCGCACACACCAACACCGTGTTGGTGAACGAGCAGCATGATCCGGGTCGCGTCTTCGCGTGACTTGTTGAAGAACCGTTCGAGGACGTACACGACGAACTCCATCGGCGTGTAGTCGTCGTTCAGAATCAGTACTCGATAGAGCGAAGGCTTCTGTGTCTTCGGTTTCACCTCAGTGATGACCGAAGATCCAGTTCCGTTATTCTGTCCGCCTTGCTTCCGCTCGGCCATTGACCGTTTTCTCCCGACGGGCCGAACCACCCGCCTTACTAGGATTAGATATGGAAACGCGCGGGCTTTGGAAGAGGCCCACGCGCAACTGCGCCGCTTTAACACAGGGGCGCCCTGCAAAAGGACTTCACGATTGGGAGAACGGAGGCCGTGCGACGACGGTTTCCTGGGCGAGGAGCCGAAATGGTGCGCGAGAGCGTGTCGCGCAAGGGGCGCTCGGTCAGCGTCGCCCGCCCGAACCGCTATTGGCCGGGCAGGGTATATTGCAAATCATAGAGGTGCTTGCCGTCGACGATCTCGATGCTGAGGCTTCCAGCGATGCCCTTCAGGGCGCCGGCGCCCGAGTCGGGCACGATCTCGACCTTGAGGCTGCGCTCGGCGCCGCGCATCACGCCCTGATGAACCAAAGCGAAGCTGCCGGCCTTGCCGTGCAGCGTTCCTGTCACGCGCTCGATCGCCACATAGACGGCCGAACCGGGCGTGTCGGCGCCGGCGGTCAGCATCTGACCCTTGCCCGTCGCCTCCAGATCGCCATGGAAGGTCTTGTCCAGCGACATGCGGCCCAGGGTCGAGCCTTCGCCGACGTCCTGATCCTGCGGCGCCATCTTCACTTCGAAGGGCCCCCGGGCGTGATGGGTCATGGCAGGGGCTCCGGGCGTGGCTGTTGGGGTGGTCTGGGCGGCGGCGATCGGGGACAGGACCAGAGTGGCCAGCAGCGCGAGAACCAAAACAGGCGGCGATGACATGCTGGCTCCTGGGATAGCGCTGATCCTTGATAGCGGAACGCTCGGCCTGGGCAACCGTCAGCGGCTCTTGAGCGCACGTCCCGTCACCACCGCGCCGGCGCCGAATTTGCCGCGCAGCATGTCGATGGTCTTTTCCTTCGCGAGGGTCTGACGCTCGTCGCCGGCGAAGAAGTCGTCGGCCGCGCCCTCGGCCGGGACGAACTCGGTCAGGCCAGCCCCGATCAGGCGGTAGTAGGTTCCGCCGGGCTCAGCGGCCAGCAGTTCGCGGGCCACCTGGAACAGGGTGCGCGCCGTTTGGGTCGGCACCGCCAGGGTGCGCCGGCGGGTATGGACCTTGAAGTCGGGAGTACGCAGCTTCAGCGTCGCCACGCGCCCGGCCACGCCCTCGGCCCGGGCCTGCCGGGCGACCCGCTCGCATAGCGGCCAGAGCTCGTCCTCCAGGTCCTCGCGCTTGAAGAGGTCGTCATTGAAGGTGGTCTCGGCGCTGATGGTCTTTCGCACCTGATCGGGATCGACCAGCCGCGCATCCTGCCCCTGGGCCAAACGATGCAGGCGCAGGCCGCTCGAGCCCAGGGTGGCGGCCAGATGCTTGAGGTCGGCCGCGGCGATGTCGCCCACGGTGCGAAAGCCCTCGGCGGCCAGGGCCGTGACCGTGGCGGGGCCGACGCCGGGCAGGATCGAGACGGGCTTGCCGGCCAGGAAGGTCCTGGCCTCGGACGCGCCGATCACCGAGAAGCCGCGCGGCTTGTCCAGCTCTGAGGCGATCTTGGCCAGGAACTTGTTGGGGGCCAGGCCGATCGAGACCGTCAGGCCGATTTCGCGCTCGATCTCGGCCTGCAGGCGGGCCAGCACCAGGGCGGGCGGGGCGCCGTGCAGCCGCTCGGTGCCCGAAAGGTCCATCCAGGCCTCGTCCAGGGACAGGGGCTGGACCAGCGGCGTCAGGGCCTCCACGCGGCTGAAGATCGCCCGGCTGGCGGCCTTGTACTTGGCGAAGTCGGGCTTGATGACCACGGCCTGCGGGCACAGCTGCAGGGCCTTGTACATCGGCATGGCCGAGCGCGCGCCGCTCATGCGGGCGATGTAGCAGGCGGTGGTCACCACACCGCGCTTGCCGCCGCCGATGATGACGGGAAGGTCGCGCAGCTCCGGCCGGTCGCGCTTTTCCACGGCGGCGTAGAAGGCGTCGCAGTCCATGTGGGCCATGGCCAGATCGCCCAGATCGTCATGCACGACCAGACGCGGCGAGCCGCAGGCCGGGCAGCGCCGGGGCCTGTCGTCGCCGGTCCAGAAACAATCGCGGCAGAGCGCCTTCATTCGCAAGCGTGGCTCTTCAGAAACCCGAAACGCAAGGCGAACCTATCGCGAATCGATGGCGAGGCGTTCAGTCGAGTCCGCGTGTCATGCGGATGATCCTGTGGACCTTGAACTCTTCAAACGCCTGCGGTTGCAGGGCTATACGCCGCGGACGATGCTGGATATCGGCGCGAACGTGGGCATGTTCACCTGGTCGTTCATGCAGGTGTATCCGTCCTGCAAGCCCACGATGATCGAGCCCAATCCTCACTGCGAGGAGAATCTGGTCAAGTTTCCCTTCGAGCGCCACATGGTGGCCGCCTCGAACGAGAACGGGGAGGCCGAGCTTTTCCTGACCCGGGAATGGCTGCAGTCCACCGGCAGCTCGCTCTATCGGGAAAATTCCCAGCACTTCCGCGACGAGGTCGTCATCCGCGAGGTGGTGCCCAAGGCGCGTCTGGATGACCTGCTGGCCGACCGGCAGTTTGATTTCGTCAAGATCGACACCCAGGGCGCGGAACTGGACGTCCTGCAGGGCGGGCGAGAGGTCATCGGCAAGGCCGACTATGTGATGATCGAGATCTCGCTGGCCGACTACAATCCCGGCGCCGGGCGCGCCGAGGAAATCATCGCGGCGCTGGCGTCGATGGGGTTCGTCACCACCGAGACCCTGGCCCTGTTCCGCTGGCAGGGCGAGCCGGATGGCAAGGTCGTGCAGATCGACTGCATCTTCGAACGCCGCGTGCCGCGCCCCTCGCAGGGCGGCGTGTTCGCGCCGCACAATGACACCGCAGCGCTTGTCGCGTTCCTGCAGGATCAGAAGCAGCGCAACTGGAATTTCAGCGTCCTGCAGATCGGGACGGCGCCGCCGGAGCTGAGCGACCTGGCCAGCGCCTCGATAGGCGACGCCGACAGCCCGCTAGCCACCCATTTCGCAGGCGACCTGAACAACGAGCGCACCTGGCGGGCGCTACTGGACCATGTGGCCCGGCATGGGCGGTTCTCCTATGCCGTCTGTCCGCATGTGATCCAGCGCATGGCCGATCCCGAGCTGCTGCTGCGCATGCTGCCGCTGGTCGCCGAGGCGGGATTCCTGTCGGCGCCGGCCCGCTACATGGAGCTGTCCAAGACCGAAGGACCGTATCGCGGCGGCATCGATCATCGCTGGATCCTGGATTCGTTCGAGGATCAGCTGACCCTGGCCCCCAAGCTGGGCCTGCTGGAATACATGGCGCTGCAGAACGAAGCCGCGATCACCCAGTACGGACCGTCCGAATATCAGGTGACCTGGCGCGGCGGCCTTGACGTTCAGAGCCTGTTCCCGCCCGGCCTGCACCAGCAGGACGTCATCAGCCGCTACAGCGCCTTCCTCGACCGGCCCTGATCCGGTCTAGTCTGCCGGCCAAAGCCAGACTGCGCCCCGGACGCCGGAGCTGTCGCCATGCCTGGCCCTGAGCACCGGGGTTTCGAAGGCGTCGGAAAACACATGCGGCGCCATGGCCGCGGGCAGGCGCTCATAGAGGGCGTCGACGTTCGACAGGCCGCCGCCCAGCACGATGACGTCGGGGTCGATCAGGTCGCAGACGACCGCCAGGGCGCGCCCCAGACGGTCGATGTGGCGATCTAGCGCCGCCATGGCCCCGGCGTCGCCCGCCTCGATCGCGGCCAGGGCCGCCTGACCGGTCGGATGGCCGGCGTCGCGGGCGAAGGCCGGGCCGGCGACCCAGGTTTCCAGGCAGCCCTTGCGACCGCACCAGCATGCCGGACCGGGATACTCTTCCGGCCTGGGCCAGGGCAGGGGCGTATGGCCCCATTCACCGGCTATGCCGTTGCGCCCCTCGATGATGCGTCCGTCAACGACCACGCCGCCGCCGCAACCCGTGCCCAGGATGGCGGCGAACACCACGCCTTGCCCGGCGCCGGCGCCATCGGCGGCTTCCGAGAGGGCCAGACAGTTTGCGTCGTTGGCCAGGCGCACGGGCCGCGCCAGCCGCGTGGCCAGATCCTGTTCGAAGGGGCGGCCATTCAGATAGACGCTGTTGGCGTTGCGGATCAGGCCCGTGCGCGGCGAGATCGAGCCGGGAATGCCCATGCCCAGCCGCGCCGCCTGGGCGCCGGCCATGGTTTCGGCGTCCGCCAGCAGATCGGCGACGACCTCCAGGGCCTCATCATAGTTGCCGGGATTGGGCTTGCGGACGCGGGCCACGAAATGGCCGTCGCCATCCAGGGCGGCGGCCTCGATCTTGGTGCCGCCGAAATCGACGCCGAAACGGATCATGCGAACAGTCGCGCCTCGATCGCGGTCTTCAGGTGGGGCCAGTGGTCGATGCGGGCATGACGATCCGGCGCGCTGGGCGCCAGGGGGCGCAGGCGCTCGTCGCTGACCATCTGGAAGCGGGTGACCTCGGGAGCGCTGGCGGCGACCGATTCGAGCTGCGGCAGTAGGTCGTCGATAAACACCGACGGACCCGAGGTGCGGCTGGACAGCTGCGCCGCCGACGGGCCCTTGGGGCCGCTGTTGATGACCAGCGGATAGTCGAAGCCGTGAGTCTTGAGCCAGCGGGCGCGGGCCTGGCGGCCGTGCTCGGGCGCGTTGGTCAGGATCACCACGCCGGCGCGGGTCGACAGATCGGCCAAAGCGTCGGCCGCGCCCTCGGCGGGCATCAGGTCGTCGGCCCCGTCGCGGAAGAAGTCGTCGAACAGCACCTTGCCGGCGATCAGGTCCAGATGATCGGTCTCGCCGGGGCGATAGATGTTCTGGAACAGGGCGAAGCGATCGACGCGCAGCTCGAAGCCGTGCCGGCCGATGAACGACCCGAAGCCGCGCATGAACTGGGCGAGAACCTCATCCACATCGACAATCACCAGCGGCGCGCCGGGAGCGATGGTGCAGGCTTGAATGTCGGAGTAACTGGGTTCCATGATCTGCGATCGGCCGGTGTTAACGCGATTAGCGCGGGCTTAAGGATATTCGTGCGATCTGGAAGACAGAAGCGACGCGAATCCCTCAGGCGTCGCCACGGACCGTATGGTCGGGGTCAGGATGACGAAGAAGGTCCTCATCGTGGAGGATAATGAGCTGAACATGAAGCTCTTTCATGATCTGCTCGAAGCCCAGGGTTATGAGACCCTGCAAACCCGTGAGGGTCTGCAGGCGCTGTCCATCGCCAGGGAAAATCGCCCCGACCTGATTCTCATGGATATCCAGCTGCCGGAGATCTCGGGACTCGAGGTCACCAAGTGGCTCAAGGAAGACGAGGACCTGGCGCACATCCCCGTGGTGGCCGTCACGGCCTTCGCCATGAAGGGTGACGAGGAACGGATCCGGGAAGGCGGCTGCGAGGCCTATATCTCCAAGCCGATCTCGGTGGCCCACTTCCTCGACACCATCAAGCGCCTGCTGGAGAAGACCCCGGCATGAGCGCGCGCATCCTCGTCGTAGACGACATCGAAGCCAATGTTCGCCTGCTCGAGGCCAAGCTTTCGGCCGAGTATTATCAGGTCAGCACCGCCAACGACGGCCCCACGGCCCTGGCCATGGCGGCCAATGATCTGCCCGACATCATCCTGCTGGACGTGATGATGCCGGGCATGGACGGTTTCACCGTCTGCAAGCGCCTGAAGGAAGACCCGATCACCCGCCACATTCCGGTGGTGCTGGTCACGGCGCTGGACGGTCGCGCCGACCGTATCCAGGGCCTGGAGGCGGGCGCCTCGGACTTTCTGACCAAACCCATCGACGACGTTATGCTGTTCGCCCGCGTGCGCAGCCTGACCCGCCTGAAACTGGTGATCGACGAACTGCGCCAGCGCGAGGCCTCGGGCCGCCGCATGGGCGTGATCGCCGGCGCCGCCTCGCGGCTGGACGGCCTGGGCGGTCGGGTTCTGATCGTCGATGACAACGAACGCCAGGCCCAGCGCATCGCCGCCGAGCTCAGCATCGAACACCGCCCGGTGGTCGAGTCGGACCCGGAAAAGGCGCGGATCAGCGCCGGCGGACCGGTCGATCTGGTGATCATCAACGCCGCGGCCAAGGGCTTCGACGGCCTGCGCTTCGCCGCCTCGCTGCGGTCCAACGAACGCACCCGACACCTGCCGGTGCTGGCCATGGTGGATCCCGACGAGCGCCAGCGGATGGTCAAGGCGCTGGAAATCGGCGTCAACGACATCCTGCCGCGCCCGATCGATCCGCAGGAGCTGTCGGCCCGGGTCAAGACCCAGATCCAGCGCAAGCGCTACACCGACTATCTGCGCAACAATCTCGATCACAGCCTGGAACTGGCGGTCACCGACCAGCTTACCGGACTGCACAACCGTCGCTACATGACCGGCCAGCTCGACTCTCTGGTTCAGCGTTCGACCCTGGGCGGCGACCCGGTCGCAGCCCTGCTGATCGACATCGACCACTTCAAGAAGATCAACGACACCTTCGGCCACGACGTCGGCGATGAGGTGCTGCGCGAGTTCGCCCTGCGCCTGGCCTCCAATGTCCGCGCCATCGACCTGCCTTGCCGCTATGGCGGCGAGGAGTTCACGGTGATCATGCCCGATACGCAGCTGGAAGACGCCATGCGCATCGCCGAGCGGATCCGCATGCACGTGTCCGGCTCGCCCTTCCGGGTGGCCCAGGGCAAGGAACTGCTGACCGTGACGATCTCGATCGGCGTCTCGGCGACCCTGGGCGAGCACGACAGCCCTGAGGCCCTGCTGAAGCGGGCCGACGAGGGCGTGTATGAAGCCAAGGCTTCTGGCCGCAATGCGGTGGTCGGCCGCGTCGCCTGACGGCTTTTCGCGCCGACGCTCTTTTCCTGCGCCCCTGACCGCCTCCGTCCTTGCACGAAACAGGCGATCGGGCTTTTTAGCCGGGATGAATAAGCTGCTTACTTCCGGCGCGCTTGCCTGCGCCGCGCTCGCCTTCACTGCTCCGGTCCTGGCCCAGCCTCGCGCCCTCACCAAACCTGATCCCAGGCTGGTGGTGGTGATCTCGATCGACCAGTTCAGCGCCAACCTGTTCGCCCAGCATCGGAGCGAGTTCACCGGCGGACTGGGCAAGCTGGCGAGCCAGGGCGTGGTCTATCCCAACGGTTATCAGTCGCACGCCATGACCGAGACCTGCCCGGGGCACTCCACCCTGCTGACGGGCAAGCATCCCAACAAGACCGGCATCAGCGCCAACGACTGGTATGACGCCGAGCTAGGCAAGCAGGTCTATTGCCTGGGCGACGACAGCGTCACCCTGGCTCATGATCCCAAGGCGCGCCCGGTCAGCGGCAAGAACATGGTCGCCAGCACCTATGGCGACTGGCTGAAGTCCGTTTCCCCGGCCAGCCGGGTGTTTGGCGTTTCGGGCAAGGATCGCGGCGCGATCACCATGGCGGGCCACAAGGCCGACGGCGCCTTCTGGCTGCAGCCGGGCTTTGGCTTCACCACCTTCGTGCCGCCGGGCCAGACCGCCGAGGCGCGCCTGAAGCCCGTGGCGGCCTTCAACGCCAGGCTGACGGCCGATCTGAAGAAGCATCCATTCGTCTGGGACTATGCGAAAAGCCCGCTGGACGCCCTGATGGGCGGCTCGGCCAAGCGCTGCAAGGCTCTGGAGGCCGACTACGAGACCGGCGGCCGCAAGTGGCGGGCGGCCCTGCCGATCCCGGTCGCGACCAGCGAGGCCGACAGGCTGCGCGACCTGGGCTCCAGCCCCTATATCGATCAGGTCACCCTGGAGCTGGCGGCAGAGCTGCGCGACACCTACGGCCTGGGCGACGGGCCCCAGGTCGATGTCCTGACCGTCAGCCTTTCGGCCACAGACTATATCGGCCACCGCTACGGCACCCGCGGCCCGGAAATGTGCGACCAGATCGCCCGCCTGGACGACCGGCTGGGCGCCTTCCTCGACAAGGTCGGCAAGGCCAAGGGCGGTGTTCTGGTGGTGCTGGCCGCCGACCATGGCGGCGCCGACATGCCCGAGCGGCTGCACGAGGAAGGCTATGACGCCGACCGTATCGCCACCAAGACCTGGCTGGGGAAGCTGAACGAGACGCTGCGCGCTGATCTGGGCCTGTCCTACGACCCGCTGGTCGCTGACGGCGGCATCAACACCATCGATGTCGTCGGGCCCGACAGGAAGACCCTGCCGCTGGTCGAGCACATGCGCATCACCGCCGCCGCCCTGGCCCTGGTTTCCCGCCAACCGGAGGTGATCGAGGCCTTCGACGTCAACAGTCTGCTGACCCTGGCCCCGGAGCCGGCCGACACCTCGCCCGAGGAAATCTCGATCCGCGAACGCATGCGCCGCAGCGCCTATCCGGGGCGCTCGGGCGACATCGTCATCGCCTTCAAGCCCGACCTCGTGCCCGCGACGGCCGGCGCGACCTATGTCTCCACCCACGGCAGCCCGTGGGACTATGACCGCCGGGTGCCGATCATCTTCTGGTGGAAGGATGGCGCGCCGCGCGAGCGCGTCCTGCCTGTGGACACGGTGGACATCGCCCCGACCATCGCGGCGGTGACGGGCGTCAAGCCGCCGACGGATATCGATGGGCGCTGCCGGCCGTTGGGGGCAGGGCACGACTGCTCGGTTTTAGCTCCTCCCCCTCTGGGGGAGGTGGCCCAGAGGGCCGGAGGGGGCTAGCTCGGCCGATATCCAGCTAGCCCCCTCAGTCGCTCCGCGACAGCTCCCCCAGAGGGGGAGCAGCTGCCGCCCGGAATCAAAAACGCCCGGCCATTTCTGGCCGGGCGTTTTCGTATGTCGTACCGGTCAGGCAGATCTACTTGATCTTGCCTTCCTTGAATTCGACGTGCTTGCGGATGACCGGATCGTACTTCTTCAGCACCATCTTCTCGGTCTTGGTGCGGGCGTTCTTCTTGGTCACGTAGAAGAAGCCGGTGTCCGCCGTCGAGTTCAGGCGGATCTTGATTGAAGCCGGTTTGGCCATGGTCGAATCCCTGCGGTATCGCGCAGGGTACCCGCGCGCTGGAAATGAGAGGCGCGGAACATACTCATCAATGCGCCAAAGTCAATTGCCGGCGGGGCACCGCGTGTAGGGATAGTCCACCGATCGGGGCTGGCCGCCGATCTGGCCCTCGATCCGGCCGATAATGGTCCGGGCGTCCACGCGCTTGTACAGAATTCGCTGGGGAAAGTCGTGGGCGGCGTCCTCGAACACCACGGTGTCGTCGGTGATCTCCCTGAGCGGAAACGTCGCTTCCGCCTGGCCCGAAGGTTTGGCCGTGAAGGCCAGTCTGCCGTCGACACCCGGCGCGATTCGCAGGAACTCGAACTCGCGGACCTTGCCGTCCTTCAGGGTGCGGCTCATGCCCAGCATCATCCCACCGCCGGGGGCCATCCACTGCTCGTCGACGCGGCCATTGGACCGGACCTGCATCCAGCAGCCCGTCATCCAGGCCAGCCGGCTGATCTCGGGCTCAGGCGCGGGCGGCGTGGTCGCCAGGGCGGACGCGAACAGAATGGCCAGCATGTCGATCTCCCCCGAGATGCGCCGGCTCAGACATAGGTCAGGTTCCGGGCGCCGTTCAGGAAACGCATGAAGGGCGCGGGACGTCCAGCATCCTTCAACCTCTGGCCGATCTCGGCGACCACGAAGCGGGTGATGTTGGGCAGGTCCAGGGCCATGGCCTCGTCGAAATCGACCCAGGCGATCTCGTCCAGTTCACCGCAGTCGGGCTGGCGGTCCAGGCTGATCAGGGCTTCGGCCGACGCCATGAAGAACCGGGCGTCGAAGCGGCGGGTGCGATAGGGCGGGGTGATCGCCCGGGCCACGAAGGCCAGCGGCGCCAGGTCGGGCAGGGCGCCCTGGGCTAGGAAGGGCCGCCAGGCCCCGGCGGCGGGCCGTGAGGGCGCGGGACGGGCCAGCAGCAGGCCTGTCTCCTCGAAGGTCTCGCGGATGGCCGCCAGGCCCAGGGCGCGGGCCAGGGTCGCTGGGCTGGGATGGCGCGGCTGATGGGTCAGGCGGGTGGCGACCTCAGGCGCCAGTTCGCTGGCCGAGGGAGCGCGATAATCGCCGCGATCCACCCGGCCGCCGGGAAACACCCACTTGTCGGGCATGAAGGCGTGACCCCCCGCGCGGCGTCCCATCAGCAGGCGCGGCTTGGCCGCGTCGGTGCGGACGATAATCAGGGTGGCGGCGTGGCGCGGTCGCAGCACGCCGGTGCCCGGCTCGCGCACGGCGGCGTCGTTGATCGTGTCGAATTTGGCGTCGATCGGCTCGTCCATGACCCAAGCTTAGTCCGATCGCGCCATTCGCAAAGCCGCCCCTTACGTCAGCTTGACCGCCCCGATGCAAGCACCCCAATGTCCGCCGGCTTTTCAGAGGAAGACGCGCATGTTTGGACGGGTTTCGACGCTGGCGATCATGGCTGGCCTGGCTTTCGGCGCGCCGGCCATGGCCGCGCCTTCCGCCGCCAAGGTCGAGGCCGCCGCCAAGGCCGTCCAGCCCAAGGTCGTCGCCTGGCGCCGCGACCTTCACCAGAACCCGGAGCTGGGCAACCAGGAGGTCCGCACCGCCGCCATCGTCGCCAGGGAGCTGAAGGCCCTGGGCTTCGAGGTCCGCGAAGGCGTGGGCAAGACCGGCGTGGTCGGCATCCTCAAGGGTGGAAAACCCGGCAAGGTCGTGGCCCTGCGCGCCGACATGGACGCCCTGCCGGTCGAGGAAAAGACCGGCTTGCCGTTCGCCTCCAAGGCCACAGCCACCTGGGAAGGCCGTACGGTGCCGGTGATGCACGCCTGCGGCCACGACACCCACGTGGCCATGCTGCTGGGAACCGCCACGGTGCTGGCCGGCATGAAGGCCGACATCAAGGGCACGGTGGTCCTGATCTTCCAGCCCGCCGAGGAAGGCCCCCAGGCGGGCGAGGAAGGCGGCGCCAAGCTGATGATCCGCGACGGCGCGCTGGACCAGCCCAAGGTCGACGCCATCTTCGGCCTGCATATCGGCCCGGCCGACGCCCACCTGCTGAACTACCGGCCGATGGGCTTCTACGCCTCGTCCGACCGCATCGCGATCACGGTGAAGGGCAAGCAGACCCACGGCGCGCGGCCCTGGGCCGGCATCGACATGGCCAGCATCGCGGCCGACATCATCCAAGCCATGAACCAGATCGCCGCGCGTCAGGTCGATGTCGGGGTGTCGCCCTCGGTCGTGACCATCGCCACCATCAATATGGGCATGCGCCAGAACATCATTCCGGAAGACCTGGTGATGGGCGGCACCATGCGCACCTTCTCGACCGAGCGCCGCGCCGACCTGATTTCCAAGGTCCAGAAGAGCGTCGCCGCCATCGGTGATCGCTATGGCGCCAAGGCCGAGGCCGTGTTCACCCAGCCCTATCCGGTGACCTACAACGATCCCGACCTGTCGAAGTGGGTGAAGACCTCGCTGTCCAAGGCCTCGCCCGGCAAGGTCGACGACAACGCCGCCCTGGTGACGGGGGCCGAGGACTTCTCGATGTACGCCGAGAAGATCCCGGGCGTGTTCATCCAGCTGGGCGGCCGCCCGGCCAGCGTTCCGGCACAGGGCGCGCCGGCCAACCACTCGCCCTATTTCGACATCGACGAGGCGGTGCTGGAAACCGGCGTGAAGGCCGAGGTGTTCATGGCGCTGGATTATCTGGAGAAGAAGTAGGGTCTCGACTTAGATCCTTCCCCTCCGGGGGAGGTGGCCCGGAGGGCCGGAGGGGGTTAGCTGGGCGGATGCCGCGATGGCCCCCTCAGTCGCTCCGCGACAGCTCCCCCAGAGGGGGAGCAGCTAACGACTGGCAAACCACGGCGCCAACCGCCGCAACGCCTCCTCGACCTCCGCTGTCGAGACCGCGAAGCTGAAGCGCATGAACCGGTGGCCCTCGACCGGATCGAAGTCGATGCCCGGCGCTGTGGCGACGCCGGTGTCGGTCAGCAGTTGCTTGCAGAACGCCATCGAGTCGTCGGTCAGGTGGCCGATATCGGCCCAGATGTAGAAGGCCCCGTCCGGCGGCGCTATCCTGGCCAGACCCAGCGAGGGCAGGGCGTCCAGCAGCAGCTGGCGGTTGGTCCGATAGACCTCGACATGGCCGTCGAGCTCCTCGTGGCAGTCCATGGCCACCAGTCCGGCATGCTGGCTCAGCGACGGCGCCGTCAGGAACAGGTTGCCCATATAGGCCCGCGCCCGGTGCACATGCTCCAGCGGCGACAGCAGCCAGCCCAGCCGCCAGCCCACCATGCTGAAATATTTCGAGAAACTGTTGACCACCAGGGCGTCGGGCTCGAACTCCAGCATCGAGCGGACCGGTCCAACGTAAGACAGACCGTGATAGATCTCGTCGCTGACGATGCGGATGCCCCGCTCGCGGCAGACGGCGGCGATGGCGGCCATCTCGTCGTCGGCGATGATGGTGCCGGTTGGGTTGGCGGGGCTGGCCACGATGACCCCGGCCGGGGCGGGGTCCAGCGCCGCGAGGTGCGCGGCGGTCAGCTGGTAGCGATCCTCCGGCCCGCAGGCGATCTCGACCGGGACCAGGTTCAGGGCCTTGAGCGTGTTGCGATAGGCCACATAGCCGGGACGGGCCAGAGCCACGCGGTCGCCGGCCTCGAACGCCGAGGCCAGGGCCATCACCAGGGCCGGCGAGGCGCCGCAGGTCAGGATGATCTGCTCGGGATCGACCTTGACGCCATGCCTGTCATCGTAGTGGCGGGCGATGCGGGCCTTCAGGGCCGGGCTTTCCCAATAGCCCAGACCGTCGGTGTCCAGCACGTGGTGCGCGCGTTCGATCGCGGCCTTCGGCGCGCCGGTCGAGGGCTGGCCGAACTCCATGTGGATGATCGAGCGGCCCTCGGCCTTCAGCTGGTGGGCCAGCCGGCTGATGGCGATGGCGTGGAACGGGTCGAGATCGGGGCGCATGATTTCCTGTTAGCCGGGATCGCGCGGCTATGACAGATGGAGCGGCTACCTGCTGGAGTCGACCATGCGATCCATCCTCCTCGCCGCGCTGGGCGCCCTTGTGCTGTCCGCCGCGCCGGCCGCCGCCCAGACCGCCCCCGAGACCGCCCTGGCTCCGAACATCGGCGGACGGGTCGCCCCGGCGCCGGACGGCGGCCTGTCGTTTGGCTGGCCCGGGGTCTATTTCGAAGGCCGCTTCTCCGGCCCGTCGGTGACGGTAGCCGTCGAGACGGGCTCGGAGCATCTGGCGGTCAGCATCGACGGCCAGGTCCGCGCCGAGGTGCGAAAGCCGGGCCTCGCCCGCCTGACGTTCGATAATCTGTCCCCCGGCGAGCACGTGGTTCGGCTGGACAAGCTGACCGAGAGCCAGACCGGCGCGGCGCGCTTCATCGGCTTCTTCGTCGGGCCCGAGGGACGGCCCCTGCCGCCGGTCGCGCGGCCGCGCCGCATCGAGTTCATCGGCGACTCCTACACGGTGGCCTATGGCGTGCGCTCGACCCGCTTCGCCTGCACCGAGGCAGAGGTCCACGACCTCACTGACACCAGCCAGTCCTTCGCGCCGATCCTGGCGGGACGCCTGAACGCCGACTACCGCATCATCGCCTTCTCGGGCCGGGGCGTGGTGCGCAACTACAGCGGCCTGGCGCCGGGCGAGCCCCTGCCGGCGCTCTATCCGCGCCTGATCCCGGGCCAGGCCGAGCCGCGCGTCGATCCGGCCGATGCGTGGAAGCCCGACCTGATCGTCGTCGGCCTGGGCACCAATGACTTCTCGACGCCGCTGAAGGCCGGCGAAGCCTGGCGGGACGAGGCCGATCTGCGCGCCGACTATCGCGACAGCTATGTGGCCTTCGTCGCCGCCCTGGCGCGGCGCGAGCCGCAGGCGCGGTTTCTGCTGCTGGCCGGCGACACCTTCGCGGACGATGTCGAGCAGGTCGCCAGGCGGCTGAACGGTCTGGCCACCCCCGTGCGGGTCACCGGCATGGAGCGCACGGCCTGCCACGCCCACCCCTCCGCCGCCGACGAGCGGATGATGGCGGATTTGCTGGAGAAGGCAGTCAAAGGCCTGAAATAGATAGATCCTCCCCCTCTGGGGGAGGTGGCCCAGAGGGCCGGAG
>CALRUN020000017.1:0-75527 GCA_943371355.1 Alsobacter soli
CTGCCGCTGGCCGCCCTGACCCTGGTGCTGCTGCCGCGCGTCAAGGGCGCGGTTATCGGCGCCCTGTGGGCCATCAAGCTGCGCAAGGCGCAGGACACGCCGGGCGACTGAACGCGACCTTCACCGGAACCGACAAGCGGCGCCGCACATTCCCCCTCCCGACACCGCGACCCGGCGCTGAAGCCGACGGTCGCGGCCGAACGGGAGAACGGACATGCTCGGCACGATCCTCATCATCATCCTGATCCTGGCCCTGATCGGCGCCCTGCCGACCTGGGGTCACAGCAAGTCGTGGGGCTATTTCCCCAGCGGCGGCCTGGGCCTGGTCCTGGTGATCCTGATCATCCTGGTCCTGATGGGACGACTCTAGCGCTCTGGCCGGACGCCGCCGAACAGCGGTTGGCGTCCGGCTTTGCCTTCGCCTAAGGTCCCCGCGACGCTGGGGGGAATCTGGGCATGACGACGCAAGCCGCCGAGGCGAAACCGATGAGCTCCATGACGCGGGCTCGCGCCATCCTCGGCGGGTCGGCCGGCAACCTGGTCGAATGGTACGACTGGTTCGCCTACGCCGCCTTCTCGATCTATTTCGCCAAGGTCTTCTTTCCGGCCGGCGACCAGACCGCCCAGTTCATGAAGACCGCCGCCGTGTTCGCCGTGGGCTTCCTGGCCCGTCCGGTCGGGGCCTGGCTGATGGGCCTGTATGCCGACCGCGCCGGCCGCCGCGCCGCCCTGACCCTGGCGGTGGGCCTGATGAGCCTGGGCTCGCTGATCATCGCCATCACCCCCGGCTTCGACAAGATCGGCGCCGCCGCCCCGGCCATCCTGCTGGCCGCCCGCGTGCTGCAGGGCCTGTCGGTCGGCGGCGAATACGGCGCCAGCGCCACCTATATGAGCGAGATGGCCGGCAAGAAGCGCCGCGGTTTCTGGTCCAGCTTCCAGTACGTGACCCTGATCATGGGCCAGCTGGTGGCGGCCCTGGTGCTGGTGATCCTGCAGAACGTGCTCGAGCCCGCCCAGCTGTCGGCCTGGGGCTGGCGCATCCCGTTCTTCATCGGCGCGGCCCTGGCCGTGATCGTGTTCTGGATCCGCAGCGGGCTGGAGGAATCGCAGTCCTACACCAACGCCAAGGCCCAGGGCGCGCCCAAGGCCAACACCCTGGCGATGTTCACCCAGCACCCGCGCGAGGCCCTTGCGATCATCGGCCTGACCGCCGCCGGCTCGCTCGCCTTCTACGCCTACACCACCTACATGCTGAAGTTCCTGACCAACACGACGGGCTTCACCAAGGAGGTGGCCGGGGCGGTGAACCTGGCCACCCTGATCGGCTTCATGCTGATCCAGCCGCTGTTTGGCTGGATGTCGGACCGCTGGGGCCGGCGACGCATGCTGATCTTCGCCTTTGCCGGCGGCGCGATCCTGGCCTGGCCGATCTTCACTCTGGTGGCCCGGGCGACCGACCCGACCGCGGCCTTCCTGCTGATCTTCGCGGCGCTGGTGGTGCAGTCGGCCTACACCTCGATCAGCGCCGTGGTGAAGGCCGAGCTCTTCCCCACCCATGTGCGCGCCCTGGGCGTGGCCCTGCCCTACGCCATCGGCAATGCGGTGTTCGGCGGCACGGCCGAGTTCGTGGCCCTGTGGTTCAAGAGCATCGGCATGGAGAGCGGCTTCTACATCTATCTGGCCGGCATGATGGCCATGGGGGCCCTGATCGCCTTCGCCCTGCGCGACAGCGGCCAGCACAGTCGCATCCTCGAAGACTGAACCAGAGGCTTCGCCGAATCCCGTTCCAGCCGTAAGCTTGAGCCATGCCGATCATCGACATCGTCGCCCTCGCCCTCTTCGTCTTCGCCTGGCTCTTCTATGAGCCTTTGCTCAAGCGCCTGGGCGAAAGCGGCAACCTGATCAACACCGACATGACGGTGATCCGTCGCCGGTGGATGCAGGAGATGGCGGTGCGCGAGATCGCCCTGCTGGATGGCCAGTTGCTGGGCCACGCCATCAACTCGGCCAGCTTCTTCGCCTCGTCCAACCTGATCCTGATCGCGGCGGCGGCCGGCGTGCTGTTCGGCGGCGACGGCGCACTCAAGAACATCGAGGGCCTGGCCGTACTGGCCCCCGCAACCCAAATACTCTTCCAGCTGAAGCTGGGCCTGGTGCTGATCGCCCTGGCGCGCGGTCTGCTCGACTTCATCTGGGCCATCCGCCAGATGAACTACTGCCTGGCCGCCATCGGCGCGACGCCGATGTGGGCCTCGCCCTCCACCCTGGCGGAATATGCCGAGGCCACGGGCGGCATCCTCAACCCGGCCCTGTCAGCCTTCAACGCCGGGGTGCGCGGCTATTATTTCGCCCTGGCCGGCGCCGCCTGGCTTCTGGGGCCCTACGCCTTCATCGCCGCGACCCTGGGCGCCCTGCTGCTGCTGGTCTGGCGTCAGCGCCGCAGCCGCGCCTCATCGGCCGTGCGCAAGGTGCGCCAGATCCTTGAGCGCCAGCCCGTCGTCCACGGCCCGCACATGCGGCACGCCGAGAAGGAACCGCCGGTCGATACGATCTAGGCGAAGCCTAGCTCGGCGCGGACCTTCTTCGTAAGCTTCGCCGCGATCAGGCCGTGGGCGGTCTTCAGCCAGTCCTCGACCTCGGCGGTGTCCAGCGCGGCCAGATCGTCGAACTTCACCCATTTGGCGCGGGCCAGATACGGCGCCGGGATCGCCCGTCCGGTTTCGGTCAGCACCTCGAAGGCGACGTCCGAAACCTTGAACGACACGCCGTCCTGCGCGACCGCGTCGCCCATCACCGCGAACATCTTGCCGCCGACCTTGTAGACCTGATCGGCGCCCCACTGGATATCCATCGTCGCGCCCGGCAGGGCCCGGCAGGCGGCGTCGAAGGCGTCGGGACTCAAGCCTCGACGCCCACGCCGATCGGGCAGGTCACGCCGGTGCCGCCGATGCCGCAATAGCCGCCCGGGTTCTTGGCCAGATACTGCTGGTGATAGTCCTCGGCGAAATAGAACGGCCCGGCGGCGGCAATCTCGGTGGTGATAGACCCAAGGCCCTTGGCGGCCAGGGCCTGGCCATAGGTTTCCTTCGACGCGGCGGCGGCGGCGGCCTGGGCGTCGCTCGTGACATAGAGGCCCGAGCGATACTGGGTGCCGATGTCGTTGCCCTGGCGCATGCCCTGGGTGGGATCATGGTTCTCCCAGAAGGTCTTGAGCAGGGTCTCGTAGCTGACCGCCTTGGGATCAAACACCACCAGCACCACCTCGGTGTGACCGGTGCCGCCGCTGCACACTTCCTGATAGGTCGGGTTGGGCGTCACGCCCGCCGCATAGCCGGCGGCGGTCACATACACGCCGGGAACCTTCCAGAAGATCCGCTCGACGCCCCAGAAACAGCCCATGGCGAACACGGCCGTCTCCATGCCGTCGGGATAGGGCCCCTTCAGCGCATGGCCGTTGATGAAGTGGGTTTCGGCGGTCGGGATCGCCGCCTCGCGGCCCGGCAGGGCGCTGTCGACGGTGGGCAGATCCAGGGACTTCTTGGCGAACAGCATGGCGGGGCCTCGGCGGGAAAGGGTCTCAGCCGATATATGTGCTCCCGCCGCACATTTCATCCCTCATGAGCGCTTGCCCCGGAAAGCCCCATGAGTATATTGCGCGCCTTCCTGCGAAGGGGGGCCTCAACCGCTCCCGATTCCGTGCGCATGGTGAGGTGGCCGAGTGGTTGATGGCGCACGCTTGGAAAGCGTGTTTAGGTGAAAGCCTAACGAGGGTTCGAATCCCTCTCTCACCGCCACCGCCCCCGAAATCCCTCTATCTCCAAAGCGGTCGCGCTAGCCCCGCGACGCCGCTCGGCGACGTCGTCAATCGCTCAGCGCGATCGGCACCACGGCTTCGACCCCGTCCGGGGCGAACAGCAGGGTGGGTCGGCCGCCGAGGTCGGCCGCCAGGCCGCCGTCCAGCAGGCGCGAGCCAAAGCCCTTACGGGTCGGCGGCGTGACCGGCGGACCGCCGCGCTCTTTCCAGCGCAGCTTGACGCTTCGTCCGTCCTCGCTGGGTCCCCAGACGATGTCGACGCGGCCCTCGCTGGTCGACAGCGCGCCGTACTTGACCGCGTTGGTGCTCAGCTCGTGCAGGGCCAGGGCCAGCGCCAGGGCGGCGGACGGGCCCAGACGGCCAGCGGGCCCGCTGACGCGGAACCTGGGAGCGTCGGGGCCGACGAAGGGCTGGATCGCGCCGAAGACGATGTCGTGCACGGACGCCCCCTCCCAGCTTTCGCGGGTGAGAATGTCGTGCGCCACCGACATCGCCATGATCCGGTCCTGCAGCAGTTCGCGCGCGGCGCTGGCGGTCTGGCCCTCGCGAAGGGTCTGGCGGGCGATCGACTGCACCGAGGCCAGGGTGTTCTTGACCCGGTGATTGAGCTCATTGATCAGCAAGCGCTGACGGGTCTCGGCGGCGCGCAGATCGGTCAGGTCGATATTGACGCCGATCATGCCGATGAACCGGCCCGAAGCGTCCAGCCGGGGCTGGGCCACGGTGTGCACGTCCCGGATCTGGCCGTCGGCGCGGTAGTAGCGGGCGTCGCCCTCGAAAGGCTCCTGGCGAGCCATGCTGGCACCCAGGGCGTTGAACAGGGCCGGGCGATCCTCGGCGACCACCGCGTCGCTCCAGACGAGATCGGAGGGATCGTCACCCGCCCCCGAACCCACGCCCAAAAACACGCGCAGGGCGGGGTTGAGATAGGTCCAGGCGCCCCGATCATCGCTCATCCACAGCATGACCGGCGCCGTTTCGGCGATCAGTCGAAAGCGCGCCTCGCTTTCGCGCAGGGCGTCCTGGGCGCGGCGCGTCTCGGTCAGGTCAATGGCCAGGCCGACATAGCCCAGGAAGTCGCCCGACGGCTCGAAGCGTGGCTTGGCGCTGACGAACATCCAGCGATACTCGCCGTCCCCGCGCTTGAACCGCGCCTCGAAGGTATAGGCCGACAGGGTCGTGCGGGCGGCGATGCGCGCCATGGCCACGTGAGCCAGATCATCGGCGTGGATCAACTGGATCCAGACATCGCCCAGCAGGCTGTCGGCCGCCAGACCGGTTATCTCGACGAAGGCCTGGTTGACGAACTCGATGCCGCCTTCGACGCCCGTGATCCACACCGGCGCGGGGGCGGAATCGGCCATGGCCCGAAAGCGCGCCTCGCTATCGCGCAGGCGATCCTCGGCGGACTTGTGTTCGGTGACATCGACCAGCACGCCCAGCAGGGTGCTGGGCCGTCCCGTGGAGCCCAGCTTGATCTCCGCGCGCAGCTGGTACCAGCGCCAGACGCCATCCAGTCGGCGGTAGCGGAACTCGACCTCAAGGAAGTGATCGCCGCGTTTCCAGGCGGCCTGCGCCGCTCGCGCGACGCAGCCCACATCGTCAGGCGCGAACCCGCCGCGCAATGCCTCCAGGGTGGGTTGCGCTTCCTCGGGAAATCCCAGCAGGTGATAGAGTTCAGGTGAGCCGCTCACCCGCTCAGTGGCGACATCATATTCCCATACGGCCATGCGGCCGGCGCCCAGGGCCAGCCGCAGGCGATCGCTGGCCCGGCGCTCAGCCTCTTCCAGCCGCTTGCGCTCGGTGACGTCCTCCAGGGTGCCGATATAGCGCACCGCCCGCTCGACGCCCTCGACCCGGTCGAAGATCGCTTCGCCGTGCGCCACCAGCGCGCGCACGGCGCCGTCAGGCCTCACGATGCGAAACTCGTAGACCGCCCGCGCGCGGAGCGCCGGATCCAGAGCCCTGGCCGTCATGTCGGCGGAGTGGGCGCGGTCCTCGTGATGGGTGAGCGCCCGAACATCTTCGATGCCGATCGCCTGGAGAGGATCGAATCCGCTGATGGCGCGCGCCGCCGGCGAATAGACGATCTGATCGGTCAGCAGATCCCAATCCCATATGCCGATGCCGGCGGCGCGGGTGGCGATTTCCAGCCTTAGTTCGCTGTCGTCCATGCGGCTATGTTGGCTTTCCGACGTCCCGGCTCTCGATCGCGTCGATGATGACCGAAGCGATGCGGGGCGTCACCCCGCGCCCTGCACAAACCTTGCGCAGCCAAGCTTGCGGACGGCCGAGGAATGAGATTGCCGAGCCCGACAGCTCGTCTAAGGTTCAGCCCATGCAAACGCGCCTTCTCCCCCTCCTCGCCCTGGTCATGTGCGCCTGTGGCCCCGCTCCCGACGCCCCCGCACAGGAGGGTTCGAGCCCGCCGGTCGAGACCCGGGCCGCCAATGCGCCGGACCAGAAGCCCGCCTTCGCCGGCCAGACCCGCGCGCCCGGCCAGGCGCTGGGCGTCGCCTACAGCGTCGAGACCGTGGTCGGCGGCCTGGACCACCCCTGGGGTCTGGCCTTCCTGCCGGATGGGACAAGGCTGGTCACCGAACGCGCCGGCCGACTGCGCCTGGTGGGCGCCGATGGCCAGCTGTCGACACCCGTGGCCGGCCTGCCGCCAGTCGACGCGAACGGCCAGGGCGGCCTGCTGGGCGTGGCGGTCGATCCGAACTTCGCCAGCAACGGCCTGATCTACTGGACCTACGCCCAGGCCGGCGACGGCGGCAACGGCACGGCGGCGGCGCGCGGCAAACTGATCAGCGGCCCCTCCCCGCGCGTCGAAGGCGTGCAGGTGATCTGGAGCCAGACGCCCAAGCTGAACTCCAGCCTGCACTTCGGCGGTCGCCTGGTCTTCGCCAGGGACGGCACACTGTTCATCACCACCGGCGATCGCTCCATCCAGGAAGGCCGCATGCAGGCCCAGCGCCTGGACGGAACCCTGGGCAAGGTCGTGCGCATCAACGCCGACGGCTCGATCCCCTCGGACAATCCTTATGTCGGCAAGGCCGGCGCGAAGCCGGAGATCTGGTCCTCGGGCCACCGCAATCTGCAGGCCGCGGCGCTGGATCCCTCGGGTCGGCTGTGGACCGTGGAGCATGGCGCCAAGGGCGGCGACGAACTGAACCGACCGGAGGCGGGCAAGGACTATGGCTGGCCGACCGCCACCTATGGCGAGGAATATTCCGGCAAGCCGATCGGCGACGGGATCACCGCCAAGGCCGGCATGGAACAGCCGGTCTATTACTGGGACCCGGTCATCGCCCCTTCGGGCATGGCCTTCTACCAGGCCGATCTGTTCCCCGCCTGGAAGGGCAGCCTGCTGGTCGGCGCGCTGCGCGGGCAGCATGTCGCGCGCCTGACGCTGAAGGGCGACAGGGTGGTCGGCGAGGAGCGCCTGTTCGAGGATCTCGGCCAGCGCATCCGCGACGTCCGCGTCGGTCCCGACGGCGCGGTCTACCTGCTGACCGACGCGGACGATGGCAAGCTGCTGCGGGTGGTTCCCAAGCCCTAGGGCCTAGCGCGCCACAGCCGCAGCGCCCGGACGTCGGGGGTCGGCCCCGCCCAGGAACAGGCCCTTGTCGATCATGATCGACTGGGCGCTGCCCATGGTCTCGTCGGACTTGATGGGATGGCCCATCGCCTTGAGCAGGGCGACCGTGTCGGGATTGAAGTTCGGCTCGACCTCCAGCGGATCGCTGGCGTTCTGGAAGATGCGCGGCTGATGGGTGGCCTCGGCGACGTTGAGGTCGAAGTCCACCACGTTGACGATGACCTGCAGCACCGTGTCGATGATCGTGCTGCCGCCCGGCGTGCCGGTGATCAGCCAGGGCTTGCCGTCCTTGAACACCATGGTCGGCATCATGGTCGACAGCACCCGCTTGCCGGGCTCCAGCGCATTGGGCGGCAACGGCGCGCCGGTCTGCCGGGCCTTCCACGCCGCTTCGTGGGCGTAGTTGTTCATCTGGTTGTTGAGCACGAAGCCCGCGCCCGACACCATCACACCCGAGCCGAAATCAGCGCCCAGGGTATAGGTGTTGCTGACCGCATTGCCCTCGGCGTCAGCCACCGAGAAGTGGGTGGTGTTGGGGCTTTCGAAGGCCCACGGGTCGCCGGCGCCCAGTTCCTTGGCCGGCTTGGCGCGGAGCGGATCAATCAGCTTGGCGCGCTCGATCCCGTAGGCCTTTGACGTGAAGCCCTTCAGCGGCACCTTGTCGAAGTCGGTGTCGCCCAGATACTTGTAGCGGTCAGCATAGCCCAGCTTCATGGCCTCGGCCATCAGGTGCAGTGACCGGGCCGAGCCGGCGCCCGTGGCTTTCAGGTCGAACTGCTCGAGGATGTTGAGCATCTCCAGCAGGGTCGCGCCGCCGGCGCTGGCGGGCGGCGAGGTCATCACGGTCAGACCGCGATAGGTCCCCTCCAGCGGCTCGCGCACCACCGGCTTGTAGGCGGCCAGGTCTTCCAGGGTGATCAGGCCGCCATGGGCCTTCATGTCGGCGGCGAAGCGCTTGGCGATCTCGCCGCGATAGAAGGCGTCGGCCCCGTGGTCGGCGATCTGGCGCAGGGACCAGGCCAGGTCCGGCTGCTTCAGGGTCTCACCGGCGGCATAGAGCGCGCCGCCCGGCTTGTAGAAGGCGGCCTTGCCGGCGGCGCTGGTCGACAGGCGCTCCTGCCCCCAGCTGAACACGAAGGCCTCGTCGGGTGTCAGGGCCACGCCATCGGCGGCCAGCCGGACGGCGGGTTCGACCACGGCCTTCCACGGCAGCTTGCCGTAGGTCTTGTGCGCCAGATAGAGGCCCGCGACCGTGCCGGGCACGCTGGGCGCCTTGTAGCCGATCGAGGCGACGGCGTTGTTTTCCTTGCCCTTGTCATCGACAAAGGTCTCGAGCCGCGCGGCCCTGGGCGCGATGCCGCGATAGTCGATGAAAACGGTCTTTCCGGTTCCCGCCATGTGAACCAGCATGAAGCCATCGCCGCCGATATTGCCGGCGCGCGGCAGGGTCACGGCCAGGGCGAAGGCGGTGGCGACCGCGGCGTCCACGGCGTTGCCGCCCTGGCGCAAAATCCCGACGCCGACCTCGGTCGCGATGGCGTTCTGGCTGACCACCATGCCGCGCTCGCCCACCACCGGATGGTGGATGCTGGGATATTCCAGCAGCTGCTTGCGCTGGGCCCAGCCCGAGGCCGGCAGCAGGGCAGCCGTGGAAAGGGCGAGGGCCGAAAGACCCAGGGCGACAAGTCGGAAGGGTTTCACGCGCGCCTCGTCGAGGAGAGTTGGAAAAGGGGTGCGGGACGACGAGCACGGGGGGCTGAGTCGTCGTCCCGCTAGAGTCCCGGCCGGGAATGCGGAATTGGGCCGGAACTCCTAGGCGTCGGCTAGAAGCGCTTGCTGGCGTTCAGGTACCAGTAGCGGCCTGTCGCGTTGTACAGCGAGCCGTAGTAGCCAAAGTTGCTGGACGAGACGGGCGGCTCCTTGTCGCCGACGTTGCGCACGCCCAGACGGATCGTGGAGCCGTCGAAGCGGCCTTCCTTGAAGGCGTACTGGCCGTACAGGCTGACCGTCGTCCAGGCCGGCATCTGGTAGTACTCGCCGCCCGTCAGCGTCGAACCGGTGTCGTAGACCTCGCTGATGTAGTTGACGAAGGCGCCGGCGCCCCAGCCGTCCTTGCGCCAGGTCAGGTTGGCGCTGCCCCGGAACTCCGGAGAGCCGCCCAGACCGATCTGGTTGCCGGCGGTGGTGATGGTCACGCCCGGCAGCTTGCCGGCGGCCACGGCCTGCTGCAGCAGAGCCTCGGTCGCGCTGGGCGACTGGTCGAACTTCAGCAGCTTGGCGACGTTGACGTTCAGACCGAAGTCGCCCCAGGGGGTGTCGTCCAGATCATAGTCCAGCGAGAAGTCGACACCCTGCACCATGCGCGGCTGCAGGTTCATGTAGGTGTCGTTGACGGAGGCGATCGCCCCCACCGTGTTCGTACCAAGGGGCGCATCGCGCACGACGTTCGGGTTGGACGAACCCTGCTGGCGCAGCAGCCAGTCCAGCGCGATCTGGTTGGCGCCGCCCAGGATGCCGATCACGCCCTTCTCGCGGATCGACCAGAAGTCGGTGGTCCAGGTCAGCTTGCCGTATTCCATCGGAATGAACCGCGGCTGATAGACGAAACCGACCGTGGCGTTATCAGCCTCTTCCGGCTTCAGGTTGTCGTTGCCGCTGCGAATCTCGATGGTGCTGGCGGTCGGGCAGGTGGCCGCCGTCGGGGTGTTGATCCGGCAGGCCGCCCAGTCGGTGCGGGTGTTCGAGACCGAAGCGCCTTCGCTGTAGAACTGCGGTAGATTCGGCGCGCGGAAGCTTTGCGAGACCGAGCCGCGCAGCGACAGGCCCTGGCCGACCTTCCAGAGGATCGCGCCCTTGGGCTTCAGCACGTTGCCGAAGTCCGAATAGTGCTCGTCGCGGGCGGCGATCTGCAGGCTGATCTCCTCGACGAACGGGATGTTCATCTCGGGCGAGATGACCGGCACGGCCAGCTCGAAGAAGGCCGAGGCGATCGTGCGGTCGGCCGACACGTCCGGCGCGCCCGAAGCGCCCATCACGTCGGTGCTATAGGTCACACCGGTGACCGTGTTGGTGTACTTGGTCGTGCCGTCGAGGCGGCGATCGCGATTGTCGTCATAGGTTTCGCGGCGCAGCTCGACCCCGGCCGCGAAGCCGACGTCGCCGCCGGGCAGCTGGAAGAGGTCCTTCTTGGACACCTTGAAGTCGCCCATGGCCAGCGAGGTCTTGCTGAGCCGATAGACGTTGATCAGGAACGAATTGATCGTGTCCTGGCTGTTGGGCGTGGCGTCGGCTCCTGAATAGTCGGTCAGCGAACCGCCGTTGAACGGGTTGTAGGCCGAAGCATCCGTGCGATTCAGCGCCGCCTGGAAGAGCGTGTTGCTGATCGCGTTGTGGGTCATGTCCTTGGTGCGGGCTTCCGAGTACAGCAGCGCGCTGTCCCACTTCCAGCCGTTCCAGTCGCCCTTCACGCCGCCCAGCAGGCGGTAGCTGTCGTCCGTCACCGTGTAGGTGCGGCCGCCGGCGTCCACCGGGCGGTAGTTGGCGATGGTCATCGCCACGCCGGAATTGGACACGCCGGTCAGGCCCGACAGGCGGTTCGGGTTGACCGCGCCGCTCGCCAGGGTCGTGGCGCCGAAGGGGTTCCAGTAGGCGTTGGCGGCGATGCTGATCGGGGCCGTGCTGAGCGGCGCGGACTGCTCGCGATTGCCGGTGAACAGGGCGTGGTAGTAGCCGAGCTCGCCATAGGCGGTGATATCGCCGAAGTCGTGCTCGACGGTCGAGAAGAGGTTGGTGCGCTCCAGGCCGCCCTTCAGCGACCGCTGCTGGTTCTCGTCATAGCGCAGCACGCGGCTATTGGCGCCCGTGATCGCACCCGCGCGGAGGCAGATGTTGCCCGCAAGAGTCGCCGACGAGCAGCCGGCGGCGGTGTTGGTGATCGGCTCGATGTGGAACACGCCCGTGGTCGTCAGCGCGACGCCATTCTGACGCGGCGCCGTCGAGGACGGGATCAGCGTGAACGCCCCCCAGGGGCTGGAGGTCGAGCGGTTGTCGAACGCGGTGTCGGCGGCCCAGGCGGTGCCGGCCATGGCGGCGCGGTGATCTTCGCTGGCCGAGTAGTCGCGCTCGGAGGCCATCAGTCGGCTGCGAGCGGTGTAGCCGCCGAAGAAGGTCAGGCGCGTGCCATCCTCCAGCCGCGTGCCGGCCTTCACGTTGAACGAGCCCTCGGTGTAGCTGGTGCCTTCCGAGCCGCCGTATTGGGCCTCGAGCCGCAGCCCCTGGAACTTGGTGTCGAGCACGGTGTTGACCACGCCGGCCACCGCGTCGGCGCCGTAGATGGCGGCCGCGCCGTCGCGGAGGACTTCGATGCGCTTGACGCCGGCGACCGGGAACGCGTTGGTGTTGACCGTCTGCACGGGGACCAGATTCTCGGTCTGGGTGCCCGGCGCCAGCACGGCGCGGCGGCCGTTCAGCAGGGCCAGGGTGTTGCCGGTGCCCAGATTACGCAGGTTCAGCGAGGCCACGTCGCCGCGCGCGTCGTTAAGGTTGCCGGTGGTGCGGGCTTCCTGGAACTGGACGTCGCCGGCCTGCGGGATGGAGCGGAACAGTTCGTCGCCCGACACCGCGCCCGTCGCGATGATTTCCGCCTCGCCGACCACCGTCACCGGCAGGGCGTCCGTGGTGCGCGCGCCCTGGATCTGCGAGCCGACGACCACGATGGTCTCGACGACGGCGACGTCCTCGTCAGCCTGGCCGCCCGACGCGGCCTGGGGCTGGGGGCGGGCGGCAGACGCCGGACGCAGGGTGATGGTCTGGCCGTTGTCCGAAGCGATCTCGAGGCCGGCGGCCGAGATCAGACGAGCCAGGGCCTCGCTGTCGGCGATCTCGCCGACCACGGCCGGTGTCTTTCGACCGGACGCCGCTTCAAACGGAAACAGGACCTGCTTGCCCGACTGCTTGGCGAAGGTCTGCAGGGCCGAGACGGCGTCCTGGGCCGGGATATCGAAGCGGTGGCGGGCGTCCTGCGCCAGGGCCGGTCCGGCCAGAACCAGAACGGCCGCTGACGTGAGCAGAAGCCCCCGGATGCTCCGAAGACGATTGGAATTGCGCATGGTTTGGACCTGCCCCTAGCCGCGCCCTGCCCCCTCGACATGGCGTTCTTGCCTAACTCGACGGACGATCTCGAACGATCCGCCATACGCCACTGAAATTTTTGTTTCTCGGCGTCCAGGGGCGGCCAGAGGCGCGAAGTTCAGTCGCGGGCGGTCAGGCGGATCACGCCCTCGGCGTCGCGGGTCGCGCGCACCGGGAAGGTATTGGTCACCGCGGCGACAAAGCTGCCGGGCTCTGTGCTCTGGAAGTATCCGGCCAGTCTCAGCCCCGAGACAGCGGGGTCGTCAACCGAAATCCGCTGGCGATTATAGCGATTGAACTCGGCGACGGCCTGTTCCAGCGTCTGGCCGTTCAGGGCGATGGCGCCTTGGCGCCAGGCCAGGGCGCGGTCGATTTCGGCTGTCGAAACGCGCTGCACGCGTCCGCCCACCGGGCCATACACCGCCGCGACACCGGCCGACTGACGCGAGTCCGCTTCGGTCGCCTCCTGGTCCACGGACACCGAGCCGCTCTTGACCGTGACAGCTGCGGCGCGCCCCCCGACCCGCACGGCCAGCTGGACGGCGTCCGAAGCTTCCAGGCGCGTGTCGCCCGCGCGGACGATGAAGGGGCGGCGGTCGCGCGCCGCCGTAAACAGGGCCTCGCCCTTGACCAGCCGAACCTCGCGCGCGCCATTGCGGTAGCGCACAAGGACCTTGCTGTTGGTGTTGAGCTCGATGCGGCTGTCGTCGCTGAGCACGATCACACGCCGCTCGCCGATGGCCGTCGCGTAGGCGGTCGTGGCGGTGGCCGAGATCACGCCCGCGGCCGTGACGCCAATCGCGCCGACGATGGCGGCGGCGCGGGCCCAGACCGTTGGACGGCTCCAGATCGACGTACGCTCCCGTGGCGGCGCCAGCAGGTCGGGATTGGCGGCGCTCGTCCCAGGCGCGATCGCGCGCAGCCGCTCCAGGCGCTCCCAGGCCACAGCCTCGCGCTCGAAAGCGGCTTCGTATTGCGGCCCCTGACCGCGCCAGGCTTCGAAGGCGAGGCGATCAGACGGGGCGCAGGCGGGGTCGTCCAGCCGGACCACCCACTGGGCGGCGGCCTGCCTTACGGCTTCCCGCTGAGATCCCGCTTCACGCGCCATGAACGCTCTTCCTCGACCTTTCTTGTCCGACCGTCTCCACGGCCCAGTTTGTCCGAACAGTACCGCAACCCCTTTACGAGGTGCTTCTCTACAGTGGAGACGGACAGGCCCAGCCTTTCCGCTATCTCCCTTGGCGAAAGATCATAGACCTTTCGCAGCGTGAAGACCCGCCGGCATTGGTCGGGCAATTCCGCCATGGCCTCGCGCAGTTGCCGCAATTCGTCTCGGTCGACGATGGTCTGCTCCTGGGTCGGAGCCTCGTCGGCCAGGGCCAGACGCTCGAAATCGGCGACCGCGGTGATAGTCAGAACCTTGCGGCGGCGCAGGGCGTCCAGGGCGGTGTTGCGCAGGATGCGCGAGGCGAAGGCGCCGGGATTGAGAACCTCGCGCCAGCTCTTGTAGGCGATAGCGCGGGCAAAGGTGTCGTGGACCAGATCCTCGGGATCGGTCTCGCCGTCCCGACAGAAGCGTCGCGCATAGGCCAGGAGGTCCGCCTCGAGGGGCAGGATCTCTCGCCGAAACCAGGCGCGCCGTTCTTCGTCGTGTTGGTCCATGCCACCCCCTCGCGCAACGAAGCCTGATCCGCAACGGAAGGCAACGGACGAAAGTCGCTTTTGGGGAATGCGCCACCCAAGCGGGCAGCCGGCGCCGCCAGAACGTAGAAAGCGCCGGCCCTGGAAGGAGGGCCGGCGCTTGATCCAAGGCGCGGAGGTTGGGGGGTGACGCCTTAGAAGTTGTATCGCAGGCCGACGAAGAACTGCCGGCCGCTGTGGGTGTAGACGTTGAGACGGTTGCTCTCGCCGACATACTGGTCGTTGAACTCGTCGGTCAGGTTCACGCCTTCGAACGACAGCTTCAGGTTCGGGCGCAGGGCCACGGTGGCCTGCATGTCGAAGTTCAGCGTCTCGTTGGTGCCGTGATAGGCGTTGCCGTCGCTGCCCGGCACCTGGGTCAGGTAGCCCGAGCGATAGGCGGCCGAGCCGCGCACGCTGAACCGGTCGGTCTCATAATAGATCGTCGCGTTGGCGGCGTTCTTGGACAGGCCCACCAGAGTAGCGTTGACCGTCGGCGCGCCGGGCGTGGTCGAAGTCAGGTACTCAATGTCGGAGTTGACGTAGGTGTAGTTGGCGATGAAGCCGAAATTGCTCCAGAAGCCCGGCAGGAAGGTCAGCGGCTGCTGCCAGTTCAGCTCGACGCCCGACAGGTCGCCGCCGTTGGAATTGACCGGCTGGGTGACCTGGAACACTTCGCTGGAATTGGCGCCGGTGCCGGCCAGCAGCGAGTCCGGCAGGCCAAGCGTGTTGTAGACGGCTTCCTGACGCAGGGTGGCGACGAAGGTGTCGATCCGCTTGAAGAAGACGCCTGCGGCCAGCATCGTTCCCTTGGCCGGGTACCATTCCAGCGACAGGTCCAGGTTGGTCGACTTGGTGGGATCCAGGTCCGGATTGCCCGAGCTGAAGTTGCGGTTGGCGCCCTGGACATTGACGTCGCCGCCGGGGGACAGCGAGCCGATGCCCGGGCGGGCGATGGTCTGGGCGGTGCTGATGCGGGCCACCACGGTGTCGGTGACATCGGCGGCCAGGTTGAAGGCCGGCAGGGTCAGGTCGTAGTCGCGGTGGGCGTCGACGCGCTGGATGACGCCGCCGACAGCGGCGTAACCGGCCGACTCCTGCTTGGTCTGCACGTGGCGCAGGCCGGCGTCGCCGCGGAACGGCAGACCAAAGGCCTGGAAGCGGAAGTCGGCCTGGACATAGGCGCCCGTGCTGGCTTCCTGCACCGCGCCGTACTGACCCCGCGCCGAGCTGTTGTTGGTGTCGGTCAGGGCATAGATGCCGGTGTTGCTGTAGATGCCGAACTTGGCCGCATAGGCGTCGATGTCGGGAACCAGCCACGACGTGGCGTTGCCGGCCGGCAGGTCGAGATTGCGGCCAAAGCCGCTGAACACCTTGGACACCGAGGCCAGTTCGGCGGCGGTCAGGGTCTGGCTGACCGTCTCGCTGGTGCGATAGGCGCCGTAGCTGTCGTACTCGAACTTGCGCCAGTCGACGCCGGCCTTGATCGTCAGGTTCTCATTGGCGTCCCACTCGCCGTAGATCTTGGCGGTCGAGAACTGGTTCTCGACGAACTGGGGACGGATGCGCACTTCCGAGGTGCCGTTGATCGCCGACCAGTTGGCCGGATTGGTCGGGTCAAAGCCCAGATCGATCTTGGGCAGCCGGCCGTTGCGGAAGTCGTAGCTGTAGCCCTGGGTGTTGGCCCGGTCGAAGGTGATGATGGTCGAGACGGGCTGGGTGAAGGTCGAGTCCGCGTAGCCGGCGATGACGCCCGTGCGGATGTTGGAGCCGAAGTCGCGCGTGCCGGTGAAGGTGAACTGCTTGAACTCGGTGTGCAGCTCGTCATAGGCCGACTGGGTGCGCAGATCGACATTGTCCATGCGCGCATAGACCAGGTTGTTCCCTTCCACGACGCCGTCGCGGATGATCGTCTGGGGCTTGCCGACCCCGGACCGCGACAGACCGATGGCCTGCAGCTGGGCTTCCTTGCGGGTGCCGTCGAGATAGGAATACAGCGCGTCCAGGGTCAGGACGGTGTCTTCATCGGGCCGGAACTGCACCGAGCCGGTGACGCCCAGGCGCTTGGAATTGATGTCGTAGCTGACATACGACGGGATGCGCGGGGCGAAGATGCCGCCGGCGGCCGTGTTGTTGTTGATCTGGGCGATCGTGTAGCCCGGCACGGTCGAGGCCGCGTTGAAGCCGCCGTTGCTGCCGCCATAGGTCCAGCGCGTGATGTTGGCGCCTTCTTCCTTCAGGTGGCGCTGCTCATAGGCGACCGAGACCAGAGCGCCGAGCTTGCCGTCAAACCAGGTGCGGCTGGCCAGGGCCGACAGGCGCGGCGTCGTCTTCTCGGACAGGTCGTTGTAGCTGGCGGTCGCCGACAGCACGAGCTGGGGCTTGGGATTGTCGAACGGGCGGGCCGTCATCAGGTCGACCGTGGCGCCCAGCGAGCCTTCTTCCACGTCGGCCGAAGCGGTCTTGCGGACGGCCAGGCTGTTGAAGAGGTCGGAGGCGAAGACGTTGAAGTCAAAGCCCCGGCCACGATTGGTGCCGCCGCTGTTGGCCGTGCCGCCGGTGGTGGAGATCGCCTCCATGCCGTTAATGCGGACGCGGGTATATTCCGAGCCGAGACCGCGCACGGTGACCTGACGGCCTTCGCCATTGATCCGCGAGATCGAGACGCCGGGGATGCGCTGCAGGGATTCGGCCAGGTTCAGGTCGGGGAACTGGGCGATGTCCTCGGCCTTGATGGCGTCGACGACGCCGCTTTCGGCGCGCTTGAGGTTGATGGCGCTGGCCAGGCTGGCGCGGAAGCCGGTGACCACCACCGCCTCAACCTCGTCAGCCGCCGGCGCGGGGGCCGCGTCCTGGGCATGGGCGACGCCGGCCAGCGTGACCGCCATCATCGAGACGCCGCCGGTCAGCAATGCGCGCAGGCCATTTGTGGTGTTGAAAGCCATGGTTCCCTCCCAAGCCCGCCTTTGCGGGTCACGTTCTTGTCCGGGCCGGGTTCCGCGCCGCATGGCGGCGACAGGTCCTGGCCCTTGTGTTCGAGCCAAACGATAGGGTCGAGGATCTGGCCAGGGCCAATCCTAATCGGGCATGGACCTATGCGTGATTTGCACCGATTGGCCGGCGGCGCCCCCAGACAACGGCGAAATCCCCGCGCTTCCCAACGAAACCGCGCCTGACGAGGGATGGCGGGACCGCCCATCCATGCCGATCTGACCTCAATCCATGTCCCGCGTGGATCGGTCCATAGGCGATTTGACTTAGACCTGACCGTCGCTCGCCTCTAGCTTCCGCGCTGCAAGCCTCCCGAGAGCGGAGGCGATGAGGATGGAAACGCGATGACCGGCACGGACGCGGACAAGGCCAAACGCACACGCGTGCGCTGGCTGATCATCACGGTGTTGTTCGTCATCACCACGATCAACTACGCCGACCGGGCCACCTTCTCGATCGCGGGCCAGTCGGCCTCCAAGGAACTGGGCCTGGACCCGGTGGCCATGGGCTACATCCTGTCGGCCTTCGCCTGGGCCTATGTGCTGGGCCAGATCCCGGGCGGCGCCCTGCTGGACAGGTTCGGCTCCAAGAAGATCTATACCGCCGCCCTGGTCCTGTGGTCGGGCTTCACCATGCTGCAGGGCTTTGCAGGCATCTGGAGCGGCCTGGCCGCCGCCGTCGCCCTGTTCGTCATGCGCTTCATGGTGGGTCTGGCCGAGTCGCCGTCCTTCCCCGCGAACGCCCGCATCGTCGCCGCCTGGTTCCCCGGACCCGAGCGCGGTACGGCCTCGGCGATCTTCAACTCGGCCCAGTATTTCTCGCTGGTCGCCTTCGCGCCGCTGATGGGCTGGCTGGCCCACAGCTTCGGCTGGCGTTCGGTGTTCTTCGTGATGGGCGGCGTCGGCATCGTGGCCGCCTTCTTCTTTGTCAGACTTATCCACAGCCCTGTGGATAGTCCGAGCATCAACCAGGCCGAGTTCGACTACATCGAAGCCGGCGGCGGGCTGGTGCGCATGGAAGAAAAGAACGCCGCCAACGGCGCGGCCTTCAACTGGGCCAACGTCAAGCAGGTGCTGACCAGCCGCATGCTGCTGGGCGTCTATCTGGGCCAGTACTGCATCAATGTGCTGACCTATTTCTTCGTCACCTGGTTCCCGATCTACCTGGTCAAGGAGCGCGGCCTGTCGATCCTGCAGGCCGGCTTCACCGCCGCCCTGCCCGCCCTGTGCGGTTTCGCCGGCGGCATTCTGGGCGGCATGATCTCCGACGCCCTTCTGAAGAAGACCGGCAACCTCGATATCGCCCGCAAGACGCCCCTGCTGCTGGGCATGGTGCTGGCCACCAGCATCATCCTCTGCAACTTCGTCGAACAGGAGTGGCTGGTCATCGTGATCATGGCCGCGGCCTTCTTCGGCAAGGGCGTGGCCTCGCTGGGCTGGGCGGTGGTGGCCGACACCTCGCCCAAGGAGATGGCGGGCGTCACCGGCGGCATCTTCAACACCTTCGGCAATGTGGCCGGTATCGTGACCCCCATCGTCATCGGCTATATCGTGGCCGGCACGGGCTCGTTCGACGGCGCCCTGATCTTCGTGGGCGCGCACTGCGTGATCGCCATCGCCGCCTATTTCCTGATCGTCGGCAAGATCCAGCGCCTGCAACTGAAGCCAGTTTGAGTAGGGGCTCCACGATGACCACGCGCCGCCGTTTCCTGGGCTCGGCCTCGGCCCTGCTGCTGGCCGGGATCGCCGCTCCCGTCCTCGCCGCGCCGCTGGCGACGATCCGCAGCCCGATGGCGCCGCCCGACTGGGCGCTGCTGGAACGCCAGCTGCTGCACGCCCACACCGCCGCGTGCGAGGCCTTCTATGCCCGCTACTTCGACGAGCGCGGCTATCTGCTGGCCTGGGAGCGCTGGGGCGCCAATGACGGTCCCGACGACGCGGTCGAGAACGTCAACGACTGGCCCCACCTGCACGCGCTGGGCGGAGACGACCGCATCCTGGAGCTCTACAAGAAGGTCTGGGAAGGCAATATCCGCCAGTACACGGCGGCAAAAACCAAGGACGTGCCGTTCGCCCGCGACGGTATGTACTACAAGGAATTTCCGGTCCAGATCGATTGGCAGCACATCAGCGAAGGGCTGTCGGTCTTCAATCTGCAGGGGCTTTCCGACCCCTACGATCCACGCTTCCGCGACCGGGCCAAGCGCTTCGCCGGCTTCTACATGAACGAGGACCCGGGCGCGCCGAACTACGACCCCAAGGTCAAGATCATCCGCTCGATGTTCAACGGCAGCCGGGGCCCGCTGATGCGCAAGGCCACGGCCCTGGACTGGGCCGGCGACCCGTTCGAGGTGGCAAACCGCTTCCAGATGGAGCACGGCGAGCGGACCTACGAAGAGACCCTGCACCACTACGACGAATATACCGACATCGTCGGCGACAGCCCGCTGAACCTGCACGCCACCACACTGGCGCTGAACGCCTACATGCTGGAGCAGGACCCCAGGTACAAGGCCTGGATGCTGGAATATCTGGACGCCTGGATCGAGCGGGCGAGGGCCAATGGCGGGGTGCTGCCCTCCAACATCGGCCTGGACGGCAAGATCGGTGGCGAGACCGGCGGCAAGTGGTGGGGCGGGACCTACGGCTGGGGCTTCAGCCCCGTGGTGCCGCAGACCGGCAAGCGCGAGGATCGCAACCGGGTGCCGCGCGCCGTCGTCGCCTTCATGAACGCCTATCTGATCACCGGCGACGACAAGTACCTGGACGTCTGGCGCAAGCAGAACGACGTCATCAACGCCCAGAAGAAGGTGATCGACGGCAAGCCCTCGACGCCCCGGATGTACGGCGACAACGGCTGGTACAGCTTCGTCCCCGGCGACTACACCGCCAACACCTGGGAGATCTGGTACCTGACGATGAAGGCCTCGGACCGCGCGCGGACCGGCGGCGACCATCCGTGGGTGTCGTTCCTGGAAGGCAAGAACCCAGGCTATCCCGGGGAAGCCCTGCGCGCCGATCTGTCCCGCCTGCGCGAAAAGATCCAGGTCCAACTCGACGACAGGACCACCCCCGACACGCGCCTCGCCGACAACGCCCTGGACATCAATCCGGCCAGCGTCACGGCCCTGATGCAGTTGATGCAGGGCGCCATCCACATCGCCCGACCGCCGTGGACCAAGACCTCGCCCAACCAGGGCGGCGCGCCGCTGCATGCCCGGCTGCGCTACTTCGATCCAGCCCGGAAGCGGGCGGGGATCCCGGCTGACGTGGCGGCTCTGGTCGAGGGCATGACGGCCGACGAGACGACGGTGACGCTGGTGAACGTCAACCAGAGCGAAGCCCGCGACGTGGTCGTGCAGGGCGGCGGCTATGGCGAGCATCAGGTGATCAGCTACGCGCTCGACGGCAAGGTGATCCCGGTCGGAGCATCGGCCTTCACCGTGCGACTGGCGCCGGGCGCCGGCGCGCGGCTGGTGCTGAAGATGAAGCGCTATGCCAACCAGCCGACGCTGAGCTTTCCGTGGGATCGCGGCTAGACGATCAGGTCCCCTCCTTCATGAACGGAGCCACCGAGAACAGCTCCCGCTCCTCCCGACGCGGGTCGTCGACGATCTTCGAGGTCACGTCGATCACCAGCGTCTCACGCTTGGGCAGCGTGTACTCCCCCCACGCCGGGATCGCCGCGCAGTTGGGATCGCCCGTCCGGGCAAAGGCGATGAACGCCTCGCTCATCTGATGCGCCACGGCCCTGGCGTCCGGCCCGGTCCCGGTGCGAGAGCCCGCTGCGGCGAGGTTGTCGAACACCAGGGCGATGTCGAAGCTGTGGTAGGCGCGCATCTTCCCGCCATCGATCGGCGAGCCAAAGTCCAGCTGATACATCCAGGCCGGCGCGCCGATCCTGGCCCGCTGCTCGGCCTGGATCAGGTGGCCGGGCCAGGACCGCCCGGCGGTGGTGGCGGCGAAGAAGACCTCCGACGGCGTGTAGTGCGGATAGAGCGCGCGATAGCGTTTGACGATCAGCGCCGGAGCGACATCCAGCACCAGTTCCGGCCCCAGCCGTTCGGGCAATTCCTCCCAGGTCAGGTCAAAGTTCTTCGGATCGCCGCCCAGGAAGGCCCGGGTCTCGTCGTGGGTGTTGCCGATGATCATGGGGATGTGGCCGCTCTCGCGCGGGGCGTCCGGATAGAACGGGTGGCGCGCCAGCACCCCGCCATCCATCACCGACCAGAAGAGGATCGAGCCCTTGAGCTCGATGGGATCGGGCATCTTCAACGCCTCGACCAGCCTGTCGGCCGGCAGGGTTCGCAGCACATCGACCTGATCGGGCCGCAGGCCCAGCTGCTTCATGAAGGCCCTGGCGCGTAGTTCCGCGTGATACGGCCCCATGGCGGTGACGTGCTGGCCACTCATGGTGGCGACCTTGTGCATCAGGCCCTTCGCCACGGGCATGGCCATCAGGGTCACCAGCTTGGCGCCGCCACCCGACTGGCCGAACGCCATGACGTTACCGGGATCGCCCCCGAAGGCGGCGATGTTGTCGCGCACCCACTTCAGGGCCAGCACCAGATCCAGATTGCCGACATTGCCGCTATCGGCCAGGTCGGGTCCGCCCAGCGTCGCCAGATAGGCATAGCCGAAGACGTTGAGCCGGTGGTTGACCGTCACCACCACCACGTCGCCGCGCTTGCACAGGTTCACACCGTCATACAGCGGATCCGAGCCCGAGCCGTTGGCGTGAGCGCCGCCGTGGACATAGACCATCACCGGCCGCTTCTTGCCGTCCAGCGCCGGTGTCCAGACATTGAGGAACAGGCAGTCCTCGCTGGTGGGCTCCCTGGCCTTGGTCTGCGGGCTGGCCGGACCATAGGCCACGGCGTCCTCCACGCCGGTCCAGGGCGTCGGCGGGATCGGCGGCAGGAAACGGCGCGGACCGGTGTCGGCGCCATAGCGCACGCCCTTGAAGACCTTGATCCCGTCAACCTCGGCGCCGCGCACCTTGCCGTACCGGGTGGTGGCGACGGGCGCCTGGGGCGCGGCTTTCGCGGATGATAGTCCAGCCAGGCCTGCGGCGGCGGCTCCGGCCAGGATGGCGCGGCGATGGGTGGTCATGGGCGGTCTCCCCAATAGTGTTCTCGGCCCGCCCTGTTCGGAGAAGGCGTGGTTAGGCCTCGCCCGTCTCCACCGGCGAGGCTTCGGCCATGCACAGGTCGATGAACGAGGCCAGGATCGGGCTGTCATTGTCCTTGCGCCAGGCCA
Source organism: Alsobacter soli (assembly GCA_943371355.1). Taxonomy (GTDB): domain Bacteria; phylum Pseudomonadota; class Alphaproteobacteria; order Caulobacterales; family Caulobacteraceae; genus Caulobacter. The sequence goes on from CALRUN020000017.1 coordinate 22,475, forward strand.
TGTAGAGCTCGACCGGGCGATCGGGCGTGGTCGCCACGGGGCGGAACTGCACGTCGTCGAAATGCAGGCTCATCGCCGCTTCCGGCACCAGGGCGGCGCCCAGGCCGGCATGGACCAGGGCCAGCATGGAGTGGATCTGGGTGACGTGCTGCACGTAGTGCGGCGACACCCCGTTGGCGTCGAACAGGGTCGTCAGCATGTTGTAGAAATAGCCCGCCCCCTCGGGCGAATACATGATCAGCGGGGCGGCGTCGAAATCGGCGAGGGTCAGCGAACCCTTGGCCAGGCGCGGATCACCCGTCGGCAGGGCTGCGACCAGCGGCTCGCTGACCACGCGGGCGGTCACGAACTCCGCGCGCTCCATCGGCGGGCGCACCAGACCCACATCAATGCGGCCGGTCAGCAGGGCCTCGACCTGTTCGCTGGTGACCATCTCCCGAAGGGTCAGGTCGGCATTGGGCAGGCGGGCGCGCGACAGGATCACCAGACGCGGCAGGAAATTGTAGCCCGAGGCGGCCGTGAAGCCGACGGCGATCTGGCCGGCGTCGCCGCTGGCGATGCGGCGGGTGGCCAGGGCCGCGCTCTCGGCCAGACGCAGGATGCGGCGGGCCTCCAGCAGGAAGGCGCGACCGGCCGGGGTCAGGCGCACCGAGCGGCTGGTGCGGTCCAGCAGCACCACGCCCAGGATGCGCTCCAGCAGTTGCACCTGCCGGCTCAGCGGCGGCTGGGTCATGTTCAGACGCTGGGCGGCGCGGCCGAAGTGCAGCTCCTCGGCGGTGGCCACGAAGCAGCGGAGCTGACTGAGTTCGAACATCGGAAAGCGCCCGCTGGAAATCCCTAGAGGGCGCGACGCTATCGTCTGGGACGGTGTCGCCGCCAGCGCCTTCTTCCCGAGCACGGGACTCGCATCACGAGGAAGAAGGCGCGTGACGGGCATCGGCCTCAGGTCAGGTTGAGCTTGCCGTCGACCCGGCGCACCAGACCCAGCGGGTTCTCGGGCTTCAGTTCGTCGGGCAGCAGCGAGACGGGCAGGTTCTGGTAGCTGACCGGCCGCAGGAAGCGGGCGATGGCCAGGGTCCCGACCGAGGTCGTCCGGCTGTCGGAGGTGGCCGGGAACGGACCGCCGTGGACCATGGCGTGAGCCACCTCGACGCCGGTGCCGAAGCCGTTGACCAGGATGCGGCCGGCCTTCAGTTCCAGGTCGGGCAGCAGGGCCGAGGCCAGGGCGTGGTCGGGCTCGTCCATGTGCAGGGCGATGGTCAGCTGGCCTTCGAGAGCCAGGATCACCTTGTGCAGCTGCGCCATGTCCGCGCATCGCACGACGATCGAGGCGGCGCCGAACACCTCCTCGGCCAGGTGCGGGTGGGCGAGGAAGTCCGCGCCGGACACGCTGAACAGGGCCGCTTGCCCTTGGTTCTGTCCGGGCTCCAGCCCCTTGGCCACCTCGGTGACCACGGCGCTCTCGGCCAACACCCGCACGCCGGCGGCGTAGACGCGGCTGATGGCCGGGGTCAGCATGGTCGCGGCGGGAACCGGCGACAGAGCCTCTTCAGCGGCGGCGAGGAAGCCGTCCAGCTCGGGACCTTCCAGCGCCAGGATCAGGCCGGGATTGGTGCAGAACTGGCCGGCGCCCAGCGTCAGGGCGCCGACGAAGTCCTTGGCGATCGCCGGACCGCGCGCGGCCAGGGCGGCCGGGAACAGCAGCACCGGATTGATGCTGCTCATCTCGGCATAGAACGGGATCGGCTCGGGGCGGCCCTGGGCGATGGCGGCCAGGGCCAGACCGCCGCGACGCGACCCGGTGAATCCCGCGGCCTTGATGCGCGGATCGGCGACCAGGGCCTGGCTGATCTCAAAGCCGGTGTCGTGGATCAGGCTGAAGACACCCGGGTGCAGGCCGCAGGCGGCCACGGCCGACTGGATGGCGCGGCCCATCATTTCCGAGGTGCCTGGGTGGGCCGGGTGCGCCTTGACCACGATCGGGCAACCGGCGGCCAGGGCCGAAGCGGTGTCGCCGCCCGCCACCGAGAAGGCCAACGGGAAGTTTGACGCCCCGAACACGGCCACCGGGCCGAGTGGAATGTTGCGCAGGCGCAGGTCCGGACGGGCCATCGGCTTGCGGTCCGGCATTGCCGGATCGATGCGGGTCTCCAGGAAACCGCCGTCGCGCAGCACCGCCGCGAACAGGCGAAGCTGCCCCGTCGTGCGGCCGCGCTCGCCTTCGAGACGACCGCGCGGCAGGCCGCTTTCGGCCATCACGCGGACGATCAGGTCATCGCCCAGCGCCTCGATATGCTCCGCGATAGTTTCCAGGAACGTCGCGCGGGCCTCATAGGAAAGCGCGCGATAGGGCTGGAAGGCCGCCGCCGCCTGGGCGCAGGCGGCCTCCAGATCCTGCAGCGTCGCGCCGCCGAACACGGTCTCCAGCGCTTCGCCCGTCGCGGCGTCGATCCCGCGAAGTTCACCCTGGGAGCCGCGCGTCGCGCCGCCCCCGATCAGCAGTTCACCCGTTAGCCGCAAGTCGTTGGTCCTTGGGTTGGACGGCGGCGATCAGAGCTTGCAGCTCCGCGAACTCGCCCGCCGTCAGGTCGGTCAGAGGCGGCCGAACGGGACCAGCCCCCCGGCCAATGGCGGTCATGCCGGCCTTAACGATCGACACCGCATAGCCGCGACCGCGGTTGCGCAGGGTGATGTAGGGCAGCACGAAGTCACGCAGGCCATTCATGACCGTTTCCCGGTCGCGCGCCCGCACTGCCTTGTAGAACGAAAGCGCCCATTCCGGCATGAAATTGAAGATCGCCGACGAATAGGTGGTCACGCCCATCTCGAGATAAGGCAGCGCGAAGGTCTCGGCGGTGGGAAGCCCGCCGATATAGGTCAACCGATCGCCCATTCGCGCATAGACGCGCATCATCAGTTCGATATCCCCGACGCCGTCCTTGAAGCCCACGAGGTTGGCGTTGCGATCGCAAAGCTTTTCCAGGGTGTCTTCGTTCAGAATGGCGTTGTCGCGGTTGTAGACGATCACGCCCAGCGAGGTGGACTTGCAGACCGCCTCGACGTGGGCGGCCAGACCATCCTGCGTGGAGTTCATCAGATAGGGCGGCAGCAGCAGGATGCCATCGGCGCCTTCCTTCTCGGCCGACTGGGCCAGGTCCGTTGCGATGGCCGTGCCATAGCCGCAGCCGGCGATGACCGGGACCTTGCCGTTGGTCTCGGCGACGGCGGCGCGAACCACATGGGCGACTTCCTCGGGGCGCAGCGAGAAGAACTCGCCGGTGCCGCCGGCCGCGAACAGGCCGGCCAGCTCTCGCTGCAGCATCCAGCCGCAATGCTCGCGATACGCGTCTTCCACGAACTGGTGCTGGTCGTCGAAATGGGTGACCGGGAAGGACAGCAGGCCTCCGCCGATGATCTGCGCCATTTCGGACGGCGTCATTCTGCTCATGGAAGTCCTCGCTAATCGTGGGGCCGCATTTGGACCGCTGCCGCCCTCGTCGACCCTGACGCTAGAGGGCGAGGCGGCCAGGGTCTAAGCCAAAGGCGCTATGGACCGATGCGTGAATTGGCTTGATGGACCCGTGACCGCGGCGAAGGCGGCGGCCATTCCTGTGTGGACAGCGGATATCGGCGCTTGGAGCGACATCGTTCCAAGAAATGGATGGGTGGCTGCAGGGGTGGCCGGACCGGATGGCGCAAGGCCATCGGGATTGCTACAGAGCGCCCTCGTCAAGGAGCCCTCGACACCATGGCCCGCAAACTCTCCGGCAAGGTCGTCCCCGACGTCACCGCCCTGGCCGACAAGGCCTGGTTCGACGCCAGGCCCGAGCGTGACTTCATGCTGCGCGACCCGGCGCCGCTGGAGTTCAGGGATCCGCTGGGCGAGGCGGGCGAAGGCTTCAGCTGGCGGGTGCTGGTGGTTCGGCTGGATGGCGGCTCGCGCCTGCGTCTGCCGATCTCGCTGGCCTGGGACCTGCACAACGATCACGCCAAGGAGCAGCATCTGGCCGTGATCTTCGAACAGGTCGCGCCGGAACAGGCAAAAGCCCTGCGCGCCGCAGCCGTCGCCAAGGCGCCGCGCGCCTAGCCAAGCAACAATTGCTCATCATCCGACAGTCAAATCGCGCCCAATCCGATAAATTTCGATCTCGCCGAGCAAAATATTATTGCTCGATATTATTTTATATAGCCCGATGGAAAACTCAGGATTTTCTTCGGTTTTACAGACATTGCGCATCCGATATTTTTCGGATATGGTGTCCATATTAAATGACGATTTGGTTCGATTGCTCTCCAACGCTTTATCTCAGGATCGAGCTTCGAGCCCATCACGATCCTCTCCGAAAATTTGATCACGCGGCTTACATTCGAGCCGCGCGTCCCTTTTCACCTGAAAGGTGACCATCATGACGACCGGTACCGTGAAGTGGTTTAACTCCACCAAGGGCTTTGGCTTCATTCAACCTGACGACGGCGGCGCCGACGTGTTCGTGCATATCTCGGCGGTCGAGCGTTCGACCCTGGGCTCGCTGAACGAAGGCCAGAAGCTGTCCTACGAACTCGAGCGCGACCAGCGCAGCGGCAAGATGTCGGCCGGCCAGCTCCAAGCTGCCTAAGCCTAATCGGAGCGCGGGCCCGTCCCGCGCTCCAGCCTGGCTTTCCTGACTATCAACCTCGAATGACACGCGGGGTTCTCCCCCTTCGTAATCCGAGGCCCTATGAACGAAACTCTGCGCACCAACTTCTCCACCAGACTCCAGACCGCCGCCGACGCCAAGAAGGCGCTGCTTGAAAAGTTCAAGCCCAAGGCCGCCGTCGTCGATCCCAACTTCGAAAACCGCGACGCCGAGAAGGCCGCCGAACTCCAGCAGGTTCGCGCCGATCGCGCCGAAGAACGCGCCGCCGCCCGCCAGGTCGTGGCCGACAAGATCCAGGCCGCCGAGCAAGCCATCGCCGACAGCGCCGCCGCCGTGCTCAGCCTCAAGCGTGGCGCCACCAAGGAACGCAAGGCCCTGTCCAGCGCCGAAGCCAAGGCCAAGCGCGACAGCAAGTACGCCGCCCGCAAGGCTCGCAACTAGCCCAACGCTCTTCGCGGGCGCGACCAAGGCCGGGCTAGCCCGGCCTTTTTACGATCAGCTTCTGACAGCGTTGTCGGACTGTTGAACTTCTGTAGTGTGCCGCCACGGCCTCGGCCGGAACGACCACAGAGAGCTCCGCCCTGAGCAGGAGCCGCTACGGGAGACCAGGAATGCCGGCAGCCGCCACAGGACCCAACCGCCGCGCCCTGCTGGCCGGGGCCGCCGCCCTCGCCTTCGCCGGCGCTTCCCACGCCTCGGTCGCTCCACGGCCCAGGCATGCGGCCCTGATCAAGACCCTGATCGGCCAGATGACCCTGGACGAGAAGATCGGCCAGCTGAACCAAGCGCCCGGCGGCCGGCAGAGGGCGCTGAATTCCAGGATCGACGCGGCCCAACTGGATCTCGTGCGCAAGGGCGGCATCGGCTCGTATCTGCACGTGGCCGGCGCCGACTTCCTGCGCGAGCTGCAACGCGTCGCGGTCGAAGAGAGCCGGCTGAAGATCCCGCTGCTGTTCGGCATCGATGTGATCCACGGCTTCCGCACCATCTTCCCCGTGCCGCTGGGCATGGCCGCCACCTTCGATCCCGATGTCGTCAAGGCCTGCTCCCGCGTCGCGGCCATCGAGACCTCGGTCAGCGGCCTGCACTGGACCTTCACCCCGATGGTCGACATCGCCCGCGACCCGCGCTGGGGCCGGATCGTCGAGGGCGCGGGCGAGGATCCCTATCTGGGCTCGCGCATGGCCGAGGCCCAGATCACCGGCCTGCAGGGCGAGGATCTCGCCGGCAAGGATGTGATCCTGGCCTGCGCCAAACACTTCGGGGCCTATGGCGCGGCCGTCGGCGGCCGCGACTATGACAGCGCCGACCTCTCGGAGCGGACGCTGCAGGAAGTCTACATGCCGTCCTTCCACGCCTCGGCGCGGGCCGGCGCGGGCAGCTTCATGACCGCCTTCAACGACATCGGAGGCGTGCCGACCACCGCCAACCAGGCCCTGGTGCGCGGCCAGCTGCGCGACCAGTGGGGCTATCAGGGTCTGGTGGTCAGCGACTGGAACGCCATCCTGGAACTGATCAATCACGGTGTCGCCGAAACCCCGGCCCAGGCCGCCGCCCTGGCCCTCAAGGCCGGCGTCGACATGGACATGGCCGGCGGCGTCTATGCCGGTCACCTGAAGGAAGCGGTCGCCGCCGATCCCTCGCTGACGCCCTATCTGGACCAGGCCGTCGGCCGGGTGCTGGCGACCAAGGCGCGGCTGGGCCTGTTCGACGACCCCTTCCGATTCGGCGACGCGGGGCGGGAGAAGACAGAGCTCAACTCTCCCGCCCACCGCGCCATCGCGGGCGAGGCGGCGCGCAAGGCCATCGTGCTGCTCAAGAACGAGGGCGGCCTGCTGCCCCTGTCGCCGGCCGGCAAACGCATCGCGGTGATCGGCGCCCTGGCCGACGACGCCTCCTCGCCGCTGGGCTCTTGGCGGGCGCGGGGGCAGGTCGGCGACGTGAAGACCCTGCTGACCGCCCTGCGCGGGCTGTCCGGCGCCACCATCGACTACCAGCCCGGCGCCGCGCCACGCGGGGACGACGCCTCAGGCATTCCCGCCGCCGTCGCGGCCGCGAAGGCCGCTGACGTCGTGCTGCTGGTGATTGGCGAGGATTTCGATCACAGCGCCGAGGCTCGCAGCCGCTCGGAGATCACCCTGCCCGGCGTGCAGTCGCAACTGGCCCAGGCCGTGCTGGCGACGGGCAAGCCGGTGGTGGTGGTGCTGATGAACGGCCGCCCGCTCGCCCTGGCCGACATCCTGGGCAAGGCCGGCGCCGCGCTGGAAACCTGGTTCCTGGGCGTGGAAAGCGGCCCGGCCATCGTCGATATCCTGACCGGCAAGGTCTCCCCCGCCGGCCGCCTGCCCGCTGGCCTGCCGCGCAACGCCGGGACCAGCCCCACCTTCTACGCCCACATGCCCTCGGGCCGTCCGGCCGATCCTGACCTGGCCAAGGACAGCGCCCGCTACCACGATGTGGAGATCGGACCGCTCTACCCGTTCGGCCACGGGCTGAGCTATGCCAGCTTCGCTTATGCGGACCTTGCCATCGACAGGCCCAGCATCGGGCCGGACCAGTCCGTCGCCATCAGTCTGTCGGTGACCAATACCGGCAAGATCGCCGCCGACGAGGTGGTGCAGCTCTACATGCGCGATCCGGTCGCCTCGGTCGCTCGGCCGGTCAAGGAACTGCGCGGCTTTGTCCGCCTGCCCCTGAAGCCCGGAGAGACGCGCCGGGTCACCTTCCACCTGCACGCCAGGCAGACCGCCCTCTGGAAGACTGCCGACCAATGGCGCGTCGAGGCTGGGCGCATCGATGTGATGGTCGGCGCATCATCTGAAGACATCCGACTCAGAGGAAGCTTCACCATCACCGACTCGACCAATACGATGGAGCCTGCTGCGTCGCTGCATACCCGGGTGTCGATGGGGTGATGGACGAACCTGTGCTCCCATCGCCACTCGTCGCCGAGCCTGCGCGAAAGCTAGCCAACCCCTGCGCGCAACGGCTTTCCAGCTCGCCTCAATTCAACTCCCGCATGAAAGCGGCTCGACCCGACTGTAAACCATTGTAAAATCCTTGCTTGGCCTAGCGCGACGCAAGGGCGAACAAGGTATTCCCAATGGGCGGAAGATCATCTGGATCCCCCCCACCGGACAGACGGACGACCGCCGCGCGCCCCGCCCCGAGCGGGGCGCGCGAATTAGTTCTCCGCAAGTGAGCGTATGAAAGTCGCCCTACTCGACGACGATGAGAGTCACAATGCACTGGTCGCCGGCTTGCTGGGACCTGCGGGGTACGACTGCGTCAGCTTCACCCATCCCGAGCGCCTTCTGGCCGAACTGCGTCGCCAGACCTTCGATCTGCTGATCATCGACTGGAACATGCCCGACCTGTCCGGCATCGAGACCCTGAGCCGGCTGGACGAGATGCTGACCACGCCGCCGCCCGTGTTGCTGCTGACCAGCCGCTCGATAGAGGCCGACCTGGTCGAGGGCCTGAACGCCGGCGCCGACGACTATATCGTCAAGCCGCTGCAGCCTCAGGTGCTGCTGGCGCGGGTCAACGCCCTGGCGCGTCGGGTCTATCGCCCCTCGAACACCCAGCAGGTCGAACAGCACGGCCCCTATCGCATGGACCCCGGCGCCCACACGGCCAGCTGGGAAGACCATGTCGAGGCCCTGACGCCCAAGGAATTCCAGCTGGCGACGATCCTGTTCAACAATCTGGCCCGGCCGTTGTCGCGCGAATACCTGCTCCGCCGGGTCTGGGGTCAGCGCCCGGATCTGGAGACCCGCACCCTTGACGCCCACGTGTCACGACTGCGCTCCAAGCTACAGCTTCGTCCCGCCAACGGCTTTCGTCTAACGACGGTGTACGGTTTCGGTTATCGTCTGGAGGCCTGTGATCCCCAGGGCCAACCCGAGGCGGACGCCGAAGCCGGAGCCACCCAAGCATGACGTCCAAGCGCGACCTGGTTCTTCTCGCCGCCGCCCCCGTCGCATCCATCTTGGGCCTGGCCACCGCGACAGCCGCCATCGCGGCGCCGCCGATCGATGCGCCGGTGGCCTATGTGGTCAAGCCAGGCGACACCCTGATCGGCCTGGCCGCAGCCTATCTGAACAAGCCCAGCGACTACCGGCATGTGCAGCGCGCCAACCAGATCGCCCGCCCCCGGGCCCTGAAGATCGGCTCGACCCTGAAGATCGATCCCAAGCTGCTGAAGAGCACGCCGATCGACGCACGGCTCAGCGCTGTCAGCGGCGCGGTCGATCTGGAGACCAACGGCGCGCGCGCGCCGGCCCGCGCCGGCATGGCGCTCGTCGAGGGCCAACGCCTGATCACCGGCCCTGGCGGCTTCGCCACCTTCGAGATGGCCGATGACTCGCGCGTCACCCTGCCCTCGAACACCAGCCTGCGTATCGATCGCATGCGCCAGATCATCCTGAATAGCGCGCCCCAGCGGGTCTTCCAGATGGACCAGGGCCGCGGAACGATCTCGGCGACGCCCAATCCCAATCCGGCTGGTCGCTTCGAGGTCCGCACCCCGGTCTCGATCTCGGCGGTGCGCGGCACCGAGTTCCGCGTAGGTCAGGACCCCGCCGGCGCCAAGGCCCAGACCGAGGTGCTGAAGGGCGCGGTTGGCGTCGACCTGGCCTCGGCCTCGACCGAAAGCCCCCCCGTACCCGCCGGCTTCGGGGTCAGCGCCACGCCGGCCGGCGTCAGCGCGCCGATTGCCCTGTTGCCTGCCCCCAAGCTGGGCGAAGGCGGCCAGCGCCAGGGCGACAAGATCGTCCGCTTCGCCGTCGAGCCCGTGCAGGGCGCCGCGACCTATCGCCTGGCCCTGTCGCGCGACGCGGGCTTTGTCGAGGTCTTCGCAGAAGCCGACACGCAGGCCCCCGCCGCCGAATTTGGCGAGATCGCCAACGGCACCTATTTCGTTCGCCTGACCGCCCTGGACGCCGGCGGCCTTGAGGGGCTGCCCGCCGACTACAGCTTCGACCGTGATCTGGACGTTCTGGAGCCGGGCGCGCCGCCCAGCGCCCAGGTCTCGGGCAAGCACCGCAACTTCCTGTTCCGCTGGAGCGCGGCGGGCGATGGCGTGCGTGTTTACCGGTTCCAGCTGTTCGCCGGCGCCGACGCCACCTCGCCGATCATCGACCAGCCGGGCCTGTCCGAACCGCAAATGACGCTCACCGATCTGCCGCCTGGAACCTATGGCTGGCGGGTCAGCGCGGTGCGCTTCAAGGGCGGGACTTTCGCCGAAAAGGTCGGGCCGATGCAGACGCTGCAGATCGGTCGCTAGATCTTGAATTCGCCCGGCAGACTGCTTGGCCAGGCGGCCGCCTCACCGCGCCGGCGTTTGCTGGCCTGGCTGCTGGTGGCCGCCCTGACCAGCCTGACCCTGGCCGGCCTGACTGCCAGCCCGCTGACGACGCGCCTGGACAACATCCTCTACGACGCTCTGCAACGCGCCTCGTCGCGGCCGGTCGATCCCTCGATCCTGATCGTCGAGGTCGATGAAAAGAGCCTGCGGGACATGGGCGCCTGGCCGTGGCCACGCACCGCCCACGCCCGAATGATTGACCACCTCAGCCAGGCCGGCGCGCGAACCATCGTCTATGACGTGCTGTTCAGCCAACCTGCAGCCACGCCCAGCGATGACGTCACCCTGGCCAATTCCATCGCCCTGTCGGGACGGGTCTATCTGCCGCAATTCATCGAGCCCGGCCCGGGCGAAGGCGCGCCGCAGCAACTGGTCGGCCCACGGCCGGAGATCGCGCGTGGCGCGGCCGGCCTGGGCCTGGTGCATGTCATGTTCGACGCGGACGGCGTCGTCAGGCGCATGGCGCCGTTCGAGGCCTTTGGACCCGACCTGCGTCCAGACCTGATGACCGTGGTCCATCGGGCGACGCATGCGATCGACGCGCGCGACGTGACGCGCGGCGCCGAGACCAGCCTGCTGATCCCGTTCGCCGGCGCGCCGGATCGCTTTCCGCGTCTTTCGTTTTCCGATGTGCTGGCCGGAAATGTCCCATCGGAACTGATTGCCGGCCGCACCGTCTTTGTCGGCATGACCGCGCCCGGTCTGGGGCCCGCCTTCCCCACCCCGGTGACGCCCGACGCGGCCAGCATGACCGGCGTCCAGCTGCAGGCCAGCATCCTCGACGGTCTGCGCAGCGGCGCGATGATCCGCCCGGCCGGTCTGGTCAGTCGCATCGTCTTCGCGCTGAGCCTGCTTTGGCTGTTGCTGGCGGGCCTGCTGGTGCTGCCACCGCGCGCCAATCTGATGCTGGTGGTCGGCCTGTCGAGCCTGGCCCTGGCGCTGAGCTGCGCCTTCTTCTGGCGGCTTGACCTTTGGCTGTCGCCCGTAGCGACGATCATCGGTCTGGCGACCGTATCGCTGGTCTGGGGCTGGGGGCAGTTGGGCCGGGTCAGCGACCTGCTGGGCCGCGAGCTGCGCCGCCTGTTGCCCGTGACCCACACACCGCCGGCCGAGGGGTTCGAGAGCGATCTCGTCGCCCGCCAGGCGCTCAGCCTGGGCGCCGCCATCAACCGGATCGAGGACCTGCGCCGCTTCTCGGCGGACGCCCTGTTCAGCCTGCCCGACGCCACCGTCGTGCTGGACGCCCGGCGGCGGGTGATCGCCGCCAACGCCGCCGCCCAGACCCTGCTGCGCGGAACCCACCTGCCTCTGGCGGGCGCCTCGGTGGCCTCCCTGCTCAACGCCCTGGAGCCCCTGGGCCGCACCTTTGATGAGTCCTGGCCGCCAGAGGCGGAGCGGATCGAACCGGTCGATCTGCACCTGAGCGACGGTCGCGCCTATCAGTCCCAGACCGTGTTCCGGCGGGACGAAGCGGGCGAGAGCGCCGGCTGGATCGTGCGCCTGGCCGACATCACCACCCTGACCGCGGCCATGCGCCAGCGCGAACAGGCCCTGCAGCTTCTGACCCACGACATGCGCTCGCCGCAGACCTCGATCCTGGCCCTTCTGGCGACGACGCCCGACCTGCCTCAGGACGTGTCGGATCGCCTGGCCGCCTGCGCCCGCCGCACCCTGGCCCTGGCCGACGGCTTCGTGCAGCTGGCCCGCGCCGAGGTGACGCCCGTGGCCATGGAGCCGCTCGATCTCTGCGACGTTGCGGTTGAGGCGGTGGACGAGCTGTGGCCGCAGTGCCGCCAGCGCCATATCGAGATCGAGCAGAGCGGCTGCGACACGCCCCTGATGGTGCTGGGCGACCGCAGCGTCCTGGCCCGGGCCGTGGTCAACCTGCTGGGCAATGCGGTCAAGTACAGCCCCGAGGGTTCACGGATCAAGGTTTCGGCGCGGGCCACCCGCGAGGACGGCCGCGCCTTTGTCGATGTCTCGATCAGCGACCAGGGGCCAGGCCTCTCGCCCGAAGAGGCGGCGATGGCGTTCCGGGCGTTCCAGCGGTTCGACCGGCCGGGCTCGGAAGCCGCCGGCGGCGTCGGCCTGGGCCTGGCCTTTGTTGACGCGGCCGCCGCGCGCCATGGCGGCGGCGTCCTGTGCTCCAGCGCGCCGGGCGCCGGGGCGACCTTTACCCTGCGCCTGCCGGAATATCGTCCCGACTAGGGCGTCGGCGTGGTCAGCGCCTTGACCAGGCGATCGGCGGTGACCTCGGCGTCGGCGGCGTCGGCTCGCACCGTCGCCCAGGCAGCTGGTTTGCCGGTCGCGACATCCAGCACAACGGCCGTGGCCGTATGGGCCGGACCGCGACGGTTCCAGAAGTGGCGCCTGGTTGGCGCGCTGCGCCAGGCGGTATCCTTGAACGAGGCCCCGGCCACGCCGGAGACACCAACAGCCGGCGCCGAAACGCCCACGCCGACCTGCAGCAGGTAGGCCGGCGGCTTGCCGCCCGAGACGTCCGCGCCACTGGCCGCGAGACGCTGCAGAACCCCGGCCTGGATCGCGTTGGCAAGGGCCGCATCAGCGGGCGCCGACTGACCGCTCAGCGGCGCAAGGCTCTGGCCACGCAGGGCCGCGAGACTGCCCTCCCGCACCGCCGTGGGCGCCGTTACGCAACCGCTCAAGGCCAGCGCGCCCGCCAGGCTGAACACCAAGATACGCATGGACACCGCTCCCTCATCACCGCTCTTGCGGCGAAGCCCCGATCAGACGTGAAATCTAGCTGCGGTAGAGCCTGCGGTCATCCGCTGATCGCGCGATGTCACGCTAGAGTGGCGCCGCCCAGTCGACGATCCGCATCAGCGCCCACAGAAACAGGGCCCATAGCGCCAGGCTGACCATAATGGCGGCCGCAAACCGTAGCATCCAGCGCCTGGTGGGGCTCCGACCGGGGGCCATGCCCAAACGGTCGGCCATATGTTGCATCCAGACCAACAGCTTCACCGCCCGCCCGTATCCGCGCCGCTCGGGGCGCGCAAAGCCAGGGTGATTGCTTGGTCCATGTTCATCCCAGACTCGCGTTATGCGACTGTTAGACCCCATGAACGGAAATGCGACCAGAGGTTACGGGTCTGTTTTTACAATGCGTTACAATGCCTTGGCCAAATGGCTCACCAGGGCCATGAGCCTGACGGATCGCTACGACAAGCCGCCCTGTCTCGCGGCTGGACCTATGGCGTGGACACCCGCGAAGACGGCCGCACCCGGTGCTGGCTGAGATGACGGCTTTTACGAACGCTCGCCCAGCGCGCACCGGATCAGCGCCCTTCCCGCCCGGGCCACGGCGCGCACGGGCCCCTCGGCGCCCAGGGTAACCCGGGCCGAGGACGAGCCTTCCATCAGCAGCATCAGACCGTCGGCCAGGTCATTGTCGGGCGCGCCGGCGCGCTGGCACAGGTCGATCAGCCGCGCGTGCAGGGTCTGTTTGTAGGCCACCGACACCTTCTGGGCGGGGTGGTCGACCTCGTGAAGTTCGATGGCGGCATTGGACAGCGGGCAGCCATGCACGTCGCCGCTGCAGGCCTTGGTCTCGAAGGCGTCGAAGACCGCTTCCAGCTGGCCGCGCGGATCGTCGCAACAGGCGGACGTCACCTGGTCCCACCAGATCCAGTAGTCCTTCTCCTGCTCGCGCAGGATCTCGGCCACCAGAACGTCCTTGGACGGGAAGTTCCGGTACAGCGTCATCTTGGTGGCGTCGGCTTCAGCGGCGATGGTCTCGACCCCCACGGCCCGGATGCCGTGCTGGTAGAAGAGCTCACGCGCCGTCTCGAAGATTCGATCCCGGGCCGGGCGCTTCGATGCGGGCGCACAGACCGCGGCGTCCGCCTCGGCTGAATTGCCCCCATCAGAATTTCTCGCGGCCATTTTTCAACTACCTCATCTTGACGTGAGAGTGACCGGTCAGTATCTCTGCCTCGTAGCGATGATACCGAACGGTCTCGTCACATCCTAAATCGTCCTCGCAGGGACGAAGGTCAAGTGGCCCGCCCCGCGACATTCCATCCCATAAACTCATTTGGAGGGCGCGCCATGCCCCTGGACACGAACAAACACGCCGTCCCGGTGGTCCGTTCCCCCACGCAAGCCATGGGATGGATTGCAACCGCGCGGCTTCACGCCCGTCCAATTCGCCATTGGATCAAACAGGCCTCGAAGGCGCCCCCCGGTCACGATTGGACAGCGACCCCGTCCAGCCGATCCGCCCGGCGCCCCGTCTGGGAATGACGGTCGGGGAATGACCGTCGACCCCCTCCCTCCCCGTTTTCCACGCCCTTCGGCAGGATCTACCATGCGTATCCAACCCCTCCTCACCTCGCTGACCGCCCTGGCGGCCGCCGCCGTGCTGGCCGCCTGCGGCGCCCAGGCCAAGCAAGAGGTCGCTCCGCCCCCCGCCCAGGTCACCATCACCGCCGTGGCCTTCAAGTCGCTGCGCCAATGGGACGACTTCACCGGTCGCCTCGAGGCCATCGACACCGTCGAGATCCGTCCCCGTGTCGGCGGATATGTCGACGGCGCCCGCTTCCAGGAAGGCGCCCGGGTCCACAAGGGCCAGGTGCTGTTCGAGATCGACCCCCGCCCCTTCCAGGCCGAAGCCAATCGCGCCAATGCCGAGGTGGCCCGCGCCAGGGCCCAGCTGGATCTGGCCATCGTCAATCGCGAGCGCGGCCAGCGTCTGATCGACCAGAACGCCCTGGCCCGCAGCGAATTCGACCGCCTGTCGTCCGAGGAAAAGGCCGCCCAGGCCAACCTCGCCGCCGCCAGCGCCGCCTATCAGACCGCCCGGCTGAACCTGGAATTCACTCGCGTGGTCTCGCCGATCGACGGCCGCGTCTCCAAGGCCCTGATCACCCGGGGCAACCTGGTCACCCAGGCCGACCTGCTGACCACCGTGGTGTCCGACACCCCGATCTATGCCGCCTTCAACGCCGACGAGCAGACCTTCCTGAAGTACGCGGCGGCCGAACGCGGCAAGCAGAGCCCGGTCTATATGGGGCTGATGACCGAGGACGGTTATCCGCACCAGGGCAAGCTGGCCTTCATCGACAACGCCATGGACGCCAAGAGCGGCACCATCAGCGGCCGGGCGATCTTCGCCAACGGCGACGGCCGGTTCACGCCGGGCCTGTTCGCCCGTATCCGCCTGGTCAGCGACGCCTCGCAGACGGTCGCCCTGGCGCCGGACCGCGCGGTGGCCACCGACCTGGGCAAGCGCTTCGTCGTGGTGGTCGGCAAGGACAACAAGGCAGAATACCGCACGGTCGAGATCGGCCCGCTGGCCGGCAACCTGCGCATCATCCGCTCGGGCCTGAAGCCCGGCGACCGGGTGATCGTCGGCGGCCTGCAGAAGGTCAAGCCGGGCGACACAGTCAATCCCGTCGTCATCAAGACCGACCTGTCCAGCGACCTCAGCCAGTTCGAGACGGGCCCGCAACGCGTGGCCCTGGCCGAGACCGTCCAGCAACGCTGATCACCCAGTAACCGCGAGTCTCTCGGCTCGCGGATCCAAGGCTTGAATGCAGAGCGCCGACCACCCCGGTCGGCGCTGACGCCCCCTATTCGCCTCCTCCCCGGACGCCTCCCATGAATTTCTCCAAGTTCTTCGTGAGCAGACCGCGGTTCGCCGCCGTGCTCTCGATCGTCATCTTCATCGCCGGACTGGTGGCGCTGCCGCGCCTGCCGATCTCGGAATATCCGGAAGTGGTGCCGCCGACCGTGGTCGTGCGCGCCGCCTATCCGGGGGCCAACCCCGCCGTCATCGGCCAGACCGTCGCCGCTCCGCTGGAGCAGGCGATCAACGGCGTCGAAGGCATGATCTACCAGTCGTCGCAGTCGGCTTCCGACGGCGCGATGATCCTGACCGTCACCTTCGCCCTCGGGACCGATCTCGATAAGGCCCAGGTGCAGGTGCAGAACCGCGTCGCCCAGGCCCTGCCGAAACTGCCGCAGGAAGTGCAGCGCATCGGCGTAACCACCGACAAGGCCTCGCCCGACCTGACCCTGGTCGTGCACATGATCTCGCCCAACAACCGCTACGACATGCTGTACCTCAGCAACTACGCGCAGCTGAACGTCCGTGACCGCCTCAAGCGCGTCGACGGCGTGGGCGACGTGCAGATCTTCGGCGCCGGTTCGTACTCGATGCGCGTGTGGCTGGATCCGGAAAAGCTGGCCTCGCTGAACATGACGGCCGGCGATGTGGTCAAGTCGCTGCGCGAGCAGAACGTCCAGGTGGCCGCCGGCCAGCTGGGCGCGCCGCCGACCAACATGGGTTCGGACTTCCAGCTGTCGATCAACGCGCCTGGCCGCCTGACCGACGAAGAGCAGTTCCGCGACGTGATCATCCGCTCGGGTGAGAACGGCGAGATCACCCGCCTGGGCGAAGTGGCCCGCGTGGAGCTGGGCGCCAACAACTACGCCCTGCGATCCTTGCTCGACAACAAGTCGGCCGTGGCCATGCCGATCTTCCAGCGCCCGGGCTCCAACGCCCTGGCGATGGCCGCCGACATCAAGAAGACGATGAAGGAGCTGAAGAAGGATTTCCCGGAAGGCGTCGACTACGAGATCATCTACGACACCACCGCCTTCGTTCAGGAGTCCATCGACTCCGTCATCCACACCCTGATCGAGGCCATCATCCTGGTGGTGCTGGTCGTGGTGCTGTTCCTGCAAGGCTGGCGCGCCTCGATCATTCCACTGATCGCCGTGCCCGTGTCGCTGGTCGGCACCTTCGCGGTGCTGCTGATGCTGGGTTTCGGCCTCAACGCCCTGACCCTGTTTGGCCTGGTGCTGGCCATCGGCATCGTCGTCGATGACGCCATCGTCGTGGTCGAGAACGTCGAGCGCAACATCGCCAACGGTCTCGAACCGGCGGCGGCCACCCGCAAGGCCATGAGCGAGGTCACCGGGCCGATCATCTCCACGGCCCTGGTGCTGTGCGCGGTGTTCATCCCGACCGCCTTCATCACCGGTCTGTCGGGCCAGTTCTACCGTCAGTTCGCCCTGACCATCGCCATCTCGACGGTGATCTCGGCCTTCAACTCCCTGACCCTGTCGCCGGCCCTGGCCGCCGTGCTCCTCAAGAGCCACGACGCCCCCAAGGACCGCTTCCAGAAGATGATCGACGCGGCCCTGGGCTGGCTGTTCAACCCGTTCAACCGCTTCTTCGCCAAGGCTTCCAACGGCTATGTCAACGGCGTGGCCAAGAGCCTGGGCAAGTCGACCGCCGGCCTGATCATCTATGGCGTGCTGCTGCTGCTGACGATCGGCGCCTTCGCCAAGACCCCGGGCGGCTTCGTGCCGCAGCAGGACAAGGCCTATGTGGTCGCCGTGGTGCAGTTGCCCGACGCGGCCTCGCTGGACCGCACCGAGGCCGTCATCCGCCAGATGAGCGACATCGCCATGAAGGTGCCGGGCATCAAGCACTCGGTGGCCTTCCCCGGCCTGTCGGCCAACGGCTTCATCAACAGCCCCAACTCCGGCGCGGTGTTCTTCCCGCTGGCCGACTTCAAGGAGCGCACCGGCAAGACCATGTCGGCGGGCGCCATCGTCGGCGAGCTGAACGCCAGGTTCGGCGCCATCCCCGACGCCCAGATCGCGGTCTTCCCGCCGCCTTCGGTGCAGGGTCTGGGGACGATCGGCGGCTTCCGCATGCAGATCGTCGACAAGGCGGGCCTGGGTCCTGACGAGCTGAACAAGCAAACCCAGAACCTGATCGACAAGGCCCGCAAGGATCCGGCCCTGGTCGGAGTGTTCTCGACCTATCAGGTCAGCGTGCCGAAGATCGAGGCCAATATAGACCGCGAAAAGGCCCGGGCCTCGGGCGTGTCGCTGACCGACCTGTTCGAGACCATGCAGGTCTATCTGGGCTCGCTGTACGTCAACGACTTCAACCGCTTTGGCCGCACCTACGAGGTCAACGTCCAGGCCGACCAGAGCTTCCGCCTGCAGCCCGAGCAAATGCTGCGCCTGCAGACCCGCAACGCCGATGGCCAGATGATCCCGCTGGGCAGCTTCGTCAGCTTCAAGGAAGCCACCGGCCCCGACCGCGAGAGCCACTATAACGGCGTGCTCACGGCCGAGATCAACGGCGGCCCGGCCCCCGGCTATTCCTCGGGCCAGGCCCAGAAGGCGCTGGAAGACCTGGCCAAGAAGGAACTGCCCAACGGCATGGGCTATGAGTGGACCGAACTGACCTACCAGCAGATCCTCGCCGGCAATTCGGCGGTCTACATCTTCCCGCTCTGCGTGCTCTTGGCCTTCCTGGTGCTGGTCGCCCAGTACGAAAGCTGGACCCTGCCGCTGGTGGTCATCCTGATCGTGCCGATGACCCTGCTGTCGGCCCTGGCCGGCGTGCTGCTGACCCATGGCGACAACAACATCTTCACCCAGATCGGGCTGATCGTGCTGGTGGGGCTGGCCTGCAAGAACGCCATCCTGATCGTCGAGTTCGCCAAGGAGCGAGAGGAACATGGCGACACGCCGCTGCAGGCGGTGCTGGAAGCCTGTCGCCTGCGCCTGCGGCCAATCCTGATGACCTCGATCGCCTTCATCATGGGCGTGTGGCCGCTGGTCGTCAGCCACGGCGCCGGTTCGGAAATGCGCAGGGCGATGGGCGTGGCGGTGTTCTCCGGCATGCTGGGCGTCACGGTCTTCGGCCTGGTCCTGACCCCGATCTTCTACTTCGTCATCCGTCGCAACGCCGCCCGCAAGGCGGTCAAGACGGCCCCCCTTCCGACGACCACCGTGGAGGCGCACTGATGTCCGCCCTCGTTCAAACCCAACTGCAGAACACCGGCTATCCCCCGCGGAACGCGGGGGACCCAAGCGGGGCCAAGTACAGCTCCTTTGGACCGCTTCACCTGGGTCGCCCGGCCCGGGCCCGCCATGACGCGAAGGGATTCAGAGCCATGCTCGCCCTGAAGGCGATCCTCGTCGCCGGCGTCTCGTTGCTGGCCGCCGCCTGCGCCGTCGGCCCCGACTACAAGACCCCGACCACCCCACCGGCGGTGTTCCAGAACGCCGCCGCCGACACCTTCACCGCCGCCAATCCCGAAGCCGACTGGTGGAAGGGCTTTGGCGACCCGGTGCTGGACCAGTTGGTGACCAGGGCCCTGGGCGACAATCTGGACATCGCCATCGCCGTCGCCCGGGTCGACGAGGCCCGCGCCCTGTTCAGGGACGCGCGCCTGGACCAGCTGCCGCGGGTCACGGCCGGCGGGACCTACCAGACCAGCGACCAGCAGCAGCCGGGCTCCGGCGGCCAGCGGGTCGAGAGCGACACCTATCAAGCCGGATTCGACGCCGGCTGGGAGATCGACCTGTTCGGTCGTGTCCGGCGCGGCGTCGAGGTCGCCCGGGCCGAGAGCGGGGCGGCCCAGGCCGACCTGCGCGACGCTCAGGTGACCATCGCCGCGGAAGTGGCCCGGAACTACCTCGAACTGCGCGGCGCGCAGGCTCGCCTCGCGGTCGCGGAACGCAACCTCGGAACCCAGCGCGAGACCGTCCGCCTGACTCGCGTGCGGTTCGACGCCGGGGCCGGTAATCCCATCGACGTCGCCTCGGCGCAGGCGCGCCTAAACGCGACCGAGGCGGCAATCCCTGCTCTGATCACGGCCGAGAAGCGCGCCAATCACCGCCTGGCCGTGCTCACCGGTCAGCGGCCGGGCGCCCTCGACGTCCTCCTGGTGGCTCGCGAGACCGAGATCCGCCCCCGGATCACGGCCCTGCCCATCGGCGACGCCGCCGATCTGCTTCGCCGCCGGCCCGACGTTCAGGCCGCCGAGCGTCGCCTGGCCGCCCAGACCGCCAGGGTGGGGGTGGCCACGGCCGATCTCTTCCCGCGCGTGCGGGTGACCGGCTTCGTCGGTTTCCTCTCGGGCTCGTCCTCGACCTTCGGCGATAGCGCCAGCCAGGCCTGGTCGCTGGCGCCCAGCGTCAGCTGGCCGGCTCTGGACCTCGGCGGCGCTCATGCGAGGCTCAAGGCGCAAGAGGCCCGCGGCGACGCCTCACTGGCCGCCTATGACCAGACGGTGCTGCGGGCGCTGGAGGATCTGGAAAACGCCCTGGTTTCCTACCGTGAGCGGCAGGCCCAGTTGAAGAGCCTGGTCGACCAGTCCGCCGCCTCGCGCCGCGCGGCCGAACTGGCGCGCATCCAGTACAAGGAAGGCGGCATCGACTTCCTGGTGCTGCTGGACGCCGAACGCACCCTGCTGGCCGCGGAAGACGCGCTGAGCGTCGCCGAGACCAGCGTCAATACCGACGTGGTGGCCCTCTACAAGGCCCTGGGCGGCGGCTGGACGAAGGCAGCCGTGTAGAGAAAACAGTGGCGGTGACGGTAACGCTCCGTTCACCGCCGCTGGCGCTCACTGTCCACGCGTCCATCCGTCGCAAGGGTTGCAGTATTGTCGCGGCGGAACAGCGGGACTAGGTTCAAGGTCAGGTCGGGGGACCTTTTCCATGAGTAAGTGTCGCCATGGCGTTTGATGTCTCCCAGACCGAAACTCTCGCTACGGCGGGAACCGAAGACCCCCAATTCTATCTCAATGCAGATGGCCGGGCCGGCGCGACGGTCAATGGCAAGCCCAGCCTGACTGTTGAAACGGCCGGGCTGACCCTGGTCGGCTTCGAACCCGGCTGGTCTGCGGCCCTTGGCCAGCCCTACACCCTGACCTATGGCTTCCGCTCGACGGCGCCTGACACCATGCCCGACGACACCGCCGGGTTCTCGCGTTTCAACACCGCTCAGATCCAACAGGCGGAACTGGCCCTGACGTCGTGGTCGGACGTCGCCAACATCACCTTCATCCGGGTCGGTGCGGGCTCGACCGGAGAGGCGGCCTATTCGAACCAGGCGTCCATCCTGTTCGGCAACTATTCCAGCGGTGTGGAGGGCGCGGTCGCCTTCGCGTACCTGCCGGGCAACCCGGCGGTCACGGCGCGCTCGGGCGATGTCTGGATCAACACCACGCTGGGCTACAACGCCACCCCCACGGCCAACAACTACGGCGGCTCCGTCCTTGTCCATGAACTGGGTCATGCCATCGGCCTCAGCCACCCGTCCGACTATGACGCGGCCGACGGAGCCAACTTCACCTATGCGGCGAACGCCGAGTATTATCAGGACTCCCGCCAATATACGGTGATGAGCTATTTCAGCGAGAGCAACACCGGCGCCAGCTATGGCGGCCGCTACGCTTCCGCTCCACAGCTCGACGACATCGCGGCCGCGCAGGCGGAATATGGGGTCAACACGACCACCCGCACCGGCGACACGACCTACGGCTTCAATTCCAACGCCGGCCGATCCTGGTTCGAGGCCACCACAGCCTCCACCAAGGTGATCTTCGCCGTCTGGGACGCGGGCGGAAAGGACACCTTCGACTTCTCGGGCTATTCCAACACCCAGGTGATCGACCTTCGCCAGGGTCACTTCTCCGACGTCGGCGGTCTGGTCGGGAATGTCGCGGTGGCCATGGGCGCCACCATTGAGGACGCCCGCGGCGGTTCCGGCGTCGACACCATGACCGGCAACGCCTCGGCCAACTGGCTGCGCGGCGAAGCGGGCAACGACACGCTCAACGGCCTGGACGGCGATGACCGCCTGGACGGCAATGACGGCAACGACACGATCACCGGCGGCGATGGCTTCGACCAGATCAACGGCAATATCGGCGCCGACTACGGCTATGGCGGCGCAGGGACCGACTGGGTTGTCGGCGGCCAAAACAACGATCAGCTGTTCGGCGACGCCGGCGATGACATCGTCTACGGCAACCTCGGCAACGATGTCTGCTATGGCGGCGTCGGGAATGACACCGTCCGCGGCGGTCAGGGCGACGATGTCCTGTCAGGGGATGAGGGCAATGACTGGCTGGCCGGCGACCGGGGCGCCGACAACATCACCGGCGGGGCCGGGGCGGATATCTTTTACAGCTTCTCCGGGGCCGGCTCTGACCTGATCACCGACTTCAACCGCGCCCAGGGTGATCGCATTCAGCTGGATGCCGGGCAGGCCCACAGCGTCTACCAGAGCGGGACAAGCGCCATCATCGACCTGGGCGGCGGCGACCAGATCATCCTTGCCGGGGTCAACATCTCGGCCCTGACCGGCGACTGGCTGATCGGCGGCTAGAACATTTTCCGATCCGACTGGATCGGAGAAATGCTCTAGTCTTTTGTTTTAACGCATTTTCTGACGACGAACCGGCGTCCACTTCGTCGGAAAATGCTCTAGTAGGGCGCGTCGCCGACAATCGTCACGCGCTCGACGATCCGCTCCTGCGGCCAGTAGTCCAGGATGGCGTAGTGCTGGGTCGCGCGGTTATCCCAGAAGACGATCGCGTTCGGCGTCCAGCGGAAGCGCACCTGGTATTCGGGCGTCTTCACCCGATCCAGCAGATCAGCCAGCAGGGTCTTTGCCTCGTCCTCGGGCAGGCCCAGGATGCGGGTGGTGAAGACCTTGTTGACGAACAGGTGCTTCTCGCCGGTCTCCGGATGGGTGCGGATCACCGGATGGACCATCAGCGGATAGGCGGCGCGCAGCTCGTCGCGTTTGGCCTGGTCGACGCGGTAGCCATAGCTCTGGATGATGTCGTGCTCGGCGGTCAGGTCGGCCAGCTTGTCCTTCAGGGCCTGAGGCAGGTCGCGATAGATGGCGGCGGTGTCGGCGAACAGGGTGTCGCCGCCCAGCGGCGGCAGATGCCGGGCCCGCAGCACGCCGCCCATTGAAGGGGCCGCTCTGAAGGTGACGTCGGTGTGCCACTTGTTGGCGACACGCACGAGCGGCACGATCTCCTCGCGCAGCTTCATGCCGTCGGCGGCCTCGATGTGGAGGATTTCAGGGAAGCCCGGCACATGGCTGGTGACCGGGTGGCCCTCCAGATCGCCGAAATACCGACCGAAACGAACATGGTCCTCGTGGCTGATGTCCTGGTCGCGGAAGAACACCACCTTGTGGCGCAGCAGAGCGGCGCGGATCGCCGCGACAACCTCGGGCGTCAGTGGCTGGCGTAGATCGAGCCCGGAAATCTCGGCGCCCAGCACCGTACTGACGGGGGTGACGGTCAGCCCTGCATAGTCGGGGGCTTCATCGGCGACGATAGGCGCGTGCGCGTTCATGGCGTCCTCCCATTGGACAGGCATCAGGCGCCGTCCGTCCGCGCGGGCGGCTTTCATTACCCCTACCCTACGCGCGAGGTTCTCGGGCTCAACGGAGTTTTTCTCCCGCCCCTGTCAGAGGCCCAGCACCAGCCGGCCGATGATGTCACGCTGGATCTCGTTGGAACCGCCATAGATCGAGGCGGCGCGGTTGTTGAGATAGCGGGCCATGAGCACCATCGCGTGCTCGGGCCCGACGATCGGCAGGTTCGAGCCCGGCTCCCGAGCCGAGAGTTGATGCACAGCCGCGTAGTGGCCGGCCGCCTCGACGCCGATCTCGTCCAGCCGCTGCATCGCCTCGGTTCCCTGTATCTTCAGCATCGACGACACCGGTCCCGGATTGAGGCCTGTCGACAGGGCCGACAGCACCCGGTGCTCCCCCATCTCGACGGCCTGGACTAGGACCTGCGCCTCCGACAGCCGCCGCCGGAAAGCCGGATCGTCGATCAGGCGCGCGCCGTTTTCGGACTCCAGCCCAGCGATCTCGGCGAGGCGACGAAGCGACACCTTCAGCCCCGCCGCGGCGCCGCCGCCGCGTTCGAACTCCAGCAGATGCTTGGCCACGGTCCAGCCGTCGTTCTCGGCGCCGACGCGACCCGACTGCGGGACCCGGACATCGTCGAAGAACACCTGGTTGACCTCGTGCTCGCCGGCCAGGGTGATGATCGGCTCGACGCGGATGCCGGGGGTCTTCATGCCCAGCAACAGGAAGGTGATGCCCGCCTGTGGTTTGCCCTCGGCGCGGGTGCGAACCAGGCAGAACATGTGGCTGGCCCACTGGGCGTGGGTGGTCCAGATCTTGGAGCCGTTCAGCACATAGCCGTCCCCGTCAGGAACGGCTTTCATCTGCAGCGACGCCAGATCCGACCCCGAGCCAGGCTCGGAATAGCCCTGGCACCAGTAGTCCTCTCCCGACAGGATGCGCGGCAGATAGTGGTCTTTCTGCGCGTCCGTGCCGAAGCGCATGATCACTGGCCCGACCATCTTCAGGCCCATCGGCGCGAGGTGGGGCGCGCCGGCCGCCGCGCATTCAGCCGCGAAGATGTGACGGCGCACCTCGTTCCAGCCGGTTCCACCATGCTCAATCGGCCAGGCGGGTGCGACCCAGCCCTGGCCGTGCAGAATACGCTGCCAGGCCAGACTGTGGTCCTTGTGGGTGAAAACACTGGTCGCTCGCGCGCCGACCTGGCGCAGAGCCGGCGTCAGGGCGCTGGCGAGGAAGCCGCGCACGTCGTCGCGGAAGCGCAGATCCTCCGCGCCGAGGTCGAGGTTCAAGATCAGCTCCGGAAAAAGGTCGGCCGATGGAGAGCCGCCAGCCGCGTGGAGAGACTTCAGAACTTCAGGCGTTCGACGCCGCTTGGTTCCGCAGTGTTCGATGTCAGGTTGCGCAGACGGCGGAGGCGCAGCAAGCTAGTGAAAATGATAGGGGAGCGACATGAGCGGTCTGGAGGGCGTTGAGGATCTGGCGCGCCAGGCCGCCGCACTGGGCGTCGAGACCAGCCTGCCCTATATCGCCGCAAGCGCCGACATCAGCAGCCCCAAGCCCATGCTGGGCGTCGATGGCCGTCCCTTGGCCGAGAGCCTGTTCCGCTGGATAGATCCCGAGCTGCAGTACTGGCGTGACAGCGGCTTCGCCCTGCGTGCGCCGTTCGTCTTCGCGACCCGCTTCACCGCCGAGCCGTTCTACTATCAGGACGGTCAACTGGCGACCTGGCGCGAGGCCACCTGGACCCGCACCCTGGGAGCGATCGACCAGGCCGACAGCTTCGGCGTCGGCGCGGCGATTATCGCGCCGGCCTATCTCCCGCGCGGGGTTATCGGGGCCGTGGTCTGGGCGACGCCGGACGCCGCGCTGGATGTCCGGTCGATCTTCCAGGCGCGGGCCAGTGATTTCCACGCCCTGGCCCTGAAACTCACCGGAGCCTATCAGGACCTCGACCTGAAGTCGGCCAGTGAGCAGGCCCGCCTGACCCGGCGCGAAATCCAGTGCCTGAAATGGGCGGCGGCCGGAAAGACCGATGGCGAGATCGGCTCGATCGTCCAGATCGCAACGCCGACGGTGCGCTTTCACATGGTCAACGCCGCCGCGAAGCTGGGCGTGGCAGGGCGTTCCCAGGCGGTGCACCGGGCCGCCACGCTGGGCTATATCGGCGCCGTGCCTCACTAGTCGGCCGCTGACGGAAGCCCCACCATGATCCGCGTCTTTGTCAGCGCCTCGGCCGCCGAGCCCTTCGCCGCCGCGCCCCTGTCGCGACGACTGGAACCCTTGCTGTCGGCGACCTTCGAGGGTGGCTTCATCCCCGGCGTCAACCGGTTCGACTGGAGCAGTCTGGGGCCGGACGCCCGTATGGCCGGGCCGTTCATGTCGCCCGCCTGGCGGTCCATCGCCGCGGCGGGACGGTTCGAGCGTCTGCCGACAACCTACCATGGCTTCGCCCGGCGGGTGGCCGCCGCGCGCTATGCGGCGGGGCTGTTCATGGTCACGCCACCAGACGCCGAAGGCCTCTGTTCGTTCGGCCCGACCATCGACTTTCCCCCGACGGCGCTGGAGCGGTGCGCGATCAGGATCGGCGTGATCAACCCGTCCCTGCCCCGGCTACCCGGATCGCCGACGACGCCCGTCGGCGTCTTCGACGAACTCATCGAACTCGACACCCCGCTGGTGGAATATGTCGTGCGCGCGCCGGGGTCCGTCGAGACACGGATCATCGACCATGTCACGGCGCTGATCCCCAACGGCGCGACGGTGCAGGCCGGCATCGGGCGACTGGGCGACGCCCTCTGGGCGGGTCTGGTCGGCAAGGAGGGCCTGTCGCTGCACAGCGGCATGATCTGCGATCCGGTCGCCGCGCTGATCCGCCAGGGCGTCTTTGCACGGGTGACCACGGGCAGCCTGCTGGGGTCGCGCGCCTTCTACGCCGAGGCCGCGGATCTCCCAGGCGTCGTCATGACCCCCGCGCTGGAGACGCATGACGTCGCCCGCCTGGCCCGGATCCCGACCTTCGTCGCCGTCAATTCGGCCATCGAGGTTGATCTGCTGGGACAGGTGAACGCCGAATGGGTGGATGGCGAAGCGATCTCGGGTCCCGGCGGCCTGCCCGACTTCATCGGCGGCGCGCGGCGCTCGCCCGGCGGCCTGCCCATCATAGCCCTGGGCTCCACCGCCAAAGGCGGCGCGATCAGCCGGATCGTTCCACACCTGGATGTTCCGCCGACCCTTTCCGCCTCAGAGGTCGGGATCGTGGTGACCGAACACGGCGCGGTCGACCTGCGAGCGCTGCAAGGCGAGGCGCGCGCCATGGCCTTGATCGAGATCGCCGCCCCCGACCACCGGGCAACCCTGCGTCAGGCGTGGCGACGCGGCGTCTGACTACATATCCAGCACGAAGGCGCCGTCATCGTCCGCATCGTTTGTCGCGACCTGGGCCGCCGAGCGCCTGGAGCCATGCAGGTCGGTGTTGGACAGATCCGTATCCCCCAGATCGACCTCGCGAAGATCGGCGTAGCGTAGATTGGCCTTGGCCAGCTGGGTGGGCTTTTCGCGATCGACCTTGAAAGGGAGCGCGCTCAGGAGCGCCCTGCGAAGATCGGCCTGTTTGAGGTTCGCGCCCGGAAGACTGGCGCCGCGCAGGTCGGCCTCGCGCAGGATGGCGCCGCGCAGATCGGCGCCGTCCAGCAGCGCCCCCTGCAGCGAAATCCGCCGAAGATCCATGCCGGCCAGACACGCATTTCTGGCGCTGACCGCCGTCAGGAAGGCGCCCGCCATGTCGGCGATGGGTCGCAGGTCCTCGCCGTCCAGCACGGCGGGTTCGCCCGACTTGCCGCCGCTGGTCACCCACTCGCGGTGCGCCGCCAGCTTGACGAAGATAAGGGCCGCGCGTGCGGCGGCCTCCGCGCCTGGGTCGCAAAGGCAGCGGTCCATGACCGCGCCCATCGTCCTGGCCTGGGCCAGATCCACCCGTGTCAGCACTGCATCGCTGAAGTCGGCGCTCTCCAGGTTGGCGCCGCGTACGTCGACATCGTCGATCACAGCCCCGCGCAGGCTGGCGTTCTTGAGATTGGCGCCGACAAGCTTGGCGCCGCGCATCGAGCATTCCGAAAAGTCCGCCGCCGCCGCGGACACGTCGTCCAGGCGAGACCTGTCGAGGACAGCGCCCGAGACATTGGCCCCGTCCAGTTGACCGGCCGAGACCTTGTGGCGAATGAGAGCGAACTTGGTGTCCTCATCAGAGATGGCGATCCGACCCGCCCGCAGATCGGCCTGGGTCATGTTGGCGTGAGAGAGGTTGGCCCCCTTCAGACGCGCGCCCCGCATGTCGGCCTGGACCAGAGAGGCGCCGACGAAACTGCTGCCCTGCAGATCCGCGCCGAACAGACAGGCCCGGGCCAGCCGCGCCCGATCAAACTTGCAGCGAACCAGGGTGCTGCCGGTCAGATCTGCGTCAGCCAGATCGCGCCCGGAAAGATCGATATCCTCCATGATCGCAAAGCGCAGCACCAGTCGCCGACCACCCGGCTTTCGCGCGACGAACCACTCATGCGCGGCGACCATCAGATGGGCCTCACGCTGGTTGACGCGAATGCGCTCAAGCTGTTTGGCCGGCTTCAAAGCCACAGGTGCGGTCTCTCTCGAGCGGCGAAGGCCGGACTCGTCTGAGCCTCACAGTTAAGCTCAAACCGTTTATTTTCGGTCGACCGCAGGCATGTCCGCGGACCGGCGAAGGTTACGCGAAATCAACTGGCGCGGCGCCCGCTCAAACTGAGAACATGACCTCATGATTCTCGAAGGAAAAAACCAACCCCAGAAGAAGCGCCGCCAGCCGATCGGCGCGCGGATCAAGTCGCGTCGCAAGGCGTTGGGCCTGACCCTGCAGGAACTGGCCGATCGATCGGGCCTGTCCAAGCCCTTCCTGTCACAGGCGGAACGCGACCTCACCACGCCGTCGCTGATGTCGATGCTTGGCCTGGCCAAGGGTCTCCAGGTCGAGGTCTCCTATTTCATGGAAATCCCGCAGGCCCAGGACATGGTGCGCCGCGCCGACGAGCCGGCCGAAATCGCCGTAGACTCGCCGGTGGCCTATTTCGACCTCTCCTCAGCCCTCCCAGATCGCAAGCTGGACGCGGTTCTGATGCGCATTCCGCCGGGCCACTGCTTTCCGGTCGACACCCGCAATGGCGAGCACTTCCGCTATGTGCTGGAGGGCGAACTCTATGCCCGGGCCGGCGACATCCACACCCTGCTCAAGGCCGGCGACAGCATGCACTTCGACGCCCGCGCGCCCCACACGGTGGAGAACCGCACGGACAAGGAAGCCGTCCTGCTCTATGTCGGCACGCCCAGCGTTTTGCAGCGGGGTGCGCCGGCAGAGCCAGCCTAGTCGATCCCCAGGTCAATATCCCCAATCGGCATGCCGGGCGGCGTTTCGGGCTTCAGCTTGGCCTCGCCCAACACGCGGGCCAGTTCATCGCCGTCATTGAGCAGGGCCGCCAGACGCAGATTCAGCGCACGGTCGGAGGCGTCGCTACCCGGCGCGGCCTTGAGGCGCGCGGCCAGGTCCGAGAGCTTCAGATCGATCTCGGCCGCAGCCTGGGGCGAGCGTTTCACGTCACGCGCAGCGGCGGCCAGGTTCAAAACCGTGCGCCACCGGACCCGGCGAGCGACCTCGGCCTGACGCCCCGGGGCCGGCGCGAAGACCGTCGCCAGCAGCGTATCGACCACCTCGCCAACACCGGGCTGGGCCGGATCGCGACGATGCTGATCGACCAGCCGCGTCAGGCGGTCGGGCGCAAGCAGCGGATCCAGGGTCACGCCGGCAGCCACATCGGCGGCCACCAGCGGATCGAACACCGGGCCGCCCATGCCCGCGAACACCTCGATCACATGCTGGCGATCAGTCTCGCCCGATTGCCCGCCGGACAGTAGCGGAAGCAGCTTTTCCGGCGTGTCCAGCTCGGCCGGAGCCAGGGTGGCCATCAGGCCGGCCAGAGCGGCGCGCTGCCTGTCAGGCGCGACCAGCGGCGCAACCTGACCCGCGTCGCCCTTGACCGCATAGCTGAACTCGACGCCCGCCACCTGCTTGACCGCAGCTTCAACCTGATAGCGATGCAGCAGGTAGATCGGCACATATTTGCGCTTTAGGGTCTCGACGGTCTCGCC
Source organism: Alsobacter soli (assembly GCA_943371355.1). Classification (GTDB taxonomy): domain Bacteria; phylum Pseudomonadota; class Alphaproteobacteria; order Caulobacterales; family Caulobacteraceae; genus Caulobacter. The sequence goes on from CALRUN020000017.1 coordinate 51,834, forward strand.
GGTCTTCAGGGCGTCCAGACCGAACTGATCGATGGCCACCCGCCGCACGGCGATCATCCGCCGCAGTTCGGCAACCGAGTCCGCGCCATCATCCCACAGCGCCCCCCAGGGCTGGCCGGAATTGGGGCCCCGTGCGTCGCTGTCCGTGATGTAGCGGAGCTTTGCCGCCGCCGCCTTGGCCGCCAGGGTCGCCTTGGGCGCATCGCCATACAGCCAGTCGACCGTGAACATGTCCCACGCGCCGAGGCCCACGCCATAGGCGTCCGACAGGTCGATCCGGCCGTCCGTCACCTTCACGCGCGGGGCGGGATAGTCCATCACCGAGGCGCGGTCCTGGGTCGAGGCCGCGAAATTGTGCGCAAAGCCCAGCGAGTGGCCGACCTCGTGAGCCGACAGCTGCCGCAGCCGGGCCAGCGAGACCTGGATCGGATCGTTGGGACCGCCCTTGCCGTTCTGGTCGGCGCCGACCAGGCCTTCGAAGATCAGCATGTCCTGGCGCACCCGCAGCGCGCCCAGGATCACCGAGCCCTTGAGAATCTCGCCCGTGCGCGGATCGGACACCGACTGGCCCATCGACCAGCCCCGGGTGGCGCGGTCGACCCAATTGATGACGCTGTAGCGCACGTCCAGAGGATCGACGCCTTCGGGCAGAACCTCGACGCGATAGGCGTCCTTGAAGCCCGCCGCCTCGAAGGCCTTGGCCCACCACGCCGCGCCCTCCACCAGAGCGGTGCGGATCGGCTCGGGCGCGGCGCGATCGACATAGAAGATGATGGGCTTCTTGACCGGCGAGAGCGCCGCCGTCGGGTCGGTCTTCTCCAGCCGAAACCGGCGCGCCCAGCGGCCGACAATGTCGTCGCCCAGCGGCACCGCGTAGTCGAGACCGATCACGCCCCAGGTGCCGGTGCGCGGATCGAAGGCGCGTGGAACGAAGCCCGGCGCGGGAAGCTTCACCAGCGAGTGGCGGACGATCAGGGTGATCTGCCTGGCGTCGGGGGCGATGTTGCGCGTTTCGGGACCCGGCGTATCTGAGGCGAAGGTCTGGCGAGCCTCGAACTCGATGTTCTCGGGGAACACCTTCACCGCCGAGGGGTCGGCGATGGAGAGATCGGGGACCAGCTTGAAGCCGTTCTCCCCAGCCTGCTTCAGGGCGTCGGCGGCGCCGATCACGTCGCGGGTCAGGAAGCTGGAAACATCCACGAGGATCCGGCCGTCCGGCGTGTCGCTGACCACGTCTCCGGCCCAGACTGTCGAGACGGCGAAGGACTCGCGGGCCGCGATCTGTTCGGCGGCAGGCGCGCCGACAGCGGTGAACTTGGGGTTCTCGTACTCGGCGATGACCTTCTTGCCGATGCGGCGGAACACCAGAACCTGGGTGTCACCCAGAGCCGCGCGGTCAAGGCCGACGGGAGCCGAACCCAGACCGGTTTTCAGCGCCACGACATAAAGGAACCGGCCACTGACGCCATCGGCGTCAGGCTTTGGCAGGGACAACAGGATGCGACCCTTGGCCTTGTCGACATGCACAGGCAGCAGGCCGTCCTGGCGCGCGGTACCGGCTAGGGCGGCTTCGGAGGCCGGAGCCTTGTCCTTCGGGGCGGCCAGAACCGGCGTGGCGGCTGACAGAAGCAGAGCCGCCGCGAGCGCGGCGCGGCTGACGGTTCCAAGCATGTAAGACGCCCCCAAGCGTACTGGCCGGTCGCGCGGGCGACTCCCGCGCCATCTCCCGGCGGAGGCGACCTTTTCATCGGCTTTCGCAGAACGCCAGTGGGCGCGCCGATTTTTGACGCTCGCCCCGCGCCTTCGCCCGGGATCGAGGCGGGGCGCCTACTGGGTGTCAGCCCGGCGCGCCCGCACCGCGCGCTGACCGTCGAGATTCATGAAATAGCTGCCCATCGACGCCTTGCGGATTTCGGCCCTGGAACCCTTCTTCGGATCCTTGGAAATCGACTGATCATCGACCTGCTTCCAGACGGCGCCGTCGGCCAGCACGACCGTCCAGCGCCCGTCGGGGCTCTGGCGCGCGCTGACAACCTCGCCGATCACCCGATCAACCTCGGTCTTCTCCTCGCTGCGGTCCAGGATGGCCAGGGCCGAGAGATCCAGACCAAAGGCCTGACGACGCGCGGCGCGGGCCTCCTGACGGTCGACGATGATCACCTCGCCGGTCTTCTCGGCCTTGTTCACCTGACCGACGGCGGCGTCATAGCAGGCCAGTCGCTCGGCTCCGGTGGTGATGGCGCGGCAGTCGAACAGGGCTTTCAGCACCGCAGGGGTGGCCGACCTGGGCGCGTCAGCCGCGGTCGCTACCAAGGGAACAAAGAGGGCCGCGACCCCGACAAGCTTGAACCAGGTTTTCATGCGACCCCACGATTTGAACTGCTGCATTGGAAGCGCCGACGAGACGCCCCGCAAGAGGGCGCCGGCATTTCAGGTCGTCCTGGCCGCCTCGCGCACCAGCCAGCCGGTCAGGGACAGCCGCTTGGCGGCGGCATAGGACGCGACCGGCGCCACCGAATGGGCGCGGGGCACGCGGAACAGGGTCAGGACGTTGAAGCCTGGCTTGAAGCCTCGCTCGATCTGACCGTCAGTGTCGTGGAACAGCAACTGCCCGCCCCAGTCCGGTCGCCAGTCACGGGTGAAGCCTAGCGTGAAGGCGGCCAGGCGATCGTCGCTCTTGTGGCTGTCGTCATGCAGGGTCAGGAAGTCGCCCGGCCGATAGTTGGACGCCTGGGCCCGGACCCCGCCGACCGGGTCGCCGCCGATCACCGTCTGGCCAAAATCCAGAAAGGTCCGGCTCTGCAAGAATTCGGTCGCTCGGTGAATGGGCGCGGTCGGGTCGCGGCCATACTCGTCCTGCAAGGCATAGGACAGGTGAACGAACGAAAACCCCCTTGAGGCGCGTTTCAAGGCGCCTTGCAGGAACTGTCGGACCTGAGCCTCGCCGAATTTCTGGATGACCTGGGGACTGATCACCAGGGTTTCGGACGTCTCGTCGGGCGCCACGACGTTCCAGGTCAGGCCCGTCATGATCCCGGCGATCCCCTCGGCGTCGACAGGATCCAGAAAGACCGGGATCTGGACGACCCCATCCCTTTGATAAACAGCCGCGAACGGCGCGGGATCGAGCGCCGGATTGATCCGGATCAGAGAGGGAGTCGTCATGGAACGAACCGGCGCAAAGCGGATCTCCGGCGCCGAAACGGGCCTGAATGCCCGTTTCGTAACAGATCGTCATTCAGCGGTTCAACCCGCGACATGCCGGAAGGGTGATCAAAAAGTTTGATCAACTAGGCCCAGCAACCGACAGAACTGCTCCTGCCAAAGCGCCCAATTGGCCTGCGGATCGAAGTTGGCCGAGATTCGACGTTAACAACCGCGGCCAGACCTTAACGAAAAGATTACAGAACTTTCAGACGCCGTGGATGATTTTAGCCTGAAACACCTGTTGGATCGCCGAAAACGTGTCGGAATGGTGACGGTTTTTCATCATTGCCAATCTGTAATATTTAAGAATAGCGATAAGTATACTATTCCCCGTTTCGCGTCCGTTCAGGTAGAAATTCGGGCAGGATGCCCATTCACAGCAATCAGATGCGTCACTTTTGCTACACAGCCGACCAATTGTTGCTGCGCCGCATCGCGAATGATTGACCAAGGTTCATCAACCGTCACTCTCACGTCCAACACGCACCGGCAGCGGTGCGCGTTGGGGGCGTCACGACTTGGCTCAAACCGAGACGGCGCAAAAATATGTTGGAGGTTTGATGTTTAACGCTTTGTCCACCCGGAAGCGCCTGCTGGCGACCACAGTGCTTTGCGGCGCGATCGCGCCGCTGGCTATGGCCATGCCCGCTTTCGCGCAGACCGCGCCTGCCACTGAAGAAGCCGCGCAGGTCGAAGAAATCGTCGTCACCGGCTCGCGCATCGCGCGTCCTGACCTGGTTTCGAGCAGCCCCGTCGCGACGGTCGGTGAGAAGGAACTCGAGCAGTCGGGCGTCGTCAACACCGAGAACCTGCTCAACACCCTGCCGCAGGCCGTGCCCGGCATCACCTCAACGGTGAACAACGGCAGCAACGGCACCGCCACGGTCAACCTGCGCGGCCTGGGCTCGAACCGCACCCTGGTGCTGGTGGATGGCAAGCGCCAGACCCCGACCACCCAGGCCGGCAGCGTCGACCTGAACCTGATCCCGCCGGCGCTGATCAAGCGCATCGAAGTGGTGTCGGGCGGCGGCTCGGCCGTTTACGGCTCGGACGCCGTGGCCGGCGTGGTCAACTTCATCCTGAAGACCGACTTCGAAGGCATGGAAGTTTCGGCCGGCTATCAAGCCACCGATGATGGCGAAGCTCCGATCTATTCGGGCGATGTCACCTTCGGCGCCAACTTCGCCGACCGCAAGGGCAACGTCGTTCTGAGCCTGGGCTACAACAAGCGCGAAGCTCTGACCCAGGGCGAGCGTGGCGGCATGCTCAGCACCGCTTGGGGCGACAACGCCACCCGCACCGGCTTCGTGCCGTCGGGCTCCGGTTCGATGGAACCGGGTCGCGTCGACCCCTACAACTCGGGCAAGTTCGTGACCCTGCCGGGCGTGGCCAACAGCGCCGCCAACTCGGCCTACTTCCTGCCCGACGGCAATGTTCGCCTCTACAATTCGGCGACCGACACCTACAACTTCGCGCCGGTCAACTACGTCCAGACCCCGCAAGAGCGTTTCTCGGTCACTTCGCTGGGCAGCTACGAAATCAAGCCGGGCCTGACCGCGTTCGCCAAGGGTAACTTCGTCAGCAGCAAGGTCGTGACGCAGCTGGCCCCGACGCCCGTCGGCAGCCGGATCTTCCGCTTCACCCTGGACAACAACCCCTTCCTGACCGCCGCCGCCAAGACCGCGCTGAACAGCCTGGCTTCGGGTACGTCCTATAGCATCCCGACCAGCAGCCCCTGGACCGCCGGCACCTTCACGGATGTCGACAGCGACGGCGACGGCCTCTACGACACCGTCACCGGCGTGTTCAACAAGCGTCTCAGCGACGTTGGCCCGCGCGTTTCGAGCTTCAACTTCTCGGCCTTCCAGATCCAGCTGGGCCTGCGCGGCGACATCGAAGCCATCAACGGCGGCTTCGAAACCTACTTCCAGTATGGCAACACCCACGGCAGCAACACGCTGCTGGGCGACACCAGCCTGGCCCGCATCCAGCAGGGCCTGCTGCTGAACGCCGCCGGCACGGCCTGCGCCGATCCGTCGGGTGGCTGCGTTCCGGTCAACATCTTCGGCCAGGGCACGATGTCGGCGGCTGCGGCCAACTTCATCAAGACCCGCATCAACTCGTCGCAGGACTACGAGCAACTGTACGCCGGCCTCACCTTCAACGGTGACTCGTCCAACATGTTCTCGTTGCCGGCTGGCCCGATCGGCTTCGCCCTCGGCGCCGAGTATCGTGCTGAAGACTTCGCGTTCAACCCCAGCCAGGATCTTGCCGTCGGCAACCTGACGGGCTTCAACGCCAGCCCGCCCGTCTCGGGTCGCTTCGACGTCTATGAAGCCTATGCCGAAGTGCTGGTGCCGCTGCTGAAGGACCTGCCCTTCGTCCAGTCGCTGGACCTGGAACTGGCCGGCCGCGTGTCGGACTACACCACCCAGTCGGACCCGGTTGAGACCTACAAGGTCGCCGGCACCTGGAAGCCCTTCGACGATCTGATGCTGCGCGCATCGTACAACAAGGCGATCCGCGCTCCGTCGGTCGGCGAACTGTACGCTCCGCAAAGCAACGGCTTCCCGACCGCGACGGACAACTGCTCGGCCCGCGCCAACCCCAACGCAGCCACCCGCCAAGCCTGTATCAATTCGGGCGTGTCGGCGAGCGTCGTTGGTCTGATCAACGCCAACCAGCAGACCCAGACCCTCTCGGGTGGCAACCCGAACCTGGCGCCGGAAGAAGGCAAGACCATCACCTATGGTTTCGCCTACACCCCGTCGTGGCTGCCGAACTTCTCGATCACGGGTGACTACTTCTCGATCGAGATCACGGACGCCATCGCCAGCTTCGGCGGCAGCGCCTCGAACGTCATGAACGTCTGCTACGGCACGCTCGTGAACGGCAACCCGAACTCGCCGTACTGCCAAGCGATCCGTCGTCTGGCCAACGGCTCGATCGACTATATCTCGCTGACCGCCCAGAACGTGGCCACGGTGAAGACCGAGGGCTTCGATGTCGGCATCACCTACCGCACGACCCTGGAAGACCTGGGTCTGCCGGATTGGGGTTCGGTGTCGCTGCGCACGCTCTACACCAACACCTGGGAAAGCACGACGACGCCGGACGAGATCTCGACGCCGATCAAGTGCGCCGACAAGTTCGGCACCCGCTGCGGCAACCCGACCCCGCGCCACAAGCTGCGCACGGCCGTCAACTGGAAGATGAACCAGTTTGGCCTGAACGTGGTGTGGAACCACCTGGACGACGTCAATGACGACGCCCCGGCGACCCGCTACACGATCGAGCGTATCGGCGCGAAGAACTACTTCGACCTGTCGGGCGACTGGGAAGTCAGCGACAACGTGGCCTTCACCGGCGGCGTCAAGAACCTGACCCAGGAAGCCTATCCGATCCTGGGCGGCAACGCCTCGCCGTCGAACAGTGGCTATCCCGCCACCTACGACGTCCTGGGCCGCACGTTCTTCATCAACGCCCGCCTGCGGTACTAAGACCTGACCCCGCCGAGCGTTTCGGCGCTCGGCGGGGAAAGCGCTGGAGAAGCAAGATCAGGCCCGTCCCGGCACGCCGGGGCGGGCTTTTTCTTGCCTGAAATCCGGGAGACGAAAAATCGTGCTCCATCAATTGCGCGGACGGCGGAAATCCGGTCTGGCTTCGTCAGACATCATGAGGCGGCGAGGATCGGCCGCTTGTTCTGGACGGGAACCCCTTCGATGACTCGACATAAAGTGATGGCCAGCGCCGCTCTTGCGCTGGTGATGGCCGTCAGCGGCGCGACCTTCGCTTTCGCCGAGATCACCCCGCCCGCCAAGGCCTTCGCCCAGCCGGTCGGCAGCGACTATTTCCTGGCCGACTACACCGCCTATGAAGCCTATCTGAAGACCCTGGCCGGCCAGTCCGATCGCATGAAGCTGGTCGATATCGGCAAGTCCGAGGAAGGCCGCACCCAGTGGATGGCGATCGTCTCGTCGCCCGCCAATCTGGCCAAGCTGGACCACTACCAGACCATCGCGCGCCGCCTGGCCAAGGCCGAGGGCGTCAATCGCGACGAGGCCGTCAAGCTGGCCGCCGAAGGCAAGGCCGTCGTCTGGATCGATGCTGGCATGCACGCCAACGAGACCGTGACCTCGCAGGGTCAGATCCAGGTGCTGCACAGGATGCTGACCCAGACCGATCCGGAGACGATGCGCCTGCTGGACGACGTGATCATCCTATTCGCCCACGACAATCCGGACGGCATGGAGCTGATCTCGGACTGGTATATGCGCAACGAAGACCCGAAAAAGCGCGAGTTCGGCTCTATCCCGCGCCTGTACCAGAAGTACATCGGCCACGATAACAACCGCGACAGCTTCATGGCCCAGATGGCCGAGACGACCAACGTCAACCGCCAGCTGTTCCGCGAATGGTTCCCGCAGATCGTCTACAACCAGCACCAGACCGCGCCCAACGGCATGGTGGTGTTCGTGCCGCCGTTCCGCGACCCGGCCAATTACAACTATGACCCGCTGGTCATGACCACCCTGCAGGAGGTGGGCATGGCCATGCACAGCCGCCTCGTGGCCGAGGACAAGCCCGGCTCCAGCGCCCGCAGCGCCGCCCCCTACTCCACCTGGCACAACGGGATGGAGCGCTCGATCGCCTATTTCCACAACTCGGTGGGCCTGCTGACCGAGATCACCGGCGGGCCCACGCCCATGCCGCTGAACCTGGTGCCCGACGCCCAACTACCCAGCAACGACCGGCCCATGCCCGCCCCGCCGCAGATGTGGCATTTGCAGCAGACCCTGGACTACCAGTGGAGCCTGAACCGCGCGGTGCTGGACTACGCTTCGCGCAACCGCGAAAGGCTGCTGTTCAACATCTGGAAGATGGGCGCCAACGGCATCGCCAAAGGCAGCCAGGACAGCTGGACGCTCAGCCCCAGCAAGATTGACGCCCTGAAGGACGCGGCCAAGGACAAGCCGTTCGAGGGCCGCGGCGGCTCCGTCGATCCGACGCTGTACAAGACCGTGCTCCAGGCCCCGGCCCTGCGCGATCCGCGCGGCTATATCCTGCCCGCCGACCAGGCCGACCTGCCCACGGTGGTCGCGTTTCTGAACGCCCTGATCAAGGCCGGCGTGGATGTCGAACAGGCCGACAAGGCCTTCACCGTAGCGGGCAAGACCTATCCGGCGGGCTCCTATGTGGTGAAGACCGCCCAAGCCTATCGCCCGCATGTGCTGGACATGTTCGAGCCGCAGGATCACCCGCACGACACCGAATATCCCGGCGGCCCGCCCAAGGCGCCTTACGATGTCACGGGCTACACCCTGGCCTATCAGATGGGGGTGAAGTTCGATCGCATACTCGACGGCTTCGAGGCGCCGACCTCGCGCGTGCCCGACCTGATCACCGTCAAGCCCGGCGCGATGCGGGGCTCGGGCAAGGCGGGCTGGCTGATCAGCCATGAGACCAATAACAGCTTCACCCTGACCAATCGCCTGCTGAAGGCCGGGGCCAGCGTCCAGTGGCTGAAGGATGGCGGCAAGGCCGGCAAGACCAGCTTTGGCCCCGGCGCGATCTGGGTGCCCGCCTCGCCCGCCGCCCAAGCCGTGCTGGTCGCCGGCGTCAAGGATCTGGGCATCGACGCCTGGGCGGTTGGCGCAAAGCCCGCCAGCCCCGCCCTGCCCCTCAAGCCCGTTCGCGTTGGTCTGGTCGACGTCTATGGCGGCTCGATGCCGTCAGGCTGGAACCGCTGGATGTTCGAGAAGTTCGAGGCGCCCTTCACCGTGGTGTACCCGCAGCGCCTGGACGCCGGCGACCTGAACAAGGACTTCGACGTCCTGGTCTTCGCCGACGGCGTGTTCCCTGCGCCCGCGGGAGGACCATTCCGCGCCGGTCGCGGCGGGTCTCAGCCCAAGCCGGAAGATATTCCGGAAGAATACCGCGCCTGGCTGGGCCAGGTGACCGACGCCCGGACGTTGCCCCAGGTCGAGGCGTTCGCCAGGGCCGGCGGCACGGTGGTGGCTATCGGCGCCTCGACGCGTCTGGCCACGGCCCTGGGCGCGCCTGTCGATGTGGCCACGGCCCGAATGGAGAACGGCGAGCTCAAGGCCCTGCCCAACAAGGACCTCTACATCCCCGGCTCGGTGCTGCGCGCCCGGGTCGATAATCGCCAGCCTCTGGCCTATGGCCTGCCCGATCAGGTCGACGTCTTCTTCGACCGCAGCCCGACCTTCACCCTGAAGTCGGACGCGACGGGCGTATCGAGGGTGTCATGGTTCGACAGCGACGCCCCGCTGCGCAGCGGCTGGGCCGTGGGTCAGGAGAAGCTGAAGGGCTCGACCGCGATCCTTGATGTCGATGTGGGCCGAGGCAAGCTGTTCGCCATGGGGCCCGAGATCACCCAGCGCGCCCAGTCCTATGGGACCTTCAAGTTCCTGTTCAACGGCCTGCTCTATGGCCCGGCGATCGCCGCCACGCGCTGATGACGAGATGCCGGCGGCGCACGGCGCCGCCGGCATCTTTCCCTGTATTGCAATCCCGCTGCCGATTGATGCGCGGCGGTTACAAATTGGCGATGCGGCAGCCTTGTTCGCGCCACGACCATCCGCGACACCGGCTTACCGCCCAGCTTGACCGGGACGGCCGCCAGATCGCCCCAAGATCACCCCATGAGCCACACCGTTCAGATCGCCCGGCCCGCCATCATCCTGCTGGTCGAGGACGATCACGATCTTCGACGCGAGATGGCCGGTTATCTGGAAGCGCAGGGCTATGAGGTTCGCCAGGCCGCCACAGCGGCCCAGGCCCGCGACCTTCTCGAACGGCAGTCGGTCGACGTGGCGGTGCTGGACGTCAATCTGCCAGGCGAGGACGGCCTCTCACTTTGCCGTCGCCTGGCCGTCGAGGGCGGCCCCGCGATCCTGATGCTCAGCGCCCTGGGCGATCCCGTGGATCGCATCCTGGGCCTGGAGATCGGGGCAGACGACTATGTGGTCAAGCCGATCCCGCCACGCGAACTGCTGGCACGCGTCAAGGCGCTGATGCGCCGACGATCGGCCGGCGCGCAGGGGAGCAACCGGTCGGCGTACGCCTTCGCCGGCTTTCGCCTGGATCTGGCGGCCCGTCAGCTGACCGCGCCCAACGGCATGCTGCTGCTGCTCACCCGCGGCGAGCTGTCCATCCTGGCGACCCTGTTGGAAAACGCACGATCGGTGGTGACCCGCGAGGCGCTGCTGGGCGTCGTCAAGGGCGAGGAGCCGGAGGTCGTCGGCCGCGGCGTCGACCTTCATATCAGCCGCCTGCGCCGCAAGATCGAGGCCCAGACCGACCACGAGATCATCAAGACGCATCGGGGCGTCGGCTATGTGCTGGACGCCATGGTGGTGCGGCAATGACGGTTCCGTTCAAGCTTCGCTGGCCCAGCCCTCCCCTGGCCGTGCAGATCGTGGCGCTGCTTCTGGCCGGGATCGTCGTCGCCCAGCTGGTCACCCTGGTCCTGACGCTGCTCCTGCCTCCAGCTCCGCCGGCGCAGCACAGCCTGGCAGACATCGCGGCCGGCCTGCGTGGCGCGCCTGTCGCGACCCAGGGCGCCAAGCCGCTGCTGCGCGCCAGCGACAGCCAGCCGCCCAGTCTGCAAAGTCCCGGATGGTTCGTGCCGGAGTCCGCTCAAGCCGACCTGGCCCGGATGATGAACGTCGACCCGGACGATGTGCGCCTGCTGTTCTACGCCCCCCTGCCCTTCGCCGGTCCCCCGACCCGGACCCTGACCAACGTCGAGCGCGCCAGGCCGCCCGCCCCCCGATCCGGATTGGCCGACGCCCTGCGGTCAGCCATCGCGCCTCGCGCCGCCGCCCAGACCGCATCGCCGCCACCCTTCGCCGCGCCGCCGCCCGGGTTCCCCGCCCGCTCGGCGGGCGGTGCTTTACCTATGATCGGCTTTCCCGCCAGAGCCATGCGCGCGCCGGTGGCCCTGCGTCATGGCGACAAAATCCCTGTGCCCTCTCGGCCGATGGGCCAGCGGCCGCCGGCCTGGGCTTCGCGCTTTCCCCCCGCATCCGCAGGCGGTGTTCGCCCACGCCCGTTTGCGATGGGCGGCCCGATGGGGCCCGCGCCAGCCCGTCCAAGGATGGTCATGCCGATGGCCGGACTGACTCGCCCGTCCATGCCGGGCCTGATGGGTCCGCTGCGGTCACCCGGCGACGGCTTTGTCGCGGCGACGCCCATCCTGTTCAGTGTGTCGACGAACTTCCCGCCCACGCACAGCGACCCGGCGCCGGCGACAGGCCCCTCCATTCGACCGACCACCCGTGAGACGATAGCCGCGCCAGCCCCCCTGACGGCGCAAGCTGCGCCAGTAGCGGAGGTCACGATCACCCGCGCGCCGGTGGTGGCGGCGGCCGCCGCGGCCCGAGCCGCCCTTCCCAAGGCCGATCCCGGTCGCCCGATCGCCGCCCCGGCGCCGCGTGGCCTGTTCGGCCTCGCCCCGGCGCCCTATGTCGAGGGTGACTTCATCGCCGCCTATCGCGTCGCGCCTGATCGCTGGGTGACCCTGCGCACCCAGCCCGAGGCCTTCCCCAACAGCTGGCAGAAGCGGCTGATGCTGTGGTTTGCCCTGTCGTTTGCGATCGTCGCGCCACTAGGCTGGATCTTCGCCCGCCGCCTGGCCGCGCCGCTGACCGATTTCGCCCGCGCCGCCGAGCGCCTGGGTCGCGAGCCGACCGCCGATGTCGCAACCCTGAGCGGCCCGGCGGAGGTGGGCCAGGCCGCCCGCGCCTTCAACCAGATGCAGGGGCGGCTGCGGCGCTATGTCGAGGACCGCACCGGCATGATCGGCGCCATCTCGCATGACCTGCGCACGCCCCTGGCCCGCCTTCGCTTTCGCATCGAGCGCGCCTCGCCCACCTTGCGCCGGGAGATGGCCCGGGATCTGGATCAGATGGAGGCGATGATCACCTCGGTCCTGACCTTCATGCGCGACAACGCCGAAGCCGGCGAGCGCCAGCGGGTCGACCTGCGCTCAATTATCGAATGCGCGGTCGACGACGCGGAGGTCGTCGGGGCCCAGGTCAGTCTGGAACCGGGAGCTCCGGCCGAGGTGGAGGTCGATGTGCTGAGCGTGCAGCGCGTGTTCGCCAACCTGATCGACAACGCCATCAAGTACGGCGATCAGGCCCAGGTGCGGCTGTTCGCGGAACGGAGCGAGGTCGTCGCCGAAATCACCGACCGGGGTCCTGGTCTGGTCGACAGCGATCTGGACCGCGTGTTCCTGCCCTTCTACCGCAGCGCCGAGGCGCGCAACTCAACCCGGCAGGGCGTAGGGCTTGGCCTGTCGACCTCGCGCTCGACCATCCGCGCCCACGGCGGCGACATCCGCCTGCGTCGGGGTCAGACGGGCCTGGTCGCCGAGGTCCGCCTGCCGATGGCGGTAAAGGTTTCGTCCTAGAGCATTTTCCGACGAAGTGGACGCCGGTTCGTCGTCAGAAAATGCGTCAAAACAAAAGACTAGAGCATTTCACCGATCCAATTGGATCGGAAAATGCTCTAGGCGCTGCGCTTGAACGGCGCCGCCGGGCAATGCTGGGCCAGGAACTCGCCGTGGCTGGGTAGGGCGGCGACCTGGGCCTTCAGGATCGGCGCCGACTGGTCGAGCGTCTGCTTGATCACTGAATAGGGCGCGGCGTCGACAAGTTGCTGATAGCGGTCGGGACGGATGCCCATGCCTTCCATGATCGACTGCCAGCTGGGCGCGCGGAACATGTCGTCGACACCGTCGCGCAGGACGGCGCTGGACTTGAACAGCTCGACCCGCTCACGCAGGCTCTCGGGCGGGGTGAGCTTCTGGTAGTCGCGCCAGAACGGCGTGTCGTCGCGCTGGGTCGTGTAATAGTGCAGCACGATGAAGTCGCGGATCTCCTCGTAGTCCATCGTCATGCGGCGGTTGTATTCGGCCGCCAGACGGGGATCGAAAGCCTTGTCCGGGAAATAGCGCAGCAGGAAGTCCATGCCGCGATAGATCAGATGCAGCGCGGTGGATTCCAGCGGTTCGATAAAGCCGCCCGCCAGGCCGATGGCCACGACATTGTTGCGGAACAGGCGCTTTCGCATCCCGGTCTTGAACGGAATGATGTTGGGCCCCAGCAGCACATCGCCTTCGATCTGGCTGAGAAGGGTAGCGGTGGCCTCGTCCTCGCTGATGTATTTGCTGCAGAACACATAGCCATTGCCCGCCCGATGCTGCAGCGGAATGCGCCAGCGCCAGCCTGCGTCCTGGGCCTGGGCCAGGGTGTAGGGATGCGGATCCTTGACGTTTTCGGTCTGGGCGACGACGGCGCGGTCGCACATCAGCACGTCCGACCAGTCCAGATATTCCTCGTCCAGAGTCTTGCCGATCAGCAGCGCCCGGAAGCCCGAGCAGTCGATGAAGAGGTCGCCTGAAACCTCGCTGCCGTTCTTCATGATCACCTTCTCGACGAAGCCGTCGGGACGAGAGACCACATCGGTGACGATGCCCTCGGTGCGCTTGACGCCCCGCGTCTCGGCAAAGTCGCGCAGGTACTGGGCGACCAGCTTGGCGTCGATATGAAGAGCGTAGCTGGCGCCGCTGAGCAGGGTTTTCTGGGCGCGGAACGGCGGGATGAACTTCCACTGGTCGGCCATCACCGTGGCCGGGGCGAAGTCCTGCAGGGCCGAAGGGTGGCCATTGGCCTTGGCGCGCAGCCAGCACTGGTAGAACTCGTGCCGGCCGATGGGCCCGCCGATCTGGCCGAAGGGGTGATAGTAGGTCTCCCCCTTGTTGCGCCAGTTCTCGAAGCGGATGGCCAGCTTGAAGCTGGCCTGGGTCTTCTGGATGAAGTCCTGCTCGTCGATGCCCAGGCTGCGGATCAACTGCAGGAACGGCGGGATGGTCGATTCCCCTACGCCAATCGTGCCGATCTCTTCGGACTCGATCAGTTCCACCTCGACGCCCGTCTTGTGGAAGTAGTGGCTGGCCATGGCCGCGCAGATCCAGCCGGCGCTGCCGCCGCCGACGATCACGACCTTGCGGATCCCGTTCTGATTGGCGTCCTGCATGTCCGTCCCCACTCTATTTCTTGTCTCTTACTGGGCCGCCATCGGAGCCGGCCTGGCATATTGCTCGAGGAAGGCCCCGTGCGTCGGCGCGGCGTCGACCGCCGCCTTCACCGCCTTGCGCATCTCGGCCATGCCCCGACGCAGCGACTCGACATCAAGGCCGTCGATGCTGGGATCCCAGGTCCTGGGCAGGATATCGAAGCCCGTATAGATCGCCAGCCAGCTGGCCGGCTGGAACATTTCCCAGCGGTAGCGGATGAAGTGGCCGCGCTCGCGGAACATCTCGATCTTGTGCTTGAGCGTGTCGGGGATTTCCACCGCCTGGCAGTCGCGCCAGAACGCCGTGTCGTCCCGCTGGTTGGCCTTGTAGTGCAGGATGATGAAGTCGCGGACGCGCTCCATTTCCAGCTTCGACATGTCGTTGAACTCGTCGAGCACGCCCTGATTGAAGCCACGATCCGGGAAGAGCTGCTTGATCTTCTCGATGCCGGTTTCAATCAGGGCGATGCTCGTGCTCTCCAGCGGCTCGAGAAATCCCGCCGCCAGGCCTAGGGCGACGCAGTTCTTGTTCCAGGCCTTCAGACGGCGGCCCGGCGTGAAGCGGATCTGACGCGGCTCATGCAGCAGCGGATCCGGCACGGCGCCCTTCAGCTCGGTCATCGCGTCGTCGTCGCTGATGTGGCGGCTGGAATAGACGTAGCCATTGCCATAGCGGTGCTGCAGCGGGATCCGCCAGCGCCAGCCGGCGGTCTGGGCCGAGACATCAGTATAGGGCGGCGGCTCTCCGCTGCCCTCGCTCTGCACGGCCAGGGCGCGGTCGCACAGCAGCCACGGGCTCCAGTCCTCGTAGCCGGTGTGCAGCGCCTCTTCGATCAGCAGGCCCCGGAACCCCGAGCAATCGATGAACAGCTCGCCTTCAACCGTGGCGCCGTTGTCCAGATCGACCGAGGCGATAAAGCCGTCCTTGGAACGCAGATTGACCTTGTCGATCCGGGCGTCGATGCGTTTGACCCCGGCCTTCTCGGCGACCTCGCGCATCAGCTTGGCGAACAGGCTGGCGTCGAAATGCAGGGCCCAGTCGAAGACCGACAGGGTGGACGGCGGGTTGCGGGACGGCTGGGTGAACTTGCCGCCCTTGGCCAGCGAGGCGCCTAGGGAATATTCGCCGATCGCGGCTGTCTCGCCCAGGGCCTTCAGGCGCAGCCAGTAGTGATGGAACGGCACGCCCCGCAGATCCTGACCAAACAGGCCGAACGGATGGATGAAGGACGAGCCAGGCTTGAGCCAGTCCTTGAACTGGATGCCCAGCTTGCAGGTGGCGCCGGTGGCCCGCATCACGTCGAGGTCACTGAGACCCAGGTTCTGGTAGAAGTTTCGGATCGTCGGAATGGTCGCTTCGCCCACGCCGACCGTGCCGATTTCGGAGCTTTCGATCAGGGTGATCTTCAGGGGCGAGCCCTGGAAATGGCGCTGCAGACTGGCCGCCGCCATCCAGCCGGCCGTACCGCCGCCAACGATCACGACGCTGCGAATACGGTTGTCAGTCATGGGCTGGTCCAAGATCGCCCTCCCGAAGCGCATTCAGATAGGTCCGGTGGATATTGAGGCTATCGCCTGGCATCCGTCTCGGACAGGTCCGCCTCCAAAAAAGAGCCGCCGTGACGCGGGGGGTCACGGCGGCCGCAGGAGGTGAGCCTAGAGGTTACCAGCGAGCCCGAAGGCCGACGGTGTAGCGGGGTTCAAACTCGTTCTGCTTGATGTATTGAGTCTTTCCCGCCGCGAACTTGGCGTAGTAATCCTCGATCTCGCCGGTCACGTTCGAACCGTTGAAGTAAACCGTGACGTTGTCGCGAACATTGTAGCTGACATTCACGTCAACATAGCCCGTGCTGTCTTGATAGATCGGGATGTTGTTGCTCATCACTTCGGCCAGACGATCTGTACGATAGTTGTAGGCGACGCGCGCCTGCAGCTTCTCGTCCTGATACCAACCCACCAGGTTGAACTGGTGCTTGGAGTTGTCGACGAAGGTCAGCTTCTTGCCGTCCAGACCCGTCCGCGATTCCTTGCTGGGCGAGTTGGTGTAGTTGGTGTCCACGCCGAAGTTCGACAGGAAGCCAGCCTCGGGCAGGATATCGCTCATTGCCAGCTTGGCGCCGACTTCCAGACCCTTCACCTCGCCGCCATCGCCCTGGATCGGCAGGGTGACGTTGACGGTGCGACGGATCACGCCGTCCTGGTCGGGGAAGCGGCCCGTGGTGGTGCCGCCGGTCACGAAGCTGTCGATCTTCAGCTTGAAGGCCGAGATGTTCAGCATCGAGGCGCGACCGAAATAGTACTCGACGGCGCCGTCGAAGTTCTGCGAGCGCCACGGATCCAGGTTCGGGTTGCCGTCGGCGTTGGCGCTGGTGACGCAACGGACGTTCGGCAGGGCCGCGCCGCAGTCGGAGGTATTGATCTTCAGACCGCCGCCATAGCTGCCCAGGTCAAGGGGCTGCATGGTTTTGGAGTAGGCGGCGCGGATCTTGAAGTGCTCACCCAGATCGTAGGTCAGGTTCACCGACGGCAGCCAGTCGGTGTACTTGCGCTTGGTGACATTGTCGCCCGCGTCGGCGTTGGTGTCGCCGTAGTTACGGGTGTCGCCGGTGAGGTTCTGCTTCACCGTCAGTTCGGTCTCGATGACACGCAGGCCGACATTGCCCGACAGGCCGCCCATTTCGAAGTTGGCGGCGCCGAACGCGCTCTGCTCGCTGAGCGTCACGTCATAGGTCTGGCCGGGGATCTGGACGCGGATGGCGCCGCCGAAGACCTTCTTGTGGAAGGCTTCCGCATCGTCGAAGTCGCGCGGATCGATCGCCCAGAAGCCCGGGATGCCCTCGGTCACGCCACCCAGATCGTCGACCCAGACCACGTTGTTGTAGGTGTCCAGACGCGTCGGCTGGTTGACGGTATAGCCTTGGAACACCTGCAGGCCGGTGACCGGATCGGGCACGAATTCGCCCGCCTGGCACTGGTTCTGGTTCATGACGACGTCGATGGCCTTCCACTGGGCCTCGCAGCCGCCGGCCGGAACCGGCAGGCCGTTGGCCTGGACCGCGCCGGGCGAGCCGCCGTAGAAGCCCGAGAACAGGTGGAACTGCTCGACCTCGACCGAACGCTTGCTCTGGCGAACGCCCGCGTCGACCTTGGTGATGAAGCCCAGGAACTTGTCGTCGAACCGGTAATGACCATCGGCGCGGAACACGTTCATGTCCGACTCGATTTCATTGTTGCCTTCCGACGAGAAGGCCCCGATTGCATAGCTATCCTTGTTAGCCATGTAGTCTTTGAGGCTCTTGCCCGCGCCCAGACCGCCGGCCAGCGGACGGTCGAAGCCCGACCACACCGCCTTGTCGCCGCTGATGTTGTAATGCAGCTGCGGGTTGGCGCCGTAGCCCAACGGGTTCGGATCCAGATAGCAACCGCCAGCGCTGCCCGCGACGGCGTTGGTGCGGCGTGAAACGGGGAATTTGTCGCAGATGGCCTTGGGATAGAAGGTGCCGCGGGTGCGATCGGCGGCGTCGCGGAACAGGTTGAAGCGACCGTCACCATAACGCCAGTTGCTCAGGTCGCCCTGGGCCTGACCGTTCATGCTCAGACGATCGCCGTCCGCGCGAATGGCGCGCGCTTCAAAGGTGAAGGGGCCATCGTTGTCGTAGTTCAGTTCGAGATTGTAGTTCTTGGTCTTCGACTTGGTCGTGCGGTTGACGGTGAAGGAGTTCACCCACCAGGCATTGATGTCGTACTCGTCGACGGCCAGCCAGTTGCCGATGCCGACCGGGGTCGACGCCGTGGGCTTGGTCCATGCGCCGAAGGCGCCGCCATCCCAGCGGTTGGAGATGTTGAGGCCGACGGCGCGGTTATACTCCTCAAGCTCGGCGTAGAAGCCCTCGGCGATCAGGGTGAAGCCTTCGCCCAGATCAGCTTCGAAGGCGACATTGACGCCCAGGCGGTCACGCTCGACCACGCGGTTGAAGCTTTCGAAGCCGTGCGGCGAGATGAAGCTGTTGGGGAAGTTGCCGCCCCAATCGTTGTTGCCCGACAGGCCGACGGTGCCCGAATAGTTGTTGCCCAGGTTCGACTTGCTCTTGGCGGCCGAGACCATCAGGCCGACGCGGTCGTTGCGCCAGTTGAGGACGCCGTTGACCAGGTAGTCGTTTTCCTTGGTGCGATCACCACGCTGCGCTTCGGCCGCGCCGGTGAAGGTCAGGCCCTCGCCGAACTGGAACGGGCGACGCGTGCGCAGGTCGATCGTGCCCGAGATGCCCGAGAGAGCGTTGGTCGGGCTGGTGGACTTGTAGACCAGCACCTGGTTCATCAGCTGCGAGGGGACGTCCAACAGGTCAGGCTTGGCCTCGCCCATGTTGCCGGCGCTCAGATACTGCTCGCCGTTCAGCAGGGTGATGACCTGTTTGAGGCCGCGGATATTGACGTTCTTGCCTTCGCCCGCGTCGCGCTGAATCTGGATGCCCGAGATGCGCTGCAGGGAGTCGGCGATGGTGACGTCCGGCAGCTTGCCGATGTCTTCCGCCGAGATCGCATCGACGATCGACGCCTGCGTGCGCTTGACGTCCACCGATTTAATCTGAGATCCGCGAACCCCGGTGACGACCACTTCTTCGACGGTGGTGTCCTGGGCGAATGCGCCGGTGGTCAGAGCCACCTGCGAGGCGCCGGCCAGCAAGGCCACCGCCAGGCCGCGCGTAAGCACGGCTTTCCTACGTTGATTAGTCAAATTCCTAGCTCCCCAACTAACGTTTTTATTTGATCGTCCGCCCCGTTCCAGGGCGCGTCGTCTACGCGACGCATTCCAGGACCGATTGAGCGCTTTCAGGCCCGGCGAACTGTCTGTCCGCGATGTCCGTTCTTGACGGCGACCCCCAGCGCCCGGGCTGTCGATTCCGGCCCAACGCCGTTATCGGTTGAGCCCAACATCATCAAATGTCCCGATCAAGTCAACAAGAATGTCAACGTTGTCATTCCTGCCGCACAAGGCTTTTACCCGCCCCGGGCCAACCTGCCCAAACGCGGTCCAGGCTCTGAAATGAGCCCGCCGACCATCCCGCCACCTCGAATATCCAGGAAAAATCTCCGGATTTACCCCATTTACGCTTTCCGAAACCCCTTTTCGCGCCCCGATGGTAACGCTCCCAATGGCTTTTCAGGAACGACTCCCTCAAGGCTGAACGCCCCCAGAATCAGGCAATGGGAGGCGAATTCATGTCCCAAAAATGTCTCATAAAATGACCCGATATGACCTGATTTTGTCCTAACGCATGACAAGCCGGACACCGTGAGCTATGGCTTGCATGACGCGTCGCCTTGGCCCTGCCACCTTCACCGTGGTGGAGTCTGGTCAGTAAGAACGCGGAACCGGGTGTAGAACGTAATGGCGACGATCCACGATGTGGCCGAGCGGGCGGATGTCTCGCCCAAGACGGTCTCTCGCGTGCTCAACGATCATGAGAGCGTCAGCGCCAAGACGCGCGAGCGCGTCCGCGCGGCCATGCAGGACCTGGGCTACCAGCCCAGCGCCGTGGCGCGCAGCCTGCGCTCGCAGACCTCGTCCTCGGTCGGGGTGCTGATGGGCGATCCCAGCGGCGGCTATCACACCAAGGTTCACCACGCCCTGCTGCTGGCCTGCGTCGAGACCGGCCGCCACCTGACGGTCGACCTGTTCGACGGCCCGGTCGCCGGCTGGCAGGACCGGATCCGCGCCTTCGTCGCCGACGGCGGCGTGCGCGAGATGATCCTGCTGCCGCCCGAATGCGACTTTGGGCCGCTGAAAGAGCTGATGCGCGAGCTGGAGGTCCGCTGCGTGCTGATCTCGCCGACTAGCCCAGACCCGTTCTTTCCCGCCATCGCAATGGATGATCGCGCCGCCGCCCGCGAGGTGGTCGAGCACCTGTTCAGCCTGGGCCACACCCGGATCGGCCACATCTCGGGCCATCCCGACCACGCCGCCAGCACCCATCGCCGCAACGGCTTCTTCGAGGCCTATGCCGCTCGAGGCCTGCCGCGTCCCGCGCCGGAGCTGATCGCCGACGGCGAGTTCACCTTCAAGACCGGCGTCGAGGCGGCCAGGGTCCTGCTCGACATCGACGAGCCGCCAACCGCGATCTTCGCCGCCAATGACGACATGGCCGCCGCCACCTGCATGGAGGCCCAGCGCCGCGGCCTGCGCATTCCGGACGATATCTCGGTGGTCGGTTTCGACGACGCGCCGATCGCCGGGGTGATCTGGCCGACCCTGACCACTATTCGCCAGCCCTTCGAACAGATGGCGCTGCGGGCCCTGCAGACCTTCAGCGCCTGGAACGCCAACGAGGTCGCCGGCAAGGCCGCCGCGCCGTTCCTGGCCCAGCACAGCCTGGTCGTGCGCGAATCGACCGGCCCCGTGCGCAGCGACGGACCGCCGAAGCGAAAGACCTGATCCCCTTCGCCGCCGAGCCGACAACGGCCGGCGGCCCAGACAAACGAGTACGGAGGAAACATGAACCGGCAGACATTCCAGGGCCTGGCCCTGGCGCTGATGATCGGCGCGTCCGCGACGGCGCTGAACGCCCAGGCCCAGACGGCGGCTCCGGCGAGCGCCGCCGCCCAGCCGTGGCTGAACCCCAAGCTCGATCCCGACACGCGGGCCGACCTGGTGGTCAAGGCCATGACCCAGGACGAGAAACTGACCCTGGTGTTCGGCTATTTCGGCGCCGACATGAAGCCGAAGTACGAGCGCATCGACGGCGCCCTGCCCGGCTCGGCCGGTTATGTGAAGGGCATCCCCCGCCTGGGCATCCCCGAGCAGTGGGAGACCGACGCCGGCGTCGGCGTGGCCACGCAAGGCAGCGCCAAGGAATTTCGCGAGCGCACCGCCCTGCCTTCGGGCATGGCGACCACCGCAAGCTGGAACCCCGAGCTGGCCTATAAGGGCGGCGCGATGATCGGCTCGGAGGCCCGCAATTCCGGCTTCAACGTCATGCTGGCCGGCGGCGTCAATCTGGTCCGCGAACCGCGCAACGGCCGCAACTTCGAATATGGCGGCGAGGATCCGCTGCTGGCCGGAACCATGGTGGGAGCCCAGATCAAGGGCATCCAGTCCAACAATATCGTCTCGACCATCAAGCACTACGCCCTGAACAATCAGGAGACCGGCCGCTTCGTCCTCAGCGCCAATATCGATGAGCCCTCGGCCCGGATGTCGGACCTTCTGGCCTTCCAGTTCGCCATGGAGCAGTCCGATCCGCACTCGGTGATGTGCGCCTATAACCGCGTCAACAGCGTCTACGCCTGCGAGAACGACTGGCTGCTGAACACGGTCCTGAAGAAGGACTGGGGCTTCAAGGGCTATGTGATGAGCGACTGGGGCGCGGTGCATTCCGGCTCCAAGGCGGTCAATGCGGGCCTGGATCAGCAGTCCGCCGGCCGCGCCTTCGACAAGCAGGACTTCCTGGGCTCGGTGCTGAAGGCCGACCTGGCCAGCGGCGCCGTCAGCGGCGCGCGCCTGGACGACATGGCCCGCCGCATCACCCGCGCCCTGTTCGCCAGCGGCGCGGTCGACCATCCGGTCAAGATCGCGCCCATCGACCTGAAGGCCAACGGCCTGGTCAGCCAGGCCGACGCCGAAGAAGGCATGGTCCTGCTGAAGAACGAGGGCGGCCTTCTGCCCCTGGCGAAGACCGCGAAAACCATCGCCGTGATCGGCGCCCATGCCGATGTCGGCGTGCTGTCGGGCGGCGGCTCCTCGCAGGTCTATCCGGCCGGCGGCCGCGCCGTGCAGGGCCTGCTGCCCGCCACCTGGCCCGGCCCGGTGATCTATTATCCCTCCTCGCCGCTGAAGGCGCTGCAAGCCCGCTTCCCGAACGCCAAGGTCACCTTCGCCGACGGCAAGGACCCGGCCGCCGCCGCCAAGCTGGCCGCGGCCAGCGACCTGGCCATCGTCTTCGCCGACCAGTGGACCACCGAGTCCGAGGACGTCTGGACCCTGAACCTGCCCAAGGACCAGGACGCCACCATCGCCGCCGTCGCCAAGGCCAACGCCAGGACGGTGGTCGTGCTGGAAACCGGCGGCCCCGTGGTCATGCCCTGGCTGAACGAGGTCGGCGCCGTGCTGCAGGCCTGGTTCCCGGGCACGAACGGCGGCGAGGCCATCGCCCGCGTGCTGACCGGCGAGGTCGACGCCTCGGGCCGCCTGCCCGTGACCTTCCCCCGGGACGTCACCCAACTGCCCCGCCCCAAGCTGGACGGCGATCCCAAGACGCCCGACGCCCTGTTCGACGTCGACTACACGATCGAAGGCGCGGCGGTCGGCTACAAGTGGTTCGACCTGAAGAAGCACGAGCCGCTGTTCCCGTTCGGCCACGGCCTGTCTTACACGCAGTTCGCCTATTCGAACCTGAAGGCGTTCGAGGCCAACGGCGTCGTGACCGTCAGCTTCGACGTCAGGAACGTCGGCGCGCGCACCGGCAAGGACGTGCCGCAGGTCTATGTCGCGCCCAAGGCCGGCGCCAATGGGGCGTCTTGGGAAGCGCCCCAGCGCCTGGGCGGCTTCCGGAAGGTCGAGCTCGCGCCCGGCGCCAGCGCCTCGGTGACGGTGACGGTCGATCCCCGCCTGCTGTCGACCTGGGACGGCAAGGCCAACGGCTGGTCGATCGCGGCCGGCGACTATGCGGTCTCGGTCGGCGCCTCCTCGCGCGCCCAGTCGCTGACCTCGACCGTGTCGCTGAAGGCCCAGGCCCTACCGGTCTCGCCGCTGACGAAATAGACGACGTCACTTGCTCTCTTCTCCCTTCCCCCTTTGATGGGGGAAGGGTTGGGGATGGGGGTGACAGAGGTTCAGGATGTGGCTGGCCTTGCGTGAAATCGTCCGGCGGGGTCACCCCCATCCCCGCCCTTCCCCCATCCAAGGGGGAAGGGAGAAGACACGGGCTCTCAGCCTCACGCGGCAGGAACCGCTGAGTTAGTCGGGGAGGCGCGAAGCGGCCGGGGCGAACCCGGATGACCGTGATGTGTTGTGCGCGTTTCGGCTCGACCTGTCCGCTTCGCAGAAGCTGTTCTTGCGTGAGGATCGGGCCAAGCGAGCGTCTTTCAGCTCTGATACCCAAGAGCCCCCGTACGGGCGCGCATCCCCGACCTCTTGGCAAAGCCAAGAGTTCAAATTCCAGTTGCGTGTGACAGACGCCTTCGGCTGTCACACGTGTGATCGGCTAACCGTCTCGACGCCGACGATGCGCGATAGGCGGGTTTACGATCCCTCGCCCTCTTCGACCCGCGTTCACCCGGCCGACGAGCCACTCAGCGTTTGGTCCGTCCTTCTGAGACAGCCCGCACACCTCGACCCGCCTTCCAGGGCGTCGCGGCCCCGCTCAGCTCCATCCCCATCGCCGC
>CALRUN020000018.1:0-72174 GCA_943371355.1 Alsobacter soli
CGCTCTGCTGGCCCTGGCCGCCGCCGGCCACGTCACGCCCGAGGACGCCGGCTGGCTGGCCAAGGCCTATCAGGACCTGCGGGCGCTGGAGCATCGCGCCCAGATGATCGCCGATGACCAGACCCATAAGCTGCCGGAGTCCGACACCGACCGGAAGAAGGTCGCGGCGCTCTGGAACCACGACAACCTGCGCAGCTTCGATGCGACCGTGGGCAAGATCCTGAAGGGCGTGAACGTGCGGTATGGCCGCCTGTTCGCCGGCGAGGAGGAGCTGTCCTCGCGCTTCGGCAGCCTGGTCTTCACGGGCGTCGAGGACGATCCGGAGACGCTCGCCACCCTTAAGCGGATGGGCTTTTCCAGCCCCGAGCGTGTCGCCGCCACCATTCGCAGCTGGCACCATGGCCGCATCGCCGCCACCCGCACCGAGCGGGGGCGCGAGCTGTTCACGCGGCTGGCGCCGCGCCTGCTGGACGCCGCCAATGCCACGGGCGCGCCGGACACCGCCTTCAACCGCTTCGCGGACTTCTTCGCGTTGCTGAGTTCCGGCGTGCAGATCCAGTCGCTGTTCCTGGCCCAGCCGCGGCTGTTTGAACTGATCGTCGAGGTCATGGCCTTCGCCCCGCGTCTGGCGGCCACCCTGGCGCGGCGTCCGACGGCGCTCGACGCCCTGCTGGACCCGGCTTTTTTCGGGCCCATGGCCGTTCCCGAAATCGCGCCCTGGGACCCTGAGGATTTCGAGGGCGCCATGAACGCCGCCCGACGTCTCTTCCGTGATCAGAGCTTCCGGATCGGCGTACGGGTGATGAGCGGCACCGCCGGGGCCAGCGACGTGGGCGCCGCCTTCGCGGGTCTGGGCGACCTGATCGTCGGGGGCCTGGCGCCCGCCGCCCTGGCGGAGACCGTGCGCATCGGCGGCGCGTTTCCCGGCGAGGTCGCCGTGGTGGCCCTGGGCAAGGCCGGCTCGCGCGAGATGACCGCCAAGTCGGACCTCGACCTGATGACGCTCTATGCGGTCGATGATCCCGCTGCCCAAGGGGGGGCGATGTCGTCGATCAAGAGCTGGAGCGCTGACAGTTTCTACGCCCGTTTCACCCAGCGCCTGACGTCGGCCCTGTCGGCGCCGACAGGGGAGGGCACGCTCTATGAGGTGGACCTCAAGCTACGGCCTTCGGGGACAAAGGGGCCGGTTGCCGTCAGTTTCGCCGCCTTCGAGGACTATTACGCCCGCGAGGCCGAGACCTGGGAGCTGCTGGCCCTGACCCGCGCCCGGGTGATGTGGGCCAGCTCGCCGGCCTTCCAGGCTCGCGCCGAGGCGGCCATAGAGGCCGCCCTGCGCCGTCCGCGCGATCCGGTGAAGACCGCCGCCGACGTGCTGGAGATGCGCGAACTGATGGAGCAGGAGCGTCCGGGCAAGGGTGTCTGGGACCTGAAACTGACGCCGGGCGGCCTGGTGGACATCGAATTCGTCGCCCAGTTCCTGCAGCTCAGGCACGCCGCAGATGGCGGCCCCCTGGCCCAGAATACCGGCGAGGCGCTGGCGGCGCTCAGGGCGGCGGGGCTGGCCGATGACGCAGCCCTGGCGTGTCTGGAGACGGCTTGGCGTCTCGAGCAGGACCTCTCGCAATTGATCAAGGTGGCGCTGGAGGACGGCGGCGATCCTGAGGCCGAGCCCAAGGCCTTCAAGGCGCTGCTGGCGCGGGCCGGCCACGTGCGCGAGTTCCGGTCGCTGAAGACCAAGCTGACCAAGGCCAAGCTTGAGGCCCGGGCGGCGTTCGAGGCGGTGATGCGGGCGGAGAGGTGAGGGCGCGCAAGGCCTTCTGAGCCGTCAAAGGCGACAGTCGCAAAACTGCAAATGTGCCGTGGTAACTGGTCTATACCAATCACGACGGACGCTCGGCTCCAGCAGGATGTCCACCGTCCAGCGTGCTGGCCCGTTTGTGGAGCCTGTCATGACCAACCCCATCCGCGACCTCGTGACGTCGATCGCGCTCATCGCCGGCCTGGCCAGCGCCAGCGGCGCCTTTGCCGCGGGGCCCCGGAAGGCCGAGCACGTGATCATCATCGGCGTGGACGCGCTCAGCCCAGATGGGGTGATGAAGGCCGAGACCCCGACCCTGCATGACATGATGAAGCACGGCAGCTGGAGCCTCCATGCGCGAGGCGTCCTGCCCACCACCAGCGGCGCCAACTGGGCCTCTATCATCGACGGTGTGGGGCCGGAGCAGCACGGCGTCACCAGCAATGACTGGAAGGTGGGCGAGTTCAACTTCCCCGCCTCGGTGACCGGTTCGGGCGGCTTCTTCCCGTCGATCTTTCAGGTGCTGTTCGATCAGCAACTGCAGTTGGAGGTGGGCTCGATCTATCAGTGGGATGGATTTGGCAATCTCTATGACCACCGGTTCGTGGACTATGACGTCAACGGCAAGAACGAGGACGACACAGCGGCTCTGGCTGTCGCCTATATCAAGGCCAAGAAGCCCGGGTTCCTGTTCGTGCATTTCGATGATGTCGACCATGCGGGCCATGCCTATGGTCATGGCTCCCCGCGCTACTATGAGGCCGTGACCAAGGTCGATGCGCAGATCAAGGCGATCCGGCAGGCAACCGTCGATGCGGGCATCGCCGACGAGACGGTGATCCTGGTCACCGCCGATCATGGCGGCGTGGGCAAGGGGCACGGCGGCGAAAGCCTGGCCGAACTGGAAATTCCCTGGATCGCCTATGGCAAGGCCATCAAGCCGGGCGTCCAACTGGACCTGCCGATCAACACATTTGACACCGCGGCCACCGCCGCGTGGTTGCTGGGAGCCAAGATCCCCTATGCCTGGCTGGGCCGGCCGGTGACGCCCATCCTGAAGGGCGAAACGGCGCCGGAGCAGGCCTATCGCTCCAGCAGCTTCTACGCCGCGCCGGTGATCGAACCGGCCAATGATGGGGCGGCGACCTCAGGCGGGCTGTTCGTCGATCAAGCCGTGCAGATGACCATCCGTAACCCCAACCCCGAGGGCGAGGTCCGCTACACGCTGGACAATGCCATCCCCACGCCCGGTTCCACGCTCTATACCGGCCCGGTCACGATCACGCGCAACACGATCGTGCGCGCTTCACTGTTCGTGGACGGCAAGGCCGCCAGCGTTCCGGCCACGGGCTATTTCCGGATCCTTGACCCCAAGACCTCCGGCGCGCGCGGCGTGACCTACAAGGTCTATCTGCTGCCGGAGGGTCCGGTGCGGCTGCCTGATTTCACCCGACTTGAACCCGTGGCCTCCGGCCTGGCCCATGAAATCTCCCTCACGGGCCTGAAGCTTCCCCGCGAAGACAGCATCGCTGTGGTGTTCGAGGGCGACCTCCAGATCGCCGCCGCCGGGGCCTATGGCTTCTCGCTGGCCTCGGACGACGGCAGCAAGCTCTATATCGACGGCAAGCCGGTGGTCGATAATGATGGCGACCACGGCGTGGTCACGGCCAATGGCGGCGTCGACCTGCAGCCCGGCAAGCACGCGATCCGGGTGGAATGGTTCAACGGCGGTGGCGGCGCCTGGCTGGGGGCCTATTTCCAGGGGCCTGGCCTTCCCCGTCAGTTCATTGACCCCAACCGGCTTACGCCGCGATAGGGAAGGCCTTTCGCACCTTGCCGGCTCGGGCCAAAACGACTGCGCGCGCGGTGTTCGAGACCGTCGTCCGCGCGAAAGTCTGAACCTCCACGACGGAAACGCCGGACCCCTCCGTTCAACGGATCATGGGACGGGCTTTCAACGTCTTGGAGACGCAGATCACATGGTCAAACACGCACTGATCGCCGCTGCCGCGATTGTCATGCTGGCCGGCCCCAGCCTGGCCCAGACCCGGGGCGCGGCCGCGCACGACGCCGATGGCGACGGCAAGGTCACCCTGTCGGAATTCCAGGCCGGGCGCGGCGGGCAGATGATGGCCCGGCTCGACGCCAACAAGGACGGCAAGCTGTCGAAGGACGAGTTCGCCGCGATGCGAAAGGGCAAGGCTGACGACGCCGCCAAGCCCGGCAAGGGCGCGGGGCGGATGTGGTCGAGGATCGACGGCGACAACGATGGCTTGATGTCGAAGGCCGAGCTCGATGATTTCCTTCAGACCCGCTTCAAGCGCATGGACGCCGACAATGACGGCGCCCTGACCATGGCGGAGTTGAAGACCGGAGCCGGCAAGGCGAAGGTCGGGATCTGATGTGTTCGCGCGCGGCGAGGTGAGGTTTGGCGGCCGAGGGGAGCGATCCCGACGAGGCGCTGCTGACAGGGGTAGGCCGGGGCGATCCGGCCGCCGTTCGTCAGCTGCTGGACCGACGCTTGCCGCGCGTTCTCGCCCTGGCTCGCCGCATGTTAAACGACCCCTGCGAGGCCGAGGACGTGGCGCAGGAGACCTTCCTGCGGGCCTGGAAGCAGGCGCGTTCCTGGCGGCCGGGCGGGGCCAAGTTCGATACCTGGCTGCACCGGGTGGCGCTGAACCTCTGCTACGATCGTCTGCGTCGCCGCCGCGAGGTGGTCACGGCCGAGCCGCCGGAGCAGGTCGACACTGGTCCGGCACCGGACGCCGGCCTGCTGGGCGCGGACCTGTCGCGGCGGGTCGAGGCGGCGCTTGCGGCCTTGCCCGCGCGCCAGCGCGAAGCCATCGTGCTGTGCCATCACCAGGGCCTGGGCAATATCGAAGCCGCCGCGCTGATGACGATCAGCGTCGAGGCGCTGGAAAGCCTGCTGGGACGGGGGAGACGAGCGCTCAAGGCCTCGCTCGCCGATCTGGCGGGGTCCGGGCGATGAAGGAGATGGCGTCATGACCCTGACCGTCGAACGGTTCGCCGACCTGGCCGAGATCTATGGCGGCGACGTGGCCCGCTGGCCGGAGGCCGAGCGCGAGATCGCGCGCGCCCTGCTGGCTGCTGAGCCCGTGGGTCTGGAAGCGGTGCTGGCCGACGCTGCGCGACTGGATCGTCTGCTCGACCTCGCGCCCGCCCAGTCCGCCGATGCAGCCCTGCTGGGGCGGCTGATCGCGGCGGCCCCACGTCCCGCCAGCACCGTGCAGCGCTGGCTGGCCGGCGCCGGCGCCGCGCTTGGCCTGGGCGTTGCGGCCCTGGCGGGCGTCGCGGTCGGCGTGATGATCGGCCAGGCTGATCATGGGCGTCCGCCTCAGGGTCAAAGCGTGATCGCCACCGACTTCACCGCCGACCTTTCCGAGGCCCTCCAGGAGCCCGCCGCCCTATGACCTTGTCCCGTTCGCTGCTGATCGGCCTGATCGTCTCGGCGGCGCTCAATGTGTTCCTCGTTGGTGGTGTCGTAGGCGTGCTGTTGGTGCGCCAGGCTCCGTCGGCGCCGGCGGTGGTGTCAGCGACGCTCCCGCCTGTCGGGCCCGTGACGGAAGAGGTCGCGCCGTCGGTTCCGTCCGCGCCGCCACTTCAACGGCCACAGCCGTCGCCGGCTTCAGCGGGGAGCGCATCTCAAGGTGAGGCGCAGGCGCGGCCGCCGTTGTGGATGGCGGGCAAGGGTCTGTCGCCGGAGAGCCGGCGAGCCTTGCGCCGCACGTTGCGCGAGGCCAATCAACGCAATCAGCCGATCACACGCGAGGCGCGGGGCGAGCGGCAGGCGGCCCTGCTGGCCTTCAGGAACAAGCCCTATGACGCCGCCGAGGTCGCCAGGCGTCTGGCCGCCGCGCGGGCATTGGATGTCCAGGCGCGGGGCAATGTCGAGACGGCCCTGGCCAACTATGCCGCCACCCTCTCGCCCCTCGAGCGGGAGACCCTGGCCGATGGTCTGGCCAAGGTCTATGCGCCCCGCCAGAGGCTGGCGCAGGCCGGCGCCAAAATGAATTGACCGTTTGGCGTAACCAAAGGGCGTGTTGTTGCGTATCTTCGGTAAGACCTCGCACCGGAGCCCGCCATGCTGATCCGCAACGCCCCCGACCTGACCGAGAATGAGGTCACCGACCACGGGCTCTATCTAAGGCGGCGGGAATTCATCGGCGGCGCGGCGGGGCTCGGGTTGACCGGCTTGGCGGGCGCGGCTGGCGCGGCGCCGCTCAACTATTCCAAGGGCTTCTCGACCACCGAGAAGCCGACGTCCCTGGAAGACGTCACCACCTACAACAACTTCTATGAGTTCGGCGTCGACAAGGGCGATCCCGCGCAAAACGCCGGCAAGCTGAAGACCCGGCCCTGGACGGTGCGGATCGACGGTGAGTGCGAGGCGCCCCGCACGGTCGGGATCGACGATCTGATCAAGGCCAACAAGCTGGAGGAGCGCATCTACCGCATGCGCTGCGTCGAGGGCTGGTCGATGGTGATCCCGTGGGTTGGTTTTCCGCTCAAGGATCTGATCGCCTCGGTCAAGCCAACCTCCAAGGCCAGGTATGTGGCGTTCGAGACCCTGATGCGGCCGTCGGAAATGCCGGGTCAGGCCTGGAACGTGCTGGAGTGGCCCTATCGCGAGGGCCTGCGCATCGACGAAGCCACCCACCCGCTGACCCTGCTGGCGGTGGGCCTGTACGGCGAGACCCTTCCCAACCAGAACGGCGCGCCGCTGCGGCTGGTCGTGCCGTGGAAATATGGCTTCAAGGGCATCAAGTCGATCGTGCGGATCACCTTGACCGACAAGCAGCCGCGCACGGCCTGGAACATCTCGGCGCCGCGAGAGTACGGCTTCTATTCCAACGTCAATCCGGCCGTGGATCATCCTCGCTGGTCGCAGACCAGCGAGCGCCGCATCGGCGAGTTTCGCCGTCGCGAGACCCTGCCGTTCAACGGCTATGGCCAGTATGTCGCCGACCTGTACCGCGGCATGGACCTGAAGAAGAACTTCTGATGGACCAGAGCGCCGCCGCGCCCCGCGCCGTCAGCCGGCGCAAGCGCCCGTCCAAGCTGCAGGACAACCTGGTCTATGGCCTGGTCTGGCTGGCCTGCTTCGCGCCCCTGGTCTGGCTGGCGTGGAAGGGTTTCAACGGCGATCTGGGCGCCAATCCGATCGAGAAGCTAATCCGCCAGCTGGGCGTCTGGGGCCTGCGGCTGCTTCTGGTCGGTCTGGCGATCACGCCGGCGGCGCGGATCCTGAAGATGCCGCGCCTGGTGCGTTTCCGGCGCACGGTGGGGCTTTTCGCGTTCAGCTACATCGTGCTGCATCTATCGACCTATGTCGGCGTCGACCTGTTCTTCGATTTCGATCAGCTGTGGAAGGACATCCTCAAGCGACCCTTCATCACGCTGGGCATGGGCGCGTTCGTGCTGCTGATCCCGCTGGCGGTGACCTCGACCAATGGCTGGATCATCCGAATGGGGCGGGCCACGTGGCAGAGGCTGCACTGGCTGATCTATCTGATCGTCCCGCTGGGCGTGGCCCACTACTACCTGCTGGTGAAGGCCGACCATCGGCCGCCGCTGATCTATGCAGCGATTTTCGCCGCGCTGATGGGCTGGCGGATCTGGGACAGGGTTCGGCGAGCCTAGCGTGATACCTGCCCCCTCCAGACTGACCGAAGGGGGCAGGTGTTCCGACCTATTTTTTCGCCACGCTCTTGGCGTAGGCTTGAGCCTGTCCGACCAGTCGCAACACGTTGCCGCTCCAGATCGCCTCGATATCGGCGTCCGAATAGCCTTCGGCCTTCAGGCGCGCGGTGATCTTGGGCAGGTCGGCCACGTCTTCCAGGCCCTCGACGCCGCCGCCGCCGTCCCAGTCGGCGCCGACGCAGACGCCCTTGGGTCCGGTGATCTTCAAGGTGTGCAGCATGCTGGCCATGAAGATATCGAAGTTGGCCCGGGTCGGCGGGTACTGCTTGTCGATCGCGACGCGCTTGGCCATCCAGGCGACCACGTCGGCCTGGGTGGCTTCGTCGCGCGGCGGACGTCCAAGGCCCTCCAGCGCGGCCTTGCGCTCGGGGCTGGGGGGCGCCGAGGCGATCAGATAGACCGAGTTGATGCAGATCGCGCCGCCGCTGTCGGCGATCCGCTTGATCAGGTCGTCATTCAGGTTGCGAGGGTGGTCGAAGACCGCCCGGGCCCCGCTATGCGACGCGATCACCGGGGTCTTCGACAGGGCCACCGACTGGCTGACCACGTCGTCCGAAGCATGGCTGACGTCAACCAGCACGCCCAGCCGGTTGGCCTCGGCCAGCCAGCGCAGACCCAGCGGCGAATAGCCGTTCCAGATTTTGCCCTTCGGGTCGGTGGAACTGTCGGCGAACTGGTTGTTGCGGAAGTGGACGGGCCCGGCCATCCGCACGCCAGTCTCGTAGAAGGTCTGCATCAGGGTGAGGTCCTCACCCATCGGCCAGCTGTTCTCGATGCTCTGATAGACGAACGACTTGCCGCCCTTGCTGATGCGGGCGGCGTCCTCGGCCGTGAAGGCCAGTTCGAACTTGTCGGGGTGGGCGGCGACCATCTCGCGTATGTCGACGGCGCGTTTCAGGGCGAAGTCGCGGGCGTAGCGATAGCCCTCGGCGGTCAGGTCGCCCTGGCCGGTATAGATCACGTAGAAGCCGCCATCGAGGCCGCCAGCCTTCATGCGCGGCAGGTCAACCTGGCTGCCGTCCAGGGTCACCGCATGACCGTCCAGCATGCTCCAGCCGGGGCGTCCGAAGTGTTCGGGCGTGTCCAGGTGGGTGTCCAGCGTCAGCATTTTCTGGTGGGCGGCCATGTCGGCCTTGGACACGGCCGGCGCAGGCGGGGCCGCGTGGGCGATCGTGGCAAGCAGGGCGGCGGAGCCAAGAAGGGCGGTCAGAAGGCGATAGGGCATCGAGGCTCCGAACATGGGACGCGGACTGGAACAGCCACGCTCACGGATGGCCGCGGGTGCGTCAAGGTGAAGTCGAGATCAGACGGGCAAAGCAGCTCGCGCGCCCTGTCAGGGGCGGGGGGCGCCGAAGCGGCGGGCGATGGCCACGAGGCCGCTTGGCTGCAGCGCAAGCCCATGGCGGCAGCGCGAAAGTCGAGCCCGTAGGCAGTCATTCAATTTATGGAAACGAAGAGGGCGCTGCATTCAGATCAGCCCCAAGGCCTTGAAGCTCGCTACGCCCTCGCGACCGACGACCAGATGGTCGTGAACATTGATCTTCAACGCCCGGCCGGCGTCGATGACCTGCTTGGTCATGTCTATGTCCGGTCTGGATGGCGTCGGGTCCCCCGAGGGATGGTTGTGCAGGAGGATGATGTTGCTGCTGGAAAGCTCCAGCGCCCGCCGCATCACCTCGCGAGGATAGACCGGGGCGTGATCGACCGTGCCGCGGTTCATGATCTCGTCTGCGATCAACTGGTTCTTCTTGTCTAGAAACAGCACCCGGAACTGTTCGCGCGGCTCGTTGGCCAGGGCGACGCGCACATAGCCCAGCAGAGCGCTCCAGGACGAGATCACCGGACGCCTGGCGATCTTGTCGCGACCGGCGCGCAGGGCCGCCTCATGCAGCAGCTTGATGTCGATGGCGGCGGTCTCGCCAATTCCCGGCACGGTCTTGAGCTCGTCGATCGAGGCGCTGATCACCGCGCCGAACGAGCCGAACCGCGCCAGCAGCGCCTTTGCGCGCGGCTTGACGTCGCCCCGCGCGAAGGTGCGGAACAGATAGAGCTCGAGCAGCTCATAGTCGGGCAGGGCGACCAGCCCGCCGGCCCTGGCCCGCGTGCGCAGGCGTTCGCGGTGGCCCATGTGATGGGCTGCCGGCGTGATGTCGGATACGCCTAGGGATCGCGCGCTGACCATACCACCCCCGAGTCAGGAGCGAGTATTTGGCCTTAACACCTCAGGGTTGTCGAGCGCTGATCAGCTTCCCAGAACCGGAGGCTGGAACAGGCCCGCCGGTGAGGCGGTGAAGACCTCGTAGCCGTCTTCGGTGACGCCGATCGAGTGTTCGCACTGGGCCGACAGCGACTTGTCGCGGGTCACGGCGGTCCAGCCGTCACCCAGCACCTTGACCGCCGGCTTGCCCAGATTGACCATCGGCTCGACGGTGAAGAACATCCCCGGCTTCAGCACGGCGCCCTGACCCGGGCGGCCAAAGTGCAGGATGTTGGGCGCGTCGTGGAACACCTTGCCCAGGCCGTGGCCGCAGAAGTCGCGGACGACGCTGCAGCGCTGCGCTTCGACGTAAGACTGGATGGCGTGGCCGATGTCGCCCAGCGTCGCGCCGGGCTTCACGGCGGCCAAACCGCGCGCCATGCCTTCATAGGTGATGTCGATCAGGCGGCGGGCGCGAGGGCCCACCTCGCCCACGCCATACATGCGCGAGGTGTCGCCGTGCCAGCCGTCGACGATCACGGTGACGTCGATATTGACGATGTCGCCCTCGCGCAGCGCCCAGTCGCCCGGGATGCCATGGCAGACCACGTGATTGCGCGAGATACAGACCGTCTTGGGATAGCCGCGGTAGAACAGGCAGGCGGGCAGCGCGCCGGCGTCGAGGATGAATTCGCGGGCCAGCCGGTCCAGCTCGTCGGACGACACGCCGGGGACCACATGCGGGATCAGCATGTCCAGGCATTCTGCCGCCAGTTTCCCGGCGCGGCGCATGCCTTCGAAGTCTTCGGCCTTGTGGATCTTGATCGCGCCCGTGCGGGTTTCGGCTTCGATCTCTAGGGTGTCGTCAAGGGTCATGGCGTACTCGAATGTCAGACCGCCATGGCCCGGGGGGAGCGGGCGCCGCGCCAACGAAACGGCGGGGCAGGCGGAAGTCGTCTGGGCTTATGTCGCCACTATAGCATCAAAGTTCAACGCCCGCCGCTACGGTCTGCTGCGACGCACCTCGCCGCCCGCCGATTTGACCTCCTTGAGGAAGGTCGCATCCAGCGTCGTGGGCTGGTCGCGCCGCACATGGCAGACGCCCTGGTAACGCGTCACCCGGCCGGACTTCTTTTCCGTGACGTCGGCCGTGAACTTCACGTCCCACTCGCCCGGCTTGCCGATAGCGACCGGATCCATGTCGTTGGAGGTCACGCCGGATATGTCGTCCAGGCCGAACTTGGCCTCCAGCTTGTCGGTGCAGGCCTTGAAGGCAAAGATCGCCCGCATGGCTGTCATCGCCCCGCTCTCCTTGCCATCGGAAGATGCGCCGCACGCAGAGAGAGCCAGGACGGCGCACAGGGCCGTCAGGGTCGAGAATTTCATGTACGGCGGTCCCCCGAAGTTCGAGGCGCAGGGTTAGTCAGCTGCGAGCCGATTGCAGCTTAATTCGCCGTCATGTCGGTTAAGGCGCCAGCGGAATGCGTCGCGCGATGCGGACGCCCTGGGTCGTCACATCGCACGCATAGACCAGCACCTCGACCCCGGCCCGGGCCGCTTGTGCCAGGCCGTGCGCGAAGGCCGGATCCAGATCGTCGCAGGCCTTGAAGCTATCGCAGTCCATCCGCTGCACCACAAACAGCGCCACCGCCCGATCTCCGGCGGCCACCTGCGCCGCCAGATCCCCCAGGTGCCGGGTCGAGCGCGCCGCCACGCAATCCGGAAATTCCGCCAGACCCGGCGTGCGAGACAGATGGACGTTCTTGACCTCCAGCCAGCAGGGCGGACGGTCGGGATGGGTCAGCAGGAAATCCACCCGGCTGGCCTCAGCATATTTCACCTCCGGCCGCACGGTCGCATAGCCGGAAAGCTCGGGGATCGCGCCGGTGGCCAGGGCCTCGGCGACCAGCCTGTTGGGCAGCATGGTGTTGACACCGACCAGGCCCCCGTTGGCCTCCACCAGTTGCAGCGTCCAGGGCAGCTTGCGCTTGGGATCGTCCGACCACGACACCCAGGCGCCCTGTCCCGGCAGGTTCACGCCCAGCATGGCCCCGGGGTTGGGGCAGTGGGCGGTGATCGCTCGGCCATCGTCCAGCACGATGTCGGCGAAGAAGCGCTTGTAGCGTTGCACAAGTCGGCCGCGAACGAGCGGTTGCGGGAGCAGCATGGCGGCCCTAAGTCGGATCGGAGAACGATGAAGCGATGTAGGGGAGCGCGGCGATGACGGCCAGCAAGGATCGGGTGACGGCGGCGGTGCTGATCATCGGCGACGAGATTCTCTCGGGGCGCACCCAGGACGTGAACCTCAGCGCCATCGCCAAATATCTGGCCACCTATGGCGTCGATCTGGCCGAGGCGCGGGTGGTGCCTGATATCGAGCAGGAGATCATCGATGCGGTCAACGACCTGCGCACCCGCTACGACTATGTCGTCACGACCGGCGGCATTGGCCCGACCCACGACGACATCACCGCCGACTCGATCGCCAAGGCCTTCGGGGTGACGGCGCCCGAGCATCCCGAGATCATGGCCCTGCTGCGCGAGCGTTGGGGCGAGCCCAACGCCGCCCGCCGTCGCATGGCGCACGTGCCCGAAGGCGGAACGCTGGTGAAGAACCCCGTGCAGGGGCCGCCCGGTTTCCAGATCGAGAACGTCTTCGTGCTGGCCGGGGTGCCGGCGATCATGCGGGGCATGCTGGGCGATGTCGGTCCACGCCTGCGCACCGGCGCCGTGGTGATCAGCAGGACCGTCCGCGTCACCGGCTCCGGCGAGGGCCTGATCGCCGCGCCGCTGGAAGCCGTGGCCAAGGCCCATCCCGACATGTCGCTGGGCAGCTATCCGTTCTTCTCGCCGCCGGATGTCTATGGCGCCAACCTGGTGGTGCGCGGACGCGATCCGGTCGAGGTTGATGCGGCTGTCGAGGAACTGGTCGTAGCCCTCACCGACGCCGGCGCCGCCAATATCGAAAAGATCGCGCCGGAGGCCTGAGCCTTGGGGCCTGGTAGGGACAGTGGGACTCGAACCCACACGGATTGCTCCAACGGATTTTAAGTCCGGCGCGTCTACCATTCCGCCATGTCCCCGCAGCCCGTCCCGTAAGCGTTTCAAGCCTTAATCACAAGGTGATTGCGTCTGGTAGGATCGGGAACGATCGGAGAACGGCGGTAGGGCTTTGGAAGGGGCTGGGCACAAAATCGGGCACAATGGACACAAAATCGGGCACAGTATGTTTCTGGTTTGATCTTCTTTTCGGACTTTCTCGCTCTTCGCGGGAAGGTCTGCATGAGGCTCCTCTGGTGGCGAGAGCCTGCACCGTGCCAATTGTCACCAGCGCTGGGGCGGGGGCTCCTCTAAACTCCCCACCCCAATGGCGGAGAGCGACCAACAGCCGTGTGACCTGCTGCTGGCGACCGAGGGTGCCGTCAATCGCGATGGTCCTCCCGGTGGCTTCCTTCTTACTCGCTCAGGAACATCCGGATCAGGATGACGATCCCGAGTAGCCCGACGGTCTCTACGGCGAGCGGAGCGGTGATCGTGCTGACACCAAGCATGGCGCTCCGGGGCGGAGTCGTGAAGCTCTCTGCTAAAGGCACCACATCCACACATCGTACATCTATGGCCAGACAGTGCCACAGGCGCTAGCCCTGCTTCCCGACATCGTCGTATTTGCGTCAGATCACAGGCGAGGCTGAGGTCGCGGTGGCCTTGCGGCGCAAGGCGGCGTTCAAACAGCGAAGTGTCGGACGCTCCACAACGAGGTGGACAACCACGCCTACGACCGCTGAAGCGATAAGGGCCGAAATGACCACTCCGATGAATTGTAGCCAGCCGTCGAGGGGCATGCGCTTCCAAGCGAAGTCGACGAAGACCAGCGTGATCGGGTGTGAGAGGTAGATCGAGTAACTAGCATCGCCCAGTAGCTTTAGAAGCGGCGCGGTAACGAATTTTCGCCGCCTCTCAAGCGCTACCGCCCCAAGGACAATCATCGCTGCCGGAATGAGGCGGATGAAAGCCTGCTGGTGATCGTCAAAGAACGGTGAGGCGAGGAACACTAAAAGGGCCGCGCCAATAGGCAGGAGCGGCCACGCCCTTGAGGGGTCTATCCTGCCCACGATCCAGCCGATGATCACGCCAGCCAAGAATTCGAGCAAGATAGGATCAGTGTAGAATTTGAGCAAAGTCGTGGTCGGCGAAAGCATCATGCCGACCAAGACTGTGCTCATGATTATGGCGGCGGTGATAAACACAGGGCGACCAAATGCGATCGCAAGGGCAAAAATCGCGTAGAAAAACATCTCGTAGTTCAAGGTCCAGCCGGGAACCAGGGCGGGGTAGATGAAACCTGGGTATGCTGGGTTTTCGAATGGAATAAAGAGCGCGCTTTTCACGATGTCGACCACATCTAGCCCGGTGATGGCTGCCGGTGTCACTAGGAATGCGAACACTAGGAATGCTGCTGTTGCGGCCCAATAGAGCGGGGCGACCCGAATTATCCGCCGTTTCACGAAATCAAGTGGGGCTTCGTGCCTCGCGGCAGTGAACATGATGAAGCCGCTGATCACGAAGAAGATGTCGACCCCGGCGGCTCCGAACCGGGTCCCCAACATCGGATTGAACAGCCACGATTGATCATTGCGAGCGTGGTGCAGAACCACCATCAAGGCCGCAATGGCCCTCAGGTATTGGATCAACATCAGCTGCTCGGGGCGGCTTACGGTTTTTGAGGTTTTGGCGTCGTGTTCTAGCATTGCAAAGCGTCAGCACGCCTGTCGCTGGGATGCAACCTTCTGGCGCATCCAGTCCTTGGCGGAAGCGCCCTAGCGCTTATTGCGCTGGCTTCGCCGCCACTTGCGCGAGGGCGCGTCTATCGATGGCCATGCGATGAGCCCCGCGAACACGGCAATTACGACGGCGGAGAGCATCCCGCAGCACCTCTTGGGAGTCACTGGCAGGCCATAGCAGGTCGCGGGCGAGCCACGGGGGGGGGGGGGGGGCTGCCGGCGGAAGCTTTCACCATATTCCAGTAAACAAGCGAACCATGGTATCTGATGATCGACCAGAGCTGGTCAGTTTGAGCCTATTCACCGACCTGCGGCCGCCTGAGCCTGATGCCAGCGCCAGGCGCTTCCCAGAATGGCGTCCAGATCGCGTGACGGCGTCCAGCCCAGCTCGGCGCGCGCCTTGGCGTTGTCGCCGACCAGGATCGGGGCGTCGCCCGGACGGCGGGCGGCCATCTGCACGGGCAGAGGCTTGCCTGTGGCGCGCTCGACGCCGGCGATCAGTTCCTTGACGGTGGTGCCGTGGCCTGTGCCGAGATTGTAGCTGGTGCTCTGCGCCCCATCGAGCAGGCGGTTCAGCGCCGCGACGTGGGCGTCGGCCAGGTCCAGCACGTGGACATAGTCGCGCACCGCGGTGCCGTCGCGGGTGTCGTAATCGTCGCCGAAGATCGTGAAGTGCGAGCGCTGACCCAGGGCCACCTGGATGGCCAGGGGAATGGCGTGGGTCTCCGGCTCGTGCCATTCGCCGATGCGGCCCTCGGGATCGGCGCCGGCGGCGTTGAAATAGCGCAGCACCGTGCTGCGGAAGCCGACATAGCGGCCGTAGTCGGCCAGGGCCTGCTCGACCATCAGCTTGCTGCGGCCATAGGGGTTGAGCGGGGCCTGGGGATGGGTCTCGTCCATCGGCAGCTTCACGGGATCGCCGAAGGTGGCGCAGGTCGAGGAGAACACCATCGCCTCGACGCCGGCCCGGCGGGCGGCCTCGATCAGGTTGATGGTTCCGGCGACATTGTTGTCGAAGAAGGCGCCGGGATCCTTGACCGACTCCCCGACCTCGATGCGGGCGGCGAAATGCAGGACGGCGACGGGCCTGTGGGCGGCGAACACCGAGTCCAGCCGGGCGGCGTCGCGGATGTCGCCGATTTCCAGCGGACCCCACTGGACGTGTTCGCGGTGACCATTGGACAGGTCGTCGAACACCACAGGCGTGAACCCGGCGGCGGCCAGGGCCAGGCAGGTGTGTGAGCCGACATAGCCGGCGCCGCCAGCCACCAGAACGGTCCGCATGAAATCCCCCTTGCGACGCGAGGCCTCTGGCTATCGACTTTCGAGCAGGGTTGAAAGACCGGGGTGGTCCATCGCGAGTTTCGTCATGATGATGTCGTCGCGGTGAGCGTCATTGCCCGGAACCTGACCGGCGAGAAATCCCGGCCCGACCTGGTCCAAAGTTGGGGTGCGCTCACCGGCGAATGGCGCTCCTCAACTCCTGATGTCAGCGTGGCCGAAGTCTTCACGCTCGGGGCCCAGAACGGTGGAGGCATAGGTCAATAACAGCAGTTCGAACGCCTGCTCGTGCGCTCTGGGCACCATCCATCGCTCGTGCGGGGAGTGAGAGCCAGCCCGTACGAGGATCAAGTCCCGGTGTTTGCCAAAAGGAGCGTTCATAAGGCGTGACGCGCTCCCTGTTTTTCGCTAGTAATACTGGAGAACATAGGGGATGTGCAGAGCATGGCAAGACGCGTTGGGTTGTTGACACTTCCCCTCCACAAAAACTACGGCGGAATTCTTCAAGTCGCTGCTCTTTACGAATATCTAACGAGTTCCGGCTTTGAGGTTGTACTCCTTGAGCGTAGTGTTCGAAAATCGTCGAAGACCGCCGTTACACAATTTCTGGCGCGGTTGCCAGTTAGCGTTTTGATTGAATTCGCCAGTCGATTCGTTCGTCATCGAAAGTTTCATGCTCTAAAAAGCTCCATATCGAACTACCGCTTCATCTGGGAATTTCTTCCCAAGAGGTCCGGCCCCCTCCACAACTCTGGGGACATGCGGCGCGCGGTCGATAAATTCGGACTAAGCGCGATCGTCGTTGGCAGCGATCAGGTGTGGCGCCCCGACTATGTGCCGCAGGACTCGCTCTCCGATTACTTCTTGGGCTTCGTCGAGGGAACGCGTGCGCGGCGGGTGTCCTACGCCGCCTCCTTCGGCCATGGCGACTGGAGGTTTCCGGAACACACCACTGAAGTCAGTTATCTGCTGTCGCGTTTTGACGCCGTTTCGGTCCGTGAGGCCTCGGGGCTGGATATCTGCCGCGATGTTTTCGGGCTGGATGACGCAGTCCATGTGCTCGATCCGACCCTGCTAGTCGATCGGGCCTTCTATAACCGCGTCGCCGCCGCACCGACCGACAGAACAGCCAAAGTTTTGTTCGAGTACATCCTGGACCATGATGGCTGCACCCCCACGATCGGGGAGGAGGTGGCCGCCAGTCTCGGGGATATCTACTCGGTTCGCTCCGTGGCCCTGGACGCTGGCGGCTCGCTGCCGGGCGTCGGTGACTGGGTGCGGGCCATCATGGACGCCGACTTCGTCATGACCGACTCTTTCCACGGAATGGTGTTCTCGATCATCTTCCGGAAGAACTTCCTCGCCGTCGTCAACCACAAGCGCGGCGCCGACCGGTTCATCTCCTTGGCTCACATGTTGGGTCTGGGGGACCGGCTGATCGACGGGAGCTCGCGGGATCAGGCCCGCGAACTGGCGGCAAGACCAATCGACTATGCAGCCGTCTCGAGCCGGCTGGAGGCGCTGAAAGCGCGCTCCCGCGAGTTCCTGACAGCGGCACTCGCGGGATCTGGACCCTAGTCACTCAGGAGTCGCTTGGCCAGGCGTATGCCCGCCGGACCAAGAATGTCCTTTGCAATCTGGCGGACCTTTTTCCTTGGAGAAACATCCACGCTCTTGATCGTCTTGAGGGCCAGGCTCTCATCATCGGCATCGACGAAGGCCTCCACGAGGATCGGTCGGTCGCTCTTCACCGGGGACAATAGCCGCGCCGCGGCCGCCTCGCTGTCCTGCTTGCCCGAAATGGCGATGTATTCCACGCCCAACGCTTCGGCGTAGCCCTTGACCAGTTCGCGCGACTTCTGGCCGAAATGTCCATCGGCAGCTATGAAACTGTTGGCGTCAGTTCCTAGCGCTGAGCCGCGGTGACCATACTGTGTGAACTCTGCCCCCTTACCATTATTGACAAGAAGGATGCGCACATTCGATCCAAGGTGGCGATTTCCAAGCGAGTTCATATCGTAAAAGAAGGCCAAGTCACCGGTCACAAGGAAGAACAAGCGGTCGGGATCGGCCAGCGAGGCTCCGATCAACGAAGACATGCAGCCGTCGATGCCGAAGCCTCCTACATTCGAGGCAGCACGGACGTACTCTGGGAGTTCGAAGAAATTCCACGCCCTGAGACTGTTCAGGATCGCGAAATGGACAACTGACCCCGCAGGGATACGATGTGCGAACTGCGAGGCGAGCCACAGGTTCGAAAAGGGCAGTTCAGGCAGTTTGGCGCGCGTCCCCTCCAATACCGCCTTGCAGTTGCTGAAGAAGTGAGACGCGCGCGGAGCGCCTTCGGAATACAGGCGGAAGAAACGCAGCTCGGTCATCTCGAACACGTGGCGCAATTTGCGGAAGGTGTCGCGAATTTCGCCGTCGGGACTGACCCGCCAGACCTGATTGCCAATCAGGGAATGACTTTCGTAGTCGCCGGTGATCTCGCCGATATGGATCGTGACGTCGGGCTGGACGGCCGACTGATCGCCGCCTTCCTGTGCGCCGATCAGCGCCCCAAGAACCCTGTACTTGCCGTGATAGCCGCTGGAGTGGTCGCAGAACACGGCGGCGTCGTTGATCTCGCAGAAGCGGTCGAGCGCTGCGGTTTCTTCTTCCGTCCAAGTCTTATGCGCGCCGATGAAAACCGCAACGCGGCCACCGAGTACGGGAAGCGTCTCGTCGTCCGGCGTCCAGCGGTTGACTAGGCGATAATTGGGCAACTGCCGAGTGGAGAAGTCTTGGCTGTAGGTCGTTGGGAGGTTGATGTGCACCGGCCCGCCACCGCTCCGGGTGAGTTCCAGAATCGCGCGATTGACCTTCATCTCGCACTCCCACACATCGTCCTCGTCTTTCACGACGGGAAGGTGGACGCTAAGCGAGACCGCATCCTTCGGCAGCGCACTGCGGTCAATTACCTGAGCGACGTGATGGCCCAAGCGCGCGTAGATTTGCGTCGAGGTCAGAGCCAGGATCGGAAGCTTGCGGTAGAAGGCTTCGGTCAGGCCGGGCAGGTAGTTGCGCGATGCGGTGGCCCCGGTGCAACTGATGACGACCGGCACGCCTAGTTCGGCGGCCAGGCCGCAGGCCATATAGGCCGCCGAACGCTCGTCCACAGCGGAATAGACTGTGAAGAACGGATCGGTCTGGATGCTGCCTACGAAACCGAGGTTGGTCGCGCCCGGCGAGGCGATCACATGGCGGATGCCGTGCCCCTTCAGAAGGGCGATCACGATCTGTGCCTGTTTCTCGTCAGTGTATTGCGTCATTGCGCCCTCATCATCTGGATAACTTCGCGCGGAGAATATCTATGGTGCAGATAGCGCAGCTTCTGCTTGCCGTCGGAGATTTCGCTCAAGCGAGTACGCTCGCCCACAGCCCGGTCCCGCAGGGCCTCCGCCCGCCAGTCCATCGAAAGGAACCCGCCTCCCGCGAGTTGCGCTCGCAGACGGGCCTTCAGGGCGGACCGACAGTCGGTGAGGCTGTCTAGGTCGAACAGCCCGCCGATCTTCGCCGGATCAAACCGGCGATCGTACATCCGATCGTATATGACCTGAGGGACCGAACTCGCGCTGAGGCAGAAGCTGTCCAGATCCTGCAACACGACCTGGGGCCTCGTTCCCAGATGTGCCTCCAGCTCGTCCAGATACACGGCAAGAACATCTTCCCAAGTGATCGCTTGATTCCCAGCGATATTGTAGTCCTCGCCGAGTGTTGCCGGGTTCCCCAGTATCTGTGCGATCATGCGCGCAACGTCGGCCCCTTCGGTCATAGTTGTCCATTTGCCCATCAAGTCATCGCAAAAGACAATAGTTCGGCCATTTAAAGCACGATAGAGCCAGCCTTCCTTCTCCAGCGTGCCCAGCTGCAACCGGCCGTCGCCGAAGGTGATGTAGGGGCGGATGATCGTCCAGTTGCCGCGGCCCGAGGCGCGCAGCAAATCCTCCTGTCGGGCCTTGGTCAGAGCGTATTCGTCGCTCGCCAAAAAGGCTTCGTCCTGCGACACGTCCAACAGTCGAGGCGAGCGCTCGGTGATCAGGCCTGAGGCGTCCGCGAAGACGCGGGCGGAACTGGTGAAGACATACTGGCCGCTCCCCTCCAAGAGGGCATCAATCCGGCGGCGGAAGGCCAGCGTGTCGTAGACCATGAAATCCACGACCACATCCCAGTCCTTGCGCAGCAGTTCGAGTAGGAAGGCGTCATCCTGCGCGTTACCTTGGATGTAGTTCACGCTGCCGGTCGGCGCGAGCGCCCTGCGGGTAGTGACGTGGATCTCGTGCTCGTACGGGCCTAGGGCTGCGACCAGCTGGCGGCCGATCGCCCCGGTGGCTCCCAGGGCGAGGATC
The DNA here is from genome assembly GCA_943371355.1 of Alsobacter soli. Lineage (GTDB taxonomy): Bacteria > Pseudomonadota > Alphaproteobacteria > Caulobacterales > Caulobacteraceae > Caulobacter. The sequence goes on from CALRUN020000018.1 coordinate 20,167, forward strand.
TTCATGAGTGTGCTCCGGATTTGGCCAGCCAGCCCCGGATCATTGCGTTCAGGGTCCGCCGTTCGCCCAACGTGAGCCCGAGGGCGTAGATGACACAGGGCGGCAGCAGGCAGATCAAGGCCACGGCCCCGAGCGCGCTCGGGGTTGGCGAGAGATCCTCCGCCGAGGGCGTCAGGTGAAGGATCGCCAGAATCAGGCCCGATGATACCGCGACGACAAGCAGGACCGGCAGCAGGACATCCCGCAGATAGGCCGCCACAGGCAATCCGGTTAGGCGGCTGGCGATGGCCAGCCTGACGGCGAACATGACCAGATTGACGACGATGGCTACGAGATAGACGGAATGAGCCGGATAGCCTGCCCGCACCAGAAGCCAGGAGAATAGCAGGATCAGGAGTTGCAGGACGCCCAAGGATATCTCGTATAACCGCATCCGTCCCGTCGCCCGCACGGCGGTCATCAGCGGGATGCTGATCGCCATGACGGCGTTCTCGATCAATCCCAGTCGGGTGAATAGCACCGTTTGATCGGGATGGGCACCGAGCCAGAGCGCCAGGATTCCCGGCATGGCGGACATGATCGGCAGGGTCGCCATCCAGACGAGGAAGAAGGTGATCTTCGAGCCCGTGAAGATCATGGAGAACATTTGCGCCTTCTCGCCAGCGGCATGGGCCTTGATGATGGGCGGGTGCAGGGCGGCGGAGAAGTTGGTCGAAAACGTCAGCACCTGCGCCGAAACGGAGACGGCCAGCGTCCGCGCGGCGACCGTGGCGGGATTGAACGCCTGGTTGATCAAGATGGTAATCGCCTGATTGCGGCTGATGGTGGTGATCTGACCGAAAAGCGTCCAGCCCGCGAAGCCCAGCATCTCGCGCAGTGTCGCGATCTCAAGGCCGATCCGGCCTTGCCGGCATTCCTGGTAGCGCCGGGCGCAGAAGATCCAGTAGGCCGCTGTCAACACAACAGACACTGCGCAGAGCAGAAGGCCGTAGACGATCACGCCGTCGGCGGCGACCAGGCCGATGGCTAGCACCGCGCCGAGACGCAGGATCGCGTCCATGACCGAAAAGAGGGCGGCGATATGCATGTCCTCATGGGCCATAACGATGGATGCATAAAAGCCCGAGAAATTACCGATGACGAAGGATAGGACCGTAAGCTGAAACAGCATCTGTGCCGCGAACAGCCTATCCGGATCAACGACCAGACGATGGGCGACGAACCATGTCCCCACCGTTTCGAGCCCCAGGATGATGAGAAGCGTGACGCCGGCGCAAAGGACCAAGCCTGCGTCATGAACCCGCTTCAGGGCCGCCGCGTCGCCCGCGCCCATTGCGAAGGAAAAATACCTCTGGGTGATCATCCCCAATGCACCGGGCAGGAACGATCCGATCATGACCAGGTTCACGATGACGTTGAACAGGGCGAAATCATTGATGCCCAGGGCCGCGAGGACGGTCCTGACCGTATACAGATTGATCGCTAGAACGATAATCTGACGTGCGAACAGAGCGGCCGTGTTCTTTGCAAGCCTGGCGGAACTCATTGCCTACCGGATCTATAACCGAGAATGGATCTACTGAGGCAGGGCGATCGGCTACTCCCGTGACGACGCACTACCCGGACGGCAATCTTGCCTGTCGGCCGAATAAGGTTCTGTGAAGGCAGACACACGGGGCTTGGCTGCAGAAGCGCTTCGGTCGTGCGCATCTGGCCGACCTTGACCGAGTTGGCGAAAGCGGGTGACGATGATCGCCGCTTCACGCCGTGGACCGTATAGCCCATGGGGAGCAACTGCACGGGCAGGAACGAGCCATCTTGCCCGGTCACGCCCGTGATGAGCGCAACCTTGCCGCTGCTTTCAACTGTCATTAGGCCCCACCTTCACGTCGCAGCGTTATCCGCTTTGCGTGGGCATCTCATAGTCCAATCGATGTCAACGTGCGACGGTGTTATCGCATCGCGGCGGCAAAATTTTTTGCTGCAGCTCATTTAGGCACCAATAACTAAGCCAATGTATTGGGGTTGAGCCGTTCAATTCTTTGTCGGAAGATCCAACACGGCACCGTTCCGCGCCAAGGCCAGATCGGTGTCCACGTACGCCCAAGATGAGCTGCCGCGACTGCGAGACCATTACTCAGCCGCCGATGCCGAGCCTGCCCATCGAGCGTGGACGGCCCGGTCCGGCACTGATCGACCAAGTGCTGGTCGCCAAACACGACGACCACATAGTCGCGTACCGCCGGGCCGTCGCCGGTATCGTAGTCGTCGCCGAAGATCGTGAAGTGCGAGCGCTGACCTAAGCCGAGGTGCGGGACCTTGGATATAGGCTTTGCCACTTGCGTCATAAACGTCGCAAAAATTGCGCCTGTCATTGACGTAAAAAGATCGGATCTGAGGGCAGAGTGACCTGCTTCTGAAAGCTGGACTGGTTTGAGCTAGAATTCCCTCGCTTTGCGGCATAGGCCATGGCGCGAGGAGCGACCATGAAGAGGTGGAAGTTCAGTGAGGCGCAGGTGGCGTTCATCCTGCGTCACGCCGCCAAGGCCGCTCCGGTTGATGGCCTTCCGGCAGTCAGCACCGCCTGCGGCGCTATGGGTATCAGTTAGGAGATGGCGCGGGCAATGATAGTCGTAGACGATCAAAATGAGCAGGTTGTCGCGGGGGCGGTCGCCGCGCTGCCACATGACGAATGGCAACGTAGCGCAATAGGACGGTTCGCGCGCCATTCGGTGGAGGCATGGCACGGCCTTCAATCCGATACCCTGGCATCCATTTTCTTGGAAAGCCGATAGATCATGGCCGCGTCCCGTATGCGCAGAGTTCTTGTTGTATCGCCTTGGGTCTATCACCCGCTCTGTGGGATTGGTGGGGGCGTTCTCTGCTACAACGTCCTCCATGCCATGAGCCAAGACCATGAGTTCCACTGGTTGTCGCTCGACGAAACGGCCAATGACCTTGCCGGGGGCAAAGCCGCCTTGGCGGAGGTTTGTGCATCTGTCACGACGATCTCCAGTGCGCCTGGGCGCTCGAAGATTGGGCGGAGGCTAAAGGAGATCGCCCGTGGCGCGCCGGTCGAGGTGCAGCGTTTGATGGAAGCCAAGTTGCACGATGCGATGATCGACCTGATCAAGGCTCATCAGATAGAACTCGTATGGCTTCAGTTTCCCCAAACGGCTTACCTGGCGAAGTTCGCCAAGCAATCCGGCGTCAGCGTTATGATGGACACGCAAGATGTCTGTTCAGTGTCCCGCTTTCGTCAGATGACGTCGACTTCTGGCCTCGGGCGAGGGAAGCGTCTATTAGATTGGATCGCCTGGGGGCGCTACGAGCTCGACAACTACAGTGCATCGTCGCTCCTCCTCGCCCTTAGCCCCAGCGACCTGGGGGTCTTGCGATCCTTTGTCCCGAATGTGCCCGCCGAACTCAGTCAGGTCGGCACTAAGGTGCGGAATACGAGCCGCGAATACGGCGGTGACACTGTCCTGTTCGTCGGGAACTTCAATCATTATCCAAATTCCGACGGCTTCCGGTGGATAGCGAACGAGGTGTGGCCAATCGTGCATCGGCTTGCCCCGGAATTACGGCTCAAATTGGCGGGGCCGAACTGCCCCGAGCCATCCCCGGCCGAGCGCGCGATGGGGATCGAAGGCTTGGGCTTTGTCGACGACTTGGATGCCCTATTCGACTCCGTCGCCGTATCCATTACGCCGTACAGGTTCGGCGGCGGAATCAAGATCAAGACGCTTGAGGCTCTGGCCAGCGGCTGTCCGGTCGTGACCACGTCGATTGGCGCTGAGGGCCTGGATCTTGTGAATGGGCGCGAGGCGCTGATCGCGGACGATGCCGAACAGTATGCGAGCTACATCGTGCTAATGTGCCGGGACTTAACCAAAGCGACAGCTGTGGCCGTGCAAGGTAGAAAGCACGCCCAGGCAAGATTTTCCTACCAAGCGAAGCGGGAACGATTACTTGAAATAATTTCGGGGATAAAATAGGCAGCGATTGAGAGCGCTGGGCGCGGGGGCGGCATCAGCACTCGCTCATAGCGTAAATGCAATATCATGCCGATGGCGCGCTGTTTTGCTCGTCGCACGGCGTATTGGGCGAAAACTATGATTTTTCTGGGATTGCTTGCACTGGCAGCAGCCTTCGTTGTGGGGCTTGGATTTATCATCCTGTCTGATGGGTTGGCGATTGGTTTGTTGGTGTTTACTACTGTATTTTTCGTAGGTCTTGTTGATTACTATCTTAGAATTGAAGCGTCTTATTGGCTTAGTTACGCTCTAGCTGCCTTCATATTTGGGCGCTTCTTGCTTCGCCGGGTGACCGCCGGAACCCCGCAGAAGTTAGGCGCAGCGCCGATTTCGGTATGGTTCCTTGTAGTGTTTGCAGTATTCCTCACTGCGGCTACAGCCGCCAACGGCATAGATGTTGGTCTTTTGCTCGTTGGCGTGAAGATATATCTTCCTATGCTACTGGTCATTCCAGCAATTGCCTATATGGACAATGGTGAGCGCTTTACGAAGTCGCTTGAGAGGGGGGCTTTGGTTCTCCCGTTCATTGAGGCACCATTCGTCATTCATCAGCACTTCTTTGTGGCCACGCAACGCAGGGGCGGTGCTTCGTGGGATGCCGTGGTCGGAACCTTCGGGGGCAACCCCTTTGGCGGCGGTGCCAACCCGACGCTGATGTTGTTTTTGCTGATTTCGTTGCTCGTCGCCATTGGCATGATGCAAGATCGCAGGATCTCGCTAGGGAAGGGTATGTTGGTATGCTTGACCAGCATTATTCTAATCGGTCTTGGCGAGGTGAAGGCAGTCTTCTTGATTGCGCCAATTGCCTTGCTCATTCAGCAGGCGCACCGTTTACTTAGGAGTCCCGTTCAAAGTGCGGTGGTGATAGTTTTCACTCTGCTGATAGGGCGTATACTGCAATATGTGTATGAGGCGATGTATTGGTCGACGTTGGCGTCGGAACGCGTCGCAACTGAAGGTCAGCGCCTCGATCAGATGCTCGCCTACATATTCGATCCACGTAACGTCAACTTCGAGACGGGCGAGGTCGGTCGGGCGGCTTCAATTTCGCTCTGGTTCAACGATTCTAGTTCGCTAGTTGAGCGCCTTCTTGGTCACGGCGCGGCTTCGACGCGAGTGCAGAGCTCGGTCGCGGTCGGTGAGGTCGGCCAGCGCTATTATCCATTGGACCTTTCCGCGACCGCAATTTCCCAGTTGTTGTGGGATACGGGCCTGCTTGGCATGGCGTGCTTCACTTTGGCTGTGATTTTCGGCCTTCTCGGTGCGCGGAAAAATGCAAATCGGGCACCAAATATCGATCTACGTCGGCAGATGACGACCATCTCGGCTGTACTTGGAATGTTAATAGTTTTCTTGCCCTACAACCGTTATATTGTCGACCGGCCAGCTGAGCAGCTAGTCTTGGCGATTTGCCTGGGTTTGGTGTGGAAATTTAATAGAGCACCGGAGCATAAGCGGGCCTCTAAGCCTATGATCGCGCGCCCAACCGCTGCCTGAGCATGGCGTTCAAAACAGAGGTCTTAATGCCCCGCGTCCTTATTACCGGTCCCTCGCTTGTCTCTAGCCGGAACGTTAGCGGCGTTTCGTCTGTCGTCCGGCAAATACTAAGAGTGCTGACCTCGACTGTAGAACTGTCCCACCTTGAGATTGGCTCGGAGGAGGGGGCTGGGCTTGAGAAGGTCATTGGATCGCTCAATAAAATCTACAAGGCTGCCACCACGCTAGCTGTGGCCAGGTACGACGTCCTTCACTCCAACACCGCCTTCAACACGAAGTCGATCTTCCGTGATCTGGTCCTGATGGCGATCGCGCACGTGCGTGGAAAGCGGGTGCTACTCCACGTGCACGGCGGGACCTATGTCCAAGAAACTCCGCCTCGGCTGATCGGGTGGGGCATATCTATGCTGATCAGAATCGCGAACGTCATTGTGGTGCTTAGCGAGACCGAGCGCCGACTGCTCGGCGCACGCTATCCGAATTCGAAGGGCAAGCTTCAAGCTGTCTACAATGGGATAGTGCAGACCTCGCATCGCAGAAGCGGCGGGCCGCGCCCGCGGTTGGAGGTTGTCTATCTGGGGCGGTTAGTGCCTGAGAAGGGCATCGACGTTCTGCTGAAGGCGCTTTCTGAGGCCGACGACTGCGCTCAGCTTTCCGTCTATGGAAACGGGGCGTTGCTACCTTTGGTGCAGCAATATGCCTCAATGTATCCGAATATCCACTACAAGGGTATCTTCGAGCCGAGTGTCGGCCAGGAGATTCTCCAAAACTTTGATGTTCTCGTGCTTCCGTCGCTTCTGGGCGAAGGCATGCCCATGGCGATTGTAGAGGCCATGTCCACCGGGGTTGTACCAATTTGCACGCCGATCTCGTCGATTCCGGAAATCATTGAAAACGGCAAGAACGGCTACCTCGTCGAAGTCGGTTCTACGCAAGCCATTGTTGAGGCGCTCCGGGCTCTGGCCGCTCAGCCGCAGCGTCTAGAAGAGATGTCAGCGAAGGCGCTGATGTTCGCAAAATCCAACTTCGACGCCACGGCCAATTTCACAAAGTTCCGCGATTTCTATCTGGGGATGTCGAAGTGACCGCGCTAACTCGCGATGGGCGTGGGATTAAGATCCTGCAGTTCATTCCTGATGGGTTTCCGACGTTTCGCCCCGACGTTACAGCCCTTTTCGGTCGGTATCTGTTTGAGCTCGGCGTCGGAGTCGACCTCGTCGCCAATGCGACCGACAGCAAGGTAGCGGCTCCGTGGCCTGCTGGCCGAGTCTATCTGTCGAAATGGAGCGAAAGCCGCCTGCGACGGAAGCTGTCTTCCATCACTAACGATCTCCGTTGCGTCGCTCGCGACTTGGGCGACTGGGACATCATACAGGTTAGGGATAAGCCCTTGATCGGGGCGCTTTGTCTGCTTAAGGCCAAGCTGACCGGTCGTCCGTTTGTCTTTTGGATGTCATTCCCGATCAGCGAGTCTGCGATACGCGTCGCCCAGACGAACCGTCTACGCCTTGGTCTCCCCAGGTACCTTTTTTTGCTGCTGCAGGGAGCGGTGTCCACCGCCGTTCTTTACCGTTTCGTTATACCGCTTTCGACACATGTGTTCGTGCAGAGTGATCGAATGCGCGAGGACCTCGTCGCTCGGGGCGCCAAGAGGGAGAAGTTGACCCCCGTGCCCATGGGGTTCGACCCGGAACGCTTCCGTATCGGGCCGAAGGCTGCGCAGCTGAAAGCGGACAGACGTGTCATCGGCTATCTGGGTGCCTGCGACCGTATGCGTCGGATCGACTTCATCTTCGAAGCCTTCGCCAAGGTCTTGCGGAGCTGGCCAGACGCTCATTTGCTGATCGTCGGCGACGCGCAAGAGGAGGCCGACAAGGAGTGGTTGCGGGGGGTGGCGTGCTCACTAGGTATCGAAAACAACCTCGTCATCACAGGCTGGTTGCCGCAGGGCGAAGCTCAGGCGCTAATTTCCCAAGCCGAGATCTGCCTAGCTCTTATGGCTCCAGATCCTTTGCTGGACTCTACTACGCCTACTAAGCTGGTCGAGTATCTAGCGTTGGGTAAACCTGTCGTGGCGAACGATCATCCGGATCATCAAGTTGTCACCCAGGCGACAAGCGGCGGGATCTGCACAGCTTTCGAAGTGACGGCGTTTGCTGAGGCGATTGAGGGTCTTCTGCGTGATCCCATTGCCGCCCGAAAAATGGGCGAACAAGGACGGAGAGGGATCGAAGTCTTGCGATCGTATCCGAAGATCGCAGAGATGGTTTACCGAAAGTACATAGACATTCTGGAGACGTACCGTCCTCTGACTTAATCTGGATTCCCAAATCAGAGGCAGGTCAGGTCCAGCATCCATGCTGGCGAAGAGTGCCTGCATGGATGACGCCTACCGATTGGTTAGATCTTTGCAAATCGGCGCTGGCGCGCGAGGCTCAGCCGCCACAAACCGAGATATTGCGGCGGCGCTGAAGGTCAGTCCCTCCTGCGTGTCGAAGTGGTGACCCGCAAGCGTGAGGGGGCTCCGGCTCACGTACTACAGGATATGCCTCTCTATAAATAAATATCGATTATAAGCTATTCATCAACATTTCTACTTTTAATGCCTTTGATCTTTTCACTTGCGACGAGCAGCACGAACTTTGGCGCAAGTATCAAATACCGGCGCCAAAGCCGCTTGGGCTCCGACGAAAGACGCCAGAGCCATTCGAGACCGGAACGCTGCATCCATGTAGGCGCGCGAGAGACCGAGCCCGTATGGAAGTCGAATGCTGCTCCGACACCGATCAGCGTGGCGCCGACGTGCGGCGCCAGCTTGTCCATCAGATATTCCTGCTTCGGCGTAGAAACACCGATCCAGACGACGTCTGCGCCGCTGCGGTTGATCTTAGCGGCGACGTCCGTCAACTCTGAGGGCGTGAGCGGACGGAACGGCGGCGTGTCGACGCCGACGACGTTCAGGCCAGGGGCGCGGTCTTCGAAGCCGGCCTTCAACTGTTCAGCGACGCCCGGCTTGCCGCCGTAAAAGTAATGCTTGAGGCCCGTGCGCGGCGACTCAAGCAGCACCTTTTCCATTAGGTCCGGACCACAGGTGCGCGAGACGGGGCGGCCGGCGTGCTGGCCCAGCCATACCAACGGCATGCCGTCCGGCGTGACCATAGAGGCCTTCTGGTGAAGGCTCATCAGCTCGGCGTCACCCTTGGCTTGCATGATGCCGTGCACGTCGCGGATGAACACGAAGCGAGCCTTGTCATCCTCGGCCCAGCGAACGATTGCCGCGCTGGCGGTGTCGAGCGTTGTGGCCGACATTGGCACACCAAGGACATCGTAGGTTTCGAAGTCGCGCTCCTGGGTCACGATGGAACTCCAGCGCTGCTCGGGATCTCGTCCAGGAACCAACGATAGGTCATCTTGAGGCCTTCTTCGAGGGCGATCGACGGCATCCAACCCAGCTGCCGCAGCTTCGAAGCGCTCATCAGCTTGCGCGGCGTGCCGTCTGGCTTAGACGTATCGGTGAGGATGTCGCCCTCGAAACCGACGACTTCACAGACTCGCTGGGCGAGTTCGAGGATTGTGATGTCTTCGCCCGAACCAACATTGACGTGCTCGAAGTCCGAATAGGTCTTCATGAGGAACACACAGGCGTCGGCGCAGTCGTCGGCATTCAGGAACTCGCGGCGCGGCGTCCCCGTGCCCCAGATCGTGATGTTCTCTGCACCTGCCAGCTTAGCCTCGTGAGCTTTGCGGATCAGCGCCGGCATCACGTGGCTTGAATTCAAGTCGAAGTTGTCACCTTCACCATAGAGGTTGGTCGGCATGGCGCTGATGAAATCGCGGCCGTGCTGTTTGCGATAGGCCTGAGCCAGCTTGATGCCGGCGATCTTGGCGATCGCGTACCATTCGTTGGTCGGTTCAAGCGCGCCGGTGAGCAGTGAGTCTTCGTGGATCGGCTGTTCGGCGAACTTTGGATAGATGCAGGACGAGCCGAGGAACAGAAGCTTGGCCACGCCCTCCCGGTGCGCCGCCTCGATGATGTTGGCCTCGATCATCAGGTTGTCGTACAGAAAATCAGCCGGGAAGCTATCGTTGGCTAGGATGCCGCCGACCTTCGCCGCTGCCAGGAAGATAGCGTCCGGCTTCTCTTGGGCCATCCAGGTCTGAACCTGGTCCTGGCGCTTGAGGTCGACGACCTCGCGCCCGGCTGTGACCACCTCGCAACCTTCGGAGGCAAGCCGCCGCACGATAGCGGAGCCGACCATCCCGCGATGGCCGGCCACCCAGACGCGCTTCCCGGCGAGCGGGAAGATCACCTCATTCGGCATTGCGACGCTGCTCCCGAGCGACATTGATCATGTCGGCGGCGACCATCTCCGCGCAGAGCTGTTCCCACTTGGTATCGTGAACCCAGCCAAGCTTTTCCTTGGCCTTGGTCGGATCGCCAATCAGCAGTTCGACTTCTGTCGGGCGGAAGTAGCGCGGATCGACTTCGACCAGAACCTTGCCGGTTTCGGCGCAGGTTCCTTTTTCCTCAACGCCCGTGCCCGACCAGTTGATCGTCACGCCCGTCTCGGAGAAGGCCTTGGTCACGAAGTCGCGCACGAGTGTCGTCTCGCCAGTCGCCAGGACGTAGTCGTCGGCGACTTCCTGCTGCAGCATCAGCCACATGCCGCGGACGTATTCCCGAGCATGGCCCCAGTCGCGCTTGGCGTCCAGATTGCCGAGGTACAGCTTGTCCTGGAAGCCCAGCTTGATGGCCGAGACTGCTCGCGTGATCTTTCGGGTGACGAAGGTTTCGCCCCGCAGTGGGCTTTCATGGTTGAACAAGATGCCGTTGCTGGCGTGGATGCCGTAGGCCTCGCGATAGTTCACCACGATCCAATAGGCATAAAGCTTTGCGGCCGCGTAAGGGCTGCGTGGATAGAAGGGGGTTTTTCGCTCTGGGGCACTTCCTGCACCAAGCCGTAAAGCTCCGAGGTCGAGGCCTGATAGAACTTGGTCTTCTTTTCCAAGCCCAGAATGCGGATGGCTTCCAGCAGGCGCAAAGTGCCAGTGCCGTCGGCGTTGCTGGTGTATTCGGGGGTCTCGAAGCTGACGGCCACATGGCTCTGAGCCGCGAGGTTGTAGATTTCGTCCGGCTGGGTTTGCTGCACGATCCGGATCAGGTTCGTGCTGTCGGTCAGGTCGCCATAGTGAAGGATGAACCGCTGATCCTGCTCGTGCGGATCTTGGTACAGGTTCTCGATGCGACCGGTGTTGAAGGACGACGAGCGGCGTTTGACGCCGTGAACGGTGTATCCCTTTGATAGCAGGAGTTCCGAAAGATACGCGCCGTCTTGCCCGGTCACGCCAGTGATGAGCGCAACCTTACCATTGCTATTTACCGTCATAAACCCCACCTCAGTACGCCGCTATTTCTGCTTGTCGCATCGGCTCAGTACCGTACGCCTGCAATCCACGCGACCTTGTTCTACCCTACTGGCGGTGAAACTTTCCTATGTACGGAAAAATTTTTTGTTGGTCGCGCAATGGGGGCGTATCCTGAACAAGGATGTTCGCCGAGGCGCCTGCAATTTAGGCTGGAGTTTTCTCACTGGCTGGTGCGAGTGGAGGCGTAACTGTCATGTCAGCTACAATCAACGCCGATGTCGACGTTCTCACCTACTGAGGTGTGCAGTAAATGTTCCAGCTTTCGGGATAATTTAGATCCCACGAGATTTTCACTTCACCGGGCTGGGCTAGGTAGTATCCTGAACCTTTTCCTAGTTTGTTTTTGAAGTGTCCGCATGCGTAGGTGGAGCCGCTCTTGTAGTCCATATTCTCCCATGCGTACTCGACATCTAGCTCGGTCTTGCGGACGATCTCGTTTCTGGCAAAGCCTTGCAGCGCCATTTCTTCCGGACTGTGAAGCTGGGGCAATTCGCTTGTGGGTGGTGCGGATGCGGTCTCAGTCTGAGGCGAGCACGCTTGCAAGGACAAGCACGCGCAGAACAGTAGAAAACTTCCAAATTTTGTGAATTCGCTCATGCCCATCTCTGGGGTGCTAGGTGCATTGTAGAGCTGACTTATCTGGGCGAGCGACAATTTGCAATTTCACCTCTCTTTCCAGCGCGGTTACGCCGGAATAGAAAGGGGATGTGCCTGCCTGTCGCCGCCCTAATGGTCGGCCCCGACCCTCTACCACTGTGCGGGAAGACGGTTGGCAGCGCCCATGTCTTCAGCCGGTCGCGAAGGCGAGCGGCGTCGGTGAGGTCGTCCATTGCGAGCTCCCAAGCGGCTGTCTGCGGCAATCAACAACTGACCGGTCGCAGCTCAGATTTCCTGGTTGTACTTCCCGACCCGGTCGCCCAGGCGCGGCTTCACCTCCTGGCGGAACAGGGCGCGCATGTCGTCCTCTGAGCTGGTGCTCTCGACCACGACCACGATCTCGGGCTTGTTGGACGAGGCCCGCACCAGCACCCAGGAGCCATCCTCCAGGTGCACGCGCACGCCGTTGACGGTGATCACCTCGGTGATCCTGCGGCCCAGGATCGAACCGCCGGCCGCGAACAGGTCCTGGTATTCCTTCACCACATCGGCCACGACGCCGTACTTCACCTCATCGCCGCAGTGCGGGCTCATGGTCAGCGAGGTGAAGGCCACCGGCAGGGCCTTGCGCATGTCCGACAGCTTCAGGCCCGGATTGCGGTCCAGCATGGCCAGGACGGCGGCGGCGGCGGTCAGGCCGCAGTCATAGCCGTAGCCCAGGTCGCCGTTCATAAAGAAGTGGCCGCTCTTCTCGAAGCCGGCCAGGGCCCCGACCTCGGCGCTCTTGCGCTTGATGTAGCTGTGGCCGGTCTTCCAGTAGATCACCTTGCAGCCATGCTGGGCCAGGATCGGGTCGGTGGCGTAGAGGCCCGTCGACTTCACATCGACCACGAAGGTCGCGCCGGGGTTCAGGGGGGCGAGATCGCGGGCCAGCATCAGGCCGATCTTGTCGGCGAAGATCTCCTCGCCCTCGTCGTCGACCACGCCGCAGCGGTCGCCGTCGCCGTCGAAGCCGAAGGCCAGGTCCGCCTTGTGCTCGCGCACGGCGGCGGCCATGGAGTGCAGCATCTCCACATCTTCAGGGTTCGGATTGTATTTGGGGAAGGTGTAGTCGAGCTCGGTGTCCATGCCGATCACGTCGCTGACGCCCATGCGCTGCAGGGCGTCGACCGCGAAGGCGCCGGCCGTGCCGTTGCCGCAGGCGGCGATGACCTTCAGGGGGCGGCTGATGCTGGCCCGCTTGGCGACGTCGGCGATGAAGCGCTCGGCCTCGCCCTCGACACGGATCAGCTTGCCGCCGTCACGCTCCACGAACTTGCCGCCCAGCACGATGTCGCGCAGCCGGCCCATCTCGTCGGGGCCGAAGGTGAGGGGGCGTTGCGCGCCCATCTTCACGCCGGTCCAGCCGTTTTCGTTGTGGCTGGCGGTGACCATGGCCACGCAGGGGATGTCGAGATCGAACTGGGCGAAATAGGCGGTGGGCGACAGGGCCAGGCCGATGTCGTGGACCTCGCAGCCCGCCGAGGTCAGGCCCAGGATCAGGGCGTTCTTGATCGACGACGAGTATGAGCGGAAGTCGTGGCCGACCACGATCTTCGATAGGCCCAGTTCCTGGATGTAGGTGCCCAGGCCTAGGCCCAGGGCCTGGATGCCCAGCAGGTTGATATCGGGCCCAAACAACCAGCGCGCGTCGTATTCGCGAAAGCCCGTGGCCTTGACCAGCGGCTCGTTCTCATAGGCGGCGGTATTGGGAACGAGGTCGGAGCGCGGGGCAGAGAACATCGGGGCTCGCATCAAGGTTGAGAACGTCGCTTTAGCGACCACGGGCCGGCGCTACTAGCGTTCTCACATGACATCGATTGTCGAAACGTGACCGCCGCCTAGATAATGCCCGCCGACAGCAGATCATGAAAATGCAGAATGCCAACCGGGTGACCACGGCTTATCGAGATTTCGAGAGTTCGCAGGGCTGTGCGCTTGCCTTGGCCTTAGGTCGGAGGCACAGGTTCAGCGGCGCTAGCTGGTTGACCTGGCCAAAGTGACGAACCCCGCCGCATAGCTCTTGCCGTCGTCCAGCAGGCCAGGGTCTGGCCTTTGCCGCTTCGGGGCATGTCTCCCAAGCTCGCTTCGGCATCTCCGCTCCAAAGCGACAATATCGTTGATCGAGTCCGCGAGCGTCTGAAGCGGGATCTTGCGCCAATCGACAGCGCCGCTTTCGATCTCACTGAGCGTGCTGCAGTAAAGGCGAACCATCGCGCGGATTTCAAAGAGGCTATCGGAAAGACGTTGGGGAACCGCATCGATCCTCACCCCCGCAAGATCGTCCAGCCGGCCTTCGAGTTCGAGGCGCATGGCGCGTGCGAGAAAGGTGGTGAAGGACTTGGTCTGGAGGGGCTCAATCAATCTGTCCAACGTCCCCGCCGCGTGCCTGAGCGCCAGGACCGTCATGCTCAGAGCGCGAACGCATTGGTCACGTTTTTCCAGACGTCGTTGCTCGCGCGGAATGAGGACTGCGATCCACGTCGAAGCCGCGATGGCCACGACAGAAAAGACCGCTTGAAACCATCCGCTGAGAGCCTCGTGGCGCTCCATATTGGCCAATCCGACCGACAAAAGGCCGCCAGGATCCAAACATATCAGTCCCGCAAGACCTAACAGCAGCGCTATGCCAACAGCAATCGTGGTTCTCATGGTTGCCCCCGGCCCCGGACCTCCCGGTCTCCCGCACCTTAGCTAGGCCTGACCGAAGATCCATCAATACTCGCGCCTGACGGGTGTTGGCGTCGCATCAGCTCTAGCAGCCTTCAAGGCCGACGGGCTCCGCGCCCACCGGAGCGATGCGGTGCCGCGTCAGCCGGCAATAGATTCATCATGGGGAGAACTGACGGGGCGTGGCTCGGCGCCGTGGGTGGGGTAGGGCAATGAGGCTGCCCATTCCGTGACGATCCTGGCGCTCGCCGCTATCGACGAGGCGCCTTGCGCCTGGCTTTCGCCTTCTGTGTTGATTGAACGCAACGGTCCAGCGCCTCCTGATTGTCTCCGACAAGTCGTTGCGTGGCCTGCAGGGCTCGCCACCGGTCCGGGGCGGCGATCAACAGCAGTCGCTCGCCCGCCGACCACAGATCGCGGTCCAGCATCCGCGCCGCTCGCTTCTCCGGCCAAGCCCAGGATTCTGGCGCGGCCTGAACGACGATGGCTGGAAGGCTCGCGCCCAGGACCGCGCCCCCGACCACGCCGGCCAAGGCCGTCTGCAGCAGCCGCCAGTTCTGCACGCTGGCCAACCGCGCGGTGTCGACGCAGTCGCGAAGGTCACCGGTTGCCCTCTGCAGATTGTCCTGGGCCTGGCGCCACGCCGCGTGATCCTGAAGCCGGGCGGCTTCACCGGCCGCCGTGATTTGCCTCACTATCTCAGCTGGGCTCAAGGCCAACACCGGACTGGCCGCTAGCTGCCCAATCCTGCCGAGCGCAACTCTCACGCCCTGGGCGATATCGCCCAGGGCTTCGCTGTAGTCCGGCACCGAGGCCCGCTCGGCGGCAAACCCGCTCAAGGCGACGTTCAACAACGCCACCTCCCGCCGCAACGCGTCGAACGCCATCGCGGCGGGATCGACCGGCGCTTCTGATCCGATGTCGTGATCCATTGCATCCTCCTACAAGCTGAGGCCCCGGCCACGACCCAGGCCCAGATAGGCTGACAGGCTCTGGCCGATGCTGCGGCCCATCTCGGCCGAAAGTCCAAGTTCGGGCGCGCGCGGACGCAGCAGCGACTCCACCTGCGGATCGCGCTGCAGGCTCTCGGCCATCGCGCCCAGACGGTCCTTCACCTGACGGGCGCCGGTCATGTCCCCCGCGCGATGCAGGTCCGAGCGCTGCCGCTCGAGACCCTGCCAGCGCTCGACAAAGCGATCGGCGCGCAGACGCGGATCGGCGCGGACCTCGGCTTCCAACTGAAGGACGCGGATCGCCCGTTGCGTCCGACCTGAAGCCGTTTCGGCCGCCAGGGCCGGATCGCGGACATAGACCCGCTCCAGATCCCTGGCCGCGTGCGGACCGATCTTCCCCATCGCCTCGCGCGCCTGCTCCAGCGCCCGCCGTTGATGGGCCAGCACCGGCAGGCCGCGATCCTGCATGCGGATCACATCGGCTGAGGCGCGCGCATGGCGCTCAAGGATGCCGCGCTGGGCGATCTGGTCGGCTTCGCGCGCGGCCGCCGGCTGAGGTGTCGGACTGCTCGGCCGGAACCCGGCGAACATGCCGCGCTCGCGCTGCGGCGGCTCCTTGGGCCGCATCGACGCCGGCACATTAATGTCGCGCCGGTCGGCGAAGTCGCTGGCCATGTCCTTGGCCCGCTCGCGCGACAGCACGCGGGTCAGCTTGCCCAAATCCTCGAACTCGTCGCGGCCGTAGTGGACCTGCACGCTGTCGCGGTGACGCGACAGGGCGACATAGGCGCCGTGGCGATCCATCCCCGGCGTCGCCAGCACATGGGTGCGATCGACCGTGACGCCCTGGCTCTTATGGATGGTCGCCGCATAGCCGTGATCGACCTGGGCGTAGTCCTTCAGGTCGAAGACGACCGATCGCATGGCGTCGAGCCGCACGGTCATCTGGGTCGGCGAGACCTGCTCGATCTCGCCCAGCATGCCGTTCTTCACCCCGAGCCCGCGATCGTTCTTCAGGAACATCAGCCGATCGCCAGCCGCGAAGTGCCGCTCGCCGCGCTCGGCCTGGATCGCCACGTCCTCGCCCAACGCGCCGGCCCTGCGCAGCCGATCGCGCGCCGTCAGATTGAGATCGCGCACTTCGTCGTTGGTGTGGGTGAGGATGATCCGGCTCTTACCCGGCTCTGCGACTCGGTCGCGATCCCAGCGCTCGACCAGATCCTCGCGCGCCTGGTCGCGCGTCTCGGCGGTATGGACCATGCCGCGCGCCTCATAGGCCGCCAGCGCCTCGCCGGTCCGGCCGGTGGCCAACTGCCGGGTGGCCTCGCGCTGCCAGTCCTCATGCTGCCGGCGAACCTGAGTGATCTCGACGTGGGAATGTCGCTCGGCGATCGACCGGAACGCCGCACCGGCCTCGATGGCCTGGAGCTGCTCGGGATCGCCGACCAACACCACCTTCGCCCCGGCCTTCTCAGCGGCCGACAACAGCCGCTCCATCTGCCGCGAGCCGATCATCCCGGCTTCGTCGATCACCAGCACGTCGCGCGAGTCCAGCAACTCGCGACCCTGGCTCCACTGGTGCTCCAGACTGGCGATCGTGCGCGAGGCGATACCCGATCCGCCCTCTAGGTTCTCGGCGGCGATGCCCGACAGGGCGAGCCCCCGCACCTTATGGCCTGATGCTTCCCAGGCCTCCCGCGCTACGCCCAGTAGCGCCGACTTGCCCGTGCCGGCATAGCCGACCACGACGCCCAGATCGCGGGCCTGGGTGACGTGCTCGAACGCCGCCTTCTGCTCACCGGAGAGGACAAGCCCACGCTGCTCGGCCCGCGCCAGGGCGCGGCGCTGATCCAACTCACTGAACCGATGTGCCCGGCGCTCAGCCATCACGGCGGAGGCGCGATGCAGACGGTCCTCGACCGCGATCATTTCGCGGCTGGTAAAGCGGTCCTGGCCGCGTCCGTCCTGACCCAGCGCCACCAACTCGGGCGAGGTCTGCACCGCGCCCATGGCACGGTCGAACTGCTCCTTGCCGTCCGAATGGCGATGAAGAAACATCGCCAGATCGCGGCGGGTGAAGGTCGCTTGGCTCTTGGTGATGGCGTTCAGGGCAATGCGCGGATCGGCGATGATCCGTTCGCCATTGGCCCGCGCGATCTCGTGGTGCTCGTCGAGCCGATCGGCCTCAAGGCCTTCGCCCGCCCGACGCCCGGCGGCCGGCCCGATCTTGTGCTGCGGCTCAAGGTCGATGCCTTGGTCTTCAAGGCTGCGATGATCGATCCGCGCATCGATGTCGAGCTGGGCCAGGCGCTCGTTGACGTGATCAGCCCAGGCCTCGCGCCAATGCTCGACCAGCTCGGTGCGGTTCCAGTCGCGCACCTTGGCGCCAAAGCCGTCCTCGCCGACTTCGCGCCCAATCTCACGCATGGTCAGCATGACGTGGGCGTGGGGCTTGGCGAGGCCATCGGTCCCGATGTCCCAATGCACATTGAGATCGGCGACCATGCCGCGATCCACCATCTCGCGCTGCACGAAGTCGCGGGCCAGCTCGATGCCTTGGGCCTGGTCCATCTCGCGCGGGATGGCGAACTCGACCTCGCGGGAGAGCTGGGCGTCCTTGCGCTTTTCACCGGCCTCGACCGCGTTCCACAAGGTCGCGCGGTCCGAAAGATGTTCGGGCGCGCCGTCCGGCAGCATGACCTCGGAATGGACGACGCCGCTCTTGCCCGTGAAGTCATGGTCGCGATCTAGCCGCTTGTCGTGCAGCCGCGAGGCTGAGCGATAGGCGGCCGAGGCCACGGCGCTGGCCCCGGTGGCGCGGCTGATGACTTTGACGGAGAAGTGGTAAATCGCCATGGCGATCATCCACCTACTCCTCTAAGCGCACGTCGGCACGACGTATAAGCGCGCCCTCCAAGATTAAAATCTCGGGAGGGACCGGGCCGTCCCAGTGTGTTCCGGCGACCTTACAGCCTTCCGGCCGCCATTGTTTTATCCTGATCGCATCCCGCCATCATGGAGACTGCGATGCGCAAACCCAGAGACTTCGACGCCGAACTGACAGCGCTCAATGACAAGGCCCGAATGCTGAAGGATCGAAAGATCAAGCAGCTCGGCGAGCTGGTGATCGCCACTGGGGCCGACGCCCTGGACATTGAGACCCTGGCCGGCGGACTGCTCGGCCTGGTCGAGAGCAAGGACGTGGCCAGAAAGGCGGAGTGGCGCAAGCGCGGCGCGGGATTCTTTCGCGGCGGGAAGGGCGGTGTTGCGCCAGGCGCTGGCGACAACCCATGACGCGATCCGCCGAACTACGGCGGCGCGCTGCCGGCTGGAAGCATACCGCGCTCGGACAGACACGCGGGCCTGGGTGATGCAACGGCGCGAGCGGACGCATCACCTGATCGAACTGGGCGGCCTGGTGCAGAAGGCCGGGCTCGTCGACCTGACCGGCGACGATCGCGCCGCGCTCTATGGCGCCTTCCTGACGCTGGCGATGAGCCTTCAGGGCGAGGATCGCGACCATACCCTGGCGCTGTGGCGGCGAAGCGGAAAGCGGGCGTTCGAGACCGGCGACAGCCCCGACTGACTGTCAGGCCTGCCCGACGTCACGACGCTTTCAGTTGATCCTCGTCGTCCGCCATGGCGCGCACCAGGTCGAGGATCTGGCGGCGGACACGCCCCTTGCCAATCTTGGGGAATGCCGCCGCCAGTTCCATACCCTCGGGCGTGCTCAGAAAGGCCGTGATGGTCCGATGGGCGGCCTCGCCGACGTCATCGCTCTCCGCCGTAACGGGATCAGCCAGACCGTCGAAGAAATAAGACAGCGGGACCTGAAGCGTCCTGGCGATCTCGTACAGCTTTGATGCGCTGACCCGATTGGCGCCGCGCTCGTACTTCTGGACCTGCTGGAAGGTCAGCTTCAGCGCGTCGGCCAGATGTTCCTGGCTGAGGCCCAGCATCTTGCGGCGCAGCCGCACGCGGCCTCCGACGTGCAGGTCAACGACGTTAGGTGTGCGGGCTTCAGCGGTATCGGTCACGAAGGTCTCCATGGCGTCGGTTAGTCGGCGCGCCGCCAGCCGCAAAGGGTCTTGGCGGCGCAAGACGGCCTCGCGCTGCGGCGTTTCAAGGGAGGCAGATACGCTCGTCCCTCAGGATTTGACGCATTCGCATCAATCGGCTGTGCTGAGGCATGTCCAAGTACGATCCCCTCTCGGGTCATCTGCGTCGCCAGCGCGATGACGAATTCGAGCTGACCTTCGCCGAGATCGAAGGCATCCTCGGCGCCATGCTCCCCAAGAGCGCGGCTCGCCAGCAGTGGTGGGCCAACACCACCGATCCCTACACGAGCCAGGTGCAGCGCAAGGCCTGGCGTGACGCCGGCTATGACGCCTTTCTCATCGCCGGCAAGGCCTGCGTGCGGTTCAGGCGAACCCGCTGAGGCGACCACCAAGCTTGGCCTGTCCAGCCGAACACCGAGCTGGAAGCCGCCGCCCTTCGCTCGGAGACAAGACGCCCTGGATCGCTTGGTGGAACGAGGGCCAGGCGGGCTGGCGCGCGTCAAGGGTGCGCCCTGCGGGCGCATCGCGCAGCGACGGCGAAGCCGCCCTTGACCCGCACCAGCCCGCCCGGCAGAGGCTCGCCAAGCGCTCCAGGGCGAGCACCGACCGTTCCGGTCCTGGCTCCCGCCGATCGGGATGGGTAAGGCGGCCGCCGGGGAGGGCGGGGCGGTCAGCGCTGGCGCACGGTTGACCCTCGGCGCGACCAGCGCGCGGTGCGCAGCGCGTCCATCATCGCCTAGAAGAGGTCGCATCCGTCGCCCCGCTGATGGACCATCACCTGCAGCGCCACGTCCAACTTGGCGGCGATCTGGCGGCAGCGCAGCCTCGGTCGCCCCTGTCGCGCCCGAGCTTTGACATCCCCGTCGCCTCTCCGGGCCGCAGCCCGGGCCGATCCTGCGGGTATGATCCCCGGCTGGACGCGGCGATCATGGCGAGGTCTAACGCGCGCCCGAACTCCTGTTGGCGATCAGGCACACCGTCGATCGCCACGGCCCCGGTCGCTCTGGGATCACCACCCTGGACTGGTCGCCCATCAAAGCATTGAGGGGGTTTTGGCGAGCATCCATCTCGACCCCTTCGAACGCGGTCATGGCCTCGTCCGACAGATCTTCGACCCGCAGGGCGCGAGATGCTAGGCTCTTGAGGCGGACATATTCGTCGTAGTCCTGCTTGGAAATAAGCACCTCGGTGACCCGGCCATACTGGGTCACACCGACCGGTTCGCGCTGGGCAGCCTGGCGATATTGCGAAAACCGCTTGGCGATCTCAGTTGATGACGCTTCAAGCATATCCAGCTCCTTTGATCCGTAAGAACGTAACGCCCGGGTTCTTTGCAAGGCGCAGTGATGGCTGGCACCCGGGCGTATGGAGCAGGCGATGCAGCCTGCGGTGTGCAGGCTGGGGCCGAAGTTCCAGCAGGCGCCGCAACGCCCATCGAGAAGCCGGCTTTCTATCGCCTAACAGTGGCGAGGTTCCTATCGTAGCTCTAGGGGCCGCGATTTTACAGGATATCGGAGATTTCCAGCGACGCTGCTGGCTCTATTGCGATGGCGAGATGATAGCGCGTCGCCTTGTTGCTGCCAGTGCGCGTGAGCGCGCCCATGGCGACCAGGGCGGCCAGGTCGCGTGTCGCCGTGGCGGGAGGGGCGGCGGTGATCTTCATGTAGTTGGCGGCGCTCAAGCCGCCGAGGAAGCCTTCGACGCCCGCAGCGAACATTCGCAAAACGGCCTTCTCCTGGCGAGCATTAAGCTGGTCGCCAAGGCGACCAAGCAGGCGTGATTTCTCCAGAATAAATTCGACCTGTCGCAACGTGCGCCGCTGCGCCTCGAGGGTCTTGGCGGCGAACCAGAGCAACCAGTTGGTGATTTCCAGTTCGCAGTGCGCGCGCTCAAGCTCGGCATAGTAGGTCTTGCGATGCTGTAGAAGCGTACCCGCCATGCCGGTGATGGCGGGAGTCGAAAGCCCTTGGGCTAGGATCTTCTCGCTGATGGCGCGACCCAGGCGGCCATTACCATCCTCGAAAGGGTGGATGCTCTCAAACCAGAGGTGAGCGATGCCTGCGCGGGTGACGGCGGGCAGGGGGGCTTTCCCGTTTGGCGCGGTGCGTTGCAGCCAATCCCAGAAGCGCTGCATCTCAAAGGCCAGTTGCGACGAGGGCGGAGCCTCGAAGTGAACCTTGGGCGCATGCAGCGCCCCTGAGACGATCTGCATGGGATCGGTATGGGTCCGGTAACGGCCGATGTCGTGGAGGTCTGTCCGCCCGTTGGTGATGAGCCGGTGCCATTGGAACAGGCCGGCCTCGGTGAGCGGGGCGGAGGCCTGCTCGTAGAGGTCGACCATCATTTCGGCGATGCCGGCCTCGGCGGGCGAGGCGCGTCGGTGATCGCCTGCAAGGCCGAGGTGTCGGCGAATAGAGGATTGGACGCTATCGCGGTCGAGAGGCTCGCCCTCGATCGCCGAGGTATCCACGGCCTCGTGGCTCATCAGCTCGACAGTAAGGGCGTTGCGCTCGGCGGCGTCGAGGTGTTTGGACGTGCCGACGAGCACGCCCGCGCTCTCTATGAAGAGCATTTCGGCGCGCGTAAGTCTGCGCTGATCCCAAGTGAATTCGGGCCAGGCGTCCTGCTGCCAGTTCCACATCATGATCGATAAATAGCAAGTTTATCGATCAAATTATAGCAAAATCATGATCGATAAATGCCGCGATTATCGATCATGCGAGAGATCGTCCTTGCTTCTGCAGGTCTCCGCTACGGTTGCCCCCGCACACGTCGCGCCGGCAAGCGTCGAATTTGGACTATGCGGGCATGGAGCCGCCGTGGTCGGCGCAACGTCCCGGCTTCAAACGGCGGGTCTCCAGAGCGGTGGCCATCACCTGGTGGAAGCCTAGCAGAGCCCAACACTAGCCGCAGCCTATGACTTTAATCGGACCCCGGGCCCGCCCTGTCTGACCTCGCCGGCTTCCAGAAAAACAACCCCGGCGCCCTCTAGCGCGCGCTGAACAGCATCAACATTGACCGCCGTACTACGCCCCGGACCTAACGGGCCTTCCATACGGCGGATCGTCGGCATGGATAGCCCCGAGGCTTCCGCCAGTTTCGGCTGACTCCAATCAACGAGCGCCCGCGCAGCCTTGATCTGTTCTGCGGTCAGCATGGAGTCATCATTTTATGACGAAATAGCAGCATTTAGTGTTGACCAAAGTGATGATTCATTGTACGAAAATGATAACCTCTGAACCAGGACTAACGCTATGGGCCAGCGCCGAAAGGCGGGCGACAGCACGCGCCTGCCTGCCATCTCACGTCGCGCCGTGATCGGCGCAAGCGCCGCGTTGCCGTTGGCGGGGCCTGCGCGGGGATTGCCGGCGGTCGCCGCCGTAGACATCCCCGCGCAGTGCGCCGACTGGATCACTCTGGATCTTGAGATTGACCGTCTCGCCCGGCGCTGGTCCGACCTTGAGACCTTGGCGGTGCGTCAGTTCGACTACTTCAAGCTCACCCAGGCTCAGATTCGAGCCTTGCCCATGGGGCCGGAGATGGACGCCGTGGACGCTGAATGTCGGCGACTGGGTGACGTGCGCGAGGAGGCCTTGAAGCCATTGAGCAAGCTCACGCCTCGCACCATACAGGATGTGTCAGCTCAGCTAGCGGTCGCCTATCGCATCATGGAGTTCGAGCGCGGCGACGCTTGGCCGTTCGTTCGTAAGGCCAGGGCATTTTTGGCGCGTTCTCGCTGTCCGGGCTGTGGCGCTGCCTATGCCGGTCTTAAGCCGGTTCAGCTATCCAGCGATTGATCGACGACTCCCGCCACCCCGTGCCTTGCGCGCTGATCCGCATCCAGAGCAGCCAGCTCTGACAGCGCCGCAGTTCGCTTAGGCGCCGTCTCGAACTACGCCTGAGCCGCCGGCAGCCTGTCTTTGCCGCCGGCAGTACGCTTGGGCCTCGCGCGCCCTTGCGGCCCGGTTCAGGCGATCCGATCCTTTGGCCTAGCACGTTCCCGATCCTTCCCGTGGAGCCTGATACGATGGCCGAGCCTGACCGAATTCTGCGCATCCGAACGGTTCTGCACCGCACGGGCCTGAGCCGATCAACCCTCTACCGCAAGATCCAGGACGGCACATTTCCCCGTCAGGTCCAGATCAGTGTCCACGGCGCCGGGTGGCGAGAGTCTATGATCGACCGGTGGATCGCTGATCCGGCGGGATTCTATACTGCGCAGGATGGCTCGTAATGGAGCCGATCATGTCCCAATGCAGTCGCCGTTACGGCGTGGACATCCCTTGTCATTTTAGGCATGCTTAGCGATGTCTGTCGGCGTGAGATTCCTGACCTTTGCCGAGGTATGCGAAGCTCTGCAGATCAGCGACAAAACCGCTCGAAATCTCATTGCCGCCGGCCATCTGCCTGCGTGCAAGGTCGGCGCGCAATGGCGCATCCGTTCCGATGATTTCGAGAACTTCGGGAGGCGTGAGTGTCACTCATCAAACGCGGCGACGTCTGGTACTACACCTTTTACATCAAGGGCCGGCGCCATCGCCGATCGACCCACTGCAAGCTCAAACGCGACGCGAAGCTTGTCGAAGAGGAACAGCGACGGAAAGCTGAGCTGGGAGCAGCACCTGGCGCGCAAGAAGACTGGAGCTTAGGCGCCGTCTCCGACCTGTTTTTCAGCGCCCGCGGCGTCCACAAGAAATCGGCCGATGACATCGCCATGCGCCTGGCGACGATGGTGCGCCTGATCGGCCGCGAGACGCCGGTCAACGAGATCGGGCCCAGGATCATCCAGACCGCCATTCAGGCTCGCCGGATGGAAAAGTCCCAGCGCGGTCGCCCGTTGGCCAATGCAACCATCAATCGGGATCTGGTCGACCAGACGCTTCGTCCCCTGCTGCGTTTTGCGTCAAACAACCTGGAGATCCCCGTTCGGCCCATCATCTGGCGGGAACTCCGACTTCCCGAGCCCCGGGGGCGAACACGAACCTTCACCGCGCAGGAGCTTGCGGCATGGCGGGGCCATCTGCCGGCCTGGTATTGGCCGGTGTTTGATTTTTTCGTGCGGTACGGCGTGCGGCTGCGGGAGGCGTTTTTCCAGTGCGATGCGGTGAACCTGGAGGCGGGGGAGGTTCTTTTGCGCG
Organism: Alsobacter soli; assembly: GCA_943371355.1. GTDB lineage: Bacteria > Pseudomonadota > Alphaproteobacteria > Caulobacterales > Caulobacteraceae > Caulobacter. The sequence goes on from CALRUN020000018.1 coordinate 44,583, forward strand.
CTCGCAAGGCGGGTGACGATCATGTGCTGCCGCTGCTGCCGCAGGACGTGAAGGACCTGGCCACGAGGATCGAGCGGGCCCGCGCCGCCGGGATCGCTACGCCGTGGCTGCGGGAGTTGAAGTCTGGCCGCTTGTGCCCGGTCACTCATGGCGGCTTTGCCTGGGCTTCGCGCAAGGCGCTCCGCAGGGCAGGCATTGCAAACGCCAGGCCCGCCCATGATCTGCGCCATCACGCCGCCACCGAGATCACGCGACGGGGCGGTCTGAAGGCTGCTCAGATGATTCTGGGGCACGCTTCGATTATCTCGACCCAGCGCTACGCCCATCCCAATCGCGACGACATGCTCGCCGCCCTTGGGCACAAAGTGTTCCCCAGTGAGGAGTCGGTCCAAAAAAAAGTCTATAAAAACATATCTCTAACTGGCCGCCGGCATAATTTTAAGTCCGGCGCGTCTACCATTCCGCCATGTCCCCTGGCAACGGGACAGCCTCATGCCGACGGGTTTGCGCCGTCGAGAGCGCAAGGCGGGCATGGATCGAATGTCGGGCGGCGAATGGCGGCCCCGAGGCGGGGCGGGCGTGCTAGGCTCGGATTCACCGGGATCAAAAGCCCACAAGTCGCCATGCCGCAAAGTGTCTGGCGCACCCTGTTTCGGAGACCGCCGTGCGTCGCATTTCGTTGCTGAGCTTTCTGCTTGTCGCCAGCTGCGCCGCGTCCAGCCCGTCTGGTCCGTCCGGCCAGAGCCCGGCGACTGTCGCCGCGACGCCTGCCATGGGGCCCAGTCCTGTGGCTCGGGGGCGGGCTCTCGTCGAGGCGCGGTGTGCGGCTTGCCACGCCGTCGAAGCCACCGGCGACAGTCCCGTTTCGCCTGCGCCGGCCTTTCGAACCCTGAGTCAGCGCTATCCGGTCGCCAATCTGCAGGAAGCCTTCGCCGAGGGGATTTCAACCGGTCATCCCAAGATGCCGCAGATCGTTCTGGAGGCCGGGCAGGTGCAGGATCTGATCGCTTACCTAGAAAGCATCCAGACGCCGCGAGGCGGCCGCTGATCCACGCTCGACGCCCCGCGATCTCATGCTAGCGTCGCCGCTCTGAATCAGGGACGGGGACGGAACATGCGGGTTGGGATCAAGGGTCTGGCGTTTGTCGCGGCGTTGTGTGCGGCGGGCTCGGCCCAGGCGGCGCAGATCGAGGCGGTCAGCGCGGCGCGGCTGCTGGACGTGGCCTCGGGCAAGTATGTCGACAATCCGATGGTCATCGTCACCGACGGCCGCATCACGGCTGTCGGCAAAAAAGGCGAGGTCGCGGTGCCGGCCGGGGCCAAGACGATAGATCTGCCCGGCGCAACGCTGCTGCCGGGCCTGATCGACATGCACGTCCACATCGACAGCCTGGCCGAGGTGGGCGGCTATAACAGCCTGCAATACAGCGACGCCTTCTGGAGCGTGGTCCAGACCGCTAACGCCAAGGCCACCGTCGAGGCCGGCTTCACCACCATCCGCAACCTGGGGGCCGACCGCTTCAACGATGTCGGCCTGCGCGAGGCCATTGAGGCGGGCTATGTACCTGGCCCGCGCATCGTCACCGCCGGCTATTCGATCGGCGCGACGGGCGGCCATTGTGACTCCACCTACTTCCCGGCCTCGATGGCCCAGAAAGGCCCCTATGTCGCCGACGGTCCCGAGGAGGGCCGCAAGAAGGTGCGCGAGGTGCGCAAGTACGGCGCCCAGGTGATCAAGATCTGCGCGACCGGCGGGGTCTTCTCGCGCAACACCGAGCCGGGCCAGCAGCAGCTGTCCCTGGCCGAGATGACCGCGATCGTCGAAGAGGCCCACATGTGGGGCCTGAAGGTCGCCGCCCACGCTCACGGCGCGGCGGGCATCAAGGACGCCATCCGCGCGGGCGTCGACACCATCGAGCATGTCAGCCTGGTCGATGACGAGGGCATCAAGCTGGCCGTCCAGAAGGGCGCCTGGTTCTCGATGGACATCTACAACACCGACTACACCCAGGCCGAAGGCAAGAAGAACGGCGTACTGGAAGACAACCTGCGCAAGGACCGTGAGATCGGCGACGTGCAGCGCGAAAACTTCCGCAAGGCGATCAAGGCCGGTGTGAAGATGGTGCTGGGCACCGACGCCGGCATCTATCCGCACGGCCAGAACGCCAAGCAGTTCGCCGTTTTGGTGCGCTATGGCGCCACCCCGCTGCAGGCCATCCAGGCGGCCACGGTCAACGCCGCCCAGGCGCTGGGCCAGGAGAAGGATGTGGGCCAGGTCGCGGTGGGTCGCTATGGCGACATGATCGCCGTCAGCGGCGATCCTCTGGCCGATGTGACCACTCTGGAAAAGCCGGTCTTCGTGATGAAGGGCGGGGCGGTGGTGCGCCAGCCCTGAGACACCTCTGGGAAAACGGCGTCAGGATCGCTAGTTACGGGCCAACGCTCCGCTATGGAGCCGCCAGCCCGGGATGCCTGACGCCGTGATCGCCTTCGAGGCCGCTTCCAAGATCTATGCCCCCAAGGCAAATGCAAAGGGTGGCGGGCACGCCGCCCTGAGCGAGGTGTCCCTGTCGGTTCAGGCCGGCGAGGTGTTCGGCGTGATCGGGGCCTCGGGCGCCGGCAAGTCCACCCTGATCCGGTTGATCAACGGCCTGGAAAAGCCGACCGGCGGCCGCGTCGTGGTGGATGGCGACGATGTCGCCGCCCTGGGCGTCGAGGGCCTGCGCGCCCTGCGTCGCCGGGTGGGGATGATTTTCCAGCACTTCAACCTGCTGTCGTCCAAGACCGTGGCCGACAATGTGGCCTTTCCGCTGAAGCTGGCCGGTCGTCCCGCCGCCGAGGTCAGGGCGCGCACCGCCGAGCTGCTGGCGCGGGTCGGCCTTTCCGATCATGCCGCCAAGTACCCCGCCCAGTTGTCGGGCGGCCAGAAGCAGCGGGTCGGCATCGCCCGGGCTCTGGCGACCGGCCCCAAGATCCTGCTGTGTGACGAGGCCACCAGCGCCCTGGATCCCGAGACCACCGAGCAGATCCTGGACCTGGTCTCCAATCTCAATCGCGAGCTGGGCCTAACCATCGTGCTGATCACCCACGAGATGGATGTGGTCCGCCGCGTCTGCGACCGGGTAGCGGTGCTGGAGGCCGGGCGCGTGGTCGAGACCGGTCCGGTCGAGGACGTTTTCCTGCATCCCGCCAGCGCCACGGCCCGCCGCTTCGTGCGCGAGGCGGACGGCGAGCCCGCCGCCGACGCGGCTCTGACCGGTCGCGTGGTGCGGCTGACCTTCAAGGGCGAGGCGACCTACAAGCCGGTGCTGGGCGAGGTGGCCCGCGCCACGGGCGTCGACTACTCCATCCTGGGCGGCCGCATCCATCGCCTGCGCGAGACCCCCTATGGCCAGCTGACCCTGGCCCTGACCGGCGGCGACGTCGGCGCGGCGATCGCCCGGTTCCAGGCCGAGGGCGTGCGCGTGGATGAGCTTTCCGGGGAGACCGCCCGATGAGCGTCTCGAACATAGACTGGTCCGAGATCGCCCAGGCGACCCTCGATACCCTGACCATGCTGGGCGGTTCCATGGTCCTGACCGTCGTTCTGGGTCTGCCGCTGGGCGTAATCCTGTTCCTGACCGGCAAGGGCCAGATGCTCGAGAACCACGCCGCGAACGGCCTGCTGTCGCTGCTGGTCAACATTCTGCGCTCGGTGCCGTTCGTGATCCTGCTGATCGTGATGATCCCGCTGACCGTCGCCCTGGTCGGCACTTCGCTGGGCGTGCAGGGCGCGATCCCGCCGCTGGTGGCCGGCGCGGCGCCCTTCTTCGCGCGGCTGGTCGAGACGGCTCTGCGCGAGGTCGACAAGGGCGTGATCGAGGCCAGCTTCGCCATGGGCGCCCGGCGCCGGCAGGTGGTGCTGGGGGCTCTGCTGCCCGAGGCCATGCCGGGGATCATCGCCGCCGCGACGGTGACGGCCATCGCCCTGGTGTCCTACACCGCCATGGCCGGCGTGGTCGGGGCAGGGGGCTTGGGCGATCTGGCGATCCGCTTCGGCTATCAGCGATTCCAGACCGATGTGATGGTGGTCACCGTCGTGCTGCTGCTGATCCTGGTGCAGGCGCTGCAGATGGTCGGCGACACGGTGGTGCGCCGGGTTTCACATCGCTAGAAGACGGCCATGACCGATAACGACATCCCCATCCTGTCCGAGCCGCCCCCAGAGCATTGGGACGAGGCCTTCGCCAAGGCCCTGATCGGCAAGACCCTGCTGGTCGGCCTGACCTTTCTCGACGACGAGGGCGAGGTCGCCGAAAGGCAGCAGTTCTTCGGCGTGGTTATCGAGGCCGACGATCGGGATGGAATCCTGCTGGATCTGCTCGGCGAGCATGATGGCGACACCTACGCCCTGCCGCCCCAGACCTCGACCATCCTGCCCGCCGAGAAGGGCGTGACCAGTCTGGCCGGCGACACCCCGGACTTCGTGGTCAACTGGGCGATCCATGGAGCGCCGGACGAGCCGGCGAACGAGGACGACTAGGCATGAGTGATGGCTGCCCCGAGTTTGACCCAGGCCTCGCCGAGCAATTGATTGGAAAGACCGTCATTATCGGTCTGACTTACGTGGATGGGGCGGACACGGTTACCCGTCGTGTCCAGATTCACGGCGTTATCGGCTTAGCCAATCAGACGGACGGTGTTCGGATCGACCTGCTGGGGACGAAGGCTGGGGACACCTACTGGTTACCACCGGATACTTCGAACTTCGATCCTGCTCAGCCCGGTGTCTACCGGTTGAAGGAGACGGGTGAAGAGATCGTCGATCCCGACTTTCTATCGACTTGGACGATCCACGCGCCGGAAACGGCGAACGATCCCAACTAGGCTTGGTCGAAGGGAAACGGCAGCCGGCCTGCCTTGAACAGGATGTCGGGGTTCTCGTCATAGTCGCCCAGCTCGACATCGGCCGAGGCGGCGAAGGCCACCACGCCCTCGCGCAGCGGCGCCAGGCGCTCGGCCTTGCGGCGGGCCTCGGCGGCGTCCTTGCAGCCGATCTGCTGTTCGGCTTTCAGCCCCTTGCCGCGCCCGGCGATGTAGGCTTGCACGATGTAGACGGTTTCCTTGGCCATCCCCCCTCAGGCGACCTGTTCGGGGCGGGGGTCAAGCGCGCTTAGGCGGTGACCCCTAAGCGGCGACCGGGCCGTCATAGGCCGCGCGCGCCTGGCGGATTGCCGGATGATGCGCCTCGGCCCAGCCGATCAGGGCCGCCAGTGGCTCCAGCAGGCTCTCGCCCATGTCCGACAAACGGTACTCGACGCTGGGCGGCTGGGTCGGAAACACCTGGCGGGTGATCAGGCCGTCGCGCTGCAGATCGCGCAGGGTCTGGGTCAGCATCCGCTGGCTGATATCGGGCACGGCGCGCCTGATCGCGTTGAATCGTTGCGGACCCTCCGCCAGGACGATGATCAGAAGGGTGCTCCACTTGTCGCCCAGATGGTCGATGACGTCGCGAACCGGGCAGGCGCCGGCCGGTACGGCCTGGCCTTGCCACTGCTTCAGGCGTTCGATCAGCTGTTGAGCGCTCATCAGGCGGTTCCCTTTTGCATACCTGGTCCCGCAAAACTGCCTCCTTCACGGGGGTGAGGCGCTTTCATATGTAGTGCAGGTCTCATTTCGAGACCAGGATTTTCAAGATGAGCTTTTCCTCCTCCAAGCTTCTCGTGACCGGCGCCGGCGGCCAACTGGGCCGTCGCGTGGTCGAACTGCTGCTGCAGGCCGGGGCCGATGTGGTGGCCGCGTCGCGCGATCCGTCCAAGCTGGCCGATCTGGTCGAGCGGGGCGCCGAGGCGCGCCGGGCCGACTTCGATGACGCCACCTCGCTGGCCTCGGCCTTCGCCGGCGTCGACCGCCTGCTGCTGATCAGTACCGACGCCCTGGGTCAGCCGGGCCAGCGCATCGGCCAGCACCGCGCCGCCGTGGCCGCCGCCGTGGCGGCCGGCGTCAAGCACATCGTCTACACCTCGGCCCCGGCTCCGACCCCCAAGGCGGGCGGCGGCGTCATGGACGACCATTTCTGGACCGAGCAGGCGATCATCGCCTCGGGTCTCGACTGGACCCTGCTACGCCACAACCTCTATGCCGAGGTGATCCTGATGGGCGCGGCGCAGGCCGTGGCCAGCGGACAGCTGTTCACCGCCACGGGCGGCCTTGGTCGCTCCTACGTCACCCGCGAAGACTGCGCCCGCACCGACGCCGCAGCCCTGCTGCATGCGAAGGGGCGCCAGATCCTGGACGTGACGGGGCCTGAAGCCATCACTCAGGACCAGCTCGCCGCGCTCCTGTCCGAAGTCTCGGGGCGTCCTGTCGCCCATATCGGCCTTACCGCCGAGCAACTGCGCGGTGGCTTGACCGGCGCGGGTCTGCCCGACTTTGTGGCCGACATGCTGATCGACTTCGATGTCGCCGCCGCTCAGGGCTATCATGCGGTGCTCACGCCGACCGTCGAGGCGCTGACCGGGCGCAAGCCTGGGACGGTGCGCGACTTCCTGCTGGCCAACAAGGCAGCGCTGGGCTGACGGGAGCGTCAGGTGGGGGAGGGGCAAGACTCTCCCACCCTGATCAGGAAATCTGATTTCATAAGGCGATCGAAACGGGGCAAAACCCAACTCGATTTATCGTCTTGTGGAGCCGTTCATGGTCGCCCGTCGTGCTTTTGTCGCCCTCAGCCTCGCCGCTTCCGTGCTGAGCCTTGGGGCTCTCGCCGCCTGCGGCCAGAAGCCCGCCGCTTCCTCAAGCGCCTCAGACACTCTGACCGTCGCCGCCACGGCCATCCCGCACGCCGAGGTGCTCGAGTTCATCAAGCCCAAGCTCGCCGAGCAGGGCCTGAAGATCGATATCAAGGTCTTCAACGACTACGTCCAGCCCAACACCCAGGTGGCCGAGAAGAGGATCGACGTCAGCTATTTCGAGACGCTGCCGTACCTGGAGACCTTCAACAAGGACAAGGGCACCAACCTGATCGCCATCAAGGGCGTGCATATCGAGCCCATCGGCGCCTATTCGGCCAGGTACAAGTCGATCGCCGAGCTGCCGCAGGGCGCCACCGTGGCCATTCCCAATGACGCCAGCACCGAGGGCCGCGCCCTGCTGCTGCTGTCGCGCAACAACGTCATCACCCTGAAGGACCCGGCCAATCCGCTGTCGAGCCTTAAGGACATCGCCGCCAATCCCAAGGGCCTGAAGTTCAAGGAACTGGAAGGCGCGACCCTGCCGCGCGTGCTCAACCAGGTGGACCTGGCGATCATCAACACCAACTACGCCCTCGACGCCAAGCTGAACCCGTCCAAGGACGCCCTGCTGATCGAGGACAGCAAGAGCCCCTATGTGAACTATCTGGTCGGCCGTCCGGACAACAAGGACGATCCCCGAGTGGCCAAGCTGGCGGCGGCGCTGACCACGCCGGAAGTCGCGGCGTTCATGGCCCAGAAGTATGCAGGCGCGGTGGTTCCGGCGTTCTAGGGCACTAGAGCGGCGCGCGCGATCAAGGAATCGCACGCACCACTCTAGTTTTCTCTTTTCGCGTCGCTTTTGCGGAAAACCGGCATCCACTTTTCCGCGCGACGCTCTAGGCGCAGCTGAAATTTCACCTTACCTATCAGAGCTCAACCTCTGACGGAGTCACGCCGTGTCACCCCTTCCAGTCCAGGACGCCCGGTCGCGGATGCTGGTGCTCGACGTCTGTTCATCGTCGGGCCTCGAGGACTGGTCGCCGGATCTGCAGAAGGCCAAGGTCTATGAGCGGATCCTGCTGGACCTGATCCTGGGCGAACTGGCCCCCGGCGCGCGGCTGGACGAGCAGTCGCTGGCGGCGCGGTACGAGGCGGGCCTGGCCGGAGTTCGCGACGCTCTGGGCCGTCTCGCCCTGGAAGGTCTGGTCATTCGCCGCGCCCGCTCGGGCACCCTGGTCGCGCCGCTGGATCTGGTGGAGCTGCGTCAGGGCTACGAGGCCCGCGCCCTGATCGAACCGCACTGCGCGGGCTTGGCTGCCCGGCACGCCAGCAAGGCCGAGGCCCAGGCGATCTTCGACGCCTTCGAGGGGGGCGAAGAGGCCGCGCGCAATCGCGACCTGCCGCTGCTGGTAGCCATGGACCAGCGCTTCCACGCCGCCGTGGCCCGGGCCAGCCAGAACCTGTCCCTGGCCCGCATCCTGATCCCCCTGCAGCACAAGGCCGCCCGGTTTTGGGTGTTCTCGTTCAACGGCGCGACCGAGGATGAGCTGTTGGCCGACATCGAACAGCACCGCGACGTGGCCCGCGTGATCGCCAGCAGGGATGTCGAGGGCGCGCGGGCGGCGATGATGCGCGTGCTGAACGTCACGCCCGAGGCGGTGCAACGCCCGTCGGTCGAGGCCTGATCCGCCGCATTGATCCAGAACAAGCCTGGGGTCGAATAGTGAGGCTTTAGCGCAACACTACCATCATAATATAAACTGAAATGTCAGAAGGCATTTTGACCAACGTTGCGTCAGTCACCAGATGGTGAGTGTCGCCGCCTGGTTCATCCTCCCGCCGGGCGAGGTTGAGGTTTTCTGTCATGTCGCTTCGACGCCTGCTGCTCTCGGTCACTGCCTTTACGATGCTGGTCGCCACCGGGGCCCACGCGGAAACCCAGGTCGCCGACCAGGTCGACGCCGTTCTGGTTCTGGCGCGTGACAAGGCGGGTCTGCTGGAAAGGCAGCCGTCGAATACGGTGTTCGGCATCGACAAGCCCCTGATCGAGACGCCGCGCTCCGCCAGCCTGGTCAGCGACCTGACCCTGGAGCGCTTCGGCATCGAAACCCTGGACGGCGTCAGCGCCGTTTCGCCCGGAACCCATACCGCCAGCTTCTATGGCGTGCCCGGCGCGCTCAACATCCGCGGCACACTGGCCGAGAACTATTTCCGCGGCTTCAAGCGCGTCGAGAACCGCGGCACCTATTCCACGCCGATCGGCGGCGCGGCGCGGATCGAGGTGCTGCGCGGTCCACCCACGCCGGTATATGGCGCCGGCAAGGTCGGCGGGCTGGTCAACTTCATCCCCAAGTCGGCCCGCGACGAGGGGCGTTTCCTGGCCGAGCCCGAGGGTGAGGTCACCGCCACCTTTGGCAGCTACAACAAGAAGCTCCTCACCGGCCAGTTCGGCGCGCCGGTCAGCCTGGGCGCGGCGCAGGGCGGGGTCTATGTCTATGGCGAGGTCGAGGACAGTCACAGCTACTACCGGGGCCTCTATCCGCGTCGGCAGCTGATCGAACTGTCGGCCGACTTCGACCTCGGCAACGGCTGGAGCACGGCCTTTGGCGGCATGGGCTTCCACTCGGATGGCGACGTGCAGACGCCTGGCTGGAACCGTCTGACCCAGGACTTGATCGACCATCGCACCTACATCACCGGCCGCGACACCAGCCTGGTCGACGCCGATGGCAATGGCCGTCTAACGCCCAATGAGGTCGGGTTTTATCCCTATGCCAGCGCGCTCTATCTGGTGGGCGGCGGCACCAATGCGCTGCACACCCTGGACACCGGCGTGGGCGCGACGAAGCTGAATCGCCGCACGGTCTATATCAGCCCGGCCGACTTCTCGAAGACGACCACCGGCACGCTCTATTTCGATCTGGCCAGGGACCTGGGCGGCGACAGGACGCTGAAGCTGCAGCTGTTTCACGATCGCCAGGACAATGAACGCTTCGTCTCCTACGGCTACCCGTCGGCCATCGACGCCAAGGTCAGCGAAGCCCGCGTCACCCTGGCCCTGCCGACGACGGTTGGTTCGGTCAGCGCGCGCACCCTTGTCGGCGCCTCATATCGCCAGTTCGAGGGGCGGCGTCGGGAGAGCTTTAACAGCGGCCTGATCGCGCTCGATCGCCGCGACATCGCCTTTGGCGCTACGGCGACCGACACCATCGACAGCCCGTTCACTGACGAGCCGGGCGGCGTCGGCCTGCGCTGGGAGAACGACAACCGGTCGGACTGGAACCAGTCGGGCCTGTTCTTCACCTCCGATATCGAGGCTGGGCGCTGGAACCTGATCGTTGGCGGCCGCTATGACCACTACGAGGTCGAGAGCCAGGACACGGGGTTCCTCAGCTACACCATCGGCGGCAGGCAGGTCGATGACCGCAACAAGGCCACCTATAACGCCAGCCTGACCTACAAGGCGCCGTTTGGCCTCATGCCCTACATCAGCTACGCCAAGGCCTCGGCGCTGGAGATGAGTCAGGCGGGCGACATCGCCCCGTCGCTGGTGGCCGACGGCTCCTGGCTGTCCAACTCGGATCTGGCCGAGACTGGCGTGAAGTTCCAGCTGCTTGACGGGACGCTGGTTGGCTCGGTGGCCGCCTATCGCCAAAACCGCACCCAGCTGACCAACAGCTCGCCGCCGACCGTGCAGGGCACGCGCGCCAAGGGCGTCGAGCTGGAGGTTCGCTGGCTGGCCAGCGAGCAGCTCAGCTTCACCTTCACGGGCAACAGTCAGCGCACCACGATCAAGGGACCGGACGCCTCGTTCCAGTACATCCCGGCCTATACGGCGGGTGTGGCGGGCGCGAACGCCTATGGCGGCTCCTACGTGGTCTGGAGCTTCGCGGGTCTTCCAGGGCGCGGCGGCGACTATGCCTACACCCTGATCCCCAAGTCGGTGGTCAGCCTGTACGGCGCCTATACCAGCAAGGGGTATGACTGGGGCCAGGCGGGTGCGACCCTGGGGGTCAGCCACGTGAGCCGGACGGCGGGAACGGTGCAGAACGCGGTCCACTATCCGGCCTATTCGGTGGTCAACGGGTCGGCCTATGTGACGCGCGGGCCTTATACGGCCCAGCTCAATGTCGATAATCTGTTCGATACGTTCTATTTCACCCCTGACGCCGACACCTATGCCAATCTGGGCGCGCTGCCCGGCAAGGGCCGCGAATGGCGCGTGACCCTCAAGCGGACGTTCTGATCTTGGCCCCAACGAACTTCCGTCGCTTCTCGCTGCTGGCGGGCTTCAGCCTGCTTCTGTTCCTGATCACCGCCTCGACCTACGGGTCGCTGGGCGTGGTTCTGCCGGCGATGATCGGTGAGCTGGGCTGGAGTTTCGAAAAGGCGTTCCTGGGCTTTTCGGTGCTGGGCCTGTTCACGGGGGCCTCGTCCTGGCTGCCCGCCATCCTGATCCGCAGGATCGGCGTGCGCGGAACCCTGTTGCTGGGCTCTGCGGTGCTGGGCGCGGGCCTGCTGGGCTTTGCGGGGTCCGAGAGCATCGCCCGCTACTATGTCGGCGCGGCCCTGTGCGGGATCGGCTTCCAGATGGCGGCCCTGATCCCCGGCACCCACGTGCTGTCGGCGCTCTATCGCAAGCGCGCCCTGCCGTTCGGGATCTATTTCACCTTCGGCTCGCTGGGCGGCGTGGCCGGCCCGTGGATGGCCCTGGCGATCATGGGCGGCACCGACAATGACTGGCGAATCTACTGGCTGGTGCAGGCGGTGCTCGCCTGCGTGGTGGGCGTGGTCTGCGCCTCCATGGTCGGCGGCTCCAAGTGGCTGGCGGAAGCCGCGCATGACGTCGATGTCGAGGTCGAACAGGAAGCCCGCGAGGCGCCCGCCGACGCCCGGGTCTATCGCACCGCGCGCGAGTGGCCTGTGAAAGCCGCGCTGCGCACCCCGCAGTTCTACGTGCTGGTCGCGGCCTATTTCACCCACCTTCTGACCGGCGTCACTGTGGCCAGCGTGTCGGTCAGCCACATCGGCGAGATCGGCGTCGCCGCCGGCATGGCCGCTGCAGCGGCGGCGGCCATCGGGGCCAAGATGCTGAGCCTGGAATCGCTGATGCAGACCCTGGCCCGGCTGGGGGGCGGCTTCATCGGCGACCGGGTCGATCCCAAGTGGCTGCTGGTCGGCGCGCAGGCGATGCTGGTGGCCGGTTTGCTGGCGCTGGCCTCGGCGACGACCTTGCCGCTGATGCTGCTGTACGCCGTCGGCACCGGTGTCGGCTTTGGTCTGACCGTGCTGGCCGTGACGGTGCTGCTGCTCAACTACTATGGCAGGCGCAGCAATCTGGAACTGTTTTCGCTGACCTGCCTGGTCGGCGCGGTCTCGGCGGCGGGACCCTTCATCGCCGGCGCCATGCGCGACCGGCTGGGCGGCTTCGCGCCGACCTTCCAGCTGTTCGCGGCCGTGATCGCCGTGGTCTTTGTGGCCGCGCTGTTCATGCGCCCGCCCGTTCCGCCGGCCGACATGGTCGACGTCGCGGACTGAACAGGGGAGGGATGAAGATCGGCGGTTTTCGCCCGCCGACCTCGTGCTACGAAAAGGCATGAGCGCGTCTTCTCCCCATCACAAGGATTTCGGCGTCTTCCTGCCGGTGGCCAATGGCGGCTGGATCGTCTCCGGGACGACGCCGCGCATCGACGGCCTCTATCCGCAAAACCGCGCCGCCGCCGTGCTGGCCGATGAGATCGGCCTCGATTTCATCATGTCGATGGCCAAGTTCCGGGGCTTTGGCGGCGCGACCGACCACTGGGGCACGGTTCTGGAATCGGTGACCCTGATGGCGGGCCTGGCCGAAGCGACCAAGCGCGTGAAGATCTGGGCGACCCTGCACCCCATGCTGCAGAACCCCGCCGTGGCCGCCAAGATGATCGCCACGCTCGACCACATCAGTGGCGGCCGCGCGGGCCTCAATATCGTCGCCGGCGCCTATCGCGAGGAATTCGCCCAGATGAGCGCCTGGAACGAGGCGCTGGACCATGATGACCGCTACGCCCTGGCCGAGGAATGGACCCACGTGGTCAAGCGGCTGTGGAGCGAGGATCGGGTTGATCACCACGGGCGGTTCTTCGACCTGACCGACTGCCAGTCCGACCCCAAGCCGCTTTCGCGCCCCAGGCCCGACCTGATCTGCGCGGGGAGTTCGGCGCGGGGTTTCGCCTTCGCGGTGGCCGAGGCCGACGCCTGCTTCATCGGCGGGGCCACCACCGATGACCGGCGGGCAGCCAGCCGTCGGGCCAGATCGATGGCGCAAGGCCTGGGCAAGTCGATCCGAACCTATGCGATGTGCACGGTGGTCCATGCGGAAACCGACGCAGCGGCGCAGGCCCTGGCTCAGACCTATGCCGACGGGGTTGATCTAGACGCCGTGCGAACCATGTTGCGAAGCTGGGGCGCGCCCGCCGACAAGCTGGACGCGGCGGCCCGTCAGCAGGGGGCGTTCATGACCGAGACGGTGATCGGCTCTCCGGCGACCTGCGGCGACAGGATCGGAGCCTTCGTCGAAGACTGCGAGCTGGACGGCCTCATGCTGATCTTCCCCGACTATGTCGCGGGTCTGACCATGTTCGGCGCCGAGATCCTGCCGGGTCTGAGGCGGCGCTTCGCGTGACCCCCGTCCAGCTCAAGCCAGACTGGATCGCGCCCGGCCGGACAGCCCTGCTGATCGTCGACATGCAGGTCGACTTCGCGGCGCCGGAAGGCGTGATCGGCCGCATGGGCGTCGATCTTTCGACCGTGGGGCCGGCTCTGGCCTCCGCCGAACGCCTGGCCGAAGCGGCGAGAGCGGCGGCCGTTCCGGTGATCTTCGTGGGCCTGTCGACCACGCCCGCCACCGACTCGCCGATGTGGCGCGAGCGCATGGCGCGGCGGGGCGGTGATCCCGATGTCGAAAGCGACCTGTGCCGCGCCGGTCAGGCCGGCTCTGACTTCTATGGCCCCAAGCCCGTCGCGGGCGAACTGGTGATCGAGAAGACCCGCTACAGCGCCTTCGCCGGCACCGGCCTTGGCGACAGGCTGCGGGCGCGGGGAATAGACACCCTGATCCTGTGCGGGCTGACCACCGAGTGCTGCGTGGACTGCACGGCCAGGGACGCCTTTCATCAGGACTTCCACGTCTTCGTATCTGCCGACGCCTGCGCCGCCTACGAGGCCGACGTGCATGAGGCGGCGCTCAAGGTCATGGGTCTGAACTTCGCCATCCTGACCGACGTCGAGGCGGTCGTCGGCGCATGGGGGAGGGGGCTGGCCCTCCGGCCGTAGGGCGAGCGCCTGTTTCCAGACACAGAAAAGCCGCCCCGGGTGACCGGGGCGGCTCCGTTCTGCGTCGATGACGCGGGACGTTTTTCTTAGAACGCGGCCTTCAGGCTCACGGCGACGCGCGAGTCATAGATGGCGCCGTAGCCGTGCTCGTCGGTGTCGTGATAGCGCAGGTCGACGCCGAGGTTGCTGGTGATGGCGTAGGTCGCGCCGATGTTCCAGGTGTTGTAGTCGCCAGCGAACTTGATGTCCTGGTGACCGATGGCGGCGCTCACCGAGATCTTCTCGGCAACCGGGATCGCACCGTTCAGTTCATAGTAGAAGGCGCGGCCGGTATCGCCCGGGAATTCCGGCGAGTAGAACGCCGACACGCCCAGGGTCGCGGGACCGAAGCTGCGCGAGGCGGCGGCCTTCAGTTCGACGTAGCTGAACGAACCGGGGATGCCCTTGTCCTTGGTGTAGCCGTAGTAGACGATGCCCAGGTCCAGGTTGGTGTCGCCCACGACAGGCTTCACGCCGGCATAGATGTCGATTTCAGCCGACGGGTCTTCGGCGCCGAAGTCGACGTTCGAGGCCCAAACGCCCGCATAGCCAATGCCGTAGGTGGCGTCGACGCCGCCGAAGATTTGCGGATCTTCCTGGGTTTGGCTCACGCCGCGGAAGACGTAGTCGCTGGCGACGCCAACGTTGTAGGACAGCTTCAGCGAGTCTTGCGCCATGGCGGCGCCGCTGAGAGCAACGGTAGCTGCGGCCGAAGCCAGCGCGATCTTCATGATGTTCATTGTGGTCTATCCCCTTCTCTGTGTCGCCTCCCGGAGGCTGGCCCCGAGTTCGACGGCGCCTGCAAGCGCACTGTGTCGACGACCGATTAGTCGCTGACTGTCATGTAGTTGCAATCTGAGTGGGCAAAGCGCCAGCACGAACGGCGTTATTCGATTAAAGTTTGAACTGAGTGTGACGAATTTGCTTCAGAATGAACGACCAAAGCCACAGTGCAGGGTTAACGCTTGATTGACCTTTACCCGTGTCTCCCGCGCATCGCTGATCTCTAGCGCATAGACAGACTCGCGCCGCCCAGGTGCAGGCCGGCGTCCACAAGCAGCGTCTCACCCGTGACGTGGCGCGACGCGGGGGAGGCCAGGAAGACGGCCGCTCCGGCCACGTCCTCGGCCGTCGAAGCCACCTTGAGCGGGGTCGCGGCCGCCGCGCCGGCACGCAGCCGATCCACCCTGTCGGCGTCCATCGCCTTGCCAAACCATGGCGTATCGATGAACCCAGGGCAGATGGCGTTGACGCGGATGCTGGGCGCCAGGGCCCTGGCCAGAGACAAGGTCATGGTGGTCATCGCGCCTTTCGAGGCGGCGTAGGGCACCGATGAGCCGTTGCCGACCACGCCCGCGATCGAAGAGGTGTTGACCACGGCGCCAGGCTGCGGCGCGGCCTCCAGCAGGGAGCGGGCGGCGCGAACCATCTGGAAGGCGCCAACGACATTGACGCTGTAGAGCCGCAGGAAGTCCTCGGCGTCGACCGCGTCGAGATCGGCGTGGTTGGGCGCGAACTTGGTCATGCCGGCGTTGTTGAACAGCGCATCGATTCGCCCGGTCGCGGCGGCGGCTTCGACGATCTTGCGGCAGTCGGCGTCCTGGGAGACGTCGCCCTGGGCCAGAACCGCCTTGGCGCCCTCGGCCTGGATGAGGCGGGCGGTTTCCTCGGCGTCCTGGGCGTTGCTGGCGAAGTTGACGACGATCAGGCCGGCGCCGCGCCTCGCGGTTTCCACCGCGATGGCTCGGCCAAGGCCCGTCGAGGCGCCGGTGACCACAACCGTGAAGCCTTCGAAATCCCGTCCCATCATGGCGTTCCTCCCGCGTTCGAACATGTGTTTGGACTTTTGTAGCGGCGGGACACCCGCTTGTCTCGGGCGCTGGACGAGCCTAAATCCCGGCGATGACAGACCTCAACGTCACCCAGCTCGGCCAGATGGTCGATGCGCCCGCCAGCCCCGAAGCGGCCGTTCTCGAGCGCGTGCCCAATCCGCAGTCCGACGTGCTTTACCTGGCGCGGTTCGTGGCCCCGGAGTTCACCTCGCTGTGCCCCGTCACCGGTCAGCCCGACTTCGCGCATCTGGTCATCGACTATGCGCCGGGTGACTGGCTGATCGAGAGCAAGTCGCTGAAGCTCTATCTGACCAGCTTCCGCAACCATGGCTCGTTCCACGAGGACTGCACCGTCAAGGTGGCCCGCAAGATCGTCGAGATCGCCCAGCCGCGCTGGCTGCGCATCGGCGGCTACTGGTACCCGCGCGGCGGCATCCCCATCGACGTGTTCTGGCAGACCGGCCCCGCGCCGGAAGGCCTGTGGGTTCCCGATCAGGGCGTCGCGCCCTATCGCGGCCGCGGCTGATCTAGACTTTCGACAGGCGACGGCGGTTTGCGCGAACCTTCTTGCGAAGGTGGCTCAGCGAGCCGGCGGCCACCGCCGGAGCGGTCGTTCCAAGCTGACCCGTCATGGCCAGCATCGGCAGGGTCATGGCTGCCGTCATCTTCTCGCTGATCATGAGATCTATCTCGGTCTGGGCCGCCGCGCCGCCGGCCGCGATCTTCATCGTGCGCAGGCCGATCACGGTCGAGGCTTCCAGGCCCATGGCCCATGCGTCCCAGGCCATGCCGGCCCAAGGGTCCTTGCGTCGCGCCATCGTCGTCTCCGTCCTTGGTGTTTCAGGACAACGCGCGGGGAGGGGCTTTGGCGCTAGCCCGGCGTCCATTCGCTGGTAATCGCCGCCACATCCGGCCGAACCCGCTCCTGGGGCTGCTCGCTGGATGTGCCCAGATACAGAAAGCCGGCGACCTGCTCGCCGTCCGCAACGCCCAGGATTTCCAGCGCGCGAGGATCGTAGGAATACCAGTCGGTGATCCAGTTGGCGCCCCAGCCCATGGCGGGCGCGGCCAGAAGCATCTGCATGCACACCGCCGAGGCGCTCTGGCGTTGCTCCCATTCCGGGATTTCACCGGGGATGTAGCGCGAGATCACCGCCACGCAGACCGGCGGCCGGGTCAGCTTGCGCAGGGCGGCGTTGGCCTTGACCGGATTGGCCTGGTCGCCGGCCAAAGCGGTGATCTTCTCGGCGAAGATGTCCTTTGCGGCGCCGCGCAGGATGACGAACCGCCAGGGCGACAGCTTGCCATGGTCGGGCACGCGGGCCGCCAGTCGCAAAAGGTCGGTCAACTGGGCGTCGTCAGGGCCCGGCGCGGTCAGGGTCATGGCCGAGGCCGAGCGACGGCGCGCCAGGAAAGCCAGCACCTCGGGCGAGGTCTCGATGGGCAGCGTCTCGCCAAACGCCGGCGCGGGGGGAACGGAACCGGTCAAGACGATCTCCACGAAGCATTGTAGGAGCAGACACCTATGGCCGCGTACCGGCCGCTACAAGTCGCGAGTCTTCGATGTCCGACAAACCTTCGTGGTTGAAGCCGCACGGAAAGCCCTGGGGCGTCAGCAGCAGCAAGCTGGTCTATGACAATCCCTGGATCACCCTGACCGAATACCAGGCCATCGCCCCGACGGGACGGCCCGCGCTCTATGGCAAGATCGGGTTCAAGAACCAGGCGATCGGCGTGGTGCCCCTGCACCAGGACGGCACCGTGACCCTGGTCGGCCAGAACCGCTTTTCGCTGGCCAATTACAGCTGGGAGCTGCCGGAGGGCGGCGCGCCGCTGGACGAGGATCCGCTGGACGGCGCCAAGCGTGAACTGGCCGAGGAGGTCGGGCTGCAGGCCGCCGACTGGCGCCCGATCCTGCGGATGGAACTGTCCAACTCGGTCACCGACGAGATCTGCCACGGCTTTCTGGCCATGGACCTGACGCCTGCGCCGACCGCGCCGGACGAGACCGAAGACCTGGCCGTGGCGCGCGTGCCCTTCGCCGAGGCGCTGGACGCGGCGGTGGCCGGGCACATGCCGGACTCGTTGACGGTGGCGCTCCTGCTTCGGGTGCACCATATGGCGGTCAGGGGAGAGCTTCCGAGCGATCTCGCCCGTCTCGTGCTACAATAGGCGCGACCGGGCGAAGGCTGGACCTTTCCCAACAGGACTAGTGCGTCTTCAAAAAGGATGCTCTAATCCCAGCAGGCGGAGGGAGAGCCCGGTGGCCAAGCATCTGGAAGTCGTTACCGACCAGTCGTCCGTCCCCGTCTGGGCGGCGCTGCGCAACCAGGCCGAACATGCCGCCAAGGCCGAGCCGGCCCTGGCCTCGCTGCTCAATGCCGTGATCCTCAGCCACGACAATCTGGCCGACGCCCTGACCTTCCAGCTGGCGCGCAAGCTGGGCGACCAGGAAATGCGGGCCATGACGGCGCGGGAATTCGCCGCCGAAGCCTTCAATTCCGACCCGGCCCTGGTCGCCGCCGCCGAGGCCGACCTGATGGCCGTGTTCGAGCGCGATCCCGCCTGCAAGGGCTATGTTCAGCCGTTCCTGTTCTTCAAGGGCTTCCTGGCCCTGCAGACCCACCGGGTGTCGCACTGGCTGTGGAACGAGGGTCGCGAGACCCTGGCCTTCTATCTTCAAAGCCGCGCCAGCGAGGTCTTCCAGGTCGATATCAATCCTGCCGCCCGCATCGGCCAGGGTGTGTTCATCGACCACGGCACCGGCATCGTCATCGGCGAGACGGCGGTGGTCGGCGACGACGTCTCGATGCTGCACGGAGTGACCCTGGGCGGCACCGGCGCCGAGCGCGGCGACCGTCATCCGAAGATCGGCCGCGGCGTACTGCTGGGCGCGGGCGCCAAGGTTCTGGGCAACATCACCATCGGCGACTACGCCAAGGTGGCGTCTGGTTCGGTGGTGCTCAAGCCCGTGCCGCCCCACTGCACGGCTGCCGGCGTTCCGGCCCGCATCGTCAACTGCCCGACCTGCGAAGAGCCTGCCCGGACCATGGATCACACCCTGGCCGAGGCCGTGTACGACTACGTGATCTGAGTGCGGGTTCGTCTCTGGAAAGGCCTGCTGCTCGCGGCTTTGCTGACCGCGAGCGCCGCCGCGCCGGCCCTGGCGGAAAAGCCGCGCCAATACGGCTACACGGTGGTCGCCGCCTATCCGCATGACACGGGGGCCTTCACCGAGGGCCTCTTCTGGCGTGACGGCTTTCTCTATGAGAGCACCGGGCTGGAAGGCCGCTCGTCGATCCGCAAGGTGACGCTCGAGACCGGCCTGCCCGAGCAGGAGCGCCTGGTCGATTCCCGCTATTTCGGCGAGGGCATCATCGACTGGAAGGACCGGCTGATCGAGCTGACCTGGAAAAACCAGATCGGCCTGATCTACGACATCGCCACCTTCGAGCTGGTCGGCGAGTTCTCCTATCCCGGCGAGGGCTGGGCCCTGACCCGCGACGAAACTCGGATCATCATGAGCGACGGCACATCCGCGCTGCGGTTTCTCGACCCCGAGACGTTGCAAGAGACCGGCCGCATCCAGGTCACCGACGACGGCAAGCCTGTGGATAACCTCAACGAGCTGGAATGGGTGAAGGGCGAGGTGCTGGCCAATATCTGGCAGACTGACCGTATCGTCCGCATCGATCCCAAGACCGGCCAGATCACGGGCTGGATCGATCTGTCGGGACTATTGAGCGCCGCCGATCAGGCCGGCGGTCGGGTCGATGTGCTGAACGGCATTGCCTATGACGCGGCGACCGATCGCCTGTTCGTGACCGGAAAGTTCTGGCCCAAGCTGTTTGAGATCAAGCTTACGCCGCAGCCCTGAGCCCTTGCGGTCGGCGAGAGGGTCGATCTGGCCGGCTGATGGCGGGCGGCGGCGCCATAGACCACGGCGCTCCAGATCACGACCAGAACCAGGACTTGCGCGGGGGTGATGCGGTCGGGAGCGGGCATGGACGCCTTATGACCCCGTTGAATCCGCCGCGATAACGACTTATCCGTTAGCCCTCTGTGAGGTTTCATCACATGGCTCGTCGCGCCCTGCCTTCGCTGAACGCCCTGCGCGCCTTCGAGGCCTTCGCGCGGCACGGCCGCATGACCTTGGCCGCCGACGAGCTGTGCGTCACCCACGGGGCGATCAGCCGGCAGATCCGGCAGCTTGAGGAACAGTTGGGTGTCGCCCTGACCGAAGGGCCGCGCTCGCGTCTGCGGATGACGCCCGAGGGCCTGAAGCTGGCTCAGGCCCTGTCACCGGCCTTTGACCAGATCGAAGCGGCCGTGCCGCGCCCGCCGCAGGTGGGGCCGCGACCTCTGGTGGTCTCGTGCCTGCCGACCTTCGCGATGAAGTGGCTGATCCCGCGTCTGCCGCGCTTTCAGGCAGCGCATCCGGACATTCCCGTTCGGGTGATGGAATCCAACGGCCCGTTCGACTTTCGCGCTGACGGGGTGGATCTGGCCATCCGCATGCGGGTTGATGGTGACACCCGCTCGGCCGACGGCGAAGTCACGCCCTTCATGCCACACTTTCATGGTCCGGTGATGTCGCCCGAGCTGGCGGCGGCGGGCGAGGCGACCCTTGAGCGCATCGGCCGACTGCCGCGCCTGCATACCCGCACCTTCATGGAAAGCTGGAACGACTGGGCGCGCAAGCTGGCCGGAGGACCTGAGGGCCTCCCGGCGCCGATCAGCCATCAGGAGTTCGACCACTATTTCTACATGATCGAGGCCGCCGCCGCCGGGCTGGGCGTGGCGGTCGGTCCATGGGCCTTCGTGCAGCGCGATCTGGCCAGCGGCCGGCTGGTCGCGCCGCTTGGTTTCGTTACTGGTCAAGCCTCGGTCGTTGCGCTGATGCCCCTCGAGGGCGCCAGTCAGGGCGCGATCCGTTTCCGCGACTGGCTGGTCGAGGAGGGAAGAACGACGCCAATGCCGCCTGGTCTGGCCGAAGCGGCTTGCGACTCCGCCGCAGGGCGCTAGTTTCGGCCCGACATGCGCCACGGCGCCCAACAAAGAAAACAGGAGCCTCCCGTGGACGCTGCATCCATCGACAAGATCGAAAAGCACCTGAAGCGCACCTTCGGCAACCCGCACATCGCGGTGAAGGCACGCCCGAAGCAGAAGGACTCCGCCGAGGTCGAAGTGGCTGGCGAGTTCATAGGCGTCGTCTTCCAGGACGAGGACGAGGACGGCTCGTTCATGTTCGAAATGGCGATCCTGGCCGAAGACCTGGACTAGAACTCCTGACCGGGCGGTCGCTGATCAGGCGGCCGCCCGGCCTTTGTCGATCTCTGGAGCCCCGCGTGAGCGATCATGTTCTGGACCGGCCGGTCTGGTCAGCCTTCGGCAGTCGACAGTCTGACGTGGCGATCCGCAGGGGCGGGGCCTTGCGCGCGCATCCGGATTTCGGCCTGTTCGCCGCCGCAGCCGACACTTCGCTAGAGGCCCTTTCCGATCTGGGGGCCCTGGTCGTCGAGCATGGCGTCGGCGGCCTAGTCGAGCTTGCCGCGCCGCCGCCCATTCCAGGGATTTTGGTGGTCTCCAGCGCGCTGTGTCTGCAGATGGTCGCCGAGACCGTCGCGCCGGCCTGGGAGGTCGCCTTTCAGATGCTGCCGCTGGGCGACGCCGATGCGGCCGAGATGCTGGCTTTGGCCACCCTGACCAAGCCCGGCCCCTTCTTCGCCCGTACCCATCAACTGGGCAGCTTCATCGGCGTGCGCGTCGACGGCCAACTGGTCGCCATGGCCGGCGAGCGGATGCGGCCCGAGGGCTATACCGAGGCCAGCGGGGTCTGCGTGCATCCCGATCACCGGGGCAAGGGCTATGCGGCCCGGCTTTTGCGCGAGGTCACGGCCAGGATCCTGGCGCGCGGCGACAAGGCCTTTCTCCACAGCTATGCCGACAACGCCACCGCCATCGGCCTCTACGAGTCGCTGGGCTATCGCGGCCGGCGCGAGGTGGTGTTCACGATCCTGACGGCGGATCAGTAGGCCAGGCGTCCCTTCATCTCACCGAACGGGATCATCACATGTTTGGCGTAGGCGGGGCGTAGGCGAAGGCGGCCATACCAGTCCTCGACATGGGGCAGGCTGGGCCGGTCTATATCCAGTTCAAAATAGCGATAGAGATGCGTCCCGGCGGCGATGTCGGCGAGACCCATCTTGTCGCCGCCGAGGAAGGGCTGGTCGGCCAGTATGCTGTCGATCAGAAGAAAGTGGCGCGCGCAGGCGGCGACTGCGACCTCGACGGCCGCCATGTCACGTTGAGCTTCCGGCGTCCGGTACCAGCCCCAGAAGACGCCTGTCAGAAAGTCGCGTTGCAGCGTGGTTTGGGACCAGTCCATCCAGCCGTCGGCGCCAGCACGCGCTGCGGGATCGCCGGGCCACCAATCTGCATCCCCGTGGCGGGCGGCAAGGTAGCGCAAGATGGCGTGCGACTCCCAAACCACCACGCCGTCGTCTTCAATGACGGGCACTCGTCCATGCGGGTTCAGGGCCAGGAAGGCGGGATCATCAAGCCCGCCGAAGTCTCCGCCGGCCGGGACATGCTGATGGTCGAGGTCAAGCTCGCCCACCAGCCACATCACCTTCTGCACGTTGAACGACGAGCGCCGACCCCAGATGCGCATGCCGGGGTAGCCTCCTACGCCGCAGCCGTCTTCGCCGCCGCCTTGCGGGCCCAGCTGTACAGCGTGAACACCACGATCGCGGCGGCGATCAGCGCCAGGATCATGCCGGTGTGCTCGGGCGGTGCGAAGGGCACGGCCAAGGGCGTGGGCTTGTTTGTCCCGACGATCAGGCCCGCCAGGGCGACGTTGAACAGGCTTTCGCCGACGATGAAGCCGGAGGCGACCAGGATGCCGAGGCGCTTGGCGGGTTCGGCCGTGCGGTCCTTGCGGACGATACGTTCATAGAGCCAGCCGATCACCGCGCCGACCACAACCGGGGCGGTGACGGCGCTGGGCAGATAGATGGCCAGGCCCACGCCCAGCGGCGGCAGGCTGAGGCGCTGGTTGCTGAAACGGCGCACCAGGATGTCGACCAGCACCAGACCAAGCCCGATGGCCGCGCCGATGCCCAGCAGGTTCCAGGGCAGCACACCGCCCATCACCCCCTTGGCCAGGGTCGAGATCAGGGTGGCCTGGGGCGCGCCGAGGTTCTCGGCTCCGGGCACGGTGCTGAGATTGGGCGCGCCGGTGAAGCCGTTCGAGCGGTTCAGCAGCTCCAGCATCACCGGGATGACGATGGAGCCGGCCAGCACGCCGATCACCAGAGCGACCTGCTGCTTCCACGGCGTGGCGTCGACGAGCTGGCCGGTCTTCAGGTCCTGCAGGTTGTCGTTGGCGACCACGGCCACGGCCAGGACGATGGCGGTGACGAACAGGGCGAACGCGACCAGGGCGGTGGTGATTTCCGGCCCGCCGGCCACACGGCCAATCGCGCCGACCATCAGCGAGGCGCCCAGCACCGTCAGGATCGCGATGCCCGAGACCGGGCTGTTGGACGAGCCGATCAGGCCGGCCATGTAGCCGCAGACGGCGGCGGCCAGCAGGCCGGCGAACACCAGATAGGCCACGGCGGCGGCGATCAGGGGCGCGGCGACGCTGGTCAGCGGTCCGCCGCTGAGGAAGTGCGCCATCAGCCAGCCGGCGGGGACCAGTACGATGGTGGCGACAATGCCGACGATGAGGATGGGGATATCCTGCTCGACGCGCGGGATGACCGCGCCGTCGATGCGGCGGGCCTTGCCGGCCTCGAGAGCCGAGACCAGGCCCTGCCAGATCGGGACGATCAGCTTGCCCAGGGTCCAGATCGCTGCCGCGCCGATGACGCCGGCCCCCAGGAAGCGGACCTTGGTGCTCCAGACCGTCAGGGCGTGGTCGGCGGCGCTGGCGCCGGGCATCGGGAAGACATGGGTCATGATCGGCACCAGCACGGCCCAGGCGATGGCCAGGCCGGCGAACATGGCGATGCCGACGGTGATGCCCATCAGGTGGCCCGCGCCCATCAGGGCCAGCGAGCTGGAGGCGCCCAGGCCGGTCGCGCCGGCCCCGGCCTTGAAGTAGCCCGCCACCTCGCCGGCGAAGATCTTGGCGGCGGCCAGGGCCGCGAACAGGGCCGAGGCGATGGTGCCGGCGGCGACGGCGAACAGGCCGGCCTTGCCCTCGGCCTGGCCTTCGCGCGAGCCGGTGCCGACTTTCAGCACCTCGGCGGCGGCGACACCCTCGGGATAGGGCAGGTTGGAATTGGTCACCAGGGCCCGGCGCAGGGGGATGGTGTACATCACGCCCAGTATGCCGCCGACCGCGCAGGCGCCGAAGGTGGTGAAGAACGGCACATGGGCCCACCAGCCGATCATCAGCAGGCCGGGCAGGACGAAGATCACCGAAGCCAGGGTGCCCGCCGCCGAGGCGATGGTCTGAACGATGTTGTTTTCCTGGATGGTCGAGGTCTTGAAGGCCCGCAGCAGCGCCATCGAGATCACCGCCGCCGGGATCGAGGTCGCGAAGGTCAAGCCCACCTTGAGGCCCAGATAGACCTGGGCGGCGGTGAAGACCAGGGTGATGAGGATCCCAAGCAGGACGCCCCTGAGCGTGAACTCCGAACGCGGAGCGGTGGCGGCGGCGTCTGCCATGAGGCGGTCCTGAAACAGTTAAGGCGGCCGGACCTTGCACGTCCGACCGCCCCAAACTCAAGCCTTCGATTGAGTTGCTGTTATAAAATTACAGGACGCTCAGCATCTCCGCGACCAGCGGGTGGCGAACGATGTCGCGGTCAGCCAGTCGGACGACGCCGATGTTCTCCAGCGCTTCGAACTTGGCGGCGACGTCGGCCAGGCCGGAAATGCCGGGCAGCAGGTCTGACTGGTTGGGGTCGCCGGTGACAACCATCGTGGAGTTCCAGCCCAGGCGCGTCAGCAGCATCTTCAGCTGCATGTAGGTGCAGTTCTGGGCCTCGTCGATGACCACGAAGGCGTTGTTCAGGGTGCGACCCCGCATGAAGCCTACCGGTGCGATCTCGATGGCGCCCTCGGCCATCAGCGCGCGCATGCGCCGGGTCGAAAGGCGGTCGGTGAGGGCGTCGTAGAGCGGGCGCAGATAGGGGGCCAGCTTGTCCTCCATGTCGCCGGGCAGATAGCCGATCGACTCCCCGGCCTCGACGGCGGGGCGCGACAGGACGATACGGGCGACTGAGCCGGCCTCAAGCGCTTCGACGGCCTTGGCGATGGCGATGTAGGTCTTGCCGGTGCCTGCGGGGCCCAGCGCCATGACCAGGTTCTTCTTGTCGATGGATTCCATCAACTCGGCCTGGCCTGGCGATTTTGGTTTTATGGTCTTGAGGTAACTTTGATCTCGCTCCGGCCCTTTCGCGGCGCCGTCAGGCCCGAGGGGCGACCAGCTATTGCCACGCTCCCGAATATCGACCGGCAGGCGACGCACCTTGGCGTCGTCACCATAGTGGCCGGTCTCGGTAGCGCCTTCGCGCGCCATACGCTTCAGGGCTCGCTTGGTCATGAAAGCCTCCATTCAGGCATAAAAAAAAGGACGAGGCCGTGTGGCGTCGTCCTTGGCGGTAGGGAGGAGATGAACGAAGACGCGTGCGCAACGGGCGGCTCGGTGCTGGACCGAGAAGGCGGTGGTTCCGAGGAACGCCTGTACGCCAAAAGCGACACCCTGATCTCCGTCGTCGGGAGCCGGAACCGAACATCGGGCCCGGTGGGAATCGATGGGATTTCTCCCCTCGAATCGCCCGACTAGGATGATGCTAACGTGGTTTCTCAGATGTTAATCAAGCAACGATTTCAAGAAAACGGGGTGTACGGATGACTGTCTATTCCTTGGGCGCCGTCAGCCCGACCCTTCCCGCGAGCGGCGAATACTGGATCGCGCCGACCGCATCGGTCATGGGCAATGTCATTCTCAAGAAAAACGCCAGTATCTGGTGGGGCGCCATTGCTCGCGGTGACAACGATCCCATCGAGATCGGCGAAAACAGCAACGTCCAGGATGGTTCAGTACTTCATACCGACCATGGCGCGCCGCTCACCATAGGGGCCAATGTGACCATCGGTCACATGGTTATGCTGCATGGGTGCACAATCGGCGACGGCTCCCTGATCGGGATCGGGGCGATCGTGCTCAATGGCGCGAAGATTGGCCGCAACTGCCTGATCGGCGCCGGCGCCCTGATCACCGAGGGCAAGGAGATCCCGGACAATTCGATGGTGATGGGCGCGCCCGGCAAGGTGGTGCGCGAGATCGGCGAGCAACATGCCCTGATCCTGCAAGGCTCGGCCCTGCACTATGTCGAGAACTGGAAGCGCTACGCCCGCGATCTCGCGGTGGTGTAGACCCCGGCTGCGGGAGCGCCGCTTCCTATCGGGGGGAAGCAGAAGCGGCGCTCCCGATCCCGCGCGGACTGATCACGCGCGGGGCTGGCGTTCGACGCTGGCGCTCAGATCGCCGGCGGCCGAAGCCGGGTGCGAACCTGGTGGGGGAACCAGATCCGCATTCACCTAAAGCGTTAGCGTGGATTTGGTTGCATCGCGCCCCGCGCTCGCCTTTAGCGGAAAAAGCGCCTGGCGATCTGCGCCGGCGGCTGGTCGGGACGGGGCTGACCCGGTTCGTTCCGTGGTCAGCTGAACCTGACGGCAGAATGCCTCGGCGGAAGACAGGCAGGCGCAGCGGCTTGCGTCCCCGAGGCAAGCTGTTGCAAAGCTCTCAGGACCCGATACCGAACGCGCCTTCCGGGAGGGTCGCTTGAAATCCAAGAAGCCGACCATTGACGATGTGGCCCGCGTTTCGGGCGTGGCGCGCGTCACGGTTTCACGCGTCCTCAACGGCGGTCCCAATGTTCGCGACGAAGTGCGCGACAGGGTGATGCGGGCGGTCGAAAGCCTGGACTACAAGGTCAATCCCCAGGCGCGTAGCCTGGCGGGCGGCGCGAGCCGGCTGCTTGCGTTTGTGTTCGCCTCCGACCCCGAAAACGAGCCGAATTCCTACTACGAGTCCGCCCTGGAACTGGGCGCCCTGCGCGCGTGTCTGGCCCTGGGCTATCAGGTGCTGATCCAGAACGTGCCGCAGAATACGCCGGACCGTCAGAAGCGGGTGATGGACCTGATCACCACCCAGCGCTGCGAGGGCTTGATCCTTTCTCCGCCCTACAGCGACGATGTCGAGTTGATCGACGCGGCGCTGGCCCAGGGTTGTCGCGTCGTGGCGGTGTCGCCGGGCGGGATGGGGCGGGGCAGGGCCGACGGCGTCGGCATCGACGACGAGGCCGGCGGCTACGACATGGCCCGCGAGCTTTTGCGGTTGGGTCATCGCCGGTTCGGCTTTATCGCCGGCCTGGAGGGGCACCTCTCTGCGGACCTGCGCCTGGAAGGCTTCAAGCGCGCTCTGGCCGAGCAGGGGCTTGGCGAGGAGGCCTATGTCACGGTGCGCGGCGACTTCACGTTCCGCTCGGGCACCCGTCTGGCGCCAGAGCTGCTGGATCACGCCCTGAGGCCCACGGTCCTGGTCTGCGCCAATGACGACATGGCGGCCGGCGTGCTGTCGGCCGCTCACGCGCGAGGCCTGAGCATTCCGGGCGACCTGTCGATCACCGGCTTTGATGACGCGCCGGTCGCCGGCATCGTCTGGCCGCCGCTGACGAC
>CALRUN020000019.1:0-67228 GCA_943371355.1 Alsobacter soli
GGGGCTTCGCAAACCCCTCATCCTCCCACGCCTGCGGCGCGGGCCCCTCCTTCTCCCTCTGGGAGAAGGTTTCAAATCCCCGCGCCCGTCAGAGGATGGCGCGATCCCGATCCCCGTGGTGGCCGGTCAGAAATGATCATTCCACCGCATTTTGCGCGCGTTTCATCGCCGTGATATCCTGGCGCCATGAGCGCTCATCCACGGATTGAAGCCCCGTTCGCGACGCCCGAAGAGGCGTTGGCCCATGACGCCTGGCTTCGCGCCAAGGTTCAGGCCGCGATCGACGAGCCCGGCCCGTCGATCCCTCACGACCAGGTGATGGCCGAACTTCGCGCCCGGATCGAAGGCTGATTGACGCCAGTCCCGCCCTTCTCCCCTTGCGGGAGAAGGTGTCAGCCAAAGGCTGACGGATGAGGGGTCGATCGCCCTGTCGGCGCGGAGCCCGGCCTGTCCGCCGTCGCGACGGTCCGGCTCTTCAACCCCTCACCCGACCCGCTTCGCGGGCCACCCTCTCCCGCAAGGGGAGAGGGAAAGAGCCCGCCAACGGCGAGGCCGCGCCTTAAAACCTTGGAGGCGAGCCTGCTCTGTCTGAGGGTCTTAGGGTGGGGTGTGCGCCCGACGAGGGGGGCTACCTATCCCGAAGGCGAACCACTGGAGCCGCTTCCCTGCGCATGTAACCTCGCGGAAGTGCCGCGAGAGATTCCACATCAGAGGCATTCAGTCCAACGAGATCCAGAAAGCCTTCTCTGGTATATTTTCCGCTATCGATGACTAGCTGAATTGATTCACTCAGCGCAGTTGGCACTTCGCCAGCAATTTTGTCATCCAAAGGCTCTGCTTTGCGCCAGCCCCGTTGACCAATAGATATGTAAAGGCGTTTCTTATGTTCTTCGCTAATAATATCTAACTGTGCGCAGCGCATAATCATTGCAGCAATGGAAACTCTCCACTTCGTTTTGAGCGATGCGAAACTATCCAAATCAAAATACCTTACATCTCGAAGAAATGATTCCTCCGGCATAAGGAATGCTGAAGCAAACCTATGAGCTTGCCTTTCCATTTCATTATATTCAGTAGGAGTTAAATCTTCGGGATCAATTTTTCTATGCAGCACAAGATGACCAAATTCATGAGCCGCATCAAATCGAGACCTAACCGCGCAAGCTTTGTCATCCGCAAGCAATATATAAGGCCGCTGGTCTATGTCAGACCTGACAGACACGCCGTCCATTTTGAGGCCGCCGAGCTCTTCTTTTACCACAATACAGCCGGCAGATTCGATCGTGGCAATGAGGTTTTCAATGGGGCCCCTACCAAGCTCATAGAAGGTACGGCAATCTTGCGCGACGCCCTCGATGATCTGATCGTCTATATCGGCCAGCGATGCGAAATCACAATCAGGAATAGAAACGTCAGCGAAATCGATCCACTCTTGGAGATTTTCCGCAATAACTTCAGCCCAACGTAAGCGTGCGCGAGCTTTCTTTTGCAACCCGACTGTGATGCTTGCATTGGAGCGGTAGTAGTGAGACCTGGGCACCTCCGACAGCTGCTGTAAGAACAGCGAGGGCCTCACACCCAATACCGCGCTAATTTTATCGACAGTTTCCCAATCTGGAAGCTGGCGCCCATTTTCCCAACTAGATACAGAAGACGAATTTCTCTCCACCATTTGAGCAAGAGAGGTCTGCGTAAGCCCCCGAGCAAGACGGGCCTCTTCGAGCCTTTGCCCAACGAAACTTGTAACACCACGCGTCATATTATTACTTGGGCTTTTTGAATTGCGTCTTCGATGCTGACCTGGCGGCCTTGCGGAGGCGAGGCTTCGTCAGGCGTGCAACCGGCTTGGCCGTTGCGTCGTACAGCGCGATGACATTGTCAATTCGCTCGTAGAAGTGCCAAGACCGCAAGGTCGAGCTAGGCACGCCGAAATAGATGGCCGCTGGCTGGCGCTGATCCAAGCCCTGACGCTTCGCGACCACGATCATGCCGAAAAACGTTTCGGCAGGTTTAGGAGTGCTCGGGTCGAATAGATCCTGCTGATACGGCTCAAGCAGGGCGTTAATCGATGCCAACATGCGTCGCGCCCGCGAGCCATAGAGACGCCTCAGCGAGTCCGTAATGCAAACGGCCACGATGAAGCGCTTATGCAGGGCCACGGGCATAGGAAAATTGCCCGAGCGGACAGTGACTTCTTCGGCACCAAGTTCAACAGACACCTCCATCACTGCCTGCTGGACGGCGTAGTAGCGCTCAACCCCTCTCGCAAAAGGGATTTGAGACGACAGAACCCGCCCCTCGGAATGCGCACGATAGTCCGACGACGCGAACACGCCGCCGATCACATCCTCAACACGCTCGAAGAAATGTCGATCAAAGTGGGGACGGACAACCCTCTCAAAGAACGCCAACTCAGTCCCCTTCGCGCCAAGACGAAAAAACTGAGAAAATTATGTGCCAAAGCGCTAGATTCGGTCAAGCCCTCGCTTTGGCGTGAATAAAAGGCGAACGACGCATCTTGCGCCGCCCCCCCTACTCCTCCACCGGCACGTCATAAGCCGCCATCATCGCCATATTCAGAATCCGCGACACCGACGCGCTCAGCGGCGTGATCTGCACCGACTTGCTCAGCCCCAGCAGCACCGGCCCGATCACCGTCGCCCCACCGAGCGACTGCACCAGCTTGGTCGAGATCGAGGCGGCGTGGATGGCCGGCATGATCAGGATGTTGGCGCTGTCGGTCAGGCGCATGAACGGGTAGTTGGCGCGCTTTTCGGGGTCCAGCGCCAGTTCGGGCGGCATTTCGCCCTCATATTCGAAGTCGACGTCCATCTCGTCGAGCATGGCCACGGCCTCGCGCACCTTTTCCGAGCGCAGGCCCATCGGGTTGCCGAAGGTGGAATAGCTCATGAAGGCGACGCGCGGCTTGAAGCCCAGGCGGGTGACGGCGCGGGCCGCTTCGCAGGCGATCTCGACCAGTTCCTCGGCCTCGGGCAGCTCGGTGACATTGGTGTCGGCCACGAAGATGGTGCGGCCCTTGGCCAGCACGACCGACATGCCCATGATCCGGCCGCCGGGGGCCGGGTCGATCACGCGCAGCACGTCTTCCAGGGCCTGGTCGAAGCTGCGGGTGACGCCGGTGACCATGCCGTCGGCCTCGCCATGGGTGACCATCGAGGCGGCGAAGCTGTTGCGGTCCTGGTTGATCAGGCGCTGGACGTCGCGCTTCAGATAGCCGTTGCGGCGCAGGCGCATATAGAGGGCGTCGACATAGTCGGGGTTACGGTCCGACAGGCGGGCGTTGATGATTTCCAGGCCGGCGGTGTCGGGGTCCAGCCCCACGACGCGCATGTTCTCGGCCACCAGGTTTTCGCGGCCGCACAGGATGGCCTTGCCATAGCCGCCGGTCTGATAGGCGTAGGCGGCGCGGATCACCGAGGGATCCTCGCCTTCCGCGAACACGATGCGCTTGGGATTGGCCAGCACGGCGCCGGCGATCTTCTGCAGGAAGCCCGCCGTCGGGTCGAGGCGCTGGGCCAGGCCCGCGCGATAGGCGTCCATGTCCTCGATGGGCTTCCTGGCCACGCCGGTGTCCATCGCCGCCTGGGCGACGAAGGGCGGCACGTACCAGATCAGGCGCGGGTCGAAGGCCGAGGGGATGATGTATTGCGGGCCAAACTTCAGCTGGCGGCCGTGATAGGCGGCGGCCACTTCATCCGGAACGTCCTCGCGGGCCAGCATGGCCAGGGCGTTGGCGCAGGCGATCTTCATCTCGTGATTGACGCGGCGGGCCCGCACGTCCAGCGCGCCGCGGAAGATGTAGGGGAAGCCCAGGACGTTGTTGACCTGGTTGGGATAGTCGCTGCGGCCGGTGCCCATGATCGCGTCGCTGCGGACGGCGTGGACCTCCTCGGGCGTGATCTCGGGATCGGGATTGGCCATGGCGAAGATCACCGGATTGGGCGCCATGCTGGCGATCATCTCCGGGGTGAAGGCGCCCTTGGCCGAGAGACCCAGCAGGACGTCCGCGCCCTTGACCGCTTCAGCCAGGGTGCGCAGCGGGGTGTCGACCGCGTGGGCGCTCTTCCACTGGTTCATACCCTCGGTGCGGCCGCGATAGAGCACGCCCTTGCTGTCGACGGCGATGCAGTTCTCGGCCCGCACGCCCATGGCCTTGATCAGCTCCAGCGAGGCGATGCCCGCCGCGCCGGGGCCGTTGAGCACGACCTTGACGTCCTCGATCTTCTTGCCGGTGATGTGGCAGGCGTTGATCAGGCCGGCGGCGCAGATGATCGCCGTGCCGTGCTGGTCGTCGTGGAACACCGGGATGTCGAGCAGCTCCTGCAGCTCGGTCTCGATGCGGAAGCATTCGGGGCTCTTGATGTCCTCCAGATTGATGCCGCCGAAGGTGATGCCGATGTTCTTGACCACCGTGATGATCTCGTCGGCGTCCTTGGAGCTGATCTCGATGTCGATGCTGTCGACGTCGCCGAAGCGCTTGAAGAGGACGGACTTGCCTTCCATCACCGGCTTGGAGGCCAGGGCGCCGAGATCACCTAAACCAAGAATGGCGGTGCCGTTGGAGATCACGGCGACCAGGTTGCCCTTGGAGGTATATTCGTAGGCCATGTCCGGATCGGCGGCGATGGCGTGGACGGGAACGGCGACGCCGGGCGAATAGGCCAGCGACAGGTCACGCTGGGTGGCCATCGGCTTGGTGGGAACGATCGCGATCTTGCCGGGGGTCGGATAGCGATGGAAGGCCAGCGCTTCTTCGTCGGTGAAGGTCTTCTTCTCGGTGTCGCTCATAACCCGCGTTTCCGTCCTGCATGCCAGTTGATGGGACGAGCCGGACAATGCGGAGCGCCCTTATGAGCGGCACCGTAACGAGGGCGCCGCGCCCTCACAACCTGCGGCGCGGGATAAAAAGGCCCGCAAACGCTTGTTGGGATTGGCGTTGCGTCAACCTGGAGGGGCGGCGGCGGCGCGATCGGCGATTGACCGGACGCCGAAGAATGGGTGACTAGGCGGTCATGACAACGCCCGTGAAAATCGCCGTCGCCGGAGCCCTGGGCCGCATGGGTCAGGCCGTCGCCCGCACCCTGGACGGTCACGCCGCCGCCGTTCTGCACAGCCGCTTTGATCGTCCGGGCGCGGAAGGTGCGGGGCTGGTTGATCGCGACGTCGCCCTGACCGGCGCCGACGCGGTGATCGACTTCACCCTGCCGGAGGCTTCGGTGCTGCTGGCGGAGGCCTGCGCGGCGAAAGGCGGTCCGGCGGTGATCATCGGCTCCACCGGCTTTTCCCCCGAGCAGATCGCCCGCATCGACGCGGCGGCGACGAAGATCGCCATCATCCGCTCGGGCAACTATTCGCTGGGCGTCAACATGCTGATGGGTCTGGTTCGCCAGGCCGCCGCCGCCCTGCCGGCCAGCGAGTGGGACATCGAGGTCTTCGAGGCCCACCACAAGCGCAAGATCGACGCCCCCTCGGGCACCGCCCTGATGCTGGGCCAGGCCGCCGCCGACGGGCGCGCCGTGGATCTGGACGCCGTGTCCGTCCGGGCCCGCGACGGCGTCACCGGTCCGCGTGAGACGGGCTCGATCGGCTTCTCCGTGGTGCGCGGCGGCGGGATCATCGGCGAGCACAGCGTGATCTTCGCCGGCGAGGAAGAGCTGCTGACCCTGTCGCACTCGGCCACCGACCGGGGGCTTTTCGCGCGCGGCGCCGTGGCCGCCGCTGTCTGGGCCGTGGGCAAACCGCCGGGCCTGTACGACATGCAGGACGTTCTGGGCTTCCGCCGATAGGCGTCGCGATTTAGACAGGGACCAGAGCCGGGGGGCTTGCATCCAGACCAGGACCTGATGGCCGACCCGACTCCCGATCCCGCTTCCCGCCAACGCGCCATCCGCCGGGACCGGCTGGTCGACGCCGGGCTGGAAGCCGTGTCGCTGTCGATGCTGGCCTTCATCGCCGTGGGCCTGCTGGTGCATGGCGGCCGTCGCGAGATCAGCCGCGAGCTGGCCCAGAGCTGGCTGCGCGAGCGCGGCATCGATGCGGTGGTGGTGGTCGACGACCTGGACGCCAGCGGCTTTTCCGGCTCGGTGCGGCTGGGGCCGAAAAGCGACCCGATCTTCGCCGCCGACCGTATCGAGGTGGCCTATGATCTGCAGGCCCCGTGGTCTGGCGGCCCCTTCGCCCTCGACACCCGCGCCGTACGGCTGGTGCGTCCCCGGATCAAGGCCCGCCTGACCGACAAGGGCGGCCTGAACTTTGGCCCCCTGCAGCCGCTGATCGACGAGGCCCTGGCCTCTCCCAAGGACCCCAAGGCGACCGGTCCGGCCATTCTGGTCGAGAACGCCCGGCTGGACCTGCGCACCCCCGGCGGTCTGGCGCGGATCACCGGCGACGCCAGCCTCGACGACGGCAAGCTGCTGCGCTTCGACGGGCGGCTGGCCCGCATGCGCTACGCCACCGGCGACCTCGTGGTCGAGGCGCGCGGCGCCCTGCTGTCGGCCCGCAAGCGCGGCGAGCGCCTGACCCTGGCCGCCCGCTTCGATCTGGACGCCCTGGTCCGCCAGGACCTCGAGCTGGACGACGCCCAGGGCCAGATCGACGCCGACATCGCCTATCCCGACCTGGCGAAACTGTCGGCGACCGGCCCCGCCGAGATCCGCGCCGTGGTGAAGGCCGCCTCGGCCCGGACCGGCGCGATCAGCACCACCGACGCGGCGGCCAGCCTGGCCCTGATCGGCGCGCTGGACGGGACCCTGAGCCAGGGCCGCTTTGACGGACGCATCGTCGGTCAGGCCCGGGGCCAGACCCTGCACGCCCCCGGTCTCGACGCCCGCGACGTGAGCCTCGACCTCGACCTGGGCCATGTCGCCGCCTCGCGGCTGGGCCAGACGATCGCCGTTCAGGCCCGCGGGCATGTCCAGGCCGACGCCGACCAGACCCTGGCCGGGGGCGCGGCCCTGCGCGACGCCTCGGCCCGGCTGGACCTGGAGGGGCTGATCCTGTCGGCCGATCCGGACGGCGTCGCGCTCAGCGGACCCCTTGCCGTGCAGCTGGGCGCCAACCGCCTGGCCAGCGGCGGCCTGGCTCTGACCAGCGTGGCGGCCAACGCCAAGGGACGGGTCGGCGGCCGGCTGGACAATCCCATCCTGATCCTCAACGGCTCGGCCGGCGCCGACAGCGGCGTTTCCGGACCCGACGCCGAGCGGCTGGCCGGCGTCCTGCCCGACGGCGCCGACGCCCGCGCCGCCGCCCAGGCCCTGCGGACCTTCGACCTGCGCGCCCCGGCCTTCGACCTGACCCTGCGCGACGGCCGGACCATCCTGGCCCTGCCCCGCCCCGTCACCCTGACCGCCGCCAACGGCGTCCGGGCCAGCATCGCCGCGCCGCGCGGTCCGCTGCTGGACGCGCTGGCCGGCCAGATGCGCGGCGGCCTGACGGCCGACCTGTCCGGCGGCGGCCTGCCCACCCTGCGCCTGGACGCTCCCGACTGGCGGATGGAGGGCGGCGCCCTGAACAGTCGCCTGGTCCTCACCGGCGAGGGCGTCGACTACGCCCCGCTGGAAGGCGTGGCCGGCCGCATCGAGGGCGTGGCCCAGATGGTCGGCCCACGCTTCAGCTTCGCCCTGGCCGGCTGCCAGCCCCTGACGGCGACGCGCGTCCTGATCGGCGAGACGCCGCTGAGCGCGCCCAAGGTCAGCCTCTGCCCGGGCGCGGGTCCGCTGCTGACGCTCGATGACGGCGCCTGGACGGCCTCGGCCCGGTTCGGCGACCTGACCGTCTCGCTCGACGAGGCCCAGGCCGCCGTCGAGGATGGCGGGGGAACCCTGACCGCCTCGGGCGCAAACGGGGCGATGCGCGCCGAGGTCCGGCTGGACAAGGGTCTGCTGCGCGACGGCGCGGAGACCCGCCGCTTCAACCCGATCAAGGCCGCCGGACGTCTTTCCCTGTCGAACGGCCTGTGGACCGGCGCCATCGACGCGACGACCCCGGTCGGCCAGCCGCTGGGCCGGATCACCCTGCGCCACGACGTGGCCCAGGCGCGCGGCCGGGCCGAGATCGACGCCAGCAAACTGGCCTTCGTCAAAGAGGGGCTGCAGCCCGGCGACCTGTCGCCGATGGCGTCCTGGGCCACCCAGGCCACGGGCCCGGCCAGCTTCACCGGCCTGTTCGTCTGGGACGCCGACGGCATGAAGAGCAACGGCCGGCTGGCAGCCAACAAGATCGACTTCACCAGCCCGATCGGCTTTGTCGCCACCCTGGACGGAACCATCGACTTCACCAGCCTGACCCCGCTGGTCAGCGCGCCCGACCAGAGCCTGAAGATCGTCCGCATCGACAGCCTGGTGCCGCTGGAGGGCTTCGCCGCCGCCTTCAGCCTGGGGGCCGACGCGCTGCACATCTCGTCGGCCGCCTTCGAGGCCGCCAAGGGCCGGATCTCGATCGAGCCTACCGACGTGCCGCTGGACCCGGAAAAGCCGATCCGGGGGGTGATCGTCGTGCAGCACCTGGACCTGGGCGAGCTGATCGCCGCCTCGTCCCTGGTCGAGAAGATCCAGCTGGACGCCGTGGTCGACGGCCGCCTGCCGTTCGAGTTCGGCCCCAAGGGTTTCCGCTTCCTGGACGGCAGGATCACCGCCATCCAGCCCGGCCGCCTGGCGATCTCGCGCGCCGCCCTCACCGGCGTTCAGGCCGGCGTGCAGGGCCAGGATAGCGACAGCCCCGGCGCGCCCGCCCCGCCCCCGTCTCCGGAAGCGCCCGTCAACGCCATCCAGGACTTCGCCTACCAGGCCATGGAGAACCTGTCGTTCACCACCCTGGAGGCGGGCGTCAACAGCACCGACCAGGGGCGGCTGGCGATCCTGTTCCACATCAAGGGCGAGCACGACCCCAAGGTCGCTGAGAAGGCCCGCGTCGGGCTTCTGGACCTTTTGCGCGGCAAGGCGTTCAACAAGCGCATCGCCCTGCCGGCCAAGACCCCGGTGGACCTGACCCTCGACACCTCGCTGAACTTCGACGAGCTTCTGGAAGCCTGGCGACGCGCCTATAAAGGCGAAGATCCGACAACTCCGCGTTCAGCCCCGGTTCAGCCGTGACCGATCATCCTTTCCCCCGAACTGGAGACACCCGCATGAGAAAGCGCGCCCTGCTGATGGGCCTGATCGCGATGGGAGCGCTGGGAGCCTGCACCCCGACGATCCGCGTGAAGGTCGATCCGATCAATATCTACGCCAAGCTGGACGCCGACGTCCGGGTGCGGCTGGACAAGGAAGTCCAGACGCTGATCCAGCAAAACCCCAACCTCTTCTAAGGAAAGGAACCGACATGATGCGCAAGACACTGACGGTTCTGGCCATGGGCCTGTCGCTCGCCGCCATTGGCGCAAGCGGGGCCTTCGCCCAGTCCGCCGCCGCCAAGGCCGCCGTCGACGCCGCCAAGGCCGCCGGGACCGTGGGCGAGCAGGCCGACGGCTTCCTCGGCATCGTGGCCGGCGGCGACGCCGCCCTGCGAGCCTCGGTCGCCGAGATCAACACCGGCCGCGCCGCCGCCTACAAGGACATCGCCGCCAAGACCGGCGTGACCCCCGAAGCCGCCGGCCAGGCCACCGCCAAGCAGCTCTACAGCCGCCTGGCGCCGGGCCAGTACTGGAAGCCGCTGGATGGCGGCTGGATGAAGAAGTAGGCGATCAAGTCCTCCCCCTAGAGGGGGAGATGATCGCGAAGCGATCGGAGGGGGAAGTCGGCGGACTCATTGCGGTCTTCCCCCTCCGGCCTGCCGGCCGCCTCCCCCATCGGGGGGAGGATCTAGCGACTGGAACCGCCGCTTCAGGTTCCCTAAGAACGGCCGCATGGCCGCCCCGCTCAAATCCCTGACGCCCTACGCCGCGCTTTTTGCCGCGATCGTGACGCTGTGCGTCGGCACGTCCTTCGCCAAGCAGCTGTTCCCGCTGGTCGGGGCCCAGGGCACGACGGCCTACCGCGTCGGCTTTTCGGCCCTGTTGCTGCTGGCGGTCTGGCGGCCCTGGCGACATCCGCTGAGCCGCGCCGACCTGACGGCGGTGGCGCTGTACGGCGCCGTGATGGGGCTGATGAATCTGAGCTTCTACATGGCCCTGCGGACCATTCCGCTGGGCCTGGCCATCGCCATCGAGTTCACCGGACCGCTGGCCCTGGCCCTGATCCATTCGCGCAAGCTGGTGCACTTCATCTGGATCGGCCTGGCGGCGCTGGGCCTGCTGCTGCTCCTGCCGCTGAAACCCGGCGCGGGCGCCCTGGACCCGGTCGGGGTGGGTTTCGCGGCGACGGCGGCGGTGCTGTGGGCGCTGTATATCGTGCTGGGCAAGCGCACCGGCCACATGCATGCCGGCCGCACCGTGGCCCTGGGCATGAGCACGGCGGCCCTGATCGTGGCGCCGATCGGCCTGGCCACGGCCGGCGCCGAGCTCTTCCATCCCCGCGTGCTGATGCTGGGCCTGGTGGTGGCGGTGCTGTCCAGCGCCATCCCCTATTCGCTGGAGATGGTGGCCCTGAAGGGCATTCCCAAACGCAGCTTCGGGGTGATGCTCAGCGCCGAGCCGGCGGTCGGGGCGCTGGCCGGACTGCTGATGCTGGGCGAGCGCCTGGCGCCGCTGCAGTGGCTGGCCATCGGCTGCATCATCGCCGCCTCGGCGGGGACGATCCTGACGACGGAGCCGCAAATTGAGGACCCTCTCCCATAGGGAGAGGATTGCTATTTACCCCGCGCCACGAACCAGCCGTTGCGGAAACCCTGATCGGCCTTGCCATAGACGAACGCCCCGCCGTCCGGCGTGGTGAACCGGCCGCCGGCCGCGATCAGGATCGCGTGGCCCGCCGCCGTGTCCCACTCCATGGTCGGGCCATGGCGGGGATAGATGTCGGCCGAGCCCTCGGCGATGCGGCACATCTTGATCGAGCTATCCATCGCGGTGCGCAGATCAAAGCCGTACTGCGCCGCCAGTTCGGCCGCGCGATCTTCCTTCAGGGTGTGGCTGACCAGGGCCACGGCCTCGCCTTTCGGCCAGGCGCGCACCGCCACCGGCGCGTTCGGGCCGCAGGGCGCCGGGCGCTTGAGCACGCCGTCGGACGTGGTGAACCAGGCCTCGCCGGTGGCCGGGGCCACGATCGCGCCCGCCACGGGGACGCCGTTCTCGATCAGGCCGATATTGACCGTGAAATTGGGATCGCCGCGCACGAAGGCCTTGGTGCCGTCGACCGGATCGACCAGGAAAAAGCGCGGGCCGATGTCTTCGGGCGCGCCAAACTCGCTGGCGTCTTCCTCGGAGACGGTCGGCACGCCGGGGAAAACCTCGGCCAGACGCTTGAGGATCAGGATCTCGCCGGCCTTGTCGGCCTCGGTCACCGGGCTGGAATCGGCCTTCTGGACCACGTCCAGCTCGGTCCGCCAGAACGGCAGGATGACCGTGGCGGCCTCCTCGCAGATCTCGGCCAGGGCGCGGCCCCAATCCGCAAGAGGCTGGGCGGCGAGAGGCAGGTCGGAAACGCTCATTCTGGATCCTCTCACTACGACCCTCGGGGGTCATCGCCGACATAGACGAGCGTCACGCGCTGGGCGTCGATCATCTGCTTGCCGGCGTCTTCGAAATTGACGGTCACGCGATGGCCGATCACCGACTGCACCTGTCCCAGACCCCAGTCGGGCTGGTCGGGATGGCGCACAAGGACGCCAGGTTCGAGAAACGGATCCATAACGCAGCTCTGATAAGCCGCGCCTTCAGTTTGCCAAAGCCTCAAATCACGCCAGAGTCCGCGCCCATGACCGACACGCCCTCGCAGCCCGCCCCGAGCCTTCCCGTTGACGTCAACGGACCCGACTTCGCCGCGATGCTGGCGGCGCGCCTGTGTCACGACTTCATCAGCCCGGCCAGCGCCATCGTCTCGGGCCTGGACCTGCTGGAAGACCCCTCCGCCCAGGACATGCGCGAAGACGCCATGAGCCTGATCGCCTCGTCGGCCCGCAAGCTGGCCGACCTGCTGCAGTTCTGCCGCGTGGCCTTCGGCGCGTCGGCCTCGGCCGAGGCCTTCGACTCGCGCGAGCTGGAAAAGCTGGCCCAGGGCGTGTTCGATCACGTTCGACCCACGATGGTCTGGGCCATCGACTCGCAGCCGATCAACAAGGCCGCCGCCCGGGCCCTGCTCAATATCGCCCAGCTGTCTGCCAGCGCCCTGCCGGCCGGCGGCGTCGCCACCCTGAAGGGCGTCACGGCCGAGGGCCGGTTCCTGATCACCGCCGATTCCGTCGGCCCCCGCGCCCGCCTGCGCCCCGAGGTGCTGGCCGGCCTGCGCGGCGAAGCTCTGACCGAAGGCCTGGGCGGCCCGTGGGTGCAGGCGGCCTATCTGCATGCCCTGGTGCGCGCGGCCGGCGGTCAGGTCGCCGTCGAGGCGGCCGAGGATCGCATCAGCCTGGCCTGCTGGGTCCCCGCCTAAACCGCCCACCGGAAAATCGCCGGTTCATCGTTAAGACACACGGCTCCTTAACCTAGACGCCCGACGATGGGCGCCTGGGATTGGAGCATGCCGTGAAGACCTGTCTGGTGGTCGACGACAGCCGGGTGATCCGCAAGGTCGCCCGCCGGGTCCTCGAGGACATCGGCTTTGAGATCGCCGAGGCCGCCGATGGCATGGAGGCCCTCGCGTGGTGTCGCGCCGCCATGCCTGATGCTGTCCTGCTCGACTGGAACATGCCCGTGATGAACGGCATCGAGTTCCTGCGCCAGCTGCGCAGCGAACCGGGCGGCGACGCGCCGACCGTGGTGTTCTGCACCGTCGAGAACGACGTCGATCACATCCGCGCCGCCCTCGAGGCCGGCGCCAACGAATACATCATGAAGCCGTTCGACGGCGAGATCATCGCGGCGAAGTTCGCCGAGGCGGGCCTGCTTTGACCCCCGAAGACATGGAACTTCTGGCCGCCCTGGGCCGCGCCCGCGCCGGCCTCGCGGTCGATGTCGACAAGACTTACGTTGTCGAAAGCCGCCTCTCGCCGCTGGCCCGGCGCGAGGGCTTCGACTCGATCGAGGCCCTGATCGCCACCCTGCGGTCCAAGCGCGAGGAGCGCCTGATCTGGGCGGTCGTCGAGGCCCTGACCTTCAACGAGACCAGCTTCTTCCGCGACCGCGAGGTGTTCGCCCATCTTCGCGACACCGTGCTGCCGGCCCTCTCGAAGGTGCGCCGCGACCAGCCGATCCGGATCTGGAGCGCCGCCTGCTCGACCGGCCAGGAGGTCTATTCCCTGGCCATGGCCTCGGGCGACAGCCGCGACGTCGAGCCGGGCGCCAAGTTCGAATTCTTCGGCTCCGACCTGTCCGAGCGCTGTCTGGAAAAGGCCCAGAGCGGTCTCTACACCCAGTTCGAGATCCAGCGCGGCCTGCCGATCCAGCAACTGGTCAAGCATTTCGCCAACCAGGACGACACCTGGGAAATCTCGCCGCGCATCCGCCAGTCGGTGCGCTGGAAGCGGATCAACCTGCTCAGCGACCTGTCGCCGATGGGCCGGTTCGACGTGATCCTGCTGCGTCACGTGCTCGACGGCATGGAGCCCTCGCTGCACGGGCGGGTCATCGAGAGCCTGGCCGCGCGCCTGGCCGACGACGGCGTGCTGGTGCTGAGCCCGGACGACCACCTGACCGGCGCCGCCGCGTCGCTGTTTTCGGCCAGCGACCAGCCCGGCGTCTTCGTGCGCAACGCGGCCGTCGCCGCCGTCCAGGAAGAAGCCGCGGCCTAGGCCCGGGCCTTGCGCCGCGGCGCGGCCGGACTCCAGCGCTTCAGACCTTCCATGATCCGCGCGCCCAGTCCGGGGGCGTCGGGCGACAGGGCCGCGAAGGCCGTCGCCAGCTTGCCATAGAGCAGCAGGGACGAGCCCGACCCGTAGATCGCCTCGCGGACGCCCAGCGCCTCGATCACCGTGCGCGCCACCCGCCGATAGGGCACGGCTGTCAGGTCGTGGCGCTGCGGGGTGCGGCAGTCGGAAAAGTCCGGCGCCAGGCCGGTTTGTGCGCAGATCACCGCCTCGACCTGCCGGGCATAGTCGGGATCGCGCCCCAGGCGGTCGACATCCACGATCAGGTCGGCGCGCGGCAGGGCGCTCAGATAGGACAGCAGATAGACGGCCATGAAGGCGGTGAAGGACACCTCCGCCGAGGCCCGCTTGAGGCGCCGGCGCACGGCGGCGATGCGCTCGGCGAGGGTTCCGCGCGCCGGAAACCGCCG
Source organism: Alsobacter soli (assembly GCA_943371355.1). Classification (GTDB taxonomy): domain Bacteria; phylum Pseudomonadota; class Alphaproteobacteria; order Caulobacterales; family Caulobacteraceae; genus Caulobacter. Next base: position 14,262 of record CALRUN020000019.1, read on the forward strand.
ACCCAGCAGGGTCTCGGCGACGCCTTGCCGACCGGGCGCTTCCGACAGGATCACGTACTGGCACATCTCGAAATAGGTCGGGCGCGGCCGCCGGCGCAGGGAATAGAACGACATCCACTGCTGCACCGGGTCGCGGATCAGCACGATGTGGAAGCCCCCGAAGCGGCGTTTCAGCCAGTCGATGCGGCCCAGCGTCCGGCAACAGGCCAGCACCGGCGCCTCGCCCGCCGCCCGCGCCGAGGCGATCAGGCCCTCGACATAGGCCTGCTGCCGGGGATCCTCCTCTTCGGGGTCGAGGAAATAGCGGTCCAGGGCGAAGCGGTCCTCGTAGCCGGCCACGCCGCCGGCCGGGTCGAGCACCGACGCGAACTCGGCCAGATACGGCCGCGATCCGCCCGGATGGCGCAGGCGGCTGTTGTCGGGCGTCGCCAGAGGCAGGGTGTCGGCGGTCAGTCCCGCCAGCTGTTCATGCCAGGGCTCATAATAGGCGCGGACGCCCGGCAGCGCGCGGAACCGGCTCCAGACATAGGTGCTGGAGCAGCGCCAGCCGCTATGGACGAAGACGGCGGCCTTGGGCGGGTGCGACACGCGAGCGGAACCTCATCGACGGAGGCTCGCACTGTCGGGGCGTGATTTTGCGTCGCGATCTCAGACTGTATTGAAACCGGCCCCGCAGGTTTGCAGTCTTTGCGACATGTTGCGTCGGTGACGCACAACCGCGCCGCCTGTTGCCGGGCCGAAACCCGGACAAGCAAAAGCCCGCCGGTCGGTGGGACCGGCGGGCTCGCTACAGACCGTGAGGCCTGACTAGTTCTTGGCGTCCTGGGCGGTCTCGGTGACGGCCTTGCCGGCCGAGGAGACGTCCTTGCCGGCGCCTTCGACGGTGTTGCAGGCGGCGACGGAAAGGCTGGCGGCGATGGCGGCCAGGATGATCAACTTGCGCATGGTGTTCTCCGGTGTTTGGGCCCGATGGGCATGGAACCTGTTCGCTTCAGACAACGCCTCCGGCGAAGCTAGGTTCCGGCCAAGGGTGGCGCTTGCGGAGTCGGGAAAATCAGCCGCACCAGCAGGCCGCCGTGGGGGCTGGTCTCAAAGCTTACCTTGCCGCGAAGCTGGCGGGCGAAGGCGTTCATCAGGGTGCGGCCGACGCCTTCGCCCGGCCCCTGGTTGGCGCCCGGGCCGTCGTCGCCGATCGACAGTTCGGCCTCTTCGCCGCGCACGGCGAAGTTCACCGACAGCACCCCGCCACGGTCGGCGAACGCATGCTTCTGGGCGTTGGTAATGGCCTCGACCGCGAACAGGGCGATGGGGGCCAGGCGGTCGGGATCGATGACCAGGGGATCGGCGTGAACCTCGGTGCGCACCGCGCCGGAGCTCGAGATCTCGCCGGCCAGAAGCTGGGCGATCAGCTCTTCCAGGAAGGGGCGCAGGTCGACGCGCTTGAGGTCGGGGCCCTGATAGAGGGCGCGATAGATCTGGGCCAGGGCGGTGATGCGCTGGCGGGTGTCGTTCATCGCCGCCTTGGCGGCCGGATCGGTCAGGGCCCGCTGCTGCATGTTCAGTAGCGAGGTGATGATCTGCAGGTTGTTCTTCACCCGGTGATGGATCTCGCGCATCAGCGCGTCCTTCTCGGCCAGGCTGTCCATCAGCGACGCGTCGCGGGCCACGATCGCGCCGGCCATGTCGTCCAGGGTGGCGGCCAGCTCGCGGATCTCGGGCGGGGCGCGCTCGGCCTGCAGGGGTCGCACGGTGAAGCGGCCGCGGGCATAGATGGCCGCCACGCGCTGCAGATAGATGATCCAGCGGATCACCGCCCGCTCGGCGGCGTACAGCACCGCGCCCAGGGCCAGGCCAAAGGCCAGCAGCGGCAGGATCAGGCGCGAGATCGGATTGATCCAGGCCCAGGACAGCAGGCCCGGCGACGGCGCCGACAGCAGAACGAAGACGCCGCTCTCGGTCAGCGGGGCGGCGGAATAGACCCGGCTGCGGTTCTGGCGATCCTTGCCCGACCACAGCACGGCCCCGCGCGCCTGGGCCACGGAGCGCCAGCCCGGGGGCGGGGTGTCGAAGGCGCCCGATTCGGTGGAGGCGAAGACCACGCCGTGCGAGTCGGCCAGGGCAATCTCGGCGCCTTCGGGCATGAAGCGGTTTGCGGTTTCGAGGCGCAGGCTGCGCAGGGTCAGCACCGCGACCATGGCGCCGTCGAACTTGTCGCCGGCCCCGTTGGCCCGGACGGCGGCCAGAACCGAGGGTTCGGTCGCATAGACGGCGCCCGGCGCGCTGGCCACCACCAGGTTGGATCCCGCCGCCAGCTCGCGGAACCACAGCCGTCCGGCGCGTGTGGGATCAGGCGGGGTGGTCGCGGCGGCGCAGACCACACGGCCGCGGGAGTCGAACCGGACCAGATTGGCGTAGCCGGGCAAGCGGGCCCGCACATCGGCCAGACGCTGGGCGCATTCCAGGCCCACCGAGCCCGGACCCAGCGTCTGCAGAAGAACGCCGGCCGCCTCGATGCGCGCGCGGGCGATGGCCGCGCTGCGCCCGGCCGCCAGTTCCAGGCTCTGGCGGCGCAGATCGGCCTCGGCGCGGAACGCGAAGATCGATTGCAGGACGCCCAGCAACAGAACCGGCAACAGGGCGATGAACAACGCCGCGGCCAGACGGACGCGGATTGACGTGACAGCCTCCGCGCCCCGGCTTTTGAAAGGTCTCACCGCTGGGAGCTCAGGCGCTCCGCGTCGGCCAGGATCGAACCCATCGCATCGCCCGCCGACCTGCCGTCGCGGTCGTAGGCGCCGGCTTCCAGGATCGCCTGCAGCGCGCGTCGGGCGCGGCTGACGCGGCTTTTGACGGTGCCCACGGCGCAGCCGCAGATCACGGCGGCCTCTTCGTAGGCGAAGCCGCCGGCGCCGACGAGGATCAGGGCTTCACGCTGCTCAGCCGGCAACATGCCCAGGCTCATGCGCAGCTCGTCGAGCGCAACAGGGGCCTCGGGGTCGTCCACGGCGACCAGCGTGCGCTCGGCCGCTTCCTGGTCCAGCTGGCTCTGGCGCCATGACCGGCGCTTTTCCGAGTAGAACTGGTTGCGCAGGATCATGAAGGTCCAGGCCTTCATGTTGGTGCCCAGCTGGAAGCTGGCGCGCGCGTCCCACGCCTTCATCATGGCGTCCTGCGCCAGATCGTCGGCCGCGGTGGGATCGCCCGTCAGGGTGCGAGCAAAGGCGCGCAGATGCGGGATCAGCGTAACAAGCTCGCGCTTGAACGCATTGTCGCGCGGCGGGTCGAACGGCGAACGGCCGACCTGAGTCTCGGTGTCCGTCATGCTCATTCCTCGCCCGCCGGCTTTTCGGCCTTGCGCAGGATCTCAAGGAATTCGTCGGGCACCGCCTCGTTGACGACCTCGTCGAACATCTGGCGCAGTTTCACGCCAATGGCCTGCTGGCGCAGACGGGCTTCGTCGAGCGCCGCGGCGCCTTTACGGTGATCTTCCATGGGTACGTGTTCGATCATGTCCTCGACGCCGATATAACGCAGCGCCCGCCCCCTTTGGCCGAATGTGTTTCTGCCAGACGACAACGCGGTTTTCCGTATCGGGTTCCAAAAGCTTGGGCATAGAATGGCAAAATTCTGCAATCGGCGGAACCGGCTTCAAAAGGCGGCGTTAAACACCCTGATCGAATGGCGCAGCTTGGCCATTGGATCGCGTTTTTAACGAAGACACCGCATCGGGAGGGGTCATGAGTCTTCTTGCTCGGCTGGCGCCGCATCTGCCTTACATCCGTCGCTACGCCCGCGCCCTCACTGGCGATCAGAACACCGGCGACCACTATGTCCGGGTCGCACTCGAGGCGCTTGCCGCCGGCGAGCGTTCCCTGGACGCCGACCTGTCGCCCCGCGTCGCGCTTTATCGCGTCTTCCATGCGATCTGGCTTTCCTCCGGCGCTCAGCTTGAAGCGCGCCCTGAAGACAGCGGTTCAGCCGCCGACGACGCCACGCAACGCCTGATGCGCATCGCTCCGCGCTCGCGTCAGGCTTTCCTGCTCACCGCCCTGGAAGGCTTCACGCCGACCGAGGCCGCCCAGATCCTCGATTGCGAGTTCGGCGACGTCGAACGCCTGATCTCCGAGGCCCAGACCGAAATCGACGCCGAACTGGCCACCACCGTGCTCATCATCGAGGACGAACCGGTCATCGCCGCCGATATCGAGGCCCTGGTCCGCGAGCTGGGCCATGAGGTCACCGACATCGCCGCCACCCGCGGCGAGGCCATTGAGGCGGTGGCGCGCAAGACGCCGGGTCTCGTCCTGGCCGACATCCAGCTGGCCGACGGCTCGTCGGGCATCGATGCGGTCAAGGACATCCTGGCCCGCCTTGACGTGCCGGTGATCTTCATCACCGCCTTCCCCGAACGCCTGCTGACCGGCGAGCGTCCGGAACCCACCTTCCTGATCACCAAGCCCTTCCAGCCGGAAACGGTGAAGGCGGCGATCGGCCAGGCGCTGTTCTTCCATCCCAGGCGCACCCGCAAGGCCGCCTGATCCAGCCGCCCGAAACGTCAACGGCCGCCCGAGAGGGCGGCCGTTTTCGTATGGGCGTCAGGTCAGAAAGCAGATCAGCCGGCGGGCGTCTGGCGGGCCGGGCTCTGCTGGGTGTCGTAGCGGCCGGCCTCGGCCGGTGTCTTGGCGCCGTTATTGTGCTCGACGCCGGCCAGATCGCCCGAGCGGAAGCCCCAGGCGCCAAACAGCGCGATGGCCGCCAGCACCGTCGAAACGATCAGGATCCAGAAGATGTGCTGTCCCCACCGGCCCTGACGCGCGCGCGTGGCGTTGAGACGGGGGGCGGGTTGAGGAATGTCGGCGGGCATGTCGCTCTCCTTCAGAGTGTCACTGGGCGGTCGCGAGCATCTCGACGGGCATCGAGTGCGCATTGAAGGTCTGGACAAGCCCAGCCGACGCGGCCACCACCGCGATCACCAACAACGCCATCAGCCGCGTCCGGGCTGTTCTCTGGCGCCGGGTCGGCGCCGCGTAGAAAACCGTTCCGCCATGTTCGGCCTGATAGCTCCGGATCATGACGCGCCCTCTTTGTTCGAAGACGGCCCGCTTGGCCGTCACGGAAACAACGTCCGCGACCTCCCGGCGTTCCCTCCGGCGGTTCGGGCCGAGGCTTCAGCGCCCTGGCGAAAAATAATCGCGCCGCGTCGGAACCGGGGTTCGAGGATCGCGTTTTCTCTTTGCGGAGGCGGCGACGCCCCCCCGACTTGAGGTTGGCGCAAGCCAGCCTGCTGCCTCCGCACCCCCCCCTCCAGATATGACGCCCAGGCGGACCGCGACGCGGCCCGCCTTTCTGTCGTGCGAGCGGCTTCGGCAGAAAGCCCGCCCCCGGTCCAGGCCGAAGGCGGGCTGTGTCTGGCGATCCGCCTGAGGCTCAGGGCTTGCTGATTTCGAAAAATATATCGGCCCGGCGACGCAACGGAGCCGAAGCGCCCGCGCCCGTCGTGGCGCCGGCGTCCCCGGCCGCGGCGACATCGAACTCCACCTGGGAAAAGCCCGCCCGGGTCAGGGCCTGGGTGACCGACTCAGCGCGACGCCTGGAAAGCTCCAGATTGACGTCCGCCGCGCCGACCGCATCGGCCAGGCCCATGACGCGGGCCTTGTCGACCCTGCAGCCGCGCGTCATCGCCCCGGCGCTTTTCAGCACCGACCGCGCCTCGCGCGTGACCCTGGCCTCGTCGCGCTCGAAATAGATCGAGACCCGGAAATCCGCGCAGGCCGGCGGCAGAGCCTCGATCGAGGCGCGGGTCGGCATCCACGGCGCGGACGCGCAGCCCGCGAGCATCAGTCCGGCGCCGAGCGCCGCCACGGTGATCTTGAGGGTCATAACGCCTCCCCTTTTCCTGAACATGCAAAGGGCGACCGACATCCGTCGGCCGCCCCTTGGGTTTTCATCGGCGTGATCGCGCCCTAGCGGGGACGACCGTCTTCCCAGAAGTAACGACCGCTGCGGGAGTCGTAGTAATAGTAGCGACCCGCGCGTTCGTCGTAATACTGGCGGCGGTTGACCTCGTTCGCGCCGCAGCCGCCGTCTTCGCGGCAGCCCTTGACGGCGCCGGCGGTGCCGCCGATGGCCGCGCCGATCGCAGCCCCCGTGCTGGCGCTGCCGCTGCCGACATTGTTGCCGATCACGGCGCCCGCCAGAGCGCCCAAGGCCGCGCCGCCAGCCGCGTTACGTTCAACATTGCCGGTCGAGGTGCAGGCCGTGGCCAGCAAACCGACACCCAGCAGGGCGATCATCGTCTTGTTCATTGTGGCTCTCCCATCGAGCTGTCCCGGTCAGGCTAACGGCCCGCGCTATCCAAGGTTCCGCCGCCGGGGGCGGAACCCCTGAAAAGCTTGGCCGTTAGGGCGTGTGTCAATCAAGCGGGGTAGCCAGTGCGGCGCGTAGAGATCATCGCCAATATCGCTTCCGGATCGGTCGGCGCCGATGCGCCGGCCATCGCCGAACGGATCCTCGCTGAACACGGCGTCGCGGGTACCGTGCACACGCCGGGCGCCGACCTGACGGCCTGCCTGCGAAGCGTCATCGATTCCGACCCGGACGCGGTGTTCATCATCGCCGGCGACGGCACGGCGCGGGCAGCCGCCGAGATGTCGGGTCCCAACGGCCCGCCGATCGCACCCCTGCCGGGCGGCACCATGAACATGCTGCCGCGCGCCTTCTATGGCGAGCGGTCCTGGCCCGAGGCCATGGAAGCCTGCCTGACCGAAGGCGCGCCGCGCATGGTGTCGGGCGGCGAGGTGGCCGGACGCCTGTTCTTCGTTGCCGCCATCCTGGGCAGCCCGGCCCTGTGGGCCGACGCGCGTGAAGCGGCCCGGGCGGGAAAGATCCGCCTGACCGCCCTGCGCGCGCAACGCGCGTTTCGACAGGCCTTTTCCGGCCGGTTGCGCTTTACGCTGGATGGCCGCGCCAAGCAGAAGACCGAGGCCCTGACCCTGATGTGCCCCCTGGTCTCGACCGTGCTGGACGAGGACGAGCGGGCGCTGGAGGCGGCGGCGCTGGACCCGTCCAACGCGATCGAGATTTTCCGTCTCGGCGTCAGCGCGCTGAGCGGGACCTGGCGCGACGATCCCTCGGTCAGCATGGGCCGATGCCGGGTGGGCCGGGTCTGGGCCGCGGGGCGAATCCCGGCCATTCTCGACGGCGAGCCCATGCGCCTTGAGCCCGAGGTCCAGATCCGCTTTCGCCCCAAGGCCTTCCGCGCCTTCGCCCTGCCCGAGCAGTCATGACTTTCAAGATCATCCAGGTCTCGGACATCCATTTCGGCGGCGAGAACCAGGCGGCGACCGAGGCGGCGCTGGCCCGGTTTCATCTGGAAAAGCCCGACCTGCTGGTGGCGGCCGGCGACCTGACCCGCGATGGCGTGACCGCCGAGTTCGACGCGGCCAGGGCCTGGATGGATCGCGCGCCCACGCCCCTGTTCACCACGCCGGGCAATCACGACACCCCCTATGTAGGCCCCGGCGAGCTGCTGGAGCGGTTCATCGCCCCGTGGCGGCGCTATGAGGCGCGGTTTGGTCCGGCCGACGGCGTGGTCTGGCGGACGCCGGGCGTGTCGGTGTTTGGCGTCAATACCGCCCGCCGGGCGCAACTGCGCTGGAACTGGTCGAAGGGGGCCATTTCAAACGGCCAGATCCGCCGCCTGGAAGGCCAACTGGCCGCTGCCGCGCCGGGCGACGCCAAGATCGTGGTCTGCCACCACCCCCTGATGGAGCTGACCGGCGAGCCGATGACCAGCGAGGTGCATGGCGGAACGCGCGCCGCCAGCAGCTTGTCGACGGGCGGCGCCGATCTTGTCCTGTCAGGCCATATCCACACGCCGTTCGTGGCGCCCTACCCTTTCGGCGACGGCCAGACGCGGGCGGTGGTGTCGGGCACCCTGTCGGTGCGCGAGCGTGGCGTGCCGCCCAGCTTCAACATCATCGAGATCGACCCCGCCGAGATCCGCGTCACGGCCATGGCGTTCGAGCGGGTCGAATTCGTCGTGTGGCGCACCTGGGCCTTCGACCGCCGACCCGCGGCCTGAAACGCAAAACGGCGCGGCTTTCGCCGCGCCGTCTGAACGTCGTAACCCGATCGGCTATTGCGGAGCCGGATAGCGCCAGGCTTCGCCCGCGCCCTTGGCGGCGGCGAACTGGCTGTCGGCCAGGGTCCAGTTGGCCAGGGTGTCGAACCAGGCTTCCAGGAAGCCCTTCCGGTTGTTCTGGTGATCCAGATAGTAGGCGTGCTCCCAGACGTCGCAGACCAGCAGCGGCGTGACGCCGTCCTGGGTGACGGTGGTGGCCGCGTCGTGGGTCGAGATCACCTTCAGCTTGCCGCCTTCGGCGACCAGCCAGACCCAGCCCGAGGCGAAGTGGCCGACGCCCTCGGTGACGAAGGCGGTCTTCAGCGACGCCAGGTCACCAAAGGCTTCGTTGATGGCGGCGTGCAGGTCAGCGCCGGGCGCGGTCTTTTCCGGGCTCATGGCGTCCCAGAAGAAGGCGTGGTTCCAGGCCTGGGCGGCGTTGTTGAACACCTTGCCCGGGGCGGCGGTCTTGATGACCTCTTCCAGCGAGCCCTTGTCGTCGCCGTTCAGCAGGCCGTTCAGCGCCGTCACATAGGCGGCGTGGTGCTTGTCATGGTGGAAATGCAGGGTGTTGGCCGAAACGGTCGGCTCCAGCGCCTCATAGGCGTAGGGAAGCTCGGGCAGAATATACATGCTGACTCCATGGGAAGGCGTTCCCTGGAGGGGGAGGACGGGAACGCAAAGGACAACGGGGATCTAGCGCGGCGGTTGCCGCGGTTCCATGAAGGCTTTGAAAACAGCCGCCGTCAGGGTCGGGTTCTTCAGCGCGAAGATGCCGGCGGCCAGACCGGCGCCGATCGACAGCAGCGGCCGGTCCCGGACGATGCCGACGATCTTTTCCGTCAGCCCCAGGGCGTCTGGCGTCGCGGCGTGGCCGGGCGCCTGCCGGTGCTCGACCTTGCGCGCGGCCAGCAGGCCGGCGATCGCGACAATCAGCGCAGCGACCGCAGCGACGACAGCGGCCGCTCCGGCGTCGCCCAGATGGACCTGGACCACGGCGTACAGCGCGAAGGCCGCGGCGAACACGCCGACAGCTGCCGCGGCCGCAATGGCCGCCGCAGCCGCGAGCGTCATCAGAGTCTTTTCGAAGATCACCGGTCGTTGTTGCGGTTGCCGGCGATCAGCAGGCCGATCAGCACGCCGACGCCGAGCCCGGCGAGGGTGGCGGTCAGCGGGCGTTCGCGCACGCGCTCGGTCACATAGCGCTGGGCGTCGTCCAGCTGCTGGCCGGCGGTGTCGGTATAGGTGCGGCTCTGGGCGCGCAGGGTGTCAAAGCCCTCGGCGACCGATTTCTCGACGCGCTTGGCGGCCTCGGCCAGCGACGCCTTGGCGGCCGTGGCGGCTTCCACGAAGCTGCGCTCGGCGTGTTCAACGCCGGCTGCGGCGGCGGTCTTGACCTTCTCGGCGTCTTTCGCGGCGGTCTTCAGGACATCAGTAGGCATGGTCATCTCCGGTTCGCGACGCGGCCAACAGAGCGGGCTGGCGATCTAGCTAAGCCCGGTCAACGCGGAGCCCCGCCGAGCGGTTCCATAATAGCGTGCGGCTCGAAGCTTCACCACAGCGGATTTCGCATCGGCACTCGCGTCTGACGCGAAGCGAGTCTATGGTCGAAATATGGTGGATCCTCTTTCCGCGCACGACGCCGACAAGGAAGCCGTCCGGCTTCGCGCCACCAAGGCGTTGAAGGCCTTCGACCGTACCGGAGAAGACCCACAGTTCACGCGGCTGATTCGCTTGGCCGCCCATCAGTTCCGCGCGCCGCGCGCCGGACTTTGGCTGATCGGCGCCGCCCGGTTGCACTGCAAGGCCAGCTTCGGCGGCGACGGCGGCGTGATCCCTCGCCCCGGCTCGCTGGCGGACCCGATGATCGCTCTGGGCGAGCCGCTGATCTGCGGGAACGCGTGCGCCGATGCGCGGCTGGCGACGCTTTCGGTGAAGGACGGCGGCTTCCTGGCCTGCGCGCCGCTGGTCGATCCCGACGACCAGGTGGTGGGCCTTCTGATCGTTCAGGACCCCCAACCCAGGACGGCGATCGATCCCGAGGCCCGCCAGACCCTGTCCGACCTGGCCGCCCTGGCCATGGAAGCGCTGCTGCGCGAAAGAGCCGCCGGAGACACCATCGTCCGCACGCTGGACAGCGAGCGCCTGGCCCTGGCCATCGGCGCGGCCAGCCTGGGCGAGTTCGAATGGGATCGCGCGCTCGACATCTACCGGATCAGTCCGCGCCTCGCCCGGATCGCCCACCTGCCCGCCGGCGAGATTCCGGCCGAGGATGGCCAGTCCCTGTTTCGCTATGTCCACATCGAGGATCGCGCCAGGATCCAGCACGACGTCGACGCCCAGCTGCGCAAGCGCGGCCGCTACGAGGTGGAGTTCCGCCGCAACCCCGACGAGAAGGGCCGCATTCAGTGGAATCGCGCCGCCGGCGTGATGACCCTGGACGAGCAGGGCGAACCGACCCGCCTGATCGGCGTGATGCAGGACATCACCGACCGCAAGCAGCAGGACGAGCAGCGCGAGAGCCTGCTGGCCGAGCTGGACCACCGCATCAAGAACCTGCTGGCGGTCGTCCAGTCGGTCGCCGCGCAATCGGCCCGCAAGTCGTCGTCGCTGGACGTGTTCCTCAAGACCTTCGCCGGCCGGCTGAAATCGATGAGCTCGGCCCACGACCTGCTCAGCGCCGCCCGCTGGCGCGGCGCCACCCTGGCCCGGATCGCCGCCGCCGAACTGGGCGGGCTGGCCCCCACCCAGACGCGCTGGGATGGCCCCGAACTGTTCCTGACCCCCCGCGCGGCCTCGGCCCTGTCGCTGACCCTGCATGAGCTGGCGGTCAACGCCGTGAAGTTCGGCGCCCTGTCGACCGAGAACGGCAAGGTCGAGGTCGTCTGGCGGCGCACGCCCGAGGGCGGCTTCGCACTGGAATGGCTGGAAACCGGCGGTCCGCCGGCGACCGAACCGACCAAGCGCGGCTTTGGCGCGACCCTGATCGAGGATGTGGTCGGACGCGAGCTGGGCGGGCGGGCCCGCATGGAATACAAGCGCGGCGGCCTCAGCGCCCTGATCCAGGCCGCGCCGGAGGCCCTGGCCGACGGGCCGCCGCCCGAGCCTGAAAAGGCCGCGCCAGAGCGGATCGTCGAGACCCTGATCGCCGCCGACGAAAACATCCGCCCCGGCGCCATCGCCGGCCTGCGGGTGCTGATCGTCGAGGACTCCCTGCTGCTGGCCCTGGAGCTGGAAGCAGGCCTGGAGGACGCGGGGGTCGTGGTGGTGGGCTGCGCCGCTGAACTGAGCGAGGCCCTGTCGATGCTGGACCAGGCGTTCGACGCGGCCGTTCTGGACGCCGATCTCAACGGCCAGTCGGTCGCCCCGGTGGCCGAGATCCTGCGTCGCGAAGGCCGGCCGTTCGTGTTCGCCACCGGCTATGCCGACAAGGCCGCGCCCATGGGCTTTGACGCACCGATCGTGCGCAAGCCGTACAACGTGCACCAGATCGCCCGGGCGATAGCGGACGTGACGGGGCGGAACTAGGCCTTGAGCGCCCCCCCCCTGAAGGGGGAGGGCTATTGCATATGGATTCACCCCCAGAAAGTTTGTCATCCCGGACAAGCCTGGCGAAGCCGGGCGCCGATCCGGGACCGACCTGGAACGCGGCGCTCAGGCGTCGGTCCCGGATCTTCGCGCTTCGCGCTCGTCCGGGATGACAGCCGCTTTTGGTCATATCCGATAGCCCTGCCCGCTAGGGGAGGACTTGTGTCACAGCACCTTGCGCGCCCGCAGGCCCGCGATCGCCTCTTCGCTCAGGCCCGCCACCTCGCGCAGCACGGCGTCGGTGTGTTCGCCCAGGGTCGGCCCGGTCCAGCGCACCGCGCCCGGGGTTTCCGACAGGCGCGGGAAGGCGTTCTGCATCTTCACCTGGCCAAAGACCGGATGCGGCACGCTGACGATGGACTCCCGGGCGGCGAAATGGGGGTCGGCCAGCATCTCCGGCGCGCGATAGATCCGGCCGGTGGCGATGCCGGCCTCTTCCAGCAGGGGCAGCAGGGCCTCGATCTGCTGGTCGGCGGTCCAGGCGGCGATGCGGGCGTCAAGCTCGCCCTGATGCGCGCCGCGCGCCGCGTGATCGCGATAGCGGACGTCGTCGGCCAGGTCGGGCCGGCCCATCAGGTCGCACAGGCGCCGGAACAGGGTGTCTTGGTTGGCGCCGATCAGGATCAGTTCGCCGCTTTTGGTGGGATAGACGTTCGACGGCGCGATACCGGGCAACACGGCGCCTGACCGCTCGCGGATATAGCCGGTCAGGTCATATTCGGTGATCAGGTTCTCCATCACCGTCAGCACGCTCTCATAGATGGCCGCGTCGACCACCTGGCCCCGGCCGGTGCGGTCGCGCGAATGCAGGGCCATCATCACCCCCAGCGCGGCGTTCAGGCCCGACAGGCTGTCGCCGATCGAGATGCCCGCCCGCGCGGGATTGCGATCAGGCTCGCCGGTGATGTGGCGCAGCCCGCCCATGGCCTCACCGACCAGGGCATAGCCGGCGCGGTGCGAATAGGGACCGGTCTGACCAAAGCCCGACACCCGCGCCATCACCAGACCCGGATGGTCGGCCGACAGGGCCTCATAGCCCATGCCCCAGGCCTCCATCGTCCCGGGACGGAAATTCTCGACCACCACATCGGCCTTGGCGATCAGGGCGCGGGCCAGGTCGCGGCCCTCGTCCGTGCGCAGATCCAGGGTGACCGATTTCTTGTTGCGGCCGATCACCGGCCACCAGGGCGACAGGCCCTGGGGCTTGCTGCGGCCCCACTGGCGCATCGGATCGCCCACCCGGGGATCTTCCAGCTTGATCACCTCGGCGCCGAAGTCGCCCAGGATCTGGCCACAGAACGGCCCCGCGATCAGCGAGCCCATTTCGATGACCCGCAGTCCGGTCAGCGGCGCCTGCGCCATGTCGATCTTCCCCCGCTCCACGGAACCGATCACGGCCGTGTGATGTTCTTCCTGCCATAGGCGCCGCGCGACGCCGACCGGAATTCAACCTCTAGAAAAAACGCGCAGGGAAAGACAGCCATGACCCGCCACCTCCTCATCGTCGGCGCCGCCTTCGCCGCCCTCAGCATCGCCGCTTGCGGCCCTAAGGCCGACGAAACCAAGGGCGCCGCCACCCCTTCGGAACAGGCCGCCACCCCAGACGCCAACCCCGCCGCCACGGTCCCGACCATGGCCGACGAGACCAAGGCCGACGTCTTCGCCATGAAGGCGGCCGAGCTGAACATGTTCGAGATCGAAGCCGCCAAGCTGGCCGCCTCGCGCTCGACCAATGCCGAGGTCAAGGCCTTCGCCGGCAAGATGGCCACCGCGCACGGCAAGACCGCCGACAGCCTGACGGCCGCTATCACGGCGTCGGGCGCGGCGATCACCCTGCCGACCGTCCTGTCCAAGGACATGCAGGATGACCTCGACGACCTGACCAAGGCCGGCAATGACGACTTCGACAAAAAGTACGCCGACAGCCAGGTCGACGCCCATCAGGCGATGCTGAACCTGCTGCAGCGCTACGCCCAGGACGGCGACACCCCGGCCATCAAGGCCTTCGCCGCCGCCACGGCCCCGACCGTTCAGGAGCACCTGAACACGGCCGAAGGTCTCAAGAAGGGCTTCGTGAACTAGTCACGAGGTTTAGGGAATCGCGTAGGCGACCGTCGCCTTGGCGGCGGCTCGCTCGCGCGATTCCGTCCACATCAGGACATCGACCGTCGCGATGCGGCGGCCGAGCTTGAGCAGGGTGGCCTCGGCATAGAGGTCACCCGGCTTGCAGCCTCTCAGGAAATGGATCGTCAGCGAGGTCGTGACCGCCATGGGCACCTCGCCGATATGGGTCAGGATCGCCGCATAGGCGGCGGTGTCGGCCATGGCCATCAGCGTCGGCCCCGAGATCACCCCGCCGGGCCGCAGTTGCCGCGAGGCGAAGACCTGCCGCATCACGACGCGCCCCTCGGACGCCTCGATCGCTTCGGGCAGGGACGCCGGATCGCCTTCGGGAAAGGCGCGCTGCAGGAAGGCGTTGAACGCCGCCGCATCCAGCTTCAGCCCGCCCTCGCTCATCCGCCGACCTTGATCGTGTTGTCGTCGCCGTTGCGGTCGATGACCGTGTTGTAGGGATCAACCCCCGCGAATTTCGGCGCCCTGTCGACCGTGAAGGTCAGGGTCTGGACGCCCGAGTGGATCGGCCGACGCTCATAGAGCACGACATTGCCCGCCTTGAAGTCCTTCTTGCCCGGCTCGGCGGTGAACAGGCCCACGTCCATCGTCTCGTTCAGCCACGCCGGCGTCTCCTTGCCCTTGCCGTCGGCGTACATCTTCCTGGCGTCGATGGTCAGCGTGACGTCAAACCGACCGTCGGCGCGCGCCTTGACCGACGCTGTCCTGGTCTTGATGTCGTACAGCGTGATCTTCTCGAACAGGTCGGTGATCAGCGCCTGCTTGTCGGCCGGGGCCTCGGCGCGGATGGCCCGCATGAAGTCCAGGGTCGTCGGATAGGGCGCGCCCTTGAAGGCATGGTCGGCGATCAGCCGGCGCAGGGCGCGGTTGACCGCCGCCTCGCCGATCTCGCGCTGCAGCCGGTACATGACCAGCGAGCCCTTGCGGTAGTGGATGTAGCCCTGGTTCTCGACCTTGAAGAGCGGCTGCTCCTCCAGCGGATCGCCGCCCCGCGCGCGCAGATAGCTGTCCAGCTCGAACTTCAGGAACTTGCGGATCTGACTTTCGCCATAGGTCCGCTTCATCACCATCAGGGCCGAATATTGCGCGAAGGTCTCGCTCAGCATCGTGCTGCCCTGCTGGTCGGCGCCGATCACCTGGTGGGCCCACCACTGGTGGCCGATCTCGTGGGCCCCGACATAGGTGATCATGTCGATCTTTTCAGGGTTCCTGTAGTCGGAGATGAAGAACAGGCCCTCCGACCACGGCATGGTTCCGGCATAGGCCTGGGCGAACTGGGCGTAGTCGGGGAACTCCAGGAACCGCATCTGGCGGAACTGATACGGGCTGAACTCGGCCTGCATATAGTCCAGCGAGCCCTTCATCGCGCTCTTCATCCGCGCGATGTTCCAGGCGTGCTGCGGGTCGTAATAGACCGCCAGATCGACGCCCTTGTAGATCTCTTTCGACA
Organism: Alsobacter soli; assembly: GCA_943371355.1. Lineage (GTDB taxonomy): Bacteria > Pseudomonadota > Alphaproteobacteria > Caulobacterales > Caulobacteraceae > Caulobacter. Next base: position 29,555 of record CALRUN020000019.1, read on the forward strand.
CGGCGTAGCGGGCCGACTGGATCGACAGGAACGGCATGATCGGCGCCTCGGTGACGAAGCGGACCGTGCGACGATCCCCCTCGCCTTTCGCCGGACCCTTGATGTCGTCCCGCAGCGACCAGACGTCTTCGGACACCTTGTAGCCCGGCGCGATCGGGGTCTGGTCGGCGTCGGTGGTCACCGTGATGTCGGCGCTGACGAAATCGGCGTCCTTGCGCAGGCCGTTGAACTGCATCGAGGCCACATCGCCCAGTCTGGCCATGCGCCGCTCGGGCGGCAGGCCATATTTGCGGCGCTTGGCGCGGTCGACCAGCAGGCCGTCGCGGGCCATGCCCAGGATCGGCGCGATCTCCAGATTGTTGATGAAGGTCCCGTTGGCCACCACCCGGGTTTCCGCGCCGCTGTTGGGGAAACCCTTCTGCGAGCGTTCGGTGATGAAGCTCATCTTGCGCCGCTCACCCGGAACCATTGGCGTGTCGAAGGCGAAGATCCGGTAGTTGAACCGGTCATAGGTCTTCCTGGCCCACGCCCCCTCGATCGACAGGCCCTTGACCTTCAGGTCGCGGTCGAAGCGGACATGGATTTCCTTCAGCGGACCGTTCGTCTTGTTCTCGATGACATAGGCGCCCTTGGTGCTGACGCGCGGTTCATCGGGATAGATGTCCACGTCCAGGGTCATGGCCACGATCTTGGGCTGCGGCAGGGTCTCGAACGGCAGCAGGGTCTTTTCGTAGTCGGCCTGCCATTGCTCGTTGTCGATCTGGGTCCGGTAGGGGTTCCAGACATTGGTGTTGACGTAGATGTAGACGCCGCTGGCCGCGAAAACGGCCAGGGCGAGGCCCAGGGTCAGACCGGCCTTGCCGGTCATGCGGCCCGGCAGGCGCGCCAGGCGAGGCCACAGCCGGCTCTCCGTCCCGCGACGCCACAGGCCATAGGACAGCAACGTCAGCACCACGGCGAAGGCGGTCCAGTAGAGCCGCAGCCACCAGGCCCCGATCCAGAACTTGCCCTGGCCGTTCATGTCGGAGAACGGCGTGTCGGTGACCGCGCCGTAGGTGTAGAGCTTGTGCTCGAAACCCAGGTTCGAGAACGTGATGGTGGCGACCATATAGATCACCATCAGGCCCCAGCCGATGAACTTGTGCGGGCTGACCGCCTGCAGGAACACCGCCATCACCGCCAGCAGGATCCAGTCCACCGATTGCGGCAGCACGTACCAGAGCAGGTACTTGCCAAGCTCCAGATTGGTGTAGCCATGAGCCAGCTGGCTGATGATCGCGGCCAGCACGCTGACCAGCAGGGTCGAGACCAGCACCAGCGAAATGGCCAGGGTCTTGGGGACGACAAAGGCCCAGTCCGGAACCGGGGTGGCGTCGATGATCTCGTGGGTCTTGCGCTCGCGCTCGCGCCAGACCAGTTCGCCCGAATAGTAGATGGCGATGATCATCGGGATCAGGCCAAACGACCCCATCAGCGGCGTCAGCAGCACGCGCGTAAGCGGATAGATCTCGCCGCCATAGCGCCCGGCTTCGGTGGCGAACCACAGGGCGCCCATGGCGTTGAACAGGCCCAGGGCCAGCAGCACGAAATAGGCCGGGCTCTTGAACACCTGACCCATGTCCAGGCGCGTGCGGACGCTCAGCTGGGCCCAGGCCGTCTGGCGGTCATAGCGCGGAACGATCGGCGCGCTGGGCGCGGCCGGCAGGATCTCGATCGGCTCCGGGCCCGTCCTGGCCTTGACCTTGCGGTCGCCGGCCAGCTCGGCCGACTGGATCTGGAACAGCCAGTAGGCGGCCGTCAGGAACCCCGCCGACAGGGCCAGGGCGAAGAGGCGGTTGAACAGCAGGACGCCGGTCAGGGCCGGGGTGACGGTGTTGCGCTCGGTGGCCGTCCAGTACTTGGTGACCAGGCGGTAGGCCGACTGGCCCAGGGGGTCCCACAGCGCCGTCGCCGTCGCGAATTCCGGACGATCCAGCGCGATGCGCGAAATCACCCAGATGACCATGAAGGCGATGACGCCGACATAGGTCCACATCATCGAGCGGGTCACGGTGGCCAGGGCGAAGAAGATCGCCGAGGTGAGCAGGATCGCCGGCAGGGCCAGGGCGAAATACGAGAACAGATAGGCTTCGAGGATATTGGGCCCCAGCAACTCCCGATCCACCCACGGCATGAACGAGCCGATGAAGATCGCCAGGGGCACGGCCAGGAACGAGATCGCCGCGGCCAGGAAGGCGCCCGTGAAGCGGCCATACAGATAGTCGAACTTGCCGATCCGGGTGGAGCGCAGGATGGGCCCAAAGCCCGTCTCGTCGTCGCGCACGACCACATTGGCCACGAAGGCCGTGGTCACGAACATGTAGAAGATCGACAGGATCAGGTGGGTCTGGGCGATGGCGAACGGGGCGTTCTTGTGAACCGAGGCGCCGCCGCCGATGCGGATGTTGTCGACCGTCGCCGCCCCGAAGGTCAGCAGGAAGAACACCGTCGCCACCACCCAGAACACGGGTGACTTCAGCTGGTAGCGGAGCTCGAAGCCCGCGATCTTGCGAAACATCCCGCTGCCCTCCTACGCCGCGCGGCGGGTGGTGGACAGGGTCGAGAAATAGACGTCCTCCAGACCGCCCTCGACGGCGGTGAAGCCGTCGCCGGGATCGCTGTCGGCCAGGATGTGGATCACCGTGCGGCCGCCCAGCAGGCGGGTGGAGATCACCTGATACTGGGTCTTGGCCGCTTCCAGCTCGGCCTTGTCGATGGTCTTGCGCCAGACCCGGCCGGCCAGCTGGACCACAAGATCATTGGGCGCGCCCTGCTTGACGATGCGACCGTCGCAGATGATCGCCATGGCCGGGCACAGGTCCGACACGTCCTCGACGATGTGGGTCGACAGGATCACCACCACGTTCTCGCCGATCTCGGCCAGCAGGTTCAGGAACCGGTTGCGCTCTTCGGGGTCGAGGCCGGCGGTGGGCTCGTCGACAATGATCAGGCGCGGATCGCCGATCAGGGCCTGGGCGATGCCGAAGCGCTGGCGCATGCCGCCCGAGAACCCGGCCAGGGCCTTCTTGCGCACGCCCCACAGATTGACCTGGCTCAGCAGGCTCTCGACGGTTTCCTTGCGCTCCTTCGCGCCGCTGATGCCCTTGAGCACCGCCATGTGGTCGAGCATGTCGTAGGCCGAGACCCGCGGATAGACGCCGAAATCCTGCGGCAGATAGCCCAGGGTGCGGCGCAGAAGCTCGGGCGTCTTCAGCACGTCGATGTCGCCGAAGCGGATATGGCCGGAGGTCGGGGCCTGCAGGGTGGCGATGGTGCGCATCAGGGTCGACTTGCCCGCACCGTTCGGGCCCAGCAGGCCGTACATGCCGCGCGGTATGGTCAGGCTGACCTCGTCCAGGGCGCGAACGCCGTTGCCGTAGACGTGAGTCAGGTTCTCGATGATCAACATTCGCGCGCTCACAGCCCCCGCATGGAAAGACGCCCAGTGTTCCCCACACCCGTCATGACTCGACGGCGAGGACGGGGGCAAGTGAAAGAACGTTTAAGCGTCCCCGGCGCCAGGATGATTTCTGATACGCGATAACCTTGGTCAGAACGCTTTTGAAGCGCGCGGTTTGGCGCTAATCAGGCCCCATGACGACGTACCCCTTCCCCCCGCCCGCCGTTCCCGTGGTCCCGGTCGAGGGATCGACCGACGTCTTCCCCGTGCGCCGCATCCTGTGCGTGGGCCGCAACTACGCCGCCCACGCCCGCGAAATGGGCGCCGATACGCGCGATCCGCCGTTCTTCTTCGCCAAGCCGGCCGACGCCGTCGTCCCCCTGCCGGCGACCGTTCCCTATCCGTCGGCGACGGCGGACCTGCACCACGAGATCGAGCTGGTCGCGGCCCTGAAGGCCGGCGGCGAGAACCTCACCCCCGAGCAGGCCATTGAACTGGTCTTCGGCTATGCGGTCGGCGTCGACCTGACCCGCCGCGACCTGCAGAACGCCGCCAAGGCCAAGGGCCATCCGTGGGAAGCGGGCAAGGCCTTCGACGCCAGCGCGCCGATCAGCGCCATCCGCCCGATGAGCGGCCTGCCGCCGGAAGGCGCGATCTTCCTGTCGGTCAATGGCGTCGAAAAGCAGCGCGGCGAGCTCGCCGACATGATCTGGAACGTCGCCGAGGTGATCGCCAAGGCCAGCCAGCTGTGGCGGCTGGAAGCCGGCGACCTGATCTTCACGGGCACCCCCGAGGGCGTCGGCGCCATCGTGCGCGGCGACAGGGTGGAGGGTGAGGTCGAGGGCGTCGGCAAACTGTCCTTCACCCTGGCCTAGGACCGCGCCATGAAGCTCATCCTGCACAGCGCCTGGCGGGCCAGCGCGCCCTATCGGGTGCGCATCGGCCTGAACCTCAAGGGCCTGGACTACGCTGTCCAGCCCGTCGACCTGGTGTCGAGCCAGCATCAGGGCGAGGCCTATCGCGCCCTGAACGCCCAGGCCCTGGTCCCCACCCTCGAGGTAGACGGCCGGCGTCTGACCCAGAGCCTGGCGATCCTGGAATGGCTGGACGAGGCGGTTCCGGGCGCGTCACTCCTGCCGTCCGACCCGTTCGATCGCGCCACGGTGCGGGCCATGGCCGAGATCGTCGCCTGCGACATCCACCCGGTGAACAACCTGCGCATCCTGCGCGCCCTGACCGGCCTTGGCGTCGACCAGGACGGCCGCGACGCCTGGGCCCAGCGCTGGATCACCGACGGCTTTGCCGCGCTGGAGCCGATGGTGGCCCGGCACGGCAAAGGCTATGCGTTCGGCGACGCGCCGGGCCTGGCCGACTGCTGCCTGGTCCCGCAGGTCTATAACGCCGCCCGCTTCCACGTGGACATGACGCCGTTCCCGGCGATCAGCGCCGCGGTGGCCAGGGCGCTGGAACACCCGGCCATCGCCGCCGCCCATCCCAACCTTCAACCCGACGCCCAAAAGGCCTGAGGAAACAGCATGCTTGAGGACTTGAAGGCCAATAACGCCGCCTGGTCGAAGGGCAAGACGCAGGTTGATCCGCAGTTCTTCAAGCGGCTCGAAAACCAGCAGAGCCCGGAATATCTGTGGATCGGCTGCAGCGACAGCCGCGTGCCGGCCAACGAGATCGTGGGTCTGGATCCCGGCGAGCTGTTCGTCCACCGCAACGTCGCCAACCTGGCCCCGCCGCAGGACGCCAACTATCTGAGCGTGCTGCAGTTCGCGGTCGACGTGATCAAGGTCAAGCACGTGATGGTCGTGGGCCACTATGGCTGCGGCGGCGTGGCGGCGGCCATCGACGGCAAGCGGCGCGGCCTGGTCGACCACTGGCTGCACCCGATCCGCGAGGTCCATGCCGAGCACAAGCACGAGCTGGACGCCCTGCCCGGCGAGAAGGAAAAGCTCAACCGCCTGTGCGAGCTGAACGTCATCCGCCAGGTCCGCAACGTGGCCGCCGACGTCTTCGTGCAGGACGCCTGGGCGCGCGGCCAGCCCCTGGCCGTGCATGGCTGGGTCTATTCGCTGGCCAACGGGCTGGTGAACGACCTGAACGTCGGGATTTCCAGCCTGGAAGACTATGAGCGGGTGGCCGGCGGGGTAATCTGAGAGCGATCTACCCCGCCTTGATCCGCACCCTTGCCGACGCCTTGCGCCCCTGCCCGTCCACCACCGACAGGCGATAGAACCCCGGCGCCGCCGGCTTCCAGACCACCCGGCCGCTGACGGGATCGGCCGCCAGCGGCGTCCCGGCGACATACCAGGTCAGGTCCTCGCCGCCCGCCGCCAGCACCAGCCCACGCGACCCTGGCCCCAGGGCCTCGACCTGCACGGCAGCACCGTCCGGCGGGAAGATCAGCCGTGGCCCCTCGGATTGCGCGCGCAGGGTCTGCAGCGCCTCGGGCGCCAGCTTCGGCGCGATCGGGCGCGGCGCGGCGGCGGGCGTGCCCACCACGTCGGCGACGTCGAACAACAGCGGCAGGGCGGCGTCGCGTCCGGTCAGGCCGCCGCGCGCGCCGCCGTCGGCCCGGCCCGTCCAGACGATGATCGCATAGCCGCCGACCACACCGGCCGCCACCGCGTCGCGAAAGCCGTAGGAGGTGCCGGTCTTGAAGGCCATGGCCGGCCCGCCCCGGGTCAGGGCCGAGGGCGCCCGGCCACGCGGCGCGGGGGCCTCGCGCAGGATGTCCAGCACCTGTTGCGCCGCCTCGGGCCGCACCAGCCGGGTTCCGCCGGACCTTTCCCGCAGCCTGGCGTCAGCCTGCGTCCAGGCCAACGGCTTGGCGATCCCGCCGTCGCCCAAAGCGGCGTACAGCAGGGCCAGGTCGCGCAGGGTGATCCCCTCCCCGCCCAGCGCCAGGGCGAGGCCCGCCGCCTTCAGCTCCGACTTCGGCCGCGCCAGATGCGCGCCGGCCGCCTCGATCCGGCCGGCGAAGGCCTCGGGACCCAGCCGTTCCAGCGTCGCCACGGCCGGCACGTTCAGCGAATGGGTCAGGGCCTCGCGCACCGTGACCTTGTCATGGAACACCCGGTCGAAGTTCTCGGGCTGATAGTCGGCGAAGCGGGTGGCGCTGTCGGTCAGCTGGGTGTCGGCGGCCACAAGGCCGTCATCCATGGCCATGGCGTAGATGAAGGGCTTCAGGGCCGAACCCGGCGAGCGCAGGGCGCGGGTCATGTCCACCCAGCCCCCGGCCCGCTCGCGCCCCGCCGAGCCGACGGCGGCCCGAACCGCGCGGCCCTTGATCTCGACCACCAGGATCGCGGCGGTGGCGTCGGCCCCCTGCGAGGCCGCGATGGCGGCGGCCATCGGCTCCAGCCGCGCCTGCAGGTCGGCGTCGAGGGTGGTGATCACGCTGGCCTGAGAACTGGGCGCGGCGCGGGCCAGCTCGCCCGCCACGTTCCAGGCCAGGGCCGGGAACGGCGCGCGACGCGGCAGGGGTTCGGCCTCGGCCTCCAGGGCGGCGGCCTCGGTGAGCACCCCGGCCCGGACCATCTTGTCCAGCACCGCCCGCCGGGCCAGCCGCGCCGCCTCGGGCCGACGGTCGGGCCGTCGCGCCTCGGGCGACTGTGGCAGGGCGATCAGCAGGGCCTGCTGGCCGTCGGTCAGGCTTGAGGGCTCCTGGCCGAAATAGGCCAGGCTGGCGGCGCGCACGCCCTCCAGATTGCCGCCATAGGGGGCCAGGGTCAGATAGAGCGCGAGGGTCTGGCGCTTGGTCAGCCGCGATTCCAGCTGCACGGCGCGGATCATCTCGATCAGCTTGGCGCCCAGGTTGCGCGGACGCGGCTCCAGCAGGCGCGCGGTCTGCATGGTCAGGGTCGAGGCGCCCGACGTCGCGCGGCCATGGACCACCGCCGAGCCGAACGCCCGCACCACCGCCAGCGGATCAACGCCCAGATGGCTGTAGAACCGCCCGTCCTCCACCGCGATCAGGCGCTTCTGAAAGGTCTGGTCGGTACGGTCGAGGTCGGCCCTGATCCGCCAGCGGCCGTCTTCCACCGGCAGGGCCCGCAACCACGCGCCGCGCCGGTCCAGCGCCACCGGCGAGGACTGCCGGGCGCGGGTCATGTCCGGCGGAAAGACGGCGCTGAGGGTGGCGAGAACGACCTGGACACCCAGCAGGGCGACGAGGGCGCGGGTCAGACGGGGGACGTATTTGCCTCGCCCTTCCCCCTTTGATGGGGGAAGGGCGGGGTTGGGGGTGACACCGTCGGACGATTTCACGAAGGCCGCGCCTCAACTGGAAACGCTGTCACCCCCATCCCCAACCCTTCCCCCATCAAAGGGGGAAGGGGGCACACATACGACATCACTACTGCCCCGGCGCGATCACCGCCCGGCCGGCGTCCGAGCGCGCATTGAGGCTGGGACGGTACATGTCCTTGGCCACCGCGCCCGGCAGGAAGAACTCGCCCGGCGTCACCGCCCGCGCCACATAGGCCAGGGCGAAGGGCTTGTTGCCCTCCAGGCCCATGGCCGCGATGAAGCGGTCGTCGCGGCTTTCCTGCACGTCAGCGCCGGTCAGTTCGCCCAGGAACCGGTAGGGCCCGTTCTGGGCGTCGTCGGCCCCGAGCGTCGTTTCGATCTCGAAGCCGGCCGGCAGGGCGTCGTCGACCACCAGAGCGGTCGAGCGGGCCTGCATCGAGCGGCCGGAGACCAGCACGATGATCCGGTCGCCCTGACGGATCGCGGCGGGATCGACGCTCGCCCCGGTCATCGACAGCAGGCGCTTGCTGACGAACAGGCCGTTGGCCTCGGCCCCCGGCGCGGCCGTCGGCGTGCCGCGCACGCTGACCGTCCGCCACAACGCTCCCTTGCCGGTGTTGGTGAACCGGCTGTCGGCCAGCTTGCCCACCGCCCAGCGCGGCGCGCCGCCGGCCGGTGGCAGGGCCACGGCCCCCTTGGCGTCGATCGAGATCGGGCCGGCCGCCTTCAGCAGGGCGAAGGCCGCGTGGAGAACCGCCGCCTGTTCCTGGGTGTTGAGGGCGTCGGGATCCTTGACCACGTTTTCGAGACGGCCCTGCAGCTGGCGGGCGATATCGCCCTGACCCGACTCGACGGCCAGAGCCGTCAGCCCCGCCACGTCGCGCAGCGGGCTCTGGTACCAGTCCTGATCGTCGCGATAGCCCAGCGACCGGACCGCCTGGCGCATGGCCGAGCGGGCCCGGGCGTTGTCGCCCATGCGGGCCAGGCCGGCGGCCACATAGGCCTTGGCCATCGGCTGGTCCTCGTCCTTCATCTGCACGTCATGCCACCAGCGCAGGCGGGCCAGGTCGCCCTTGCCGCCCTTGGCCATCACATAGAGGGCATAGGCCGAGGCCCGGCGGCGCATGCGTTCGGTGGCCTTCTTGGACTGCTCGGGCGTGGCGGCCCACCATTCGGGATATTCCATCCGGTAGGAGACCGAGGCCCAGCCGTCGGGACGGCTGATCTGGCGCATGGCGTTCATGGCTTTCTCGATCGCGGCGTCAGGCACCGCGACACCCTGCGCCCGGGCTTCCAGCAGGAAGTCGGTCGTATAGGCGCCCAGCCAGGCGTCGGCCTCGCCATCGCCCACCCGCCAGAGCCCGAAGGCGCCGTCGAGGGTCTGGCGGTCCAGCAGCTTGCCCACCGCGCCGGCCAGGGCCGCCGGGGTGCGTTTCAGCTTGGGATCACTGGTCAGGCTCTGGGCGTACAGCAGCGGATAGGCGGTCGAGACCAGCTGCTCGGTGCAGCCATAGGGATAGCGTTGCAGGGCCACCGCGATCGCCGCCGGGTCGAAGCCCTTGAACGGCGAGTAGCTGACCTGCAGCGTCACATCCCCGGCCGCCAGGCCGCTCATCAAGGCGTAGGTCGGCGTATAGGTCTGGCCTGGCTGCTGCAGTTCGGTGGTCGTGCGGACGATATCGCCCCAGCCCAGGCGGGTCTGGATCGGATAGTCTTTAGAGGTCGCAAAGCCGGGGCCGGCCACCTTGAAGCCGATCTTGCCGATGCCGGTGACGTCCGGCGCCAGGAAGGGAATCTTTTCGGCGATCCGTTGCCCCAGGATCAGCTGGAACACCTTCTTGAAGGTCACCTTCAGGCCATTTGTCGAGAAGGCCTCGGCGGTATAGGCGCCGGGCTTGCCCTCGACATTGTGCAGTTCCAGCGTGGCCATGGCCTTGTCGCCCGGGGCCAGGAAGCGCGGCAGGTTCAGGTCAGCCACCACCGGCTGGCGCACGGTCAGGGGCTTGGAGCCCGAGCCGACGGCGGTGTCGGTCCAGGCCACGGCCATCAGCCGCAGCTCGCCATTGAAGTCGGCGGCCGGCAGCTTGACCACCGCCTTGCCGTCCAGGCCGGTCTCGACCACGCCGGACCACAGGGCCACGGTCTTGATCGGGGTCACCGTCAAGCCCTCGCCACCCACCTCGTCGGCCCCGAAATTGACATTGGCCGGCGCGCCCAGGTTCGGATCGAGCAGGCGGCCATAGTCGTCGCGATAGTCGACGCCCAGGGCGCGCTTGCCGAAATACCATTTCACCGGATCAGGACTGTCCTGACGGGTCAGGCGCAGAATGCCCTCGTCCACCGCCGCGATGGTGACGTGGGCGCGCTGGCCAAGGCCAAGGCCCTTCACCGCCACGGGGATCTCGACCGGGGCCTTGGAGTCGATCTTCACGGGCGTGCCCAGATCGACGGTCAGCTTCCGGCTCTTGGGATCCAGCGGCACATAGACCAGGCCCAGGGCGCGGCGCGGCTTGGGCGAGGCGACCGGGTCGCGCGGCTGGATGACGCTGACCATCACATAGGCCCCGCCGCCCCAGGCGGCCGAGGTCTTCAGGCGCACGGTCGTCCCGTTCTCGCCCACGGTGACGGTCTTCAGGTCGATCAGGCGGTCGGTGGCGACGGCGATCTGGGCCTCGCCGGCATAGGGCGGCTTCAGCGTGATCTCGACCGTATCGCCCTGGACATAGGCCTTGGTTCCGGCGCTGACGCGCACGAAGTCCGGCGCCTCGGCGTCCTTGGCGGGCGAGCCCCAGCCGGCGGCGAAGCGGGTGACGGTCTTGGAGCCATCCGCGCCCTCGACCACGAGGCGATAGTCGCCCCAGCCCAGTCGACGGGTGAAGCGGGCCGGATCGCCGGCGCCGATGTTCACCGTGGCCTTGGCCACCACCGCGTCGCGGCTGGTGCGCCGCCACTGCCAGCGGCCGTCCTGCTGGAACCAGTCATAGTCCCAGTTCTCGCTGATCAGGGTGTAGGTCGCGGTCGCGCCCACCCGCTTGCCGGCGGCGTTGACGGCGATGATGTTCAGGCTGATCGGCGGATCGCCCTTGGCGCTGTCGCCCTGGTCGACCTTGACCCCGAAATAGAGCGGCTTGGCGCGGACCTTGAGGTCCAGGCCTTCGCGGACCGGACGGCCGCCCGGCTCGAACACCGAGGTGGTGACGGCGGCGACCAGCGGCTGGGCCGTGTCGCCGGCCAGATCACTGGCGACCGACAGCACCGCGCGGCCTTCGCCGTCGGTGACCGTCGTGCCCAGTTCCAGGAACTTCTCCTCGAACGGCTTGTCGGCGTCGCCCCAGACATAGTCCTTGTAGGCTGGGAAGGGATCGGCGTCGGCGCGCAGTCGCGCCTCGCCCTGCGTCTGCAACCCGGCGCCCGGCGCGCCATAGAGGAAGCGGGCCGAGACATCGACCTTGCGGGTCTCGCCCACGCCCAGCGGGATGGACTCCTGGCCCGTGGCGGTGACGGCCAGGCGTTGCGGCGCGAAGTCCTCGACGCTGAAGGTCAGGCTGCCGGAGGCCGCCTCGATACCCTCGATCTTCAGCTCCGCCACCCAGCGCCCGCGCGGCGCCGAGCGGGGCAGGGCGATGTCGGCCAGCACGGCGCCGGCCTTGGCGCCGCTGAACGGATAGCGTTTGAACTCCACGCCCGAGGGCCGCTTGACCACGATCTCGCCCTTGCGGTCGTTCACCGCCTTGGCCAGGCGGTCGCGGACCATGGCGGTCAGGTGGACGGTCTCGCCCGGCCGATAGATGCCGCGGTCGGCGTAGAGATAGCCGTCGATATCGGTGCGGGTCGAACGGCCGGCGGTGGCGCCCTCACGGCCGCCGACGCCCTGCTTGGACAGGTCGACCGGCGAACGGTCCAGGTCCAGCACCGCCAGGTCGCCCTGAGGTCCATAGGCCATGACCATCTTGGCGCGCTCGGAGCCTTCGCCGTTCAGCAGCGGACGCAGGAAGCGCACCCGGCCATCGGCGTCACTCTTGGCCTCGGCCAGGTCTTCGCCGTCCTTGGCCACCAGGGCCACGCGGACTCCGGACAGGGTCTTGGCGCTCTTCAGCGAGCGGACCACCACGTCGAGGGATTCCGAACCGTCATAGGCGATCATCGCCATGTCGGTGAACATGATCCAGCGGCGGGCCTGGGCGGGCGGGGTGTCGCCCTCCTCGTCCGGATCGCGGCCGCCCGAGGCGTCGCGCGCCTTGATCACATAACCGCCGGCCTTCATGTCCTTCAGCACGGCGCCCAGCGGGAAGACGGTGGTGGCCTTCTGGCCGGCCGCGCCGGTGACCTGCACGACGCCCTTCCAGACCCGGCGGCCATCCTCGCCGACACTGTCGTCGCCATAGTCGCCGGCCCAGTCGCCCTCGCCGGTGGGATCTGGGGCGCTGATCGACTTGCGGACCAGATTGCGGTCGGAAACCCGCCAGACCTCGATGGCCAGGGTCTGGACATTGATGGTCTCGATGCCCACGCCGTCAGCGTCGTCGCGCGGCAGGATCACGCCGTCGCCGGCGAACCCGACATAGGGCGGCTTCTCGCCAAAGGTGAAGTCGACGTCGGCATTGGTGGCCAGGGCCTCGCCGCCCTTGCCGGGCAGGCCCTTGAGCAGGGTGATGCGGTGATCGGTGAAGCCGACCCCGCCGACGCACAGCTCGTCGCCCTTGACCCGCACGGCGGGCGTGCGGCCGATGTCGGGCGAGATCAGCACATAGTCGGCATAGGCCTTGGACGGATCAAGCGCCTTGCTCATCCGCACGCAGGCCATCGGGTCCTGGCCGGCGCTGTCGATGCGGCTCTGCCAGACGGCGAAACCTTCGGGCTTGGGGATGCCGCGACGCGGGGCGCCCGCCGAACGGGGCTTGCCGAACAGCGACCAGGCCTCGCCCTTGACCGGGGCCGAGGCGACGGCGCTCTTGTTTCCGCCGAACCAGCCCAGCTCGCCGGCCTTGCCGGTCAGCAGGCCGCCGCCGAAACCGATGACGAGGGCGCCGGCCGCGATGGCCGCCATGCGCACGCGCGCGTCGGCGGACCAGCGCGCCTTCAGGCGCTCGATCAGCGTGGGCTGGGAAACGGGCGTCGGGGCGTCTGAACCGCTCGCGGGCGGCGTCTCGTCCATCGACATTCCACAATCCCCCGGTTCACCACGTTCGAAAATCGATGTGACGTGAAGCGGGGGGGCGGGTCAACGGGGCCTTAGCCCATGAATTCGACCTGGCCGGTCTGCAGGCTGTAGACGGCCGAGACCACCTTGAGCCGACCCGCCGCGATGCGGCTGCTGAAGGCCTCGTCGGCGGTCTTCAGGCGGTCGGCGATGTTACGGGCGTTCTGGCGGATCGCGGCGTCCTGCAGGTCGGCCGGATGGCTTTCCTCGGCCTCGATCACGGCCGGCAGGATGGGCAGGGCCATGTCGAACAGGGCGCCGTGCAGGTGGGCGTGCTTGGTGGCGACGTCGACCGCCGCCCCGACCGCGCCGCACTTGGTATGGCCCAACACCACGATCAGCGGCGCGCCCAGATGCTCGACGGCATAGAGGATCGAACCCAGGCCTTCGCGGCTGACGGTCGAGCCGGCGGTGCGGACCACGAACAGCTCGCCCAGGGTGCAGTCAAAGACCAGTTCCGGCGGCACGCGGCTGTCGGAACAGCCGACGACGATCGCGAAAGGCTTCTGGCCGTTCGAGAGCTCGTTGATCCGCGCCCAGCTGGGCAGGGCCATGCTGGCGCCGCCGCGGGCGAAGATGGCGTTGCCGTGCTTGAGGCGGCCCAGGGCCTCGTTGGGATCGATCAGGACTTCGGGCGCATGGGTTTCGGCGGGCTTGGGATATTCGGCGACGGTGGATCGCACCGGCTCGGGCGCGGCATGCGCCGGGGCCGCCGCCTTGGGGCGTGGCGCGGCCTTGCGCGGCGCGGGCGCGTGATGGTCGTCGCCCTCGGCGAAGGCGGCCAGCGGCGCGCTGGCCAGTCCGGACGCCAGGACGCCCAGCAAAAGTCTTCTCGAAACCATCTCGTCCCCCGACGCGGGTTGTCTGTCGGGTCAAGGACTAGAGAGACAAGGTTAACCGACGGTAGGTTTTTGCACTTTGGTCACAGCGGCAATTCAGCGCGCTTGACCACGGTGCGCAGGGCGATGCTGGAGCTGACCCGCACGACGCCGGGGATCCGCGTCAGTTCCTGGGCGTGGATACGCTCCAGGTCATCGACGTCGCGCACCACCAGCCGCAGCAGATAGTCCGAGCCACCGGTCATCAGATAGCACTCGGCCACCTCGCGGACACTGGCTATGGCCTTCTCGAAGGCGCTCAGGGTCGCCTCGGCCTGGGACGACAGGGTGACGGTGACGAAGACGCTGAGCGGCAGGCCCACCGCGCGCTCGTCGATCACGGCGGCGTAGCGGCCGATCACCCCGGCCTCCTCCAGCGCCCGCACCCGGCGAAGGCACGCGGACTCGGAAAGATTCACCGCCTCGGCCATCTCCACATAGCTGGCGCGGCCGCGTCGCTGGAGCAGGGTCAGGAGCTTGCGATCGAAAGCATCGAGGTCGATGGCGGGTTTCTTCATGTTTCACCGTGGTGACGCAAGATTCCTGCATATCATAGTTCTCACCGCATGAAATGCCCAAGGAACCTGCGGGCCGAGAGGCGTAAACCGGCATAAAGTCCTTCAGGAGGAAATCATCATGCGCGTCGGCGTCCCTTCAGAGATCAAACCGGGCGAACACCGGGTCGGGCTCACCCCCACGGCCGTTCGCGAATATGTCGGCCATGGCCACAGCGTGCTCGTCCAGTCCGGCGCCGGTCTCGGCGCGGGCTATTCCGACGCTGACTACCTGAAGGCCGGCGCGACCATCGCCGCCGACGCCGCGGCGGTGTTTTCCGGCGCGGACATGATCATCAAGGTCAAGGAACCGCAGAAGATCGAGTGGGAGAAGCTGGAACCCCGCCACATCCTCTTCACCTACCTGCACCTGGCGCCCGATCCGGCCCAGACCGAAGGCCTGCTGAAGAGCGGCTGCGCGGCCATCGCCTATGAGACCGTGACCGACGCGCGCGGCGGCCTGCCGCTGCTGGCGCCCATGTCGGAAGTGGCCGGCCGGATCGCCGTGTTCTCGGCCGCCGAGACCCTGCTCAAGCACAATGGCGGCATGGGCCTGCTGCTCTGCGGCGTGCCCGGCGTGCCCCCGGCCCGCGTGGCCGTTCTGGGCGGCGGCGTGGTCGGCTCCAACGCCGCGCGCATGGCCGCCGGCCTGGGCGCGGAAGTCGTGGTGCTGGAACGCTCGATCCCGCGCATGCGCGAGCTGGACGACCTCTATCAGGGCCGCATCCTGACCCGCTATTCGACCTTCGCGGCCGTCGAAGAAGAGATCCTGAAAGCCGACGTGATCATCGGCGCCGTGCTGACCGCCGGC
Organism: Alsobacter soli; assembly: GCA_943371355.1. Classification (GTDB taxonomy): domain Bacteria; phylum Pseudomonadota; class Alphaproteobacteria; order Caulobacterales; family Caulobacteraceae; genus Caulobacter. Next base: position 44,694 of record CALRUN020000019.1, read on the forward strand.
GCCGCCGCCCCCAAGCTGGTGCGTCGCGAGCACCTCAAGCAGATGAAGCCGGGCTCGGTCCTGGTGGACGTCTCGATCGACCAGGGCGGCTGTTTCGAGACCAGCAGGCCGACCACCCACGCCGAGCCGACCTACACGGTCGACGGCGTGGTGCACTACTGCGTGGCCAACATGCCCGGCGCCGCGCCGCGCACCTCGTCCGAAGCGCTGGGCAACGCCACCCTGCCGTTCGGCCTGGCCCTGGCCGACCACGGCCTGGACGCCCTGAAGACCAACGCCCACCTGGCGCGGGGCCTCAATGTGCTGAAGGGCGAGCTGACCCACCCGGCCGTCGCGCAGGCGCTGGGCAAGCCATCGGTCGATCCCTACGGCGCCTGGAAATAACCGAACCAAACTCCGCTCTCCCCGGCGAAGGCCGGGGCCCAGATCGTAGAGCTGTGAGGCGCATGCAAAGACGCCCGCGATCCCTTGAGGAACGCGGGCGTTCTTGCATCTGGATCCCGGCCTTCGCCGGGAAGAGCGGATTTTTGGGCTAGGCCGCGAACCGCGTCAGGTCCTGATGGCTTTCCACCAGATCCAGCACGTCGGTCATGCAGAAGCCGGGATCGACCGGGTGCAGGGCGTTGTAGATCGAGCGGGCGAAGGCCAGGTCGGCGGCGGTCTTGACCCGCCAGTCCAGATGCGACCAGTCGCGGCGGGCCTTCAGGTGGGCCTGGCTGAACCGGGCGGGATCGTTGCGGATGGCGGCGGTCGGCGACACGCGGGCCGTCGGGTCGCGGGCCTCGGCGGCCGCGACGCGCAGGGCGTTGGCGGTGATCACCTCGACCTCGAGACCGGCCGGATAGGTGCGCTGGACCTGGTTGGACGTGTAGGCCGCACCGCTGGCCAGGGCCAGCCGAACGGCCTCGTCCACGATGCCGGGATCGACGAACGGCGCGTCGCCCTTGATCCGCACCACATGGCTGACCGAGCTGATGGCTTCGGCGCAGCGGGCTATGCGGTCGAGGATGTCGACCCCCGCCCCGCGATGCACGGCATAGCCGCGCGAGACCACGAAGCCGGCCAGGGCGTCGTCGGAGGGGTCGTTGCTGGTGGCGACGATGATCTTGCTGGGACAGCGGGCGCTGCGCAGGCGCTCCAGCTGGCGGATGATCATCGGCTCGCCCTGGAGCGTGGCCATGGCCTTGCCGGGAAGGCGGCGGGAACCCATGCGGGCCTGCAGGACGGTAAGGATCACGTCGCTCTCCCCTGAAAGCAGTTGTTCCGCATAGCCTAGCTGTGAATGATAAAAGTCGAGTGAATCAAAGACTTACGCGCCATAAACCATGTTCCGGGGCCGCGCGGGGTCGCAGGAGCTGGGCAGGCTTCGTACTGTCGGGATTGATTCGGGGAGTCGCCTAAGCGACCCAACGCCGCGGATCGAGGGCGACCGGATCGTCGATGGCCATGTCGTCCCAGTCCAGATCCGGCGGCGGGCTGGAGGCGGCGGCGACCACGGCCGAGAGCTCGGCGGCGGAGGTGACGCCCACCAGGACGGCGCTGGCTTCGGGACGCGACAAGGCGAAACCCAGAGCGGCCTGCAGCGGATCGGAACGGCCCTCGGCGATCATCCGGCGCACGCGCGACAGACGACCCGAGGCGCCCTTCAGCTGGGCCGGCACGCGATCGGGCGGCAGGAACAGCAGGCCATTGAGGAAGATCGAGCGCAGCTGCACCTCGACGCCCATGCCGGCGATGCGGGCCAGGGAGCCGTCGGCCAGCAGGCGCTGGTCGAGCAAGGACGCCGGAGCTTGAAGAATGTCGGGCTTGAAGCGACGGGCCACGCCGACCGGATCGTCGCTGGCGTGGGCCGAGACACCGATCTTCTGGAACAGGCCTTCGTCGCGCAGCCGGGCCAGGCGGTCCCACAGGGCCGCGCCGTGCGGGCCGAACAGTTCCGAAGGCGAGTGGACGATGATGGCGTCGGCGCGTTCCAGACCCAGGCGGCGCAGGCTGCTGCGGGCTTCGGCCTCGACGAAGTCGGGACCCCGATCCGCGCGGGCGGTCGACAGGGTGACGCGGAAATTGACCGGGCGGGGAATGAGGTCGCCCAGGATGGATTCGGCGCGGCCATAGACGCCCGAGACGTCCAGCACCGACAGGTTTGAGCGGTGGGCGATGTTGAGGATGTCGCGGGCTTCGGCTTCAGGCGAGCGGCCGCGCGGCGACGACGTCATGCCATCGAGCCCGAACTGGGCGGCCGCGAGACCAAGCTTTGAGACCGAAATGGGCATGACCATCCGTAAGGAACGACACCTGTGTTCGCTGACCCTACGCGGCAAGGTTTGAAGAAGGCGTTTCTGGAACCTTGCCGAGGGGTTAAAGTCGGGGGGATGACCAGCTTTCAAACGGCCGCCGACTGGCCCCTCCACGGCATGGCCGACGACGCCCGCCCAGCCTTGCGGGCCGGGCTTTTGGCGGGCCCCACGGCCCTCGCCACCATCGTCGCCCTGGGCGGCGGCGGCCCGCGTCCGGTCGGGACGCAGATGGTGTTCGGAAAAAATATTGTTTCGGGCTTTCTGTCCGGCGGCTGCATCGAGGCCGATGTCGAGGGCCACGCCCTGGCCTGTCTCGAAGACGGCGCGCCGCGTCGGCTGACCTATGGCGAGGGCAGCCCCTGGCCCGACATCCGCCTGCTGTGCGGCGCGCGGATCGAGATCCTGGTCGAGCGCATCGCGCCCGACGACCCGGCGGCGGCGACCCTGCTGAGCCTCACCGACGCGCGCCTCCCGGCCTTCTGGGTCAGCGACGGGCAGCGGCGCCGGTGCCTGGAAGAGCCGATGGCCCCCTGGCCCGGCGCCTTCGAGCGCGCCTATGACCCGGTCCCGAGGCTGGTGGTGGTGGGCGGCGACCCGACGGCCCTGGCCGTGGCCAGCCTGGGCGCGCAGTCGGGCTTTGAGACCTTCCTGATCCGACCCAAGGGCCCCGCCGCCCCGCCGCCCCTGGCCGGCGTCGCCTATACCCGGGCGGACGCCGGGCCGGCCCTGGCGTCCATCGGCCTGGATACGTGGACCTCGGTCGCCATCTGCGGCCACGACCTGGAGATCGACCACGCCGCCTTGCTGACCGCCCTGCCCTCGCCCGCGCCCTATGTCGGCCTTCTGGGCGCCCGGCGTCGGCTGGGTGAGCGGATCGCGCGCCTGAAGGCGGCGGGCCTGACCGATCAGGATCTCGCCAAGCTGCGCGCGCCCATCGGCCTCGACCTCGGCGGCAAGGCGCCGTTCGAAGTGGCGGTGGCGGTGATCGGCGAGATCATGGCCGCGCGGCACGGGCAACCGGCGCTGGAGCGGCGGGTTGTGGAGGCGTAGAGGCCATCACCGCCGTGTGCGTGATCGGCCGCTGGCCTTGGCGGCAGAGAGCGGAAAGCGGAAAGCGGTCCGCTGCGCTAAAAGATTTTACTGTAGACACCTGTAAAAAGACAAATTGACCGCTCACCTTCAACGCTAGATGATGCAGAAGAAGCAAGCTGAAGGTGTGATTATGTCGCGACCTATCATCGAAAACCTTCGGACGTGGCCTCGCAACCTAAGTACTTCTCAGGGAGGCGGGCTCTCTACATCCCAATATGGCGGAATGTCGACCTCACAATATGGTGGCATGTCCACCTCTCAATACGGCGGAATGTCGACTTCCCAATATGGTGGAATGTCGACATCGCAATACGGCGGCCTCTCGACATCTCAATACGGGGGATTGTCGACATCCCAGTATGGAGGGTTGTCGACGTCTCAGTATGGCGGCCTCTCAACGTCCCAATACGGTGGCCTTTCGACGTCTCAAGGAGGCGGGATGTCCACTTCATCGGGGAACGTCTATAAAAGTAACATCCCGCCGTGGCCCGTCTTTGTGCGCGAACTTGAGTCCCGAGGCTATCAGGGACACGCGGACTTGATCCGCCGATACTTGCCTCAATTTCTGTGGCCAGAAAACTTCTTTTGAGCCCCAAGTGTACTGTAGCTGATGCGATGTAGATGCCCGCTATGGGCCGAAAGCACGCCTTGGCTTCCCGCCCGAAAGCCGACGCCCCGCGTCGCGCCAAGCCTTACATCTCTTGGAGGCTGCAGCGTGCCGGTCTGGACAGGTTGGTCAAGGACCGCCTCCGGCGGCCGCGTCGCGGCGGCCCCCCGGGCCGTCCTTGAGCAACCTGTCCAGACCGGCGATCGTCTCGCCGTGAGATGTAAGGATGGCTCCCTCCGGCGGCGGAGGCTGTTCCACGACCTGGAACGCCAAAACACGACCCTTCCCCCTCGATGGGGGAAGGGCAGGGATGGGGGTGACCCCGCCGGACGGTTTCACGTCGGCCGCGCCCCATCATGAACCTCTGTCACCCCCATCCCCAACCCTTCCCCCATCAAAGGGGGAAGGGGGCAGGCCCTGCGACCGGCCCCTATCCCCGTTCCCGCACGGGGATACCCCCTCCCCGACCCCAACAAATTCAACGCCCTGCTCCCACCACCCACCGTCACGATCGAAAATCGACGCAGCCCCCGCCAGAACGACCGCATAATCACTCTCGCCCCGCCCCTGGGGAGGCCGTCCAGCTGGCGACCTGACGGGGGGTGGGGGCGGTCGAGCGGGTCGCGCCCGTCGGTCGTCGTCTGAAGGCCCGATGGGGTCTGGCGGAGCGGAGCGGTCCTGCGGGGACCGAACGTGATGAAGCCGGATCCGGACCGCCGGGAACTCCCTTTGGCGACGCCCGGCAATGCGCTCCAGGCGCGGGCTGAAATCGCCCGCGCGGTCCGGAAGGGTCGCTTCCCTTCCGCCCGTCGGGGGCCTCTCAATCGGGAGCGGGTTAAAACCCCGCGCCCCGAGCGGCTCATCGGATAACGATCGCGCGGAGCGCTCCGGCCACGGCCGAAACGGTACTCCACTCCACAATCCTCCGGGCCTGGCCCGGACGCTCCGCCGCCTCCCCAACCTTCAGCGGGTCAACCGCGTGAAGTCGAGAACCCGCGTCCGACGCTAGTCCGCCTTCCAGTCCCCAGACTTGCCGCCGGTCTTCTCGATCAGCCGCACGGCCTCGATGACCATGCCCTTCTCGGCGGCTTTCAGCATGTCGTAGATCGTCAGGCAGGCCACCGAGACGGCGGTCAGGGCCTCCATCTCGACGCCGGTCGGGCCGGTGGTCTTGACCCGGGCGGTGACAGAAAGGCCGCCCTCGCCCGGCTCGACCTCGACGACGACCTTGCTCAGGGCCAGCGGGTGGCAAAGGGGGATCAGGTCGGAGGTTTTCTTGGCGGCCATCACGCCGGCGATCTCGGCCACGGCGCGGACATCGCCCTTGCGGCCGGTTCCGGAGACGGCCAGGGCCAGGGTCTCGGGGCTCATGCGCACGAAGCCGACGGCCACCGCCTCGCGCGCCGTCGAGGCCTTGTCCGAGACATCGACCATGCGGGCCCGGCCCTGGTCGTCGATGTGGGTGAGCTTGCTCACTGCTCCAGCAGCCGGGGCATCAGCTCGACCATGTTGCAGGGCTTGTGGCGGCTGTCGAGCTGGGCGGAGATGACCTTGTCCCAGCCGTCGCGCACCGCGCCGTTGCTGCCCGGCAGGCAGAACACGAAGACGCCGTCGATCAGGCCCGCCGTGGCCCGCGACTGCAGGGTCGACAGGCCCACCGAGGCATAGGAGACCATGTGGAAGATCACCGAAAAGCCGTCGATCTTCTTGTTGAACAGCGGCTCCAGCGCCTCGACCGTCACGTCGCGGCCGGTCAGGCCGGTGCCGCCGGTGGTGACGATGGCGTCGACCTGGCCGCCGGCGATCCAGGTTCTGACCTGGTCGCGGATCTGCAGGATGTCGTCGCGCACCACCGCCCGGCCGCCCAGCTCGTGCCCGGCGGCCTTGACGCGGTCGACCAGCACCTGGCCCGAGGTGTCGCTTTCCTCGTCGCGGGTGTCGGAAATGGTCAGGATCGCCACGCGCACCGGGGTGAACGGAAGGTCCGGCTTGATCCCGCCGCCGGGGGTGAGGCCTGCTGCAGACATGATCTACTCCTGATCCCAACGCGATGCGTCGGTCCTATCGCGGTCCGTCGGCTCGATCCAGCGGGCGCCGTCCGGGCCATGTTCCTTCTTCCAGAACGGCGCGCGGCTTTTCAGCCAGTCCATCAGGAAGTCACAGGCCTCGAAGGCCTCGCGGCGGTGGCCGGCGGCTGTGGCGACAAAGACGATCGCGTCGCCGGGACCGATGCGGCCGGTGCGGTGGACGATGTGATAGTCGTGCAGGGCGAAACGGGTCTTGGCGGCTTCCGCGAAGTCGCTGATCGCGACGTCCGTAAAGCCGGGATAGGCCTCCAGCTCCAGCGCCGCCGCCTGACCCCGCTCGGCGCGGGCCAGACCGACAAAGCTGGCGACGGCGCCGGTCTCATCTCGCCCCGCGCAGAACGCGGTCAGCAGCGCGCCCGGCTCGAAAGGCTCTGCGGTGAGCGTAATCATCCGCCGCTCATCGGCGGCAGGAAGGCGACCTCGGTGGCGGCGCTCAGGCGCGCCTCGCCGCGCACCAGCGTCTTGTCCACGGCGACCTGCACGCCGGGGCCACTCAGGGCCTCGCTGAGGTCGGGATCATCCTGGGCGATCAGGCCGCGCAGAGCCGTCAGGGACGTCGCGTCGAAGGCCCGGTCGCGCCAGCCGGCCTGGTCGGCCAGACGTCCAAACAGCAGCACTCGCGCCATGTCAGCCGCCCGTCGTCGACATGTGGCGCGCCACGGCGGGCCTCGTACCGGCGATCTGGAAGTCGTGGCCTTCCGGCTTGGACCCGATCGCCGCGAAGATCGCCTGCTCCAGCTCGGCGTCGGTCGCGCCGGCGCGGATCACGGCCCGCAGGTCCGAGGCGTCGTCGCGCCCCAGGCAGGTGTGGAGGGTGCCGGTGCAGGTCAGGCGGACCCGGTTGCAGGCCTCGCAGAAATTGTGGCTGAGCGGGGTGATGAAGCCCAGACGCCCGCCGGTCTCGGCGATGCGGGTGTAGCGGGCCGGGCCGCCGGTGGCGTAGGCCAGGTCTTCCAGGGTCCAGAACGAGGCCAGGTCGCGGCGCACGTCCTTCAGCGACAGGAACTGGTCGGTGCGGTCCTCGTCGATCTCGCCCAGGGGCATGGTCTCGATCAGGGTCATGTCGCAGCCGCGCTGGTGGGCCCAGGCGATCAGGTCCGGCAGTTCGGCGGCATTGTCGTGCTTGAGGGCGACGGCGTTGATCTTGACCGCGATGCCCGCCGCCAGGGCCGCATCGATCCCGCCGATCACCTGGGCGACGTCGCCGCCCCGGGTCAGCCGCCTGAACAGGTCGGGCTTGAGGGTGTCGAGCGACACATTGATCCGCCGCACGCCATGACGGGCCAGATCGTCGGCATGTTTGGCCAGCTGGGTGCCGTTGGTGGTCAGGGTCAGCTCGTCCAGCGCGCCCGATCGCAGGTGGCGCGACAGGCCGGCGACCAGCTCCATGAAGCCCTTGCGCACCAGCGGCTCGCCGCCGGTCAGCCGCAGCTTGCGCACCCCGAGGCCGATGAAGGCGGAGGCGACGCGGTCGAGCTCCTCCAACGTCAGCACCTGCGCCTTGGGCAGGAAGGTCATGTGCTCGGCCATGCAATAGACGCAGCGCAGGTCGCAGCGGTCGGTCACCGACACCCGAAGATAGGTGACGGCGCGGCCGAAACCGTCGATCAGACGGGGGGCGGCCAAGGCCGCTTGCGTGGGGCTGTCGTCATAGGGCGTCATGTCTGGGCACAGGATAGGCGTTGGGCGACATGGCGGAAAGCGAAAGCGGAAGGTTCGAGGCGATCGTCCTGGCCGCCGGCCTGGGCGCCCGCTTCGGCGGCGGCAAGCTGCTGGCGCCGTTTCGGGGTCGCCCGCTGATCGCCGGGGCGCTGGACGCCGCCCTAGCGAGCCCCGCCTTTTCGGTCGTGGTCGCGATCGGTGACGACGCCGCGCTGGAAACCACCCTCCTGGGACTGGTCGAGGACGCCGACCTGCGCGTGGTCAGGGTCGCCGATCCCACCCGGGGTATGGGCGCCTCGCTGGCCGCCGCCGCCCGGGCCGTGCCCGCCGACATCGACGGCGTCTTCGTGTTCCTGGGCGACATGCCGAGGGTCGGCCCCGAGATCGCGCCGGCTCTGATCCGCGCTCTGAGCGGACGGGGCGGCATCGCGGCGCCGGTCCATGCGGGCCGGCGCGGCCATCCGGTGCTGTTCGGCGGCGACTGGATCCCGGCCCTGCGAGACCTCGACGGCGATGTCGGGGCACAGGCGCTGATCCGTCAGGCCGGCGCGCGTTTCACAGCCGTCGAGACGGATGATCCCGGCGTTCTGTTCGACGTCGACCGACCCGAGGACCTGAACCGCCCCTAGTGGCAGGTCCGCCGGCGCTCGAGAAGAATGGTGCGGATCTCGTCGATGATGCGGATCGCCCCTTCCGGGTCGCCGCGTTCTTCCAGCGCGATCAGGCGCGGGATCAGGACGGCCAGGATGCGGCGCTGCTGAGGTCCCAGCGCATTGAGGCCGCGGGTGAATTCGGCGATCTCCTCGGCGGAGACGTCATGGACGAAGGTCCCGCTCATGGGCGACCCGCCTGGCCCGAACGGCCGACAGTGTCGCAACCAGCAGGGCGACGAGCACGCCGTAGCTGAGCACGGTCAGGCCCACGACGACCGTGGCGATGTAGATGCGCAGGTCGATGATCGACACGACATGCGAGGCCACGGCCATCATCTGGCAGGCCGCCGCGAACACGCTCCAGAGCCGGCGCGCCTTCAGGGAGACCCAGACCAGCAGGATCATGACCACCGCATCGATGATCATGACCCCCCATTCTGGGCTCAGGGGATCGCGGATCTGGGCGAACGGCGTCGCGATCCAGCCGGCCAGATAGACCGCCGCCGCGACCCGGGCCCAGCGATCGCCCTTCCAGAGGGCGAAGCCGCAGACCAGCACGGCGACGCTGAGGGAAATCCACGGGGCGAGGGTTTGGTACACGGCATGGTCCCGACGCGAACTGGCGCGCGACCATGCCGTAAGCTGCACCGATAGAGAAGGGCAGGATCATGCGGCCCGACCGCCTTCGACCGCATGGAGGCCGCTCGTGCGGGGCACATCCGGCGGCTTGTCCATTTGACCGACAGACACCGTGCGGCAGCCGATCTGCTCGCGCACCGCCTGCAGGCCGTTGTGGGCGCGAATGATGGTGCGGCGCGCCGAGAGGATGTGGGCCAGGGTCTCGCCCAGGTCGTCCACCGCGTCCTGCCCGATCACCGCCGACAGATTGGCCTCCAGCCGCAGGGTTGGCAGCAGGCCGACCAGCTCGGCCGTCTCGCGCAGGGCCGCGTCGATCGCCGCCTCGGCGCGCATCAGTTTCTGGGCCCCGGCGCGGGCCGCATCGCTCCGTTTCATGCAAGACTCTCCGGTCACGCGGAGGTCATCCGCGCGTTCAAGATCTCGATTTCTGGGATTTCGCCCCCGTCGCTAGTGGGCGGGCGGCGGGCTCCAGCCCTCGCGGAACCGCTGGAGGGCGTAGAGGAAGTCGTGGGCTCCGGTGGTCAGGGCGCCGAGCAGAAGTCCGCCCAGGATCGCAAACCCAACGATGAGGCCCAGCCATTGCAGGGGAGTCAGGTCATCGCGCCAGCTCCTTCCTGTTCGTTGCGCAGCGGCCGGTCGTCCGACAGAAAGGCTGTCGCCGCCAGCACGCGCAGCAGAAGCTTGGACGGCGGATCGCCCGCGGTCTGCGACTTCCTGAGGGCCGACACCGTCTCGGAAACCAGCCGGCCCCGTTCCGGCGTTCCCGCCAGCAGGGTCAGCCCCTCTTCCAGGGACTGCCAGCTGGCGATGAAGAAGCCCGAGCCCTCCGGGCGCATCCGCGCCGTGTCCCGGATCTGATTGTCGTTCATGATCGTTCCCACCTGTCCGGTGAGAAGAGACCCGCGCTGGGGCCAGGGCTAGGTCGCCTGATTGCCTACGGTAGTCATTGCCGGGGTCCGTCGCCTCCCAGGCCATGAAGGCCAGGGCCGCGTCGCGGCGGCTGAGGCCTGACAGGCGGCGACGCGCGCTGAGCACGTGCATCTCGACCGTCTTGGGCGAGAGGCTGAGCAGCCGGGCGATTTCCTTGGACTGCAGATGGCTGGCGATCAGACGCAGGATCTCCCGCTCACGCGGGGTCAGACGTTCAAAGCCTGCGGTATCGCCGGGTTCCACCATGACGACAGCATGCGGCCAGCTTCGCGCGACGTCCAGCGCAAGCGGTGCGCTGGACGTCACAAGATCAGGCTGTCGTCGTAAAGGGCAGGCGCGCGGTCGGCTTGCTCGTCGCGGCCAGCAGGGCGTTAGCCACGGCGGGCGCGATCACCGGCGTGCCCGGCTCGCCCACGCCGCTGGGCGCATTGCCCGACGCGACGATATAGGTTTCGACCGTCGGGGCCTCGTTGAAGCGCAGAACGCGATAGCCGTCGAAATTGGTCTGATCGACCGCGCCGTCGGTCAGGGTGATCTCGCCGAACAACGCCGCCGACAGGCCGTAGCAGGTTCCGCCCTCCATCTGGGCGGCGATCTGGTCGGGCGAAATGGCCACGCCACAGTCGATGGCGGTGACCACGCGGCCGACCTTGGGCGCGCCGTCGACCAGCTTGACCTCGGCCACCTGTGCGACCACCGAGCCGAAGCTCTCATGCACCGCCACGCCCCGGCTCCAGCCGGCGGTCGGCGCGGGGCCGGCCTTTTCCAGGGCCAGGTTCAGCGCCGCCAGGTGCCGGTCGGCGCCGGCCTTGGCGTAGAGCGCCCGGCGATACTCCACCGGATCCTTGCCGGCCTTGCGGGCCAGCTGGTCGATGGTGTGCTCCATGACGAAGGCGGTGTGGGTCGCGCCCACCGAACGCCACCACAGGACCGGCACGCCCACGTCAGGCAAGGCGAGCTGGGCGTCGACGATCGGCGTGGCCTTCAGATAGGGCGAACCGGCAGTACCCTCGATGGCGGTCTGATCGGGGCCTTTGCCGCCCATCGGCGAGCCCTTCATGATCGACTGGCTGACGATGCGGTGACGCCAGGCGGCCGGATAGCCGTCCTTGTCGAGGCTGATCTTGACGGCGTGCACCACCAGCGGCCGGAAATAGCCGGCGCGCATGTCGTCCTCGCGGGTCCAGACCAGTTTCACCGGCCGGCCCTTGCCGACCTTCTTGGCGATGTGGACGCATTCGGCGGTATAGTCGGACTGGAAGGTGGCGCGACGGCCAAACGAGCCGCCGGCGAACAGGGTCTCGATCTCGACCGAGCCAGGCAGGGTCCCGACGATCTTGGCCGCGTTCAGCTGGTCCAGGGTCTGACCCTGCGAACCAAAGGTCAGCTTGACCTTGGAGCCGTCCACGGCGGCGACGCAGTTCATCGGCTCCATGGTGGCGTGGGCCAGATAGGGGAATTCATAGGTCGCCTCGAACACCCTGGCGCCCTTGGCGTTACCGATGACCGCCGCGTCGCCCTTGGAATCGAAGCCTTCCCATTTCAGGTCGGCCGGACCCTTGCCGGCGGCGATGTCGCGGAAGGACGAGGCAATGGCCGATGAGCTGCGCTTCTCGGCCTTGTCCTCGTTCCATTCCAGCTTCAGCGCCTCGCGGCCCATGCGGGCGGCATAGGTGGACTGGGCCACCACCGCGACGCCGGTCGGGATCTCGAAGACATCGACGACGCCCGGCACCTTCTTGGCCTCGGTCGCGTCGAAGCTTTTGATCTTGCCGCCAAAGCGCGGCGCATGGGCGACCATGGCCGTCAGCATGTCGGGCAGGCGGACATCCTGGGTGAAGCGCGCCGTGCCGTCGCTCTTGGCCTGGGAGTCCTTGCGGCGCACCCGGTCGGTGCCGATCAGGGTGAAGGTCTTGGGATCCTTCAGAGGCGGGTTGGCGATCGGCGTGATCTTGGCGGCGTCGACCAACAGCTCGCCGAAGCCGGCGGTCTTGCCCGACTTGTGGCTGACGACGCTGTCCTTGACGGCGATCTCGCCGGCAGGAACGCTCCACCTGGTCGCGGCGGCCTGGACGAACATCGCCCGTGTGGCGGCGCCGGCCTTGCGCAGCTGATCCCAGGAATTGGAAATCGCCGACGAGCCGCCGGTCAGCTGCACCCCGGCGGTGCCGTTGGCATAGAGCTTGGCGTTGGCCGGGGCCTGCTCGACCATGACCCGCGTCCAGTCGGCGTCCAGCTCCTCGGCGACGATGGCCGCCAGGCCGGCATGGTTGCCCTGGCCGAACTCGATATGTTTGGAGATCACCGTCACGGCGCCGTCGGCCGCGACCTTGATGAACGGCCCGAAGGCGCCGACCTCGACCTTGGAGCCGGCGCTCATGATGTCGGCCGGCGAGCAGCCGACCACCAGGGCGCCGCCAACCAGGGCGGCGCCGACCACCACGTCGCGGCGGCTGACGGCGTCCTGGGCGCCGAACTTGTTCATGGGTCCGTTCATCGGCCGGCTCCACGGCTGGTCGCGCCGGTGGCGGCGGCGATGGCTTCATCGATGTCGGTGTGCGGCAGGCCGACCGCGGCGGTGGTCGACGGCGGCAGACCCGCGGCGTCCTTGATGGCGGCGCGGATGCGCTGATAGGTGCCGCAGCGACAGATATTGCCGCTCATGGCCTCGTCGATCTGCTCGTCGCTGGGCGCCTTGTTCTGTTCGATCAGGGCGGCGGCCGACATGATCTGGCCCGACTGGCAGTAGCCGCACTGCGGCACGTCGTGCTTGACCCAGGCCTGCTGCAGCGGATGCGATCCGCCCAGGCCTTCGATGGTGGTGATCTTGACGCCGGCAAGGCCCTCGATGGGGGTGACGCACGACCGGATCGGCTGGCCGTCCACATGCACCGTGCAGGCGCCGCACTGGGCGACTCCGCAGCCGAACTTGGTTCCGGTCAGGCCCAGCTCGTCCCGCAGGACCCAGAGCAGGGGTGTCGCGGGATCGGCCTGGACCGTCACCGCCTTGCCGTTCACGTCGAGAGTCGCGGCCATATGTCTTCGCCTCCAACCGAGCTCGGGCCGGGGCGCGACCCTGCTAGAAGCGCAAACCTAACACTGTTCACACCGGTGGCGACCAGCAATATTTCGTCGGCGAACGCCGTCTTTCGCGGCGCGGTTGAAACCGATCGTGCGAAAGCTGGAGCCGGGCGATGAGAGAGGGCGCGAAGCGACCGCGAAACCGACTATGCTCACCACGCCGCCTGCTTCGCGGCCGCCGCCCCTGGAGTTGACCTTGCGCCGCCTTGTGCTTGCCTTGACCGTGGTCGGCCTGATCCTTTCGGCCTGCGCCACCGGCCAGCCGGGACCGGCCATCACCACGCCGGTGGCCTATGGCTGCGCCAGGGGCAAGAGCTTCCAGGCGACCTATCCGGCCAACGGCAGGAAGGCCGTTGTCTCGGCCGGCGGCGTGACCAAGATCCTGCCCCTGGCGCGCTCGGCATCCGGCGCGCGCTACGCCAAGGGCGCGTTTGAGATCTGGGGCAAGGGCGACAACGCCCGCCTCTCGGGATTCCCGGGTGGACCTTATGACAATTGCCAGGCCCGCTGAGGGGACCCTTTTGGACAGCTTTCCCGCCTATTTTCCCCTCGCCGGCCGCAAGGTGGTGATCGCCGGCTCCGGCGACGGCGCCGACAACAAGGCACGCCTGTTCGAGGGCTCGCCGGCCACGCTGGTGCGCATCGACGGCCACGCCGCCTTCCTGCCCGGCTCCTATGCCGGCGCGGTGCTGGCCTTCATCGCCAGCGAGGACGAGGTCTTCGTCCAGGCCGCCGCCGCCGCCGCCCGCGCGGCGCGGGTGCTGGTCAATGTGGTCGACAAGCCGGCCCTGTGCGACTTCAACACCCCGGCGGTGATCGACCGGGGCGAGGTCGTGGCGGCCGTGGGCACCGGCGGCTCGGCCCCCGTGCTGGCCACCATGCTGCGCAACAGCATCGAAGCCCAGGTGCCAGAAGGCGCCGGCCGCGTCGCGGCGTTGCTCCGCCGGTTCCAGGACGAGGTGCGCAAGACCCTGCCCGCCATGCATGAACGCCGCGCTTTCCTGCGCGACGCCACGTCGGGCGAGGCCGCCCAGGCGGCGATGTCGGGCGACATGGAAGCCGCCGGACGCCTGTTCCGCGAAGCCCTGGCCAAGGGCTCGGCCCGCAAGGGCCGCGTGCGCTTCATCGCCGGCAAGGGCCCCTCGGACCTGCTGACCCTGCGCGCCGTGCGCGCTTTGGCGGCCTCCGACGCCATGGTCTTCGACGAGGATGTCGATCCGCAGATCCTGACCATGGCCCGCCGCGACGTCGAGCGGATCGCGCCCCATGAGGCCAGCGCCGAGCGCCTGATCCAGCTGGCCGCCGAGGGCCGCCAGGTCGTTCGGCTGATCACCGGTCCGGTCGAGCCGGCCCTGGTCCAGGCCCTGACCTCGGCCGGCGTCGCCGTCGAGGTCCTGCTGTCGGCGCCGGCGTCCTAGACTTCGTCCAGCGGCCGCCCCTTGGTCTCGGGCAGCAGGAACAGGGTCGTCAGCACGCTGACCAGGGTGAAGAACACCGGGTACCAGAGGCCCGCATAGATGTTGCCGACCGCCGTGACGATGGCGAAGGCGAAGAACGGCACGAAGCCGCCGACCCAGCCCGTGCCGATGTGATAGGGCAGCGACAGGGCGGTGTAGCGCACCCGGGTCGGGAACAGCTCGACCAGACAGGCGGCCAGCGGTCCAAACAGCGCGGTCGCGGCGATCACGAAGACGAACAGCACGCCGAACATGCCCAGCATGTTCATCCGCGCCGGGTCGGCCTTGGCCGGATAGCCGGCCTCAGTCAGCGCCGCCTTGATCTTCGCTTCGGTCGCGGTCTTCACCGCCTTGGTCTCGGCCTTGGACAGGCCCTGAGCGCTGGGCGAGGCGACCACGACGTCGCCGACCTTCATCACCGCCTGGGTTCCGGCCGGAGCCTTCTGGTTGTCATACGAGACCCCGGCATTGGCCAGGGCGCTCTTGACGATGTCGCACGACGAGACGAACGCCGCCTTGCCCACGGGATCGAACTGCAGGGCGCAGTCCTTCGGATCAGCGACCACCGAGACCGGCGACCGGGCCGAAGCCTCGGCCAGGGCCGGATTGGCGGCGCGCTCCAGCAGGTGGAAGCCGGGGAAGTAGAAGGCCAGGGCCAGGGTCATGCCGGCCAGCATGACCGGCTTGCGGCCCACCTTGTCCGACAGCCAGCCAAAGACGACGTAGAATACCGCGCTGACCGCCGTGGCCGTCATCATCAGGGCGTTGATGGTGACCGGATCGACCTTCAGGAACTTCTCCATGAAGGTCTGGCTGTAGAAGAAGGCGGTGTACCAGACGGCGCCCTGGGCGCACATCATCGACAGGAAGGCCAGGATCACCAGCTTCATGTTCTTCCACTGGCCGAAGGCCTCGGCATAGGGCGCCTTCGAGGCCTCACCCTCTTCCTTCATCTTGGCGAAGGCGGGGCTTTCGGTGAGCTTCAGCCGCATCCAGACCGAGACGCCCAGCAGGCCGATCGAGACGGCGAACGGGATCCGCCAGCCCCAGGCGTCGAACGCCTCCAGGCCAACCACGGCGCGGGTGGCCATGATCACCAGCAGGGCGCCGAACAGGCCGAAGGCCGCCGAGGTCTGCACCCACGAGGTTGACCAGCCGCGCTTGTTGGGCGGCGAATGCTCGGCGACATAGATCGCGGCGCCGCCATACTCCCCGCCAAGGGCGAAGCCCTGCACGCAGCGCAGGATGATCAGCAGGATCGGCGAGATGATCCCCGCCTGCTGGTAGGTCGGCAGGAAGGCGATGGCGAAGGTCGCGCCGCCCATCAGCAGCACCGTGGCCAGGAAGGCGCCCTTGCGGCCCGCCTGGTCGCCGATCTTGCCGAACACCAGCGCGCCCAGCGGCCGGAACGCGAAGCCGACGCCGAACAGGGCCAGGGCGGCTATATAGCCGGCGGCGTCCGGCAGGCCGGTGAAGAAGGTCTTGGAAATGACCTGGGCCAGGCTTCCGAAGATGAAGAAGTCGTACCATTCGAACGCGGTTCCGGCCGACGAGGCCGCCACCACCGTCCGCATCGACGCGCCGTCTTCCTGCTTCGTCTGGTCGGTCATTCTGTTCCCCTGGAGCCGTCACGCCCTCTTCGCGGGCAGCTTTAGCGCGGTTCGTTCGTCGGGGAAACTCAGGCGACGGCGGTCTCTGAAATCGGCCCTTCATCGGCCAGGCGCAGGATTTCGGTGACCAGGGCCGTGGGCGAAATCGGCTTGGCGGCGACCCCGTTCATGCCTGCGGCCTGGTAGGTGGCGCGCTGGTGCGCCATGACATTGGCGGTCAGGGCGATGATCGGCGTCAAGCCCGCCGGGCCCGGCAGGGCGCGGATGCGGCGCGCCGCCTCCAGCCCGTCGATCCCGGGCATCTGAACATCCATCAGCACCAGGTCGAAGGCCCCGTCGAGCGTCGCTTCCACGCCGGACAGGCCGTCATCAGCCGTGTGAACCACCGCCCCCAGCTGCTGCAGGATCCGCGAGGCGACCAGCTGGTTGGTCGGGTTGTCCTCGACCAGCAGGATCCGCAGACCCGCCAGGATGTCGGGGCAGGCCTGCGGCGTCGCCGACGGCGCGAGGGCGGCCGGCGCGGCGATGGTCAGGGTGAAGCGCGATCCAACGCCCGGCTGCGACTGGAAGACGACCTCGCCGCCCAGCATCTGGGCCAGCCGGCGGGTGATCGCCAGGCCAAGGCCCGACCCGCCGAAGCGGCGGGTAGTGCTGGCGTCGCCCTGCTCGAAGCGCTCGAACAGGCGCGCCTGGACCTCGGTGGGAACGCCCACGCCGGTGTCGATGATGTCGAAGGCGATCTGCGGCCCGGCTGCGGCGTCGACGCGACGCGCCCGCACCGTGACCGAGCCTTGCAAGGTGAACTTCACGGCGTTGCCGATCAGGTTGAACAGCGCCTGACGCAGACGGGTGGGGTCGGTGCTGATCCAGCCCAGATCCGGCGCGTCGATCTTGAGGGTCAGGCCCTTGTGCTCGGCCTGGCCCGCCATCAGCCGCCCCACGCCGCTCAGCAGTTCGCGGGGATCGACCGGCTCGTGATGGATCTCCAGCCGGCCGGCCTCGATCCGCGAGATGTCGATCACGTCGTCCAGCAGGGTCGACAGCATCTGGCCGCAGGCCAGGGCCTGGCCCAGCAGTTCAGAGGCGTCGCCCGGCAGGTTCTGGCGCTTGAGCAGATGCATGACGCCCAGCACCCCGTTCATCGGCGTGCGGATCTCGTGACTCATATTGGCCAGGAACTGGGCCTTGGCCTCGCTGGCCGCCTGGGCCTCACGCTCGGCCGCGACCAGGGCCAGTTCCGCGTGTTTGCGCTCGTCGATGTCGAAGATCAGGCCGAACGCCTTTCGGGCCTGGCCATCGGCCGCGCGACGGACCTCGTGAAAGAGCCGCATCCAGCGCCGCTCGCCCGCACCGTTGAAGATGGGCACGTCGACCTCCAGGGGCTCGGCGCAACCGGCGCTTCGCCAAGCCGCCGCCCGCTCCTGGATCTTCGACAGTTCGATCGGATCGACCATCGGCCACAGGCCGGTCTGGACGTCCTCATAGACAATCCGGCGACCAATGATGCGATGGAACTCCGGCGAGCCCCAGAAGGATTGGCGGACATGGTCGATCTCATAGACCCCCGCCCGAGCCGCCCCCAGGGCCGTGCGCAGCCGGCGGGCGTTGACCCGCGCCTCGCGCCGGGCGTCGGCCAGGGCCGTGACGTCGTCCATATAGGTGATGACGCCGACGATCTCGCCGGACGCGTCGCGCCAGGGGCGGGCCTCCCAGCGCAGGGTATGTTCCTGGCCCTCGGCGTCGTGAAGGCGGTCTTCGCGGCGGGTGACCACCTCGCCGGACAGGGCGCGGGTCACCGCCGAGACAAACCGGCGGCGGCCGCCGTTGGTCAGTTCCTGCAGCGACTTGCCGATCACCTCGGCTTCGGTCGACTTGAAGACGTCGAGGAAACGGGGACTAACCAGGCGCAGCCGCAGGTCGAGGTCGTAGACCGCCACCGCGAAGGGCGCTTCCTCGACCAGCTGCCGGGCCCGACGTTCGCCCCACAGGGCCGCGTCACGGCTGCGGACCAGGTCGGTGATGTTCTGCGATATGCCCTTCAGGACGAACAGACCGTCCCCGAACGGCTCGGCGCGATAGGTGGTGCGCAGGGTGAACCACTGGTCGTCGCGACCGCGCAACCGAAACTCCACCGCCCCCGGCTCGCCCGAGCGGACAGCGGCTCGAAAGGTGTCGAAGACCGACTGGCGCTGCTCGGCGTCGAGGCGCGCCAGAAAGGCGTCGGCGCTGTCCAGATCCTCCGAGGCCAGGCCGGTGGCCGTCAGGGCGTCGGGCGACCATTGGATACGCTCGCTGACCGGCTCATAGCTCCACAGCCCGATGCCGGCCGCGTCGGCCAGGATCTCGCGGGTGCGGTCGGCGCTGACCTCCAGCGAGACGTTGTGCAGCGTCCCGACCAGCTCGCCGCCAGGCCCCAGATGCGACCGCCCCTCCAGCCAGACCGAATCGCCGTCCTTGCACATCACCCGCAGGCGGTTGACCGTGAAGCCGGTTTCCCGGATGCGCCGGCCCGTATCGATCAGTTCGGCCAAGCTTTCGGCATGGACGAACCGGATGCAGGGCTGGCCGATCAGCTCCTCGCACGACCATCCGGTCAGGGTCGTCCAGGCCGGATTGACCACGGCGAAGCGGCCGTCCGGCGTGACGACCGCGAACAGGTCCTTGGCGTTGGCGAAAAACCATTGCGCGGCTTCCGCCTCGCCGAAGGGCGAGGGCGCGAGCAAGGTCGCGTCGGAAGACGAGGACGAAGACATCGGGGCTCCGGAAGATCGCGGGCGGATCGTGGGGGGCCATTGGTAAACTTATGGTTGGCGTCGCACATCAATGTTCGTCGAGCGCGATCGTTGAGTGCCGATCTCAGACCTCCGCCCACTGCCGCAGCAGGTTGTGATAGGTTCCGGTCAGGGCCAGGATCGACGGATCGGCCGCGCCAACAGTCTGGGACAGGCGCTGGATGGCGACGTCCATGTCCAGCAGCAGCGCCCGGCGGGAGTCCTCACGCACCAGACTCTGGATCCAGAAAAAGCTGGCCGTTCGAACCCCGCGGGTCACCGGCGTCACATGGTGCAGGCTGGAGGCCGGATAGAGGATCAGGTCGCCGGCGCCCAGCTTGACCGAGTGGCTGCCGTACAGGTCGTCGACCACCAGCTCGCCGCCGTCATAGTCGTCAGGCTCCGACAGGAACAGCGTCGCCGACAGGTCGGTGCGCAGGGTCTGGCCGGTGACCGGATCGCGGCGCACCGAGTTGTCGATGTGGTCGCCAAAGCCCATGCCCTGGCCATAGCGGTTGAACATCGGCGACAGGATGGTGCGCGGCAGGGCGGCCGAGACGAACAGCGGATTGCGCTCCAGCGCCGCCACGATGACGGCCCCCACCGCCTTGGCCGCCTCGCCGGTCTGGGGCAGCTGCTGGTTCTGCTTGGCCAGGGCCGCCTGGAAGCCCGAAGTCATGTTGCCGTCCGCCCAGGGCGCGGCGTCCATGATCGCCCGGCACTCGGCCACCTGGGCCTTGGTCAGGACTTCGGGGATCTGCAGCATCATGGCGAGGGTTCCGTGGGCCGGACATGGAAGCGCCCCGTCCGGCGAAGGGCCTGCCGGACGGGGCGGACGTCAAGACTGGGAGGGGAGTCTCAGTACTTGACGTTGACGGTCAGCATCGCCTGACGGGCCGGCGCCGGATCGGCGTGGTGGACGCCGTTGGTGCGCAGGATGTAGCGCTCGTCCGTCAGGTTCTGGACATTGAGCTGCAGGTCGATGCGGTCGTTCATCGCCCACGAGGCGAAGGCGTCATAGCGGGTATAGGCCGGGGCATAGACCTTGTTGGCGCCGCCGCCGGCTCCGCCCTGGTTGCCGCCGAAGCTGTCGGAGACGTAGTAGGCGCCGCCGCCCAGCGCGATCGTGCGGGTCACGCGATAGGTCGAGAACAGGCTGAAGCTGTGCTCGGGCGTGTTGGCCAGCGGATCGCCCTGGTTGACGTTGTTGTAGGCGCCGCGCACCAGCTCGCTATCCATGTAGGTATAGCCGCCGAACACCTGCCACTTGGGCGTGACATTGCCCGAGAAGCCCAGCTCGACCCCCTGGACCATGGCCTCGCCGACCTGGGCGTAGATGCCCGATTCGATCTGGATCTGGGCGTTCTTCCGCTCGGTGCGGAACACAGCGCCCGACAGGGCCAGGGTGTCCTGGAACAGGTTCCACTTGGCGCCGAGCTCGTAGCTGGTGGTTTCCTCCGGCTTCAGCTGGGTGGTGGCGAGGTTCCCCGTGCCCACCGAACCCGAGGTGCTCTGGTCGCCGCCGGCGATGCCCGGAGGCGTCGAGGAGGTCGAATAGGAGGTGTAGAGGCTGCTGGACGGAGTCGGCTTGTAGACCAGGCCGACCTGATAGTTGAAGAAGTCCCAGCTGGCCTTGGCCACGCCGGTATAGGTGACGCCGGTGATGACGCCGTTGGCGCTGGTGGCCGCAACGTTCAGGCCGCTGGTCGAATAGTCGTCATAGCGGGCGCCCAGATTGACCAGCAGCTTGTCGGTCAGGCTGATGGTGTCGAACGCATAGAGCGCGGCGGTCTTGGTCACGGTGCGGGCCGAAGGCGCGCGGGTGATGACGCCCGTCCAGGCGTCGCCCGGATTGGGGGCGTAGAGACGTGTGCAGTCGCCAATGCCGGCCGTGGTCGCGTTGTTGGTGAAGCCCGTCGGGCAGGCCGAGCCGGACGTGGTGTAGATCACGTAGCTGGCGTTCTCATTGACCTCGCGCGACAGCTCGACGCCGACATTGAAGGCGTTCTGGATCGAGCCGACATTGAACTTGCCGGTGAAGTCGGTGACCGCCGCGATCGTGGTGGCGGGGTTGTAGCGGGCCTTGGTGCCGCGCTTCATCCACCATTCGCCGGCCACGAACTGCGCCGCGCCGCCATCGCCCGGATTGGAGACGATGTAGTCATTGATGGTCTTCGAATAGCGGACCGCCTGGCGAACCGAGAAGTCGTCATTGATCTGGTGGTTGACCACCAGGGTGGCGATATCGGCCTTGGTCTTCATGAAGTCGCGCGCCGACAGGCCATAATAGGCGTCGGGGGACACATCGAGGATGCCGTCGGCGGGACGCGCGCGGCTGTCCGTCCCCGCTGCGCCCCAGGTGCGCTTGGAGGCCAGGGGGATGCCGTAGTCGGGGTCCTGGTCGGTATCCAGGTGGTAGTAGCTGGCCGTCACCTGGGTGTCGGTGCCGATGCCGAAGGCCAGCGAGGGCGCGACGCCCCAGCGCTTGAAGTCGACGCTGTCGCGGCCGGGCGTGTCGCCCTGCGTGTACATCAGGTTCAGGCGGAAAGCCGCCGTCTCGCCGAAGGCGTAGTTGGCGTCGGCCGTGCCCCGCACATAGGCGTCGGTGCCGCCGGCGATCGAACCGCGCATGAAGCTGGTCGGCTTGGGCGACTTGGAGCCCAGATTGATGCTGCCGCCGCCCGAGCCCCGGCCGCTATAGACCGAGTCCGGACCCTTGATGACCTCGACCTGTTCGAGGTTGAAGACTTCGCGGGTCTGGCCGCCGGCGTCGCGGATGCCGTCGACGAAGACGTTGTTGCCCGAGGCCTGGCCCCGGATGAACGGCCGGTCGGCCAGCGGCTGGCCGCCCTCGCCCGCGCCGAAGGTGATGCCCGGCGAGGTGCGCAGGATGTCCTGCAGCGAGGTGGCGGCAGTCTGCTCGATGATCTTGCTGGAGATCACCGTGATCGAACGCGGCGTATCAACCAGCGGCGCGGTATATTTGCCCGACTGGACGTCGGTGGCCTTCTTGCCGTCGACCTTGACGCCCGTCACTTCGGTGGCGTCGGCGCTGTCGGCGAGCGTCGCGGCGGTGGCCATCGGCGCGTCGACCTCGACGGCCGCCATCTCGGCGGCCCCAATCTCGGCGGCATGGGCCAGGCCCGCGCCCAGGGTCAGGCCGGCGACGCCGGCGACGGCAGCCGCGCCCAGGGCGCGACGTTGACGGCCAACAATGCCGCGAATGTTCGAGTTACGCATAGTTCGATCCTGTCCCCAGCGGGGCGACGATCCCTCGCGCCCCTCCTGATATTGCGAGGCGTTCTTAGCGGCGCCGCAATCGCGACGCAATGATAATCATTCTCAAAATAACGGAGGTATGGGGCGCATGGCGTCGCGGCCTCACGCGATCTCTCGCTGAAGGGATGGAAAGGGTCGCGGAGCGTCCGGACCACGTCCGGATGATGGGATAGAAGATACCGTTTCGACGAAGACGAACGCTCCGCGTGATCTTCAGACGGAAGCCTTCGAGGCGCGGGGTTTTAACCCGCTCCCGACGTTCGGCCTCCGGCGGGTGGAGGGGTTAGCGACCCCGTCCAGACCGCATGGGCGATTTCAGCCCATGCCTGCTGCCTTCTCGACCCTCGTGGTCACGTCGTTTCTGTGTTCC
>CALRUN020000020.1:0-66819 GCA_943371355.1 Alsobacter soli
GATGTCGCCGACCTTGCCCTCTTCCCGCTCCAGCGCCTGGGGCGAGGTGCGGTCGAAGGTGGCCCCGCCGGCGCCCAGATCGGCCCCGGCGCAGAACGCCCGGCCCGCGCCGGTGACGATCACCACCTTCACCGCGTCATCGGCGTCGGTGACGTCGAACACCTCGATAAGGTCCTTCATCATCCGGGCGGTGAAGGCGTTCATCCGCTCGGGCCGGTTCAGGGTGATCGTCGCGATCCCGTCCTCGACGTCGTAGAGCAGGGTCTCGAAGGTGGGCTGCGACATGGGTGTTCCTCCTGATTTTCAGGCAGTCAAACATGCGTATGAAATTGGGGCAACGCTCCTTCTCCCCAGACTTGCGCGCGACACGCTCGATCGCGCCTTGACGATATATAACAGCGCTTATACATCATCCGGATGTCACCGCCTTCACCCACGCTGGGCACCCTGCTGCACCACCTGATCGAACTGCTGGATGGCGACGTGCAGGCGGCCTACACCACCGCCGGCCTGGCCTGGCGACCGCGCTACACGCCGGTTCTGCGCGGCCTGATGAGCCTGGGACCGGCGTCGATCAAGGCGCTGGCGCTGAAGATCGGCATCAGCCATTCGGCTGTCAGTCAGACGGTCGCGCAGATGCGCAAGGACGATCTGGTCGAGCTGAAGCCGGGCGCCGACGCCCGCGAGCGCATCGTGGCTCTGACGCCCAAGGCGCAGGCCATGGTCCCGGCCCTTCAACGCCAGTGGGCCGCGGTCAACGCCGCCGCCGACGCCCTCGACGCCGAGCTTTCGGCCCCGCTGTCCGGGATCATCCGGGAAGCGATCACAGCCTTGAACCAGCGGCCCTTCGGCCAGCGGATCCTGGCGCAGGCGCTTTCCGCGCCTGACCACCCACAGCCTCTCCCTTCAAACAAGCTTACCCCTGAGTACCCGACATCATGAAGATCGATATGACGCGCTGGACCCATCCCCTCGAGCTGGGCGAGCGTCGGTTTCTGCATCCCGGACCGCTGCGCTGGCTCAGGGCCCTCGGCTGGGCCCTGGCGCTGTTCTTCCTGATCGCCCTGGCGTCGCTGTCGACGGGCGAAGCCCTGGGCAAGGCCTTGCCCAAGACGTCCGGCGCGGCGCAGCTGGCGGCCAATATCGTGGCGGTGCTGGTGGGGCTGGGGGTCTACGCCCTGGCGGTGCGACTGGCCGAGGGACGCTGGCCGTCCGAGATCGCCTGGCGGCCCGCCCTGCCGCAACTGGGCGTGGGCCTGCTGATCGGCGCGGCGATTTTCGCCACCGTGATGGCCATCATGGCCGTGTTCGGCCTCTATGACATCCGGGCCCTCGGCGCCGCGCCCCCCTGGATCGCCATCGGCAAGGCCGTTCAGTCCGGCGTGGTCGAGGAGATCATGATCCGCGCCATCCTGCTGCGCCTGACCTGGCGGGCGTTCGGCCCCTGGGTGGCCTTCGCGATCTCCGCCGCCCTGTTCGGTTTTGGCCACCTTCCCAATCCGAACGCGACCGTGTTCGCGGCGATCGCCATCGCGCTGGAGGCCGGGATCATGCTGGGCGCCTTCTATGCGCTGACGGGTCGGGTCTGGATGTCGATCGGCGTGCACGCGGCCTGGAACTTCACCCAGGGCTATGTGTTCGGCGCCGCCGTGTCCGGAGGGGATTTCGGCCCGGCGATGGCGTCAAGCACGGCGCGCCCGGGTTTCCCCGAATGGCTGACCGGCGGCGCCTTTGGCCCCGAGGCCTCACTGCCGGCCCTGGTCGTTTGCACCACCATCGGCCTGGGCGTCACCTGGATGGCCTGGCGCGCTGGCCAGTTCGCCAAGCCGGCGGCCGTCTAGCATCGCTCCCCTCCGGATGGCGCGACGCTATCCGGAGGGGCTGTGCTCCACCCCTGCTTGACCCTCAGCTTGCTGATCGCATGCACGAAGGTGTTGGGCGCGATCGCTCGATCTGACGGCCGTCGACCGTCAGGTCTCTACAACGCCCGCGGCGTCCTAGGCGCGAGTGACCCTGAAGGGCGGGCGGTCAAGCCGCCCGCGATGTCACCGCTGGAATTTGCTGTAGGGCACGAACTCGCCCAGGCCGACATAGGCGATCGGACGCCTCTGTGACCACCCGGCGGCCCAGAACACGGCGAGAGAGTCCTGCTTGCACAGCTGGGCGCTGGGCCCTTGCCGGGTGACCATGTCTCGCGTCAGGACCTTTGCGCCGGCCTGGGGCCGGTTCACATAGAGCTGGCCGCTGGGCGTCCGATAGACGAGCGCGGTCTTGTCGACGATCTCCGTCGCGACGACGCTGCGCGCATCGATGCAGTCGACGGGGCGACCGGCTTCGCGACCCTCGACCACCCTCGCGAGGCTGCGCTCCCCCCGCTGATCTGTCGCCTCACCGGCGAAGGCGTTGGAAGACGCCGCAAGAACCACTACCGCCAGCACACCATGAAGCCCTGAACGCATATCGACCGCTCCTCTTCCGCTACGGAGACCGGCGGCGTCCGCCGCCAGGAAGAGGTTACTTTCCCCCCGTTGCACGCAACGGTCAACGAGGGGAAAGTAGACGATCAATGGTAGAGCTTCGCGGCGCCTGACTTCAGCCCCGCTTGACCATCAGCTTGCTGATCGCATGCACAAAGTTGTTGGGCGCGATCTCGATCTCGCCGGTCGCCTTCAGGTCGGGGAAGCGGGCCAGGATCTGGCGATAGGCTTCCTCCAGCTGGATCTGGGCCACGCGCTTGCCGATGCAGGTGTGGGGGCCATAGCCGAAGGCGATGTGCTTGCCGGCGTTGGGGCGCTTCACGTCCAGCTGGTCGGGGTTGGGGAACACCTCCGGATCGCGGTTGGCCGCGCCGTAATACATGATGACCTTCTCGCCCTCGCGGATCATCTGGCCGTTCAGCTCGACATCCGCCGTCGCCGTGCGGCGCATGTAGATCACCGGGCTGACCATGCGGATGAACTCGTCGACCGCGCCGCCCAGCAGGCCCGGATTGTCGATCAGCAGCTGCTTCTGATCCGGGAACTCGGTCAGCAGCTTCATCGCGCCCGACAGGGTGTTGCGGGTGGTGTCATTGCCCGCGAAAACGATCAGCAGCCAGGAACCATCGAGATACTCATCGGCCAGCAGGGTGCCGTCGACCTGGGCCCGGGCGATGGCGGTCAGCAGGTCTTCCTTAGGATCCTCGCGCCGCTTCAGCAGCATCATCCGGCCGTAGTCGAACATCTCCTCGACGTTGTTGTTGAAGTCCATGACGAACTGCATGAGCTCCAGCGTCGGGGTGATCGGCGCGGCGGCCTGCTGCACGGCCAGGTCCTGGGCCCGCTCCAGATAGTGCATCCACTTCAGGAACCGGGGGCGATCCTCGGGCGGCACGCCCAGGATCTCGCACAGGGTGAACAGCGGCAGCACGGACGAGAAGTGCTCGACCATGTCGATGGTGGCCCCGCCTTCCAGCAGCGGCTCCATCGCGTCCAGCAGTCGGGTGACCTCGCCCTTCACGGCCTCGGTGATGCCGCGCAGATAGGACGGGGTGAAATAGGGCATGTGCTCGCGACGCAGCTGCAGGTGATGCGGCGCGTCCATGTTGATCATCGTGTCCATCGACGCCCGGAACAGCAGGGCGTGACGGCGGTCGGGCGGGCCCATGGCCATCAGGATGCCGCCCCGTTGCGAGGAATAGGTGGCGGGGTCGCCGTTGACCGCCATCACGTCCTCATGGCGCGTCACCGCCCAGAAGCCGGGGCCGCCATAGGGCTCTGGGTGCCACATCACCGGCGCCTCGACGCGCATGCGCGCGTAGTCCGCGAAGGGCTGACCCTTGGAGAAGCGGAAGATGTCGGCGAGGTCCACATCCGGCAGGGTCGGATAGGTGGTTCCCGCTCCGGGGCCGGCCTTGCCGTCCACCACTGTCTGGCTGATCAGATCCACGCGTCGTCTCCCGGGAACATTGTTCTTCCAGCCAAAGATAGCGGGTAAACTTGGCGCGCCAACGGCGCCGCGACGGCAACTGACGCAAGGTGAGGCTTTGCGTTCAGTCCAGACCCGCGCATGGTGAGTGAACGTCGATCATGCGGACACAAGCAGACGGCCCCGAGCCCTCCTGAATGGAGGGATCGAAACAAGAAAATGGAGCGCGCCCAAGCGCGCTCAGGGAGGAAGCGATGAGTGCGATCATCGAGGCGGACTATATCGTCGTCGGGGCCGGTTCGGCCGGCTGCGTGCTGGCCGCGCGGCTGTCGGAGAACGGCCGCTTCAAGGTGCTGCTGCTGGAAGCCGGCGGCGATGACCGGCCGACGAAGAACCTCTCTCAGTTCGCCTCCAACCTGATGATCCACATCCCGGTCGGCTATGCCCAGACCCTGAAGGATCCCAAGGTCAACTGGCTCTACACCACCGAGCCCGACCCCGGCACGGGCGGGCGCCAGCATGTGTGGCCGCGCGGCAAGGTGCTGGGCGGCTCGTCCTCGATCAACGCCATGCTGTATGTGCGCGGCCAGCAGGCCGACTATGACGGCTGGCGGCAGCTGGGCTGCGAAGGCTGGGCCTGGGACGACGTCCTGCCCTGGTTCCGCAAGTCGCAGAACCAGGAGCGCGGCGCCTGCGATCTGCACGCCACCGGCGGCCCGCTCAACGTGTCCGACATGCGCGACGGCAATGTCATTTCCGACGCCCTGATCGAGGCCTGCGACCAGGCCGGCATCCCCCGCTATGACGACCTGAACGGCAAGGACCAGGAAGGCGCCACCTGGTACCAGGTGACCCAGAAGAACGGCGCGCGCTGCTCGGCCGCCGTGGCCTATCTGCATCCGGCCATGAAGCGCGCCAACCTGCGGGTCGAAACCAACGCCCTGGCCAGCCGGGTGACCTTCGAAGGCAAGCGCGCGGCCGGCGTTGAGTTCGTCCAGAACGGCGTCAAGCGCACCGCCAGGGCGCGCGCCGAAGTGATCCTGGCCGGCGGGGCGGTGAACTCGCCGCAGCTGCTGCAACTGTCGGGCATCGGCAACGGCGAGCTGCTGCGCCAGCATGGGATCGCGGTGATCTCCAACGCGCCCGGCGTCGGCGAGAACCTGCAGGATCACTATCTGACCGGCGTTCGCTATCGCCTCAAAGCCGGCGCCCCGTCGATCAACGCCATGAGCAAGGGCGGTCCGCTGGCCGCCGAGGCCCTGAAATATGTGCTGTTCCGCAAGGGTCTGCTGACCCTGTCGGCCGCGCACGTCGCGGCCTTCTGCAAATCCCGCCCCGACCTCGCGGGACCCGACATCCAGTTCCACATCCTGCCGGCCACCATGGATCTGGAGAAACTGTTCAACGAGCAGAAGATGGAGCTGGAAGACGCGCCGGGCATGACCATCGCCCCGTGCCAGCTGCGTCCGGAAAGCCGGGGCTGGATCCGCATCAAGTCGGCCGATCCGTCGGACTATCCGGCGATCTTCGCCAACTACCTGTCCGATCCGCTGGACCAGGAAGTCGCCATCGCCGGTCTGAAATGGGCGCGCAAGATCGGCTCCCAGCCGGCCATCGCC
Organism: Alsobacter soli; assembly: GCA_943371355.1. Classification (GTDB taxonomy): domain Bacteria; phylum Pseudomonadota; class Alphaproteobacteria; order Caulobacterales; family Caulobacteraceae; genus Caulobacter. The sequence continues at coordinate 5,526 of CALRUN020000020.1, forward strand.
AAATATGTCGACCACGAGATGAACCCGGGCCCCGGGTTCGAGACCGACGAGATGCTGCTGGAATTCGCCCGCGCCTCGGGTTCGACCCTGTATCACCCGGTCGGCACCTGCGCGATGGGCACAGGGCCGATGGCCGTGGTCGACGCCCAGCTGCGGGTGCGCGGCGTGGACGGCCTGAGGGTGGTCGACGCCTCGATCATGCCGCGCCTGGTCTCGGGCAACACCAACGCCCCCACCATCATGATCGGCGAAAAGGGCGCGGCCATGATCCTGCAGGACGCCAAGACCCCGGTCGCGGCTTAAGGAAACTCCATCCCATGCACCCCTTTCTCCACGCCCAGACGCAGCCGCAAAAGCCCGCCTACATCATGGCCGGTTCCGGCGAGGTCGTGACCTATGGCCAGCTGGACGCGCGCTCGAACCAGGGCGCCCAGCTGTTCCGCTCGCTGGGTCTGCAGGCCGGCGACGTCATCGCCATCCTGATGGACAACAACGCCCGCTTCTTCGAGATCACCTGGGCCGCCCAGCGGGCCGGGCTCTATTATGTGTGCGTCTCGACCAAGCTGACGGCGGCCGAGACGCAGTACATTCTGCAGGACTGCGGGGCCAAGGTGTTCATCACCTCGACGGCCATGGGCGCGTTGATCGACGAGATCCCCGCCCTGGTTCCAGGCCTGAAGCTCTATGCGGTGGGCGGCGCCCACGGCGCCTATGCCGACTTCGAGTCGGCCCGCGCGGCCATGCCTGAGACGCCGATCAGCGACGAGAGCGCCGGCTCCGACATGCTGTATTCGTCGGGCACCACCGGCCGACCCAAGGGCGTCAAGCCGGCCCTGAACGGCGGGCCGATCGACGCGCCCAACGCCCTGCAGATGATGGCTCAGGGCCTGTTCGGCTTCAGTGGCGACAGCGTCTATCTCTCGCCCGCCCCTCTGTATCACGCGGCCCCGCTGCGCTGGTGCATGAGCGTCCACAAGCTGGGCGGCACGGTGATCGTGATGGAGAAGTTCGATCCCGAGACGGCGCTGGCCCTGATCGAAAAGTACAAGGTCACCTGCGGCCAGTTCGTGCCGACCCACTTCGTGCGGATGCTGAAACTGCCCGAAGAGACGCGCGCCAAGTACGACGTCTCGTCGATGAAATCGGCCGTCCACGCCGCCGCGCCCTGCCCGGTCCCGGTCAAGGAACAGATGATCGCCTGGTGGGGTCCAGTGATCTTCGAATACTACGCCGGCACCGAGGGCAACGGCTTCTGCTGGATCAATTCGCAGAACTGGCTGACCCACAAGGGCAGCGTCGGCCAGGCCGTTCTGGGCGAGCTGCGCATCTGCGACGAGGACGGCAATCCAGTTCCGCCCCGCACCGAGGGCGCGGTCTATTTCGCCAACGGCCCGGCGGTCGCCTATCACAACGCCCCGGAAAAGACCGCCGAGAGCTACAACCAGCACGGCTGGACCACCCTGGGCGATGTGGGCTGGGTCGACGAGGAGGGCTATCTCTACCTGACCGACCGCAAGAGCTTCATGATCATCAGCGGCGGGGTGAACATCTATCCGCAGGAGATCGAGAACCTGCTGATCACCCACCCCAAGGTGGCCGACGCCGCCGTGGTCGGCGCGCCCTGCGACGAGATGGGCGAGAAGGTCGTGGCGGTGATCCAGCCTCTGGCCTGGGCCGAGGATCACTCTGACCTCGCCGACGAACTGATGGCCTTCGCCCGCGCCAATCTCAGCCACGTGAAGTCGCCGCGCCGTATCGACTTCATGCAGGAACTGCCCCGCCACGCGACGGGCAAGCTCTACAAGCGGCTGATCCGGGATGCGTACTGGGCCGATGGCGGGAAGCGGATCGCCTGAAGACGGCCTATCGGAAAGTTATACGCAGATTTGAGATTTGCGTATAACTTGCCCTCATGATCGAGCGCCTGCCCCTTTCAGCCCACACCAGCTACGCGGAGCTGATGGAGCGGCTGCGTCTGGCGCGGTTTGGGGAGTATCCGCCCGGCGCGACCTTCATTTCGAAGACCGTGAAAGGCCGGCTCTACTGGTACGTCCAGATGCCGACAGGCGGCGCACGCAGTCGGCGGCAGGTGTATGTCGGTCCCGACAACGAAGCCCTGCGTGAACGTATCGCCCGTCATGGCGAGCATCGCGCCGATGTGGACGACCGTCGTCGACTGGTCGCGGCGATCATCGCGTCCGGCGCGCCCCGCCCCGACCGCACCAGCGCCGAGATCACCCTGGCTCTGGCGCAGGCCGGCGCCTTTCGCCTGCGCGCCATGCTGATCGGCACGGTGGCCTTCCAGACCTATTCGGCCCATCTGGGCGTTCGGCTGCCGATCTCCAGCCTGGCGACCATGGATCTGGATATCGCCCAGGACTTCGGGATCGCCTCCAACCTGGACGACACGCTGGACAAACCCCTTCTGGAACTGTTGCGCGACCTTGATCCGCGCTTCGCGCCGGTCAGCTATGCGTTCGACGCCAGGAAGACGACCAGCTACTCGCTGGGCGAACGCTATCGGGTCGATGTCCTGACCACCAATCGCGGGGCTCCGCGGGACGCGCCATCCTATCTGCCCACCCTGGGCAGTAACGCCGTGCCCCTGCCCTATATGGACTTCCTGCTGCGTGACCCTGTCGAGACGGCAGTGCTGTATGGCGGCGGCGTCCTCGTGAACACGCCGGCTCCCGCGCGGTATGCCGTTCACAAGCTGATCGTCAGCCGCGACCGCAAGGTCAATCCGGAGAAGGGCCTCAAGGATCGCGTCCAGGCCACGCAACTGATCCACGCCCTCTCGGCCGACGATCCCTTCGCCCTGCGCGAGGCCTATGTCGAGGCGCGCGGACGGGGCGAGGCGTGGCGCAAGTTGCTGGATGAGGCTGTCAGCCTGTTGCCGCAAACCGCGCAGGTCGCGCTCGACGCGTGACAGCCGCCGCGCGGGCCGCTACGACTTTCAAAACAACTGTTTGAAGGGAGCAAGCGATGCGTGAAGTCGCCTATGCGGATATCGCCAGCCTGGTCGGCCAGGAAATCGGTGTTTCGGACTGGGTCGAGATCAGCCAGGAGCGGGTCAACCAGTTCGCCGAAGCCACCGGCGACCACCAGTGGATCCATGTCGATGTCGAGCGCGCCACCAAGGAGATCGGCGGCCCCATCGCTCACGGCTATCTGACCCTGTCGCTGATCCCGCTGCTGGGCGCCGGCATTCTGCGGGTCACAGGCGTGACGCGCGGCATCAACTATGGCTGCGACAAGGTCCGCTTCACCGGCATGGTCCGGGTCGGCAAGCGCGTGCGCATGCGTCAGAAGCTGCTGAGCGCCGAGGCCAAGTCCGGCGGCCTGCAGATGAAGAACGAATGCACCATCGAGATCGAAGGCGAAGAGCGCCCCGCCTGCGTGGCCGAGACCATCTCGATCATCTACGGCTGACCCTGAGCTTGGCCGAAATCGAGGCTTAAACGTCATTTCCCCTGGCGGCCGCCCGCGATATCGGGCGGGGCCGCCGCCAGGGGATTTTTCATGCTCGAACTGCGTCCCAACTGCGAACTCTGTGATCGGGATCTGCCACCGGACTCCGGGGACGCCCTGATCTGCAGTTACGAATGCACCTACTGCTCGGACTGCGCCAACCGCGTCCTCGAGAATGTTTGCCCGACCTGCGGCGGCGGCCTGTCGCCGCGCCCTGTCCGGCCTAAACACGCCTACCGCGCGCCGACGCTGTCGCTGGGCCTTGGCTTTCATCCGGCCAGCGAATCGCGCAGGCATTCCCGCTGGAGCGGTGGCGAGATCGCCGCCATGACCGCGCGGCTCAAGGCCGTCCCGCCGAGGGAGCGCTGAACCATGACCCAGCAGCACGACTACACCAGCCTCGTCGAATGGACCGGCGACCGTGGCCAGGGCACCCGAACCTATCGCGGCTACGACCGCACCTGGGAAATCCGCACCCCGGGCAAGCCGGTGGTCGCCTGTTCCAACGACCCGTTGCTGGGCGGCGACCCAACCCTGCACAATCCCGAGGACCTGTTGCTGTCTTCGCTCAGCGCCTGCCACATGCTTTGGTATCTGCATCTGGCGTCCAGCGCGGGGATCGTCGTGCGCGGCTATCGTGATGCGCCGGTCGGGGTCGGCGAGAGCACGCCAGACGGGGCCGGCCGCTTCCTTCGCGCCACGTTGAAACCCCATATCATTGTCGAGCAGGGCGCGGATCTCGCGCGGGCCGAGGCGATCCACCACGAGATCCACAAGGTCTGCTTCATCGCCCGCTCGGTGAGCTTTCCGGTCGACTATGCCGCGACCTATGAGCATGCGGACTAGGTCAATGACTGCGGCCTTCTAGCCCTGGCGCATCGCATGCAGTGCGGCGGCCGTGGCGGGGTCGGAGGGCAGGAAGGTCTCGATCGTCAGCTCCGACACCGTGACGTCCAGCGGTCCGCTGAAGGTCATGGTGGTGGTCAGGAACGACAGCTCGCCCTGCGGCGTCATCAGCCTCAGCGGCGTGGCGATCATGCCCTCGCCGCCCCGCGGATGGGCCTCGCCGCCGGGATAGGCCGACAGTTCCCGGATCAGGTCGGCCAGCCCCGCATCCCCCGTGTCGGCCAGTTCCCGGCGCAGGCGCGACAGGATGTGGCCGCGCAGTTCGGCCAGATTGGCGATGCGGGGCGCGACGCCATCCGGATGCAGGCTCAGCCGCAGCACATTGACGGGTCCTTGCAGCAGCTTGGGATCGACACCGTCCATCAACAGCCCCACCGACGCGTTGTGGGTCAGCAGGGTCCAGCGCCGATCGATGGCCAGGGCCGGGAACGGCATGTGGGCTTCCAGCAGCGCGTCGATGGCGACCTTCGCGGCCTCAAGCCCCGGATCGTCCAGAGACCGCTCGGGAAAGACCGGCGCGAAGCCCGCGGCCAGCAACAAGGCGTTGCGCTCGCGCAGCGGCACACCCAATCCCTCGGCCAGACGCAACACCATATCGCGACTGGGCGCGGCGCGACCGGTCTCCAGGAACGACAGGTGCCGGGTCGAGATCTCGGCCTCGCAGGCGAGGTCCAACTGGCTGAGCCGACGCTTCTGGCGCCAGTCGCGCAGCCGCTCGCCGATGGTGGGGACGGTGGTGGTCATCAGCGCAGGCTAGGTCGAGCCTGGCCGACGCGCCATTACCTCCGGCGTAATCAACCCCACACCGCGAACGAAAAACGGCCCCGGGATCGCTCCCGGGGCCGCTCGTCAGTCAGGTCGGAACCCGACCTTACTTCTTGATGGCGTTGCCGATGGCGTCCTGCGCCTGGCCGACCTTGTTCTGGACGTCGCCCTTGGCCTTCTGGGCCATGCCCTCGGCTTCGAGGCGTTCGTTGCCAGTGGCCTTGCCAACGGCTTCCTTGGTAGCGCCGACGCCCTTGTCGATAGCGCCTTCAACACGATTGGTGCTCATGGCTGTGCTCCTGTTGGGTGAATGTCCCCACAAGAACGGGTTCGTCGACGGGAAGGTTCCCGGCCTTTCTAGCGCCCCACGCCCATGGCGGCGGCCGAGACCGCGGCCGAGGCGGCTGTCGCGCCCTGGACCATCGGTTCGATCCCGGTGGACTTCGCAGCCACGGTCAGGGTCGACGGCCTGTCGAGCAGACCGATGGTCTCGCGGATATATTTGGCGTGGGTGACGATGCCGATTTCCAGCCGCTCGCCGGACAGTTCGACCTGCTGGGTCAGGATGCCGGCGATGAACTGCACTTCCTGGCTTTCGGTCGCGCCCGGCCGACGGCGGGCGCCTTCGGCCATGAATACCGGGCCGCCCGAATTGCCGGGGAACACCGAGAAATCCATCAGGAAGGTCGGAAAGGCCGTGGCCGGGGCCAGCGGATATGAAGCCACGCGACCCGACCGCAGAATGGGAAAGCCGGCCGGATTGGCCGACAGGCCGCGTGGAAAGCCCAGGGCCATCATCTCGTCGCCGGGACCCAGCTTGTACTGGCTGAAGGTGTCGTCCTTGGCCAGCCAGGCCAGCGGGATGGCCGCCTTGGCGAATTCCGGCGGCGCCTCGACCACGAGGGCGGCGACATCGCGGCCCGCGTGCTTGACCCACAGGGGATGGTCGCCGTCGCGGATCTTGAGGGTCTGGGGGTTGTAGCGCCAGACGCCGTCACTGGCCTGGATGCGGTAGCCGATCTTGGCCGAGAATGACGGCATGCGGTCGAAAACGTGAGCGGCGGTGATCAGGATGGTGCGGGGCTTGCCGTCAGGGTCGGTGTCGGCGATCAGGAAGCCGGTGCCGACCGTTCGCGAGCCGTCCTTGAGCGGCTGCTCAAGCTGGACCGTCGCCTGGATCAGATCGACGGACAGGTCGTAAACCATCGTCGCCCCTACTCTTTTACTACCCCCGCTCGGCGCACATCGGCGCGCTTCGCCAGATCAGTTTGACCAGACGGGGCATGGCCCGCAAGCTGGCGATCTGACGCAGAGATCGTTTACGAGTTGGTGGGGGAAATAAGCATCATGAACCGACGTCAGATGATGACGAGCGCGGCCGCCGTGCTTACTTCCAGTCCAGTTTTCATTCCCGGGATCTCCATGTCCGCATCCAAAGCCGCTCGCCCCGTCCCGCCCATCGCCAAGAAGGTGCCCAAGCGCATCGAGCAGCTGGGCCGCGTGCGGACCGACGACTATGCGTGGATGAAGGACGACAACTGGCAGAAGGTCCTGCGCGACCCGTCGCTGATCAAGGCCGACGTCAAGGAACACCTGACCGCCGAGAACGCCTACACCAAGGCCATGCTGGCCTCGACCGAGGCGCTGCAGACGGCGATGTTCGAGGAGATGAAGGGCCGCATCAAGCAGGATGACGCCTCCGTCCCGGCACCCGACGGCGCGTGGGAATACTACACCCGCTTCGAGACCGGCGCGCAGCACCCGATCCACGCCCGCAAGGCCAGAACGCTGTACGAGACCCCCGCCGGCAAGAACCCGATCCCGGGCGGACCTATGGCTGGTGAGTACAGGTCCTTTGGCCCCGAGCAGATCCTGCTGAACGAAGAGACCGAATCCAAAGGCAAGGCCTTCTACCAGGTCGGCGGGGCCAGCCATTCGCCGGATCACGCGCTCTACGCCTTTGCGGTCGATGAGCAGGGCTCGGAAGTCTACCGCATCCACGTCAAAGACTTGGCCACCGGCAAGGTGCTGGACAGCCCCGTTGAGAGCAGCACCGGCGACTTCTGTTTCTCGCCCGACAGCCAGTGGCTGTTCTGGACGTTCCGCGACGACAATGGCCGCCCGGCCAAGATCTATCGTCGTCCGGCGCGCGGCGGGGCAAAGGACGACGTGCTGATCTATGACGAACCCGACGAAGGCTTCTTCATCGGCGTCGGCACGGTGTCGTCCGAGAAGTTCATCGTCATCAGCTGCGGCAACCAGGAGACCAGCGAGACCCTGCTGATCCCGGCCAGCGACCCGACAGCAAAGCCGGTGGTCGTCGAGCCGCGCCAGGTCGGCCTGCGCTACGAGCTGGACCACTGGAACGACCACTTCGTGATCCGCACCAACGCCGACGGCGCCGTCGACTGGAAGCTGGTCACCGCGCCCGAGGCCACGCCCGGCAAGGCCCAGTGGAAAGACTGGATCGCCCACCACCCAGGCCGGCTGATCGTGGGCATGATCGCCTTCAAGAACCACTTCGCGCGGCTGGAAAAGGTGGACGCGGTCAACCGCATCGTCATCACGGCGAAAGCGGGCCAAGAGCACGTCGTCGACTTCGACGAGGCCGCCTACGCCCTCAGCCTCGAGGGCGGCTACGAGTACGACACCGCTACGGTGCGCTTCGTCTACAACTCGATGACCACGCCCCGGCAGTGGTTCGACTATGACATGGCGACGCGCGAGCGGACCCTGCGCAAGACCCAGGAAATCCCCTCGGGCCACGATCCCAGCCAGTACGAAACCCGCCGCCTCAACGCCAGGGCGTCGGATGGCGCCGAAGTGCCGATCTTCATCCTGATGAAGAAGGGGACCAAGCTGGACGGCTCGGCCCCGCTCCTCCTCTACGGCTACGGCAGCTACGGCGTCTCGATGGAGGCCAGCTTCTCGATCCGCAATTTCAGCCTGGTCGACCGCGGCTGGATCTGGGCCACGGCCTGCCCGCGCGGCGGCTCGGAAAAGGGCTGGAGCTGGTTCCTGGACGGCAAGAAAGACAAGAAGAAGAACACCTTCACCGACTTCATCGCCTGCGCCGAGCACCTGCATGGGGCGGGCTATGGCAAGCCCGCCAACACGGTGGCCTATGGCGGCTCGGCCGGCGGTCTGCTGATGGGGGCGATCACCAACATGCGGCCCGACCTGTTCGCCGGGATCATCGCGGCGGTGCCGTTCGTCGACGTGGTCAACACCATGAGCGACGTCACCCTGCCGCTGACCCCGCCCGAATGGCCCGAATGGGGCAATCCGCTGGAGGACGCGGCGGCCTATGACTACATCGCCAGCTACAGCCCCTATGACAATGTCGAGGCCAAGCCCTATCCGGCGGTGCTGGCCACGGGTGGTCTGTCGGACCCGCGCGTCACCTACTGGGAGCCCGAGAAGTGGGTGGCCAAGCTGCGGCCGGCCAGCACCAGCGGCCGGCCCGTCCTCTTGAAGATCAACATGGACGCCGGCCATGGCGGAGCCTCGGGCCGGTTCGACTTCCTCAAGGAGATCGCCCTGGACTACGCCTTCGCGGTCTGGGCCGTCGAAAAGGGCTGGGAGGCCTGACCTTGCTCACCATCCGCCCCTCCACCGACGCCGACGTGCCGGCCATCACCGAGATCTATGGCTGGAACGTCCTGAACGGCCTGGGCACGTTCGAGGAAGACCCGCCGGCGCGGGATGAGATGGCCCGCCGCCGCGCCGCGTTCCTGGAGCGCGGCCTGCCCTATCTGGTCGCCGAGCAGGACGGCGTTGTGCTGGGCTATGCCTATGCCGGCCCGTTCCGCCTGCGCGCGGCCTATCGCTACACGGTCGAGGACAGCGTCTATGTCTCGCCCGACACCGTGGGCAAGGGCGTCGGCAAGGCCCTGCTGGGCGCCCTGATCGCGCAATGCGAAGCCCTGGGCCTGCGTCAGATGGTCGCGGTGATCGGCGACAGTGGAAATGCCCCCTCGATCGGCCTGCACGCGGCGATGGGCTTCGAAAAGCAGGGGGTTTTCCCCGCAATGGGCTTCAAATTTGGCCGATGGGTCGATCTGGTGTGGATGCAGCGCCCTCTGAACGGCGGCGGAGCCCGAAATCCAGATGCGCCAGGATTAGCGCTGAGCGGAGTCTAGACCCTCGATCTGAGTAGTTTGCCGTCAGGCCTGCAAGCGGATTTAACTATTGTTCCGCTAAACCTCAGGACGGATAGGAACAGATAGAATCAGGGGTACGGCTTGGCTTCGCCGATCCATCCAGAATCGAGATCTGGCGGCACAGCCCTGATACAGGCCTACGTGCCGATCGCGCGCGGCTATCTGATCGCCTCGGGTATCTACTATTGCCTCATCAGCCTGTCGCACCCGTTCTTTGAGACCGGCGTCAATCTGATCATCATCGGTGGACTGTCGGTGGTCGGGGCGATCTACGGACCGACCGCGTGGCGCATCCTGGCCAAGCCCGGGGTCAGCCCCCGGCGCCTGGAAGCGCTGGTGCTGGGCATGAACCTCATCTTCCTGGCCAATGTCACGATCTATCTGAGCATCCATTTCGAGCCGCAAAAGCTCGTCTATTTCGTGCTGATGGCCCTGGTGTTCGGCACCTCGTCCCCCACCCGCCGCGTGGCCTTTCTCAGCGTCAGCCTCTCGGTGGCCGGCCTGATCTGGATGGCGCGCGAAGCCCCCGGCGACCTGGTCAATCAATATGTGTTCGTGGGCCTGGCCGGCACGTTCGCCGCGATCGGCATGTCCAGCCTGATGCGCGGCGCGGTCAGTCGGGAAGTTCGCGCCCGCCTCGCCAGCGACGCCCTGAACGCCGACCTTCAGCGGGAGCTGAACGAGAACCGGCGGTTGCAGGCCAAGGCCGAGGCCCTGGCGATCGCCGCACAGAGCGCCAACCGCGCCAAGACCGACTTCCTGGCCACCATGAGCCACGAGATCCGCACCCCGCTGAACGGCGTCCTGGGCATGGCCCAGATCATGGAAGCCGGCGCGCTCGACCCGGAACAGCGCCGCCGCCTGGGCACCATCACCAACTCGGGCCAGTCCTTGCTGGGCGTGATCAACGCCATTCTCGACATTTCGCGCATCGAAGCGGGCCGGATGGAGATCATCCCCGCGCCGTTCGCGCTGGACGGCGTGCTGGAGGCCCTGCGGCAACTCTATGGCGGCCTGGCGCGGGAAAAGGGCCTGGACTTCTCACTGGACATCACGCCGACGGCCCGAGGCTGGCGCCTGGGCGACGCCGAGCGCCTGCGTCAGGTGCTGAGCAACCTGATCTCCAACGCCATCAAGTTCACCGACAGCGGCGAAGTGCGGGTGGCGGTCGCCGGCGACGCCGACACCGTGACCTTTTGCATCGAAGACAGCGGTGTCGGAATCCCCGAAAGCCATCGCGACCTGGTCTTTGGCAAATTCGCCCAGCTGGACAGCTCCAGCACCCGTCGCGCCGGCGGCGCTGGGCTGGGTCTGGCGATCTGCAAGGAGCTGGTGGGGCTGATGGGCGGCGCAATCGACTTTGCCTCCCTCCCCGGCGGCGGCACGCGCTTCAGGTTCTCCACCGCCATGCCCGAGGTCGAGGCGGTCGCCAGCGCGCCAGCCAGCCTTCCCGCGGCCGCCTACGACGACGAGACTCCGCCCCGGATCCTGGTCGTCGACGACAACGACACCAACCGCACCGTTCTGCTGACCCTGCTGGGCCATCTGGGCGTCAATGGACAGTCCGCCGTCGATGGTCGCGAAGCTGTGGCCATGTGGGAGCTTGACCACTGGGACGCCATCCTGATGGACATCCACATGCCGGGCATGGACGGCATCGAGGCCAGCCGGGTGATCCGCGAGCGCGAGCGCCAAACGGGTCGCCCCCGCACGCCGATCATCGCCGTGACGGCCAGCGTGCTGACCCACGAGCGAACACTCTATGCCGATGCGGGCATGGACGGCCTGATCCCCAAGCCGATCGAAGTGGCGAAACTTGTCGAGACCATGACGCGGATCTTCGCGCAGCCCGCGCCGGAAGAAGACCGGGCCACGGCCTAGACGCGCTCCCGCGAGCGCTTTGGGCCGTCTTCGGCGGCCAGGTAGCCAGACAACGCGCAACAAAAAAGGGCCGGCCTCTCGGCCAGCCCCTCTTCAGTATATGTCGAAAGACCTAGGCCTTGCGGGCGCGGGGCGCCTTGGCGGGGCTCTTGGCCTTGCGGCCGCCCTGACCCAGGCCCAGGGCCTTGGCCATGGCCGAGCGGGCTTCGCTATAGGCCGGCGCGGTGGTGGGGTAGTCGTTGGGCAGGCCCCACTTGGCCTTGTATTCGGCGACGGTCATGCCGTGCGTGGTCAGGTGGCGCTTCAGCGTCTTGTAGGGCTTGCCGTCCTCGAAGCTGATCAGGGCGTCCGGCGTGATGCTCTTGCGAATCTGCGCCGAAGTAGCCTTCGTAACGGCCTCAACAACCGGAGCTTCCGGCGAACCAATACCAGCAAGGGCGTCATGCGTGGCGCGAATCAGAGCCGGAAGATCGGATACCGGCGTGATGTTATTCGCGACATAGTTGGCCACGATTTCCGCAGTCAACTCGATGAGCGAGGCTTTGTCTTCCACGATGACGTCTCCAATCAGGCTTTGATTTGGAAATACACCCCCTACGTTGGAATACAAGTAGTGATTGGATCAAACGGCGGTCGAGATCGCTTATTCAGACGGCCTTTTCTGTTCCGGGCCGCGAAATAAAGATCGATGGTCGGTAAATCGCGATCACGACCACCCCCATGAAGGCCACGCTTGGCTCAAATGTAACAGAGTTCGAGCCAAGCTCTGGGCTAGACCAGTGACTCAACTTTCGACATTGAGAATCGATACATGCGCGCTTTGCGGGCAGGCCGACGCCGGCGCCCGCGACGCTCGCGACAGCGCAAGGCGGCGGAGGCCGCGATGCGTTTGACGTGATGGGGAAGTGGCTGGGGAACTAGGACTCGAACCTAGAACGACGGTACCAAAAACCGCTGTGTTACCATTACACCATTCCCCAGCAGGAACGGCGAAACCCTGTAGGGCTCGGCGAGGCGGTGGAGATAGCGCAGGAGTCGGATGGATGCAACGGCGCTTTCAACTTCTTTTTCGAGCGCCACAATTGACCCTTGCGAGGGGGCGATCCCGCCTCTATAAGCCGCCCTCCAAGTCGGAGTGTGGCTCAGTCTGGTAGAGCACTGCGTTCGGGACGCAGGGGTCGCAGGTTCAAATCCTGCCACTCCGACCATCTTCTCCCGTTTATAAATCCCTTTGTTTCCAACAGATTCGCGTTCAACGCGGTCGGGTTGCACGCTGTTCATTTGTACGGCGACGCGACAGCCGTTAGCTTGCGCCTGAATTGGTGACGGGATCTTCGATGAAGCAGTTCTTCCTGACCGTGGCGGGCGTGTTCGTCGGCCTGGTGTTGTTCGTGGTCGGCGTCCCCTTCCTGCTGATCGTGATGGCCGCCGGCGCCGCGCGCCCGGCGCCGGTTCCCGCCCATTCCGTGCTGCATCTCGACCTGCGCGGCGGCCTGACCGACCAGACAAGCCAGAACCCGTTCGCGGCGTTCGGGGGCGGCGGCGGCTCCGTCATGTCGGTGATCGAAACCCTGCGGCGCGCCGAGGGCGACGACAAGGTCAAGGCCCTGCTGGTTCGCCTGCCCGAGGGCGGCATGGCGCCGGCCACCGCCGACGAACTGCGCCTGGCCTTCAAGCACTTCCGCTCGGTCGGCAAGAAGCCGATCTACGCCCACAGCCAGGGGCTCTATCCCTCGGGCATGGTGACCTCGACCTACATGCTGGGCGCGGCGTCCAGCGAGTACTGGATGCAGCCAGACAGCAGCTTCCAGGCCGTCGGCGTGGCCAGCGAGGCGATGTTCTTCAAGCGCTTCTTCGACAAGTACGGCGTCAAGGCCGACTATGAGCAGCGCTACGAGTACAAGAACGCGGTCAATCCCTACCTCTATAGCGACTACACGCCGGCGCACCGCGAGTCGTCGCTGTCATGGATGGGCTCGGTCTACCGCACCGCCCTGACCACGGCCGCCGCCGACCGCATGAAGGACCCCGCCGTCCTGATCCGCGACCTCGAGGCCGGCCCCTACAGCGCCCAGGAAGCCCAGGCCAAGGGCCTGATCGACCGGGTCGGCCAGGTCAACGATATCCAGACCCTGGCCCTGTCGCGCGCCGGCAAGGGCGCCAAGCTGATCGATTTCGACGACTACGCCACGCGCTCCAAGCGGCCGGCGTCCAAGACCGGACCGGCCATCGCCGTGATCGGCGCCGAGGGTCCGATCGTCACCGGAACCAGCGGCTCGGCCTCGCCCTTCGGCGGCGACTCCACCGTCTATTCCGACGACGTGGCCAAGGCGCTGTACGACGCCGCGGCCGACAAGGACGTCAAGGCCATCGTCTTCCGCGTCTCCTCCCCCGGCGGCTCCGACACCGCGTCGGAACAGATCCTGGCCGCCGTGAAGGCCGCCAAGGCCGCGGGCAAGCCGGTGGTGGTCAGCATGGGCACCTACGCCGCCTCGGGCGGCTACTGGATCAGCAGCGCGGCCTCGTCGATCATCGCCGAGCCCACCACCCTGACCGGCTCGATCGGCGTCTATGGCGGCAAGTTCGCGATTGGCGAGGCCCTGTCACGCTTCGGCGTCGACACCCGCGAGGTGCATGTGGGCGGCGACTATGCCGGAGCCTTCGGTTCGGGCGACGGCTTCACCAACGAACAGCGCGCCAAGTTCGCCGGCTGGATGGACCGGATCTATGCCGGCTTCATCACCCGCGTCGCCGAGGGCCGCAAGCTGCCGCCGGAGCGCGTGCGCGAGATCGCCAAGGGCCGGGTCTGGACCGGCGAGCAGGCCAAGCAACTGGGCCTGGTCGACGAGCTGGGCGGCTTCTATCAGGCGGTCGACAAGGCCAAGAGCCTGGCCAATCTGACGGGCGACGTGCGCCTCAAGCGCATGGACGGCGGCAAGTCGCCGTTCGAGGCCCTGGAGCACGCCCTGGGCATCAGTTCGACCTCGATGCGCACCCTGGCGGCCTCGGCCTGGATCCTGGGCGATCCGCGCTCGCAGGCCATTCTCGACGAACTGGCCACGGCCCGGCTGCGCGCCGCGCCGGGCGGCGCCTCGGTGCTGGCCGACACGCCGGTCCGGTAGGCGATCGTCGACCAGAGACGGAACGAGGGCCGCCCGGCATCGCTGGACGGCCCTTTTTCGTGGGCTGTCTTGATCGGCGAAGGACGCCGCAGGACCTGCTGTGAAGGCGGCGCTGCCCCTCCGGGGCAAAATCCCGTTTCAGCGTCGCCGGATCCTGCTGCCGGCGCTCCGCCAGGCATCGGCGACTTGCCGTTCGGGAGCGCCTTCAGCACGACACGGCGCTAGCTCGAGCGGCCCATGAAGGCCCCATACTTGGCCCTCTGCGTCCACAGGCGCGCGCCGTGGTCGGCCCGACGGCGGAGATTGGTATCCAGATCGTCGGCGGCGATCCGGGGCGTCCCGACGCCGCCAGGACGGCGCGAGACCCCAGGATCAACATGCGGCGCCGTCAGGTCGGCCAGCCCCCGTGGCCAGGCGCATGGCCGTCGATCTTGGCGGATGAACCCGCCCATGAGAGCGGCCCCAAGAAAAACGGCCAGGCCTCTTTTTGAAGACCGTCGCCAATTCTGGTCGAGGAACCGACAAAAAGAAAATGCCGGCGCTTTCGCGCCGGCATTCCCAAAGTCATCGAAGAGTAGAGCTTCGATTAGAAGGCGTAACGGACGCCGAGGTAAGCACGACGCGGTTGGACCCAGTTGTTAGCTTGGCCAAACTTGTAGATGCCGTCGCCGGCTTCCAGCTTCATCTCGTCGGTTGCCGATTGCTTGTTCAGCACGTTGAAGACGTCGAGGAAGAACTCGGCCTTACCGATCGGCAGGTCGCGCACATACTTCAGACGCATGTCGAAGGTGTAGTACGACGGAGCCGTTTCGCTACCGACCTTGCCGGCCTGCAGGTACGTGTCGGTGACACCACCCCAAGCGTAGGCATTGTCCATCGGCGCGAAGTAACGTTGGCTGATCAGCTGCGACGGCGTGTAGAGGGTGCCGCTGTTCCAGTTGAACACGCCGCTGGCTTGCAGACCGAAGTCGAAGTCATACGAGCCATAAGCCTTGAACTGGTGCTTGATGTTGCCCGGCTGCTTTCCGTAGACGTTCGGGGCGCGCGGATCGAGCGCAACCCAGTCGCCCTGGAAGTCGGCGTTGCTGTCCGAGTTGGTGTTACCCTCGGCCTTGTTGTGGGTGTACGAAGCCTGACCTTGCCAGTTCGTGGTCTTGAACTTGGTGACGGTGAATTCGAAGCCCGTGTAGTTACGCTCGCCACCCGGCAGGGTGCCCAGGACGTAGTTCGCGTTCGGCTTGCTGGTGTAGCCGAAGTACGAATACGGCAGGTAGAACGCCGAACCCGGAGCGGCGTAGCCCTCGGGAGCGGTGGCCACCGTCAGGGTCGGATCCGAGTACAGCGCCAGGTCGAAGTCTTCGAGGATGTCACGGGTCTCGCGGTGCGTGATCGTGGCCGACACGCCGATGCTCGAACCGAAGGTGGTGGAGCCACCGATCATGAACTCGTTCGTGTACGGGGTCTTCGTGCTCGGTGCGAACAGGGCGTCAGGCGTGGTCGCGCCACCGCGGGTGCGGAAGGTGACCCACTGGCCGCCGATGAACACCTGCTCTTCGTCGACGGGGCCGGTCAGGGCGCCGGCGAAGTCCGACATGTTGTTACGAACGGGATCGTAATAACGGCCGGCGAAGGCGAACAGCTTGCTGCGGCCGTTGCCGAACAGGTCGTAAACGACGTTCACGCGGGGAGCGATTTCCCAGTCGAAGGTCGCCGACTTCGAACCGTCGGACGCGAAGTGTTCCCACTTCTCGGCGCGAACGCCGGCGCCGATGGTCAGTTGGTTCCAGGTCCAGGTGTCCTGGGCGTACAGGGTCTGGCCTTCGCTCTTCACCGAGTAAGGCGCGCTGACCGTGCGCAGGGCGCGATAAACGTTGACGTTGCCGTAGGGGTTACCCGCGGTGCTGGTGAACTTGTAGGCGTTCAGTTCCGCAACCGACACGGTGCCGTCGGCATTGGTGTCAACGGCGGCGCGAGCCGTGGCGTTGGCGTTGATCGCGGCGATAACGCGGGGGTTATCCGCCTGCACGATCGAACGGGCCGTCACGGCCGGAGGAGCAACGCCGCCCTGGGCCAGACCGGTGTAGTCGGCATAGGACTTGCCGGCATAGACCGAGGCCAGCGAGGCGTAGGTCGCGCCGCCCGGGACGGTGCCGTTTTCTTCATAGGTGTTGGTCGAGTTGGTGTAGCCGGCCTTGAAGGTGTGGCTGCCGAACGACGTGTCCAGATAGTACTCGGCGGTCAGGCCGTACTCTTCACGGTCACGATGCTGTTCCAGGTTCGAACCGAAACCACCCAGCTGGCGCTGCGCGAGCGTGGCGCCGGCGTTGCTCTGGAAGGTGACGTTGTCGCGAACGGTCTGGACAGCGGCGTTCTGGGTGAACTCGCCCTTGTGGTTGTAGTAGTAAGCGTTGGTCTGCAGGTCGCCCCAGGTGCGGGCGTACTCGATCTTGTAGTTGTCGCCGCCCTGCTTGGTCGTGCGGTCGCGGTTGTTCAGCACGGTCGACAGCGACGAACCGGTGAGTTCGACCGGGTCGTTGAAGAACGTGGCGGTCAGACGGTCGTTGTCGGTGGCCTGCCAGGTGGCCTTGAAGAACGCGTACTTGTCGTCGCGCTCGACCGTACGGCGGACAGCGCCGGTCGTCGGGTCAAGGACTTCATCTTCGCGGTTTTTCTTCTGGTACGAACCGAAGACCCAGAGGCGGTCCTTGATGACCGGGCCGCCCAGGGTGAAGGCGGTGTCATAGGTCTTGAAGCCGCCCGACGTGGCGTGCTTGTCCTTGGAGACCAGGCTGTCGTTCTGCAGGTAGTAGTTGACCGAACCGTGCCACTCGTTGGAGCCCGACTTGGTGACAACGCGCGAAACCAGGCCCGAACCACCAGCGTATTCGACCGGCACGCCGCCGACGATCACTTGTTGTTCCTGGATGATTTCCGAGTTGAAGTTGGCGCCGAAGGTGCCGGCTTGCGGGTCGGTGACGTCAACGCCGTCCAGATAGTAGACGTTGTCGGTCGAGGCGCCGGTGGTGCCGCCGACGTCGGAGTAGTTGATGCCCGAACGCGACGAGGGGTTACCGCCGGTCGAGGGCTTCACGCCCGGAACCAGTTGCAGGTAGCTCTGGTAGTTACGGCCGGTCGGGAGCGATTCCACGACGTCCAGGGTCAGGGTGGTGCCGACGGTCGCCGAGGTGACGTCCACGGCGGCCAGCGAGACGCCGGTCACGATGACTTCTTCGACGGCGTTCGCATCAGCGACGGCGGCCAGGGCGTAACCGACGCTGAGGTCCTTGCCGCTGACAACGGCGACGTTGCTGGCGGTGTAGTCGTTGAAGCCGGAGGCCGTAACGGTGACCGAATAGTTGGTCGACGGGTCCAGGCCGGCCAGGCGGGCGCGACCGTCAGTGCCGGTCACGGCGGACTTGGACACCAGGCTGTCGGGCGAACGCACGACCACGGTGGCGCCCGACAGGGGCGCGCCATTGGCGCCGGTGACGGCGACGCGCAGGGCGCCGGTCTGTTGGGCGCTGGCGATGGTCGGAATGGCGGTGGCGACGGCCGTGATGGCCAGCGGCGTCGCGATCGACGCGAGACCTGCCAGCAGCGTCGACGTCAACAGACGTGCGCGAACGCTACCCTTCGTGGAGTTCATGTTCATCATATCCCCTCTAGCATGGTGCAGCGCTACGGCCGGACTGGCCCCTGAAGAAACGTTTCGTCCGGCGTGCGCGGAAATCCGCGCCAAGTGCACCACGAGATTACTGGTGTCCCGGAAAACATTTCCCCGGTTGGCGGGGACGTTAGGAGCCATGACAGTTTTGGGTCAATTGTCATTACAAGCCGGTAACCCACATCGCTCAACGCTGTCGCATAAACGCAACACGGGGGCCCCATTTTTGCCAAAGACGGTCGGACCATTCGACGCACCAAGCTGAGCCGCAGGCCAAGTCTCCCCTAAAAGCTTGGTTTGATGGATAAATTCAACCGGTCATCGCTCAATGAACATTGCTATCCCAAGGTTGTAGAGGGCGGCAAAATCCACCTCGCCAATCTTGACAATACAGAAACACATTCCAGATATCTGCCGAAATATCGGTGTTTTCCACCCCTCTATTCGTCAATTACCGGATATCGATTTCGGCTAATGATCGTTTCGAGGGCACGTTCGGGCTCCAATGCCCGTTGCCACGGCGCCCGGCTCTCGTGATGATGCCGCGCCGGCCGCGCGTTTCCGCGGCGGGCTGGTCAGCCAGTTGAGCGAGCACCCATGAGCGACTTCCGACGCGTCACAGAATCCCTTTCCGTCAGCCCGCAGGTCACGGAAGCCGATATCGCCCGGGCGGCGGATGAGGGATTCGTTCTGGTCATCAACAACCGGCCCGACGGCGAAGACCCCAGCCAGCCCTCCAGCGCCGTGATCGAGGCGGCGGCCCGCGCGGCGGGCATGGACTATGTCCACATCCCGGTGCGGGGCGGGCCGGGTCCCGACCAGGTCGAGGCCGTCCAGCGCGCCGTGGACGCCGCCGGCGGCCCTGTGCTGGCCTTCTGTCGCTCCGGGACGCGTTCGATCGTCACCTGGTCGATCGGTCAGGCGCTTTCCGGCGCGAGCGACCGCGAGACCCTGGTTCGCCAGGGCGCGGCGGCGGGTTACGATCTGTCGGGCGTCCTGCCCGGCTGACGCGACGCACGGGCGCGCGCAAGCTGCGCCATATAGAAGAGTGGCTAGAGCTGAACCCGCGCGGCCATGGGTGACTGTTCAGCCTCGCAGCTGGCCAGGACGAACTGGGCCATCACGAGACACAGCACGGCGAAGGCCGCGCGCTGAAGCCGTTTTGAGACAAAAATCGCCGCGTCCGCCACCATGGCTCGTCCTCCAAGGGTTACTTGAGGGCTCAACCGCAAGACCGGCGCCGGAGACAGCGATGATCCCCTATATTCGTGAGATCGAGTTCGAGTACGGCCGCTGCGATCAGGTTTCGCCGCTGATACGGCGGGTGATCGCCCGTAATCCGGGGCCGTTCACCTTTACCGGCACCGGGGTCTATATCGTCGGCTCGGGCGAGGTGGCGGTGATCGATCCCGGCCCCGAGATCCCCGAACATCTCGACGCCCTGCTGGCGCCGCTCAAGGGCGAGCGCGTGACCCATATCCTGGTCACCCACCATCACCTGGACCACTCTCCCCTCGCCCGCCCCCTGGCCGACCTGACCGGCGCCACGATCTATGGCCGCGCCGCGCCGTCCGACCATGGCGAAGCCTCAAAAGGACCAGAGGGCGCCGGGCTCGAGGAAGGCGCCGACGGCCGCTTCAGGCCCGATATCGAGCTGGTCGACGGCCAGGTCCTGTCCGGACCCGGCTGGACGCTGGAAGCCATCACCACGCCTGGCCACACGTCCAACCACGTCTGTTTTGGCCTGAAGGAAGAGAACGCCCTCTTCTGCGGCGACCACATCATGGGCTGGTCGACCACGGTCATCACCCCGCCCGACGGCGACATGGGCGACTATTTCGCCAGCCTGGACAAGGTGAAGGCCCGAAACTTCGACACCCTGTGGCCCACGCACGGCGCCCCGATCCGCGCGGTCACGCCCTTCATTGACGCCTATATCGCCCATCGCCGGGCGCGCGAGGCCCAGATCCTAGACGCCCTGGCCACTGGCCACGGGCAGATCAAGGCGATGGTGCCGGTGCTCTATGCGGCGGTGGACCCGCGCCTCCACCCGGCCGCCGCCATGTCGGTGCTGGCCCACATCCAGCAACTGGTCCGCGAAGGCCGCGTGGCCTGCGACGGCGCGCCGGACCTGGACGCCCACTACAAGCTGCGCGCCTAACCCCTGATGGCGGTCAGCAGGCCTTCGATCCGCCGACAGTTGCGGCCCAGGTCGGCGCCGCCCTCGCGGCTGATCGAGCGCAGGTCGACCCGCGCGCCGGCGGCGTCGGGCCGGACCCGCACCACCAGATCATCGACCAGTCCGTACCAGTAGCTGCTGCCCGTGGCCTCCAGCCGTCCGTCCATCGGATCGTCGGTGATCAGGCTCAGGCCCGAGGCCAGCACCGCCGCCTTGGCCGCCTCATAGGCGTCGGCGGGGCTTCGCTCCATGACCAGCGGACGCGCCGCCGGGCAGGTCTCGGCATTGACGTCGGCGACACGGCGGCCGGCGAAGACCATCGAGCCGACCGGCAGGCTGGGATCGTCCTCGACCGCCTGGGCCGAGCCCCCGCGCGCCGCCAGGGCCGCGTCGGAAAAGCCCAGGGGCGTCTTCCAGTCGGTTGACACGTCATGCACGGGCGGCGCCCGGCCACCCACGGCGTTGACGCCCAGCATGGCGGCGATGGTGGCGGCGGTGATCAGCAGGATCAGCAGGACCCGCTTCCACAGCTTTCCGAACCCGACCATCAGGGCGATGATCAGGCCCAGCACACCGGTGGCGACGCTGAGATAGGCCACCTTCGGCGCCCAGTCCTGGGCCATCAGGGTGTAACCCAGCGGCAGGTCCAGCAGGCCAAACTTCACCCCCAGCGCCCCCACGGCCACCAGCAGGCCGGGGACCAGGGCGATGACCAGGGCCAGGTCCAGATAGAGCGGCGCCCATCCGGGGGTCTGGCCGACCCTGGCGGCGGCCGCCCTGGCCTTGCGCTGATCGCGCGGCGTCAGCGGCATGGCGAAGGGCAAATCCCCGGCGCCCGTGGCCACGGGCGTGGCGACGGGCGGCGCGGCGGTGTCGGGCTCGCGCAGCCTCAGGGGCTGGTCGTCCAGATCCTCGGCCGGCGGCAGGTCTTCCGCGGGCGGCAGGTCCTGGACGTCAGGCGCGACGACGAAGGTCGGCTCGATCTCGGCCGGGGCGGTTTCGACATGAACCTCCCCGGCCTCAAGCTCCCCCGCGGCGATCGCCTCCACATCGGGCGGCGTCTCCACGGGATCTGGCGCATAGATGCGGGCGGCCTGCCCGCCATCGGCGGCGGCCAGGGTCGGCGCGGCGGCCACGGCGGTCGGCAGGACATAGTCCTTCAGGCGCTGGCGGATCAGCTTCTTGTCGATCTTGCCGGTGGCGCCCAGCGGGATGTCGTCGACGAACAGCACGTCGTCAGGCATCCACCACTTGGCGATCTTGCCCTGCAGGAACTCCAGGAACTCTTCCTTGGTGGCGGTCTCGCCCTCCTTCAGCTTGACCAGCAGGATCGGCCGTTCGTCCCACTTGGGATGGGGCACGCCGATCACCGCCGCCAGCGCCGCCTTGGGATGACCCATGGCGATGTTCTCGATCTCGATGGTGCTGATCCACTCGCCGCCGGACTTCACGACGTCCTTGGCCCGGTCGGTGATCTGCATGAAGCCGTGATCGTCGATCGTGGCCACGTCGCCCGTGTCGAAGAACCCCTCGTCGTCGAGGATCTTGCCGCCCGCGCCGCGGAAATATTCGCCGGCGATGGTCGGCCCCTTGATCTTCAGATTGCCGAAGCTCTTGCCGTCGTGCGGCAGACGCTGGCCCGCGTCGTCCGTCAGCTTCAGCTCGACACCCAGCGGCGGGCGGCCCTGTTTCAGGCGATAGGGCATCTGCTCGTCATAGGGCAGCCTGGCCAAGTCGTCGGTCATCACCGACAGGGTCCCCACCGGCGAGGTCTCGGTCATGCCCCAGGCATGAACGACCTCGACGTCATAGTCTTCCTGGAAGGCGCGAATGATGTGCTCGGGACAGGCGGCTCCGCCGATCACCACCTTCTTCAGGACGGGCAGTTTCAGGTCGTTGTCGCGCAGATGCTGCAGCAGCATCTGCCAGACCGTCGGCACGGCCGCCGAGAAGGTGACGCCCTCGCTGTCCAGCAGTTCGTAGATCGACGCGCCGTCCATCTTCGCGCCGGGCAGCACCATCTTGGCCCCGGTCGCCGGCGCCGAGAACGCCACGCCCCAGGCGTTGGCGTGGAACATCGGCACCACCGGCAGGATCACGTCGCGCTGCGACAGGCCCATCACGTCAGGCTGCAGGGTGATCAGGGTGTGCAGGAAGTTGGAGCGGTGCGAATACATCACCCCCTTGGGGTCGCCCGTCGTGCCCGAGGTGTAGCAGAGCCCCGCCGCCGTGCCTTCGTCGAAGCCGCCCCAGGCGCAGTCGGAGCCATGACTGTCCACCAGGGTCTCGAAGCAGTGGACGCCCTTGAAATGCGGGGCCTCGCCGGCGGGTTCGAAGGCCGGCATGTGCGCGCCGTCGGTGAAGACGACCACATGCTCGATGCTGGGAACCTTGGGCAGGATCGCCGCCACGATCGGCAGGAAGGTCAGGTCGGTGAACAGCACCCGATCGCCGGCATGGTCGGCGATCCAGGCGATCTGCTCGGGGAACAGGCGAGGGTTCAGGGTGTGGCAGACGGCGCCGATGCCCATGATCCCATACCAGGTCTCCATGTGGCGACCGGTGTTCCAGGCCAGGGTGGCGACCCGGTCGCCCGGCTTGATCCCCAAGGATAGCAGGGCGTTGGACACGCGCCGGGCCCGATCGCGGATCGCGCCATAGGTCGTACGCACGATCGGGCCCTCGACCGACCGCGTGACGACTTCGCGTTTACCGTGCCACTGGGCGGCGTGGTCGATGATCTTGTCGACCGTCAACGTCCCGTGCTGCATCAACCCCTGCATCGAACCCGCTCTCCCGAAGGCTTCTTGTTATGAGAATGGAAGCTACCGGGCGGGGCCGGTCGGCGCAACGCGCCGCGCGCGAAGGGCGAACGTCTTGACGCCCTCCCGGCAGCGCGCGGTTGCAACGCCCCGCCACTCGCCCCCGCGCTGATCCGTCGCAGTCCGACTCAAGGTCTGGTTTGGCTTAACAGGCTATCTTCAAGCCTTGGGCCGCTTCCCCGGCCTGGTCAGGATGATTCCTTGCGCTGGCTGCAATCCCCTTGGGCCGACGAACGGCTGGACGAGGTGGCGATGGACACCCATCGCCTGGTGGCCTCGCGCCTGATCTCGGCCGTGGTCGTCGCCTTCCTGCTGGGCCGGGCGCTGAACCCCGCGATGATGATGTCATGGCTGGCGGCTCTGGTTGTCGCCGAGGGCCTTGCCCGCCTGGTCACGCGCGGCTTCAAGCCGGGATTCGCCGGAACGCCCGCCCGGCGCATGGGCTTTGTCCTGTGCGCTTTGCCCATCAACCTGATCTGGGGCTGGCTGGCGGCGATGCTGTGGCTGTCGCCCGGCGATATCCTGAAACTGGCGGCGGTCAGCGTCTGGGTGGGACAGATCGTCTTCACCCAGAACTATCGGCACCAGCCCTGGCCGCTGGTCGTGGTCAGCGCGGTCGTACCCCTGGCAAGCCTGTGGATCTTTCCGTTCTTCTTTTTCGACGCCCAGGGTCTGGCCGCCGACACCACGCGCTGGGGCCTGCTGCTGCTGGTGGGCAACACCATCAGCACCATGATCTCGAACCGCGCGGCCGCCCGGCGCATGGACCAGCTGACCCACGGCCTGCGGGAGGAGCGCGAGCGCGCGCTGGAGGCCACCCGCGCCAAGTCCACCTTCATCGCCGTCACCAGCCACGAACTGCGAACACCGATGAACGGCCTGCTGGGCATGGCCCACGCCCTGGCCCGCTCCGACCTCAACGCCACCCAGCGCGAGCAGATCCGCCTGATGATCAAGTCGGGCGACAATCTGATGCAACTGCTCAACGACGTGCTGGACCTGTCGCGCATCGAGGCGGGCAAGGTCGAGCTTGTTCCAGAACCGTTCAATCTGGAGGAAGCCGTCACCGACATCGTCAACGCCTGGCGCGACGTCGCCGTGGTCAAGAACCTGGACCTGACGATCCGTTTCGACGCCGAGGTTCCAGTCTGGATCGAGGGGGACGCCCTGCGCGTGCGCCAGGTGCTGATGAACCTGATCTCAAACGCCCTGAAATTCACGGTCGAGGGAGGCGTCGACCTGCACATCTATTCGCCCCGGGCGCCGGCCAACGGCCTGCACGAGATCTTCTTCGCCGTGCGCGACACGGGGCCGGGCGTGCCGCCCGAGGCCGTGGGCCGGGTTTTCGAAAGCTTCACCCAGGCCGACGACACCATCTCGCGGCGTCATGGCGGCGCGGGCCTGGGCCTGACCATCTCGCGCGCCCTGGCCCGCCAGATGGGCGGTGACCTGACCCTGGCGCCCTGCGAAACGGGCGCCTGCTTCGTCTTCAGCATCCGCGCGCCTGGCGCGGAGCCGCAGCTGGCGATCGAATCCGCGCGCGACAACATCACCACGATGGCCTCGGTCCGGGTGCTGATGGCCGAGGACAATGCGATCAATCAGTTGGTCGTCCAGACCATGCTGGAGGCCACTGGCCTGTCCCTGACCGTGGTCGAAAACGGCCAGGCGGCTCTGGACGCGATGACCGGCGGCGGTTTCGACTGCGTGCTGATGGACATCAACATGCCGGTTATGGATGGCATAACAGCGCTGGCGGCCATCCGCGCCGGCGCCGCGGGCGATCCGCACCTGCCGGTCATCGCCTTGACCGCTTCGACCATGGCGGGTGACCGCGAGCGCTTCCTGAAGATGGGCTTCAACGATCACCTGGGCAAACCGGTCAAACCCGAAGCCCTGATCACCGCCATCGCCCGGGCGATACGCGCCGACCCGTCCGCAACGGACGCGCTGCACAACGCCGCCTGACCGGCGGAGGTTGGACTAGCCCATCGTCTCGGCCAGGGCCCGCGCCTCGTCCTCGAACGCGCTGACCGTGTCGACCCGGCGCCAGGCGATGTCGCCGGTCTGGCGCGTCAGCTGGGTCTCCAGAACCGCCACGTCGGCGTCGGACGCGTCATTGACCCGGGCGGCGACCCGCGCGCGCAGCACTTCCGGCGGCGCTTCCAGCCAGACGCCCTGGAAGGCGACATCGGCGGATGTGGCCAGCGCCTCGGCCCGCGCGCGCTCTTCGGGCTTCATGAAGACGGCGTCCAGCACCACCGAGCGGCGGGCCTTCAGGGCCAGGGCCGCGTCGCTGAACAGCTGGTCATAGACCCGCACGCTCATCTCCGGCGTATAGGCCTCGCGCGGCAGGCGCTCCAGCGAGGGCACGCCCCACAGACGCTTGCGGATCTCGTCGGTGCGCAGCACCACCGCGCCAGGCGCCGAGCCCAGCCCCGGCGCGCAGACGCGGGCGAAGGTCGACTTGCCCGAGCCCGACAGGCCCCCGGTCGCCACCAGGCTGACCGGCCTGGGCGCCAGATGTTCCAGGGCCGTGGCCAGATAGGCCCGCGCCGCTTCGTCGTCGCCGGTATAGGCCCAGACGTGGGTGCGCACGGCGGCGCGCACGCTGAGCATCAGCGGCAGGGCGGCCAGCCCGGTCCACAGGCCGTCGCCGAACGACCGCGCGGCCTCGTCGAGATAGGCGTTCAGCACCCGGCCGGCCGCGTCGCGGCGACGGCGGAAATCCAGGTCCATCAGCAGGAAGGCCAGGTCGTACTGGATGTCGATGTCCGACAGGGTGTCGTTGAACTCAATGCAGTCGAACAGGATCGGCCGGCTGTCCTCGATCAGGATGTTCCCCAGATGCAGGTCGCCATGGCAGTGGCGGGCGAAGCCCTCGGTCGCGCGGGCGTCCAGCAGCGGACCCAGACGCTCCAGCTCCAGATCGGTCTCGGCGATCAGGCGCTCGACCGCCAGCGAGCCCAGGCGCGGGGCCAGGCCGCGCAGCAGGTTGGCGTTGGAGCGAATGGTATAGCCCAGGGCGTTCACCCCGCCGCCCTGCGGCCGCAGGGTCGCGCCAGCGTGAAAGCGCGCCACGGTGCGGCCCAGGGCGTCTTCCAGGGCGTCGTCGATGGCCCAGGGCTGGGTGGCCAGAACGCCCTGCTCGTCGAAGCGGCGCATTTCGAGAGCGTATTCGACGACCTCGCCGTCGCCGTCGACCTCGATACCGCCCCCGGCGTCCCGGGTCAGTCGCCGGACAGTGCGATAGATGTCGGGCGCGGCCGCGCGGTTGAACACCAGCTCGCGCTCCAGCGCCCAGCGCCGCAGTTCCAGGGTGGAATAGTCGAGAAAGCCGAAATCGACGGGACGCTTCACCTTGAAGGCGGCGTCGCCGATCAGGAACACCCGGGCGCACGAGGTTTCGATCGTGTTCTCGGCCCGCTGGGCGAACCAGGCCGCCACTTCCTGTTCGCGCGCGCTCTCAGCGTCCTTGTTCACGCCCAAAATCCTGTCGCTTCGCGCTCGCAGACCGGCGCCGGGCTCCCATAACCGAATCTGAGACCCACGTCCTCGCCCATGGCTTGCGCCAATTCCGGATACCCGATTAACTTGCAGCCCAGTAGCGGATAGAGTTGTTGAAATGCTGATGGGCGCCGGCCTCAAGAGAGCCGAACACAAGAGAAGCGAGATCGTCGCCGCCGCGCGGACCCAGTTCCTGCTCGAAGGCTATCGCGACGCCGGCATGGAAGTGGTGGCCCGCGCCGCCAGCGTCTCGACCGCGACCCTCTATGCCTATTTCCCCGGCAAGGCCGACTTGTTCAAGGTCGTTGTTCTGGAAACCGCGCGCGACATCGCCGCCCCGGTCCGCGAAAGCGTGCTCACCCGGGGCGACGCCCGCACCCGCCTGCTGGCCTTCGCCAACGCCTATGCGGGCTTCATGACCCGTCCCGTGACCCGGGCGATGTTCCGTCTGGTGACGGCCGAGCGCCGGCGCTTCGACGAGGTGGCCGACCATTTCCTGCAGGGCGCCCGCGACGAGCTGGGCGGCGCGGCCATCGCGGTGATCGGCGATCTGGTCCAGACGGGCGAGATCGCCGTCGAAAAGCCCTCGTGGGCGGCCGGCCAGCTGATGGGCATGATCGATCACGCCACCCTGGTGCTCGGCCTCACCGCCGGCGACGAGACCCTGCCAAGCCGCCCCCTGAGCGACATCTGCGACGACGCGGTCGACACCTTCCTGGCGCGCTACGGGGTCAGGGCGGCAAAGTGACTCAGGGAAACAGCCGCTTGGTCGTCCAGCCCTCGCCGACGCGGTCATAGACCAGTCGTTCGTGCAGGCGGAACGGCCGGTCGCGCCAGAATTCGATGACCTGCGGAACCACGCGATAGCCCGACCAGTGCGGCGGACGCGGCACCTTGCCGAGGCCAAACTTCAGGCCCATTTCGGCGACGCGCTTTTCCAGAGCCAGGCGATCGGGCAGAGGCCGCGACTGGTCGCTGGCCCAGGCGCCCAGCTGGCTGTGGCGAGCGCGGCTGGCGAAATAGGCGTCGGCCTCGGCCTGGCTGACCGGCTCGACCACGCCGCGGATCCGCACCTGCCGGCGCAGGGACTTCCAGTGAAACAGCAGCGCGGCCTTGGGCTGGCCGGTCAGCTCCACGCCCTTGGCGCTCTGGGTGTTGGTGTAGAAGACAAAGCCCCGGGCGTCGAAATCCTTCAGCAGCACCATCCGCGAATCCGGCATGCCGTCGGCGTCGACCGTCGAGACCGCCACGGCGTTGGGATCGTTGGGCTCCTTCTTGCCGGCCTCGGCCAGCCATTCGGCGAACAGCGATAGCGGGTCGTTCTCCGGCAGCAGCGGCAGGGGCGCGGCCTGGGTCACCTGGCGGACATAGTCGTCTTCGCTGGGCGAGGCGGGGATCAGGGTCTCTTCGGTCATGGAGGGGATATAGACCCGCCCGCGCATCACGGCCACCGCCGCCGAAAGTCTTAACTTAACCCGGCGTTGACCAAGTCCCGGCAGGGTCGGCCCGATGTCTCCGCGGCCCGCCTCTTCCCTGACCCTTTCCGCCGCACGCGCCCTGCTGGGCGTCGCGCCCGGCGCGGGCGAACGCGAGTTGCGCGCGGCCTATCGGGAAGCGGCCAAGCGGGCCCACCCCGATCGTCCCGGCGGCGACGCCGCCCTATTCCGCGACGTGCTGGCCGCCTATCGCCTGCTGCAGGATCAGCCGCCACCCCGCGCGATCCATTTCCCGCCGGCCTGCGCGACGCCCGCCGCCGAGGTCTTCCAGCAGGCGACCCTGGAAATCGATGTCGCCACAGCGGTCGGCGGCGGGTCGATGGACCTGGCCATCGACGGTCGTCAGCTGCGCCTGAAACTGCCCGCCGGCCTGCGCGTCGACGACAAGGTCCGGGTCGACGGCGTCACCTTCGTGGTCCGCCACAAGGGCGCCCGCGAAGCCCTGATCCGGGGCGATGACCTGTGGCTGACCGGCAAGATCGACAAGCGCGTCCTGGCCGAGGGCGGCCGGGTCGAGCTCGACACCGCGCTGGGTCCCCGCCTGGCCTGGATCTCGACCAAGGCCGCCTCGCGCGGTCTGGTCCGCCTGCCTGGCCAGGGCCTGCCGCCGCGCGGACCGCATGCGGCCGGCGACCTCTTCCTGCGCCTGGAGGCCGTCACCTCCAGCGCCGAGAGCGCGGCCCGTTCGCTGCTCAAGCGCTTCGCGGCCGCCTGGGCGGCCTGAGACCTCCCCAAGAAATCCCATCGCGCGCGATTTAATTCACGCCGCGCCCCTTGTATTTATATCGTGCGCGATTAAATCGCTTCCATAGTCATTCGCAAGGAGCGACCCCATGAGCACTCTCTATGAAGCCCGCGCCACCGTCGTCGGCGGCCGTGAAGGCCATGTCCGCAGCGACGACGGCCTGCTGGACCTGCAGCTTTCGATGCCCAAGGCCCTGGGCGGCAAGGAAACCGGCTCCAATCCCGAGCAGCTGTTCGCCGCCGGCTACGCCGCCTGTTTCCAGAGCGCCATGGGTCTGGTGGCCCGCCAGCAGAAGCTGACCCTGACCAGCTCGCAGGTCACGGGCGTCGTCGGGCTGTTGCCGCAAGAGGTCGGCTTCAAGCTTGAAGTCACCCTGGAAGTCGAAACCCAGGGCCTGTCGCAGACCGACGCCGAGACCCTGGTTGCGACGGCCCACAAGGTCTGCCCCTATTCCAACGCCACCCGTGGCAATATCGACGTCACCCTTGTCGTAAAGGCCGCATGAGCCAGACCAACACCAAGTCCGCATCCGCTCCGGTCGAGGCCCTGCGCCTCGACCGTCAGCTGTGCTTTGCCCTGTATGGCGCGGCCAATCGCGTCACGCGGCTGTATCGCCCGCTGCTCGACGCCCTGGGCCTGACCTATCCGCAGTACCTGGCCATGCTGGTGCTGTGGGAGGCCAGCCCGCGCACCGTCGGCGCCCTGGGCGATGCGCTGGATCTCGACTCCAGCACCCTGACCCCGCTGCTGAAACGCCTTGAGGCCGGCGGCCTGATCGCCCGCGCCCGCGATCCCAAGGACGAGCGCCGCGTGATCGTGAGCTTGACCGAAGCGGGCCTGACCCTGCGCGACAGGGCCATCTCGATCCCGGAACAGATCTTCTGCCAGGTTGGCCTGCCGCTCGACGAGCTGACGGCGCTGCGCGACAAGCTGAAGACCGTGGCGGTCTAACGCCAACCAGACTTTATCAGGGCTGGTCCGACAGGGCGTAGATGCGCTCGCAGGCCACCCACTTCTCGCCAGGCGCCGCCCCGGGCAGGGCCTGCTGGAAGGTCCACATCAGGGTTTCCCAGGCCTGGACCTGCGGATCAGCCGCGTCGGCCGCCGCCTTGGCCGCTGCGGAAAACGCTTCCCCGACCTCCATGATCATGAAAAGCCGGTTGCCGGTCAGGAAGATCTCCAGCGTCTCGATTCCCGCCGCGCGGATCGAGTCGTTGATCGCCGGCGGCGGACCGCCGGGCGCGTGCCATTGGCGATAGCGGGCGATCAGGGCGGGGTCGTCCTTCAGATCGAGCGCATAGCAAAGCCGCCGGGTGGTCATCGCGCCTGATTCCAAGTGTTCATTTTCATATTTGACGACAATATTCATATATGATGTGTTGTCGCCAGACAAACGGGGCCCGGTCAACGGCGCGCCAGCGAGGAAACACCATGGAGACCGGTCCAAGATCCCGGGCGGCGCTGCCGCTCGTCCTGATCACCGCCCTGTTCTTCCTGTGGGGTGTCGCCAACAATCTCAACGACGTCCTGATCCCGCAATTCAAGAAGACCTTCACGCTGAACGATTGGCAATCGGGTCTGGTCCAGTCGGCCTTCTATATGGGCTATTTCGTCCTGGCCCTGCCGGCCGGCATGGTCATGCGCCGGTTTGGCTACAAGGCGGCCGTCGTGCTGGGCCTGGTGCTGTATGGCTCCGGCGCGCTGCTGTTCTGGCCGGCCGCCGAGGCGCGGCAGTATTCCGGGTTCCTGGCCGCCCTGTTCGTGATCGCCAGCGGCCTGGCGTTCCTGGAGACCTCGGCCAATCCGCTGATGACCGTGTTGGGTGATCCGGCGAAGTCGGAGCAGCGGCTGAACTTCGTCCAGGCCTTCAACCCCGCCGGATCGATCGCCGGCATCTTCATCGGCCGCGAGTTCATCCTGTCGGGCCACGAACCGACGGCGGCCGAGCTGGCGGCCATGAGCCCCTCGGCCCTGGAACAGTTCCGGGTCGCCGAGGCCCATTCGGTTCAGACGCCCTATCTGGTCCTGGCGGGCGTGGTGCTGATCCTGGCCGCCATCGTCGCCCTGGTCCCCTTTCCCGCCCAGGCCAACCGCCCGCCGGCCGACGCCGATGAAGGCTCGGTGCTGGGTGACTTCCCCCGGCTGCTGGCCCGCCCGCGCTTCGTGTCTGGCGTCGTGACCCAGTTCTTCTATGTCGGCGCCCAGGTCGGGGTGTGGAGCTATATGATCCGTTACGCCCAGGTCGAGGCGCCCGGCATGGGGGAGAAGGCGGCGGCCGGCGTGCTGATCCTCTCGCTGTGGGCGCTGCTGGCCGGGCGGTTCATCGGCACGGCGCTGATGAGCGTGATCGCGCCGTGGCGGCTGATGGCCCTCTATGCGGCGATCAATCTGGCGCTGGTCGCGGTGGCCGTGATGGTCGGCGGCAGGACGGGCCTCTACGCCCTGGCGGCGACCAGCTTCTTCATGTCGATCATGTATCCGACCATCTTCGCCACGGCGGTGAAGGGCCTGGGCCCCCTGACCAAGACCGGCTCGTCGTTCATGGTCATGGCCATCATCGGCGGCGCGGTGCTGACCCCGCTGATGGGCTGGATCGCGCACATCGCGTCGATGCGGATCGCCATGGGCGCGCCCGCCGTCTGCTTCCTGGTGGTCGGCCTCTACGCCCTATCGGCCGGCAAGGCCGCGGCCGCGCGATGATCGACGCGCATCAGCATTTCTGGCGGATCGGCGACTGCGCCTGGCCGCCCCCTGACCTCGACGCAATCCATCGCGACGTCGCGCCGGCCGAGCTGAAGGCCGTCGGCCAGCCCCTGGGGCTGGCGGGTTCGGTGCTGGTGCAATCCCAGCCCACCGACCGCGACACCGCGTGGCTGCTGGACCTGGCCGACGCCGAGCCTCTGGTGCTGGCCGTGGTCGGCTGGACCGATCTGGCGGCGCCCGACGCCCCGGCCCGGATCGCGACCCTGGCCGCCCGGCCCAAGCTTCGCGGCCTGCGGCCCATGCTGCAGGACCTGGCCGACGGCTGGATCCTCGACCCCGCGCTGGAGCCGGCGATCACGGCGATGGTCGGGCATGGCCTGACCTTCGACGCCCTGGTCCTGCCGCGCCACCTGCCCCACCTGCTGATGTTCGCGCGGCGCTGGCCGGACCTGTCCATCGTCCTCGACCATGGCGGCAAGCCCGCGATCGCCGCCGGCGGGCTGGATCCCTGGCGCGCCGACATGGCCGCCCTCGCCGCTCTTCCGAACGTCTTCTGCAAGCTGTCAGGCCTGCTGACCGAGGCGTCGCCCCAACAGCCGCCGGAAGCCCTGGCACCCTATGTCCTGCATCTGATCGAGATCTTCGGAGCATCGCGCCTGATGTGGGGCAGCGACTGGCCCGTCCTGAATCTGGCTGGCGATTACGCCAACTGGCTCGCCCTTGCCCGCCGCCTGAGCGGCCTCACCCAGCCCGACGATCTGGTCGCCTTGTTCGGCGAGACGGCGCGGCGATTCTATCGTCTATAGAAACCCATGGCCGAGCTCGAAGACACCGACCGCAAGTACCGCGCCCCCGCCCTGGAAAAGGGCCTGGACGTGCTCGAACTGCTGGCGGCGCACCGCACGCCCCTGACCCTGTCGCAGATTTCCGCCGCCTTGGACCGCTCGGTCAGCGAGCTGTTCCGCATGGTCCAGGTGCTGGAGTTCCGCGGCTATGTCGGCCCCGCCCCGACCGGCGAAGGTCTGGTGCTGACCAACAAGCTGTTCGCCCTGGGCATGACCCGCGCGCCGGCCAAGGACCTGCTGGAAGCGGCCCTGCCGCAGATGCGCAAGCTGTCGGTCGTCATCGGCCAGTCGGTGCACATGGCCGTGGCCAGCGCGGACCAGATGGTGGTCGTCGCCCGTATCGAAGCGCCGGGCGACCTGGGCTTTTCCGTGCGCGTCGGCTACCGGCGGCCACTGGTCGAGGCGACCTCGGGCCTGGTGCTCTACGCCTTCCAGCCCGACAAAATCCGGGCCGACTGGCGCGCGCGACTGAAGCCCGCCGCCGGGGAGCTCTGGAGCGATTTCGAGACCCGGGCGACCACCGCCCGCAAGGTGGGCTATGTCCGCGCCGACAGCGCCGTGGCCCGGCAGATCACCGACCTGTCCGCCCCGATCATGGGCGCCGAGGGCGTCGCCGCCGCCCTGACCGTACCCTACGCCCAGACCCCTACCGCCATCGCGATCCCCGACACCATCGCCGCCATCCAGGCGACGGCGCGCGACATCTCCGCCGAGCTTGGCTCTAGTTGAGCGGAAGCTCGAACGGCGTCGCCGGCAGGCGGTTGAAACCATAGAGGTTGAGGATCGGGCTCTCGGCCCAGGCGAAGCGCACCTTGACCGGCGCAGGGCCGTCAGGCGCCGCGATCCTGATGTCGGCGCCCTGGACCGTCGCATCGACAAACCGGCAGGCCGCCGTCGCGTCACAAAGCTCGAAGCCGGCCGGTCGCCCCGCGCCAAACACCACCAGCGGCTGGTCGAAGGTCACGACCAGCGCCCCGCCGTCGCGGCGCGCCGACAGGGGCGCGGGACCGGCGGCGTTTAGCGCGGTCTCGCCATAGGCCAGCTTGCGGGCCAGCAGGGCCAGGCGCGCGCCGACCTGCTGCTTGTTGGTGGGGTGGATGTCGTAGATGTCGCCCAGGTCGACCGCCGAGGCCATGCCCACCCTGGGGTCGGCCGCCGTGGTGCGTCGCTGGACATCACGGAGGGCCGCCCAGCCGGACTCGGCGGGGACCGATTTGTAGGCGCCGAAACTGGCCAGTTGCACCATCAGAAAGGGAGCCTCCGGCGCGCCAAATTCCCGCCGCCAGTCGGCGATCAGGGCCGGCATCAGGCGGGCATATTCCGCTGCTTCGGTGACATTGGCCTCGCCCTGGTACCAGGCGAACCCCTTTAGGCCGTAGGGCGCCAGTGGGGCGATCATGCCGTTGTGCAGGGTCGACAGACCGCTCGCCCCCAGCCAGGGCGCGTGCGGCGGCAGGCCGCTTTTGTCCAAGGTCGTCGAGGCTCTGTAGCGCCAGGCGCCGTCCAGCGGGACGAACTGGCCATCGGCCAGCTTCACGCCCTTCTGCGCCGCCGGTCCCCACGCCCCGCCGCCCCCGCCGGTGTCGACGACGCGCAGGGCGATGGTGTTG
Source organism: Alsobacter soli (assembly GCA_943371355.1). Classification (GTDB taxonomy): domain Bacteria; phylum Pseudomonadota; class Alphaproteobacteria; order Caulobacterales; family Caulobacteraceae; genus Caulobacter. The sequence continues at coordinate 39,405 of CALRUN020000020.1, forward strand.
CGACCGGCCTTGAGCGCGCCCCGCGCCAGGGGATAGTCGCGGGGCGTATCCCAGCCCTCTTTCGAACCGACCTGCCGGCCGTTGACGAAGGTGGTGTCGATGTCGTCCACCGGGCCCAGCGACAGGGTCGCGGCCTGCGCGGCCTGCTTGGCGGTCAAGGTGATGGCGCCCCGCAGCCAGATCACACCGTCGAAGGTCGCCAGCTCGGGCGCGGCTTCCCAGAAGGCCTCGGCCGGCAGGCTGGACCAGGCGCGGTCGTCGAAATCGGGGCGTTTCCAGTCCTTGGCTTGCGGCTCAACACGCGCCGACCAGCGCTCCATCATCGCGCTCCAGCTGGCCATGCCGGCTTCGGGCGAGCGGGCATATTCCGACAGGATCGCCAGGCCGTCGCCATAGTTGCCCAGCGCCGTCAGGCCCTCGCGGCTGATCCAGTCCTGAATGATCGAGCCGCCCCAGGTGGCGTCGATCAGGCCAACCGGCGCGCCGGTGGTCTTCTTGATGTCGCGGCCCATGAAGAAGCAGGCCGCGGCGAAATTGGCGGCGCTCTCCGGACTGGCGACCCGCCAGACGGCTTCCCTGGACAGGGTCGAGGTCGGGGCCGGCAGGCTGACGCGGCCGGTCTGCAGCAGGCGAATGTTGGGATCGGTCGCGCCGGCGGTCTCGTTGTCGCCGTTCATGATCCGGCGCAGCGGCATCTCCATGTTCGACTGGCCCGAACACAGCCAGACGTCGCCCATCAGCAGGTCGGTGAGAGTCTGGCGCTCTTCGCCGGAGCGGACCGTGAGGGTCAGGGGCGCGCCGGGCTCGCGGGCCGGCAGCGTCACGGACCAGCGCCCCTGGGCGTCCGCCGTGGCCGAGGCTGTCGCGCCGGACAGATCGATCTCGACGCCGGCGCCGGGCTGGGCCGCGCCCCATACCCGGATCGGCTGGCCGCGTTGCAGGACCGCATGGTCGGTGAAGACCGGCGCCAGCAGGGGCGCGGCCGAGGCGGCGGTGGCCAGGGCGGCGAACGCGGCGGTCAGGAGCAGGCGTTTCATTCGGTCATCCTAGCCCCCACCACCGCTCTCCCCGGCGAAAGCCGGGGCCCAGATTCAGCCTGAGCGGTGGGTGGGTTTCATCTGGATCCCGGCTTTCGCCGGGAAGAGCGGAGTTTAGGGCAGCTTCGCCGGACACACCGCCCCGGCCGGATCGGTGGTCAGCTTCACGCCCTGCAGCGTGACCGTCAGCGCCCCCGCCGTCGACAGCGCGAACGGCTCGGCCACCTTGGTCACGTCCGTGCCCGCCGCCGCGAAGCACTTGAGCGGCACCTTCAGGCTCCGCCATTCGCCCACGGGCGCGGCGGCCAGCACCGGCGAGACGTCCAGCTTGCCCCCGCCGATTGACAGGCTGACCGGCGCGGAGGGCGCTGCATCGACGCGGTAGTCGATCAGCAGGCCCATCTCGGCATTGGTCTGGAAGGTCAGGTCGATCGTTCCGTCTCCCGCCAGAGCCGCCGTCGCCGGCGCGCTTCCGGAGAAGACGATCTGGCGACCGGCCTCCTGCACGCCGCCGGCGTCCACCGGCCGGATCTGCACCGCCGTGGTCGGCGACAGCTTGAAGCCGAACGGCGCGGGCGTCTTGCCGGCCACGAAGTAGTTGGAGACGTTCAGCGAGGCGGCGGTGACGCCCGAGACTTCCGACAGTTTCGGCAGCCGAACCCTGTCGCGATAGGTCAGGCCAAAGCCATAGGCGAACAGCGGGTCATAGCGCTTGTCGCCGCGATTGAGCGAGGTCTGGGCCGCGCTTTTGGGCCAGCTGAACGACAGCTTGCCGTGGAAGTCGTTGCGCGGCTTGCCGGCCGCATCACCCACGATCACGTCGGCGATCCCGCCGCCTTCCGAGCCCGGCAGCCAGGCGCTGACGAAGGCGTCCGACGCGTTCAGCTCCGGGTTCACCCAGAGGGGCCGGCCGGTCAGGAACACCGCCACCACCGGCACGCCGGCGGCCTTCAGGCGCTTGAGCAGGGCCAGGTCGGTCTTGTCGCCGGCCTGGTATTCCAGGGTCTTCAGATCGCCCACGCCCTCGGCATAGGGCGTCTCGCCGAACACCACCACGGCCACATCGGGCTTGGCGTCGAACCTGCCGTCGACATTCAGCGTGGCCTTGCCACCGCCGGCCTCGACCGCCTCCTTCAGGCCCGACCAGATCGACTGGGCGTTGGGGAAGTCGCTGTTCTTGTTGTCGGTGCCCTGCCACGACAGGGTCCAGCCGCCCGACTGACGGCCGATGTCGTCGGCGCCGGAACCGGCCACCAGCACACTGGCGCTCGACTTGATCGGCAGCACGCCGTTGTTCTTCAGCAGAACCAGCGACTTGCGCACCGCCTCGCGGGCCAGGGCCCGGTGCTCGGCATTGCCCATCACCCCGTCGCGATCTTCCCAAGGCCGGGCGGCCTGGAAGAGGCCCAGCTTCGCCTTGACCCGCAGGATGCGGCGCACGGCGTCGTCGACCCGGGCCGGCGAGATCTCGCCGGACTTAACCTGGGCCAGGGTGTTGTCGAACAGGGCCTTCCAGCTGTCGGGGGCCATATACATGTCCAGACCCGCATTGGCGGCCTGCGGGCAGTTGGTCGGCACGCAGCCGGCCACCTGGCCATGACCGTTCCAGTCGCCGATCACGAAGCCGTCAAAGCCCATCCGCCCCTTCAGCACGTCGGTCAGCAGGGTCTTGTTGCCGTGCATCTTGATCCCGTTCCAGCTGTTGAACGAGGCCATCACGGTCATGGCGCCGGCATTGATGGCCGGCACATAGCCCGGGGCGTGGACGGCGATCAGTTCACTTTCCGGGATCTTCGCGTCGCCCTGATCGACACCCTTGTCGGTGCCACCGTCGGCCAGGAAATGCTTGGCGCTGGCCGCCACGTGGCCCTTCTGCAGCACTTGGCCTTCGCTGACCGCGCCCTGCAGGCCCAGGATCATTTGGTCGGCATATTGCCGGACGATTTCGGGGTCCTCGGAATAGCCTTCATAGGTCCGGCCCCAGCGGTCGTCGCGCGGCACGGTCAGGGTGGGTCCAAAGGCCCAGTCAAATCCTGACACCGCTGTCTCGCGCGCCGTAGCCAAGCCGATCCGGCGGATGAGTTCGGCATCCCGGGTCGCGCCCAGGCCGATATTGTGCGGAAACAGGGTCGCGCCCACGACATTGCCGTTGCCGTGCACGGCGTCGATGCCGAACATCAGCGGGATGTTGGTCCCGCCGCGCGTGGCGGCCGCCTCGCGGAAGGCGCGGACCGTGGCCACCCACGGCTCCTTGGCCGAGCGGTCGGGCGCGTCCAGCGGCGGCGAGCTGCCGCCCGCCAGGATCGAACCCAGGGGGTAGGTCTTGAGATCCTCGGGCTTGATGGCCGAGGTGTCGGCCTGGATCATCTGGCCGACCTTCTCCTCCAGCGTCATCTTGGCCAGCAGGCTGTCGACAAAGGCCTCGGTCGCCGCGTCCACCAGCCCCTGGCTCTTGGCCACCGGCCACCGGGCGGGATCGGCGGTCGCCTTGTCGGTCGGGGCGAAGACGGGTTGGGCCACGGCCACGCCCGTCAGGAGGGTCGTCGCCATCAGAGCGACGATAAGGGTCCTGGTGTTCATGCTCCCGCTTCTCTTTTTCTGGCGTCGCGCGCCTATTGGTACCGGTATCGCAAAACTCGCCGGCGTTTTATACACGGACTAATTTATGCGATAAATCGATGAAAATGATTTCATGGGAGGAATCAATGGGGGTTACCAAACAAGCGCTGCTGGCCGGCGCGGTCTTTGCCACGGCCCTGAGCGGCGCCGGCGTCCGGGCGGAAACCCTCGTCCTTTCCTCGTCTGACAAGTCGCTGTTGATAACGCTGTCAGACGAGAATGGGCAACCCCGCTTCGCGGTGACCCATCGCGGCAAGGCCCTGCTGAAACCGTCTCCACTGGGGCTTGTGCTCGACAAGGGCGGCGCGCTGTCGGCCGGCCTGACCATCAAGGCCTCAAGGACCGCCAGCGTCGATCAGACCTATGACCTGGTGGTCGGCAAGACCCGCACGGTGCGCGAGCGCTACAACGAACTGGCGGTCGATTTCGCCGAGCCCGGCCCTGACGGCCGAAAGTTGACGGTGATCGCCCGCGCCTATGACGATGGCGTCGCCTTCCGCTATGTGCTGCCCGACCAGCCGGGCCTCGCCGGCGTGGTGATCCGCAACGAGGAAACCCGCTTCGACTTCGCCGCCGACGACCGCTGCTGGGCGCTGAACCTGGGCAAGTTCGGCTCGTCGCACGAGGGCGAGTACGACCCGGTTCAGGCCAGCAGCTTCCGCGAGCACAACCTGCTGGAACTGCCGGTGGTCTGCCAGACGCCGGACGGCGCGACCTTCGCCCTCGCCGAGGCCGACCTGAAAAACTATGCCGGCCTCTATCTGACGGGTCGCGGCGACGGCGGGCTGGGTCTGAAGGCCAAGCTCTCGCCGCGCCTGGAGGATGGCGCGGTCGCGGTCCGCACCCGGATCGGGACCGACACCGTCTCGTCCTGGCGGGTGGTGATGGTCGGCGACCAGCCGGGCGATCTGGTCTCATCCAACCTGATGACCAGCCTCAACCCGCCGACCGCCCTGACCGACACCTCGTGGATCAAGCCTGGCAAGGCCGCCTGGGACTGGTGGAACGGCTCGGTGGTGGCGGGGGTCGACAAGCCCGGCATGGATACGGCGACGATGAAGGGCTTCATCGACTTCGCCGCAGCCAACAGGCTGGAATACATGCTGATCGACGACGGCTGGTACGTCGGCTCCGGCCAGGCGCCCGTGGTGCTGCCGGGAACGGATGTCACCCGCCCCATCCCCCGGATCGACATGCCGGGCCTGATCGCCTACGCGGCCGAACGCGGCGTCGGGATCATGCTCTGGGTCCACTGGAAGGCGCTGGACGACCAGATGGACGAGGCCCTGGCCACCTACGAAAAATGGGGCGTCAAAGGCATCAAGGTCGACTTCATGGACCGCGATGACCAGCCCATGGTCGACTACTACCACCGCCTGCTGACCAAGACCGGCCAGCACCGCCTGATGCTCGACCTGCACGGCGCCTATCGCCCCACGGGGCTGGTCCGCACCTATCCGCACTACGTAACCCAGGAGGGCGTCATGGGGGCGGAGTTCAACAAGTGGAGCGGGCGTCTCACCGCCACCCACAATGTCACCCTGCCCTTCACCCGCATGCTGCTGGGGCCGATGGACTACACGCCCGGGGGCTTTCGCAATGTGACGCCGCAGGCGTTCCAGCACCAGTTCATCCTGCCCGTCGTCAAGACCACGCGCGGCCAGGCCCTGGCCATGTACGTGGTCTATGACAGCCCGCTGTCGATGGTCTCCGACAGTCCCGTGACCTATGCCGCCTCGCCGGCCGGGCTGGACTTCATCAGCGCCACGCCCACCAGTTGGGACGAGACGCGGGTGCTGTCGGGGCAGATCGGCCAGTCCATCGTCATGGCCCGCCGCAAGGGCCGCGAGTGGTGGGTCGGGGCCATGACCAACGAGACCGGCCGGACCGTGAAGGTCCCTCTGGACTTCATCGGCGCGGGCGCCTTCAGCGCCGACATCCGCGAGGACGGCGCCGCGCCCACCGAGCTGAAGCCGACCGCCCGCGTGGTTTCGGCCAGCAATGTCCTGACCCTGAAGCTGGCTCCCAGCGGCGGCGGCGTGATCCGCCTCAGCCCCGCCAACTAGGAGACCGACCATGGCCTTCACGCGCCGCAGCGTCATCAGCGCCGCCGCCGGTCTCGCCGCTTCGCCCGCTCTCGCGGGCGTCACGGGCCCCTTCACCGGCAGCTGGGAGTCCCTGGCCGGCGGCTACCAGACCCCCGACTGGTTCCGCGACGCCAAGCTGGGGATCTGGTCGCACTGGGGGCCGCAATGCGTGCCGGAGTTCGGCGACTGGTACGGCCGCCAGATGTATCAGCAGGGCAACCCCGTCTACGAACACCACCTGAAGACCTGGGGCCACCCGGCCGACTTCGGCTTCATGGAGTTCATCCCGCGCTGGAAGGCCGAAGCCTGGGATCCCGACGCCCTGATGAAGACCTATGTGAAGGCCGGGGCCCGCTACTTCATGTCGATGGCCAACCACCACGACAATCTCGACATGTTCGACAGCCGCCACCATGCCTGGAACACCACGCGGGTTGGCCCGAAACGCGACATCGTCGGGACCTGGGAAAGGGTGGCCCGCGAGCACGGCCTGAAGTTTGGCGTCTCCAACCACGGCGCCCATGCCTGGCACTGGTGGCAGACGGCCTATGGCTATGACGCCGAGGGGCCGCGCAAGGGCCAGCGCTACGACGCCTTCCGCCTGACCAGGGCCGATGGGCGCGGCAAGTGGTGGCAGGGGCTGGACCCGCAGGACCTCTATACCGGCCGAAACATGGTCATTCCCGACGGGATCGACAGCATCGCCGCCGCCAATGCCTGGCACGACCGGCACGACGGGGAATGGATCGAAACACCGCCCCCCAACAACCCGGCCTTCACCCGCAACTGGCTGGACCGGCAGAACGACCTGGTCGACCGCTATCGGCCCGACCTCGTCTATTTCGACAACTATGGCCTGCCTCTGGGCCAGGCGGGGCTGGACGCGACGGCCCACTATTACAACCGCGCGGTTCAATGGCATGGCGGCGCCAGCGTGGTGGCCACCGGCAAGAAGCTGTCGCCCCTGCAGCGGCGGGCCATTGTCGAGGACGTGGAACGCGGCTTCTCCGACCGCCTGCGCGATGAGCCCTGGCAGACCGACACCTGCATCGGCAGCTGGCACTATGACCGTCCCCTGTACGAACGCGACGGCTACAAGTCGGGCCGCGAGGTGATCCAGCGGCTGATCGACGTGGTCAGCAAGAACGGCTGCCTGCTGCTGTCCATCCCCCAGCGCGGCGACGGCTCGATCGACGACCGGGAAGAAAAGGTGCTGGCCGACATGGCCGGCTGGATCGCCGTCAATGGCGAGGCGATCTATGCCACCCGCCCCTGGCGGATCTTCGGCGAGGGTCCGACCCGGCTGGTCGAGGGCATGCAGAACGAGGGCGGCGCCAAGCCCTTCGAGGCGGCCGATATCCGCTTCACGCAGAAGGCGCAGGCGCTCTACGCCCTGCCGATGGCCTGGCCGACTGGCCCGTTGCTGATCGCCAGCCTGGCGACCAGCGGGCCGACCAGCGCGGGTGACGTTCGGCGCGTGGAGCTGCTGGGCGCCGGCGAGCCCCTGCCCTTCACGCGCGGCCCAGACGGCCTGCGGGTCGACCTGCCGGACCGGCGGCCGACCTTCACGCCGGCGCTGAAGATCAGCGGACCGGGGTTGGCCTGAGGGCGCTCGCGGCGCGGTGTTCGCCGTTCGGCGAGCCGACGTCGCGAGGGGCGGAGAAGGGTGGATTGCCGACGATAGAAGCACGCCCCATCATAGGGAAATGCAGGTCTATCAACCCATCGACGTTGGCGTGAGCATCGTTGCCGTTTCCAGCGATCTCGTCGCCTTTCAGTGGCACGTGAACGGCATAGTCGCAGACTTCGTCATCCCAGCCGACGACACGCATGTTTTGCGAATAGCGTTCGATCAACAGTGCATCGTGCGTATTCTCGATGAAATGCCGCTGAGCACAGAGACGGACAGTGCCAACAGTCAGGGGCTCGTTCCGAACCAGTTCGCTTACAAGGTCCGTGGTTCTACATTTGAAGCCACGCAGTCTCCGAGTTGGAGGGAGATCAACGGGCCGGTGTCGCACTATCAATTCATCACCGGCTGGGCGTGCATGGATGTCCTGAGCGCGGCGCAGCCCAGCTTTTCAGTTGTTCCTCGCACCCAAACGGCTGCCGAGCACCACCACCCCCAAGCCAGTCAGATACGCTAGGGCAGTCGCGAAAGGTCCGCTTAGGATCGAAAGCACGCTTTGCCTTCCCTCCCGAAAGCGGACGCCCCGCGTCCCGCTCATCCTTAAATCTCTTGGAGGCTGCAGCGTGCCGGTCTGTCCAGGTCAGTCAAGGCCCGGTCTTCGACCGGCCGCTTCGCGGCGGCCCGCAGGGCCGGCCTTGAGTGACCTGGACAGACCGGCGATCGTCTCGCCGTGAGATTTAAGGATGGCTCCCTTCGGCGCGAAGGTGTCTTCGACAGCTACACATACCCTTGTCATCCCGGCCGTAGCGCAGCGGAGCGCCGGGACCCAGGGCAACCGCAGTGCGCCGGCCCCTGGGTCCCGGCTCGCGCCAAGGCGCGTCCGGGATGACAAGAGTTTGTGGAGCGAGAGAGGGGATAGAGGGCGCTCAATCCCCGTAGTTTCCATAACAAACCCCAGCCAGATCAAACGCTTGTAAAAAACTTGATCGCGCCAATCAGACGCGCTGAAACCGCCCGCATAATCAATCTCACCTGACAGCACGGGAAGGGCGTCCGGCCGGCGACTGAGACGGCTGTCAGGGGTGATCGAGCGGGCAGCTCAATCGATGGCGGGTGAAAGCCGCCAACCTCGTGGTCTCTGGCGGCGGTCGGCCCTGGAACACAGAAACGACGTGACCACGAGGGTCGAGCGAGCAACAGGCATGGGCTGAAATCGCCCATGCGGTCCGGACGGGGCTTGCCAGCCCCTCCGCCCGCCGGAGGCCGAAGGTCGGGAGCGGGTTAAAACCCCGCGCCTCGAAGGCTTCCGTCTGAAGATCACGCGGAGCGTTCGTCTTCGTCGAAACGGTATTCACTACTCACTCATCCGGGCGAGGCCCGGACGCTCCGCGACCCTTCCCACACCTTCAGCGAGTGATCGCGTGAAGCGCCGAAACCGTGCGCGAAAGAGATCGCCCATGAAAAAAGGGGCGGACACGAAGTCCGCCCCCTCTCAGGTCGCGACCGTTGACGCGTGCGGGACCAAAAGCGTCCCGCCGGTTCGGCCGTCGTCTTGGTTAGCGGAACAGGCTGAGGATCGACGAGCTCGAGGAGTTCGCGATCGACAGCGCCTGGATGCCCAGCTGCTGCTTGGTTTGCAGCGACTGCAGCTTGGCGCTTTCCTTGGCCAGGTCGGCGTCAACCAGGTTGCCCACGCCGGCGTCGAGGCTGTCTTGCAGCTTGCCGACGAAGGTCAGGTGGGTGTCCAGGCCGGTCGAGCTGGTGCCCAGCGACGCCAGCTTGTTGGTCGCGGTGCCCAGGGCCGTCGAAACCGTGGCGATCATGGCCTTGGCGGCGGCGGCGGTGGCGAAGGTCGAGTTGGTCGCCAGACCGATACCCGTGAGGGTCAGGGCCTGGGCGGTGACCGTGAAGCCCGAACCGTCCGCGTTGGCCAGGAAGGTCAGCTTGGTGGTCGTGCCGTCGGCGATGCTGACGCCATTGAACTTGGCGTTCGTGGCGGCCTTGGTCACCTGATCGCGCAGGGATTCAAAGTCGGCCTTAAGAGCACTGAAGCTGGCGGTGTTCAGCGAGGTGTCGGAAGCGGCCAGAGCCTTTTCCTTCATCTTGCCGAGCAGGTCGGTGATGGTGTCGCCGGCGGCCAGGGCCACGTCGATGGTCGACTGGCCGCGTTGCAGCGAGTCCTTCACCGAGTTCAGCGACGAAGCGGTGGCCGATTGGTTCTTGGCGGTCGCCCAGATCGCGCCGTTGTCCTTGGCGCTCGCCACCTTCTTGCCGGTGGAGATGCGTTGCTGGACCTGTTGAGTCTCCATGTTGGTGGAGTTCAGGTTTTGCAGAGCGATAAGAGCGCCCTGGTTCGTGTTGATGCTGTTCAGCGCCATTACGAAGATTCCTTCTAGGAGGTCTCCGGCGTCATTTTGACTACCGGCGGGCATTTTGCCCGTCGATTAGTATCCAACAGCAGTCTTTCCATTTGATTTAAGACATAGTGACGCATGCTTAATACACGCCAGACATTCATTAATCCTAACAGGAAGATAATCTGCCCCTGAGAGGCCTATATGAGTCTAGTTAGACTCACGAATTACCCAAACAGGCCGGGGAGTCTTGAGCCGGCGTTAAAGCGGGATTCACCAGAATCGACGTCTCAGCTTGAGGCGCGGCAATGCTCAATTATGAACGCCGCGCGGGTCGGCAAACGCTCGACCGCCCGGGCGATCTGCTTTTTCATTCCAGTCGAACACCGCGCCACATCGGCGCGATCCTGGGGCTTCTGGCCTTGCGGCGGCCCGGTCGCCTCGCCTGCTCCCATCACCCCGATCCGATCAGGGTGATGGGTCCATATGGGCCCTTCAGCCGCCGCGACAGGGCGGCGGCGGCGGCCCTATCGCTTGCGCATCACCACCACCGGCTGGCCGGCATAGTCCACGGTGGCGTCGACGGTCTCGAAGTCGGTCGGCCGGGCGTCGCCGCCGATGAAGCGGACCTTGATCACCCGCTTGTCGAGCATGCCCTTGAACGCTCCCGAACGCGCCCCGATGGTCAGGCGGCCGCTGGCGTCGTCATAGGAAATCGGGATGCGGCTCCAGGCGCCGCGCTCGTAGCCGTTGCTGAGGCCGTCGTCCTCATAGAGCTCGAACGCGCCGTCCTTGCCCGTATAGACGACCAGGGTGATCGGCGCGTCCGGCTTCTCGCCGACATATTGCTGAACCACCGTGGTCGGCACGATCGAACCGACCTTCACGAACAGCGGCATCCGCGACAGGGGCGCGGCGGCCTTGATGGTCTGGCCGCCGGCGTGGCGCTGGCCGGTCTGGAAATCGTACCAGGTCGCTCCGGCCGGCAGATAGACCTGGCGCGAGCGGGCCTTGAACGACGTCACCGGGGCGACCAGGAACTCGCGGCCGAACAGGTACTGGTCGTCGATATTGCGGACCTTCAGGTCGTCCGGGAAATCCATCACCAGGCCGCGCATCAGGCTGCCGTCGCGGTGATAGGTGTCGGCCGCCAGGGTGTAGATATAGGGCATCAGCCGGTAGCGAAGCTCGTCGTACCAGGCCAGCGACTGATAGACCTCGGTTCCCTCATCGGCGAGGTTGTAGATCTCGCGGAACGGAAACTCGCCGTGGCTGCGGAACAGCGGGCTGAAGGCGCCGAACTGGAACCAGCGCAGGTTCAGCTCCTGCCACTCGGCCCAGTGGGCGGGGTCCTTGTTGGTGTAGCGGTTCTCGACCGAGAAGCCGCCGATGTCGGTGGTCCAGTTGGGAATGCCCGACATCGACAGGTTCACGCCCGCCGAGATCTGGTCGCGGAAGTCGTCCCAGCGCGCCACGACGTCGCCGCTCCACACCGCCGAGGCATGCCGCTGCAGGCCGCCAAAGCCCGAGCGGGTCAGGATGAACGGCCGCACATCGGGGTTCAGGGCGCGTTCGCCCTCATAGACGCCCTGGGTGTGAACCAGCGCATAGCTGTTGAAGTATTCAGCGCCGGGGCCAAGCGCCGTCGGGCTCATGCGCAGGGTGCGCTCGGCCACGTCGAGATTGGAGTGCATGTCCGGCTCTGAGGCGTCCATCCACCAGGCGTCGACGCCCAGGCCCTTCAGATTGTCCTTCACCTGCCGCCAGTAGATGGCGCGGGCCTCGGCGGGATAGGGATCATAGAACGAGTTCTTGAAGCCCGGCCCGACCCAGTCGATCGCGCCCTGCTCGACATTGCGGCGATACATGAAGCCCTTGGCGTCCAGCTCCTTGTAGTTATCCGTCGTCGGATAGAACTTGGGCCAGATCGAGATCATGAAGTGGGCGTTCAGGCCATGGATCTCGTCGACCATGGCCTTGGGATCGGGAAAGCGCGTTTCGTCGAACCGGTGGGTGCCCCACTCCGGATCCTTCCAGTAGCGCCAGTCCATGACGATGTTGTCGAGCGGCAGGCCCCGCTTGCGGTATTCCTTGACCACCCCGACGATCTGGTCGGCGGTCTCGTAGCGCTGGCGGCTCTGCCAGAAGCCATAGGCCCAGCGCGGCATCATCACCGAGGCGCCGGTCAGGTCGCGATAGCCCGAGATCACCTGGTCCAGGGTGTCGCCGCCGACGAAATAGTAGTCGATCGCCTTGCCGACTTCCGAGGTCAGGTACAGCGAGTGGCGGTCGGTTTTCGCCATCGGATCATTGTGCAGCAGGCCGATATAGCCGCCGTCCGGATTCCACTCGACCCGGACCTTGTGCTTCTTGCCCGGCGTCAGGGCGGCGCTGAAATTGTGGTACCAGGGGTTCCAGTTCTGCCGCCAGCGGTCGATCACCAGCTTGCCGTCGATGAACACCTTGGCGTAGTCGCTGGAATAGAGCTGGAAGGTGTGGACGCCGGCCTTGTCGGTCTGGATCTGGCCTTCCCAGACGACCTTCTGGTCCTTCATCGGGGCCTTGGTCGCCGGATCGACGGCCTCGGCCGGCCAGTTCGGCAGGTCCTTCAGGAAGCGATAGTCGATGTCCTTCTCGACCCGGCTGACCTTCAGCTTGCCGCCGACAGAGTAGCTGGCCGTGAAGCCGCCCGGCTTGCCGCTGGCGTCGAAGATCTTCAGGTCGCGCGAAGCCACCTCATAGGGGATCGGATTTCCGAACCGGGTGATCGCATTGTTGTCCCACAGCAGGCCGTAGCCCTTGCTGGACAGCAGCATCGGCACCGCCACGGCGCGATTGTACTGCAGCAGCTGCACGTCCTGGCCGTTATAGTTCATCTGGCCGTTCTGGTGCTGGCCCAGGCCATAGAAGGCCTCGTCCGAGCCAGGATTGAACTGCTGGCGAACCTCGTAGAAGTCCTGCCCCTCGACCTTGACCGGGATGAAGGCGCCGCGGTCGCTTTCGCTGAGCACCAGCTTGCCGGCGGCGTCGCGGAAGTCGACCGTGCCGTCCTGCAGCGAGATCGTGGCCGAGGCCTTGGCCGCCTTCAGCACCACGCTGTCGCCCGACTGGGTGACCGTGAAGCCGGTGGTCGCCGGCTTTGCCGTCACCATCAGGCTGGCCGGCGTGGCCAGGCTGTCGGTCGGGGTCGCGGTGACGTGGATGATGCGGTCACCCATCACCTGCAGCCGCACCTTTTTCGCCGGCCCCGAGGCGGGGCTGACGATCACGCCGTCGGCGGTCTTCTCGAATCCGGCCTCCAGCGCCAGAGCAGAGGTCGAGGCCGTCAGGGCCAGGGCGAAGGCCAGGCTTGCCGGTGTCAGTTTGAATGCGCGCATCACTGGATTCCCCGTCTGGGCTTGTTCTTGTGTCATGGCTTAGTAGGTGGCGAGCTTGACCCGCAGGACCTGCGGCAGGGTCGTCAGGTTCAGGCCGTAGTCGGTCTGATCACCGTTCCACAGGCGTTCGAACACCCACTGGCCGTTCGCGTAGTGGCCTTCCTCGACCCGGGCCATCATCATCCGCTCGCCCCTAGCCGAGCCGAAGCTGACGCGGGCGCGGTAGCCGGTGACCAGGAATTCGTTGGGCGACAACTGGGCGATCAGGGCGCCGCCATCGGGAATCTCGCGCCCCGGCTGCTTCTCGGCCTTGCCCATCCAGGGCTGGTCCATAGAGCCGAACTGCCATTCGCCGTAGGAGACCGTGGCCGTCCACCGCTCACCCAGCTTCAGGGTCTCGGCCTTGCGGTCGTCAGCTTCGCCCACGCCCCAGACATTGCCCTCATAGGACAGCCTGGCCCATTCACGGACCATCGGGGCCAGCAGGCGATAGTGAACGGCGAAGTTCTCCAGCGCCACGGCGTCGACCGTCTTGGCGCCGAGCGGGTAGTTGGAATAGCCCGTGTAATCCAGGCCGAACGGCGCGAAGCCCAGGCCGTGAGCGCCCAGCACGTCGTAGAAGAAGCGCGCGAAGCCCTTGTCGTCGCCGATCTCGGGCACGAACAGAGCGTTGTCGGGTCGGCCGTACTGTTCCAGCGTCTTTCGGACATTGGCGCTCTCGCGCATGTAGATGTCCGGCGCCAGGGCGTCGATCGACGGCGCCGCCGCCTTCCAGATGTCCAGCACGTTCCAGGTCGGGCCGCCGCTGGAATAGGTCAGCGGGTCCTGCCAGTTGAAGGGATCACGCAGCGCCGCATTGACGTACATCGGCAGGTCCAGCTCGCGCTTGCCGGCCTGGGCCACCTGATCGACGAAACGGCCGATGTGCCAGGCGTGGAAGAACTCGTCGGCGTCCTTGCCGAACACTGCCTTCCAGGTTCCCGGCGGCTTCTTCATCGCCTTGACCAGCGGCGCCGGCACAGGGCCGTCGAACAGCTTCTGGGCGGTCGGTGAAAAGTCGCGAACCGCGCCGTAGGTCCCGACCTCGTTCTCGGGCTGGACCATGATCACGGTGTGGTCGGGATCAGCCGTCTTCAGATGCCGCATCAGCGCCACGAACGCCTTGCGGTCGGCCTCCAGCGTGGCCGGGAAGTGCGGCGACAGCGAGTTCTTGACCTCGCCCTTGGCGTTGATCACCCGCGGAAAGCGCTTGTTGTCCAGCTTGACCCATTCGGGCGCGTAGCTGGGACCGTTGTTCTTCCAGGTTCCGAACCACAGGATGACCAGCTTCACGTCGTTGTCGCGGGCCTGCTTGAGCAGCAGGTCGAGATACGAGAAGTCGAACTGGCCCTCGACCGCCTCGATCTGCTCCCAGGCGATCGGAACCTCGACGGTGTTGGCCCGCAGCGCTTTCACGGCCGGCCAGACCTTGGGCATCTGCGACGGCCAGGCGCTGGAATTATTGACCTGCACGCCCAGCATCAGGAACGGCGCGCCGTCCACCATCAGGGCGTGGCGACCGTCCTTCTGCACCAGGCGCGGCAGCTCGCGATCAGCCGATTGGGCGGCGCCGCACAGCGCGGTCGCGGCCAGCAGGGCGACGCCACAGACGGCGGCGCGGAGGGTGGTGAACCCGGTCATCGTTTCTTCCCTTGCCGGCCGATCGGCGCGCCTTTCGTTGAAGTGAAGGCCGCGATCTTGTTACCGCTATCAATCTTATGTGTCGGATAGGCGCTTCGACCACCGCCGAAAGCCATCGTCGTCAGAGGCGGAAAAATCCGCGCATCGCCGCAGGAGACGATGCGCGGAGAAAGGACCGCGCGGCTTCGGGGAGAATGAACCCACGCGTCACGCGACGGGTCCGCAGGAGCCCCCGCGCAACGCCCTTGAACGGAAGACCGTTCGAGAGCGCTACAGCCCAAAACTATAGTCATACAATTATACCCGACAAGCGAAATGATAGCGCTATCAATTGCGACGGGACGGGTCAGGAAGGCGCTCATGCCAGCGGTTCCAGCGCCGGCGCCCTGCAGTAGCGGGCGATGAACTCGGATTGCCGGGGCGCAGCTTCGACGGCCTGGCGCACCGCGTCGCGACGCCTGCGCAGGCCCTCGACAAGCTCGGCCTCCGGGATCAGATCGGCGCGCGGATCATGGGCGGTCGGCACGATCCCCTGCCCCAGATAGATCGCCAGCCAGCTGGGCTCCATGAACGAGGTGTCGGCGCCCAGCATCACCCTGCCGGTCTCACGAAACGTCTCGATCTGGCGCGCCAGGGTGTCGGGAATCTCGACCGACCGGCAGTAGCGCCAGAACTCGGAATCGTCGCGCTGGCTGGTGCGATAGTGCAGCACCAGAAAATCGCGGATATATTCCACCTCGTCGGCGCTCAGGCGATTGAACGTCTCGGCCAGGCCAGGATCGAAGTCGCGATCCGGGAAATATTCCAGCAGCCGCCCGACGCCGTTCTGGATCAGGTGGATGCTGGTGCTCTCCAGCGGCTCCAGGAACCCCGACGACAGGCCGATGGCGACACAGTTCCGGTTCCACACCTTGCGCCGCCGACCCGTGACGAAGCGCAGCGAATTCAGACCCGCCCGAGCCTTGCCGCCGATGTTGGCCAGCAGAGTTTCTGCGGCCTGATCCTCGCTGATGAAGCTGTCGCAGAACACATAGCCATTGCCGGTGCGGTGCTGCAGCGGGATCTTCCACTGCCAGCCGGCCGCGCGGGCGGTGGCCGTGGTGTAGGGCTCCATCGCGCCGTCGCTGTCGCAGGGAACGGCCAGGGCGCGATTGACCGGCAGCCAGTGCGACCAGTCCTCATAGCCGGTCTTCAGGGCGCCTTCGATCAGCAGGCCCCGGAAACCCGAGCAGTCGATGAACAGATCGCCCTCGACGACCTTGCCGCCTTCCAGCTGTACGGACTGGATGAAACCATCGGCAGGCCGCAGGGCGACATCGACGACCTTGCCTTCGGTTCGGACCACGCCCCGCGCTTCGGCGTAGCGCCGCAGGAAGCGCGCATAGAGGCCGGCGTCGAACTGGAAGGCGTAGGAGAAGCTCGAATAGATCGAGCGCGGATCAGGGATGGGCGGTCGAAACCGCCCCGCCACCGCCATCATGGCGGCCAGGGAATAGGCCTCGTGGCTGGTCGGATCCCCCGCCGCCCGCAACCGGCGCCAGTGATGATGCGGCGAGACGCCGTCTATCGCCGGGCCATAGTCGCCGAAGCCGTGGAAATAGCGCGCGCCGACATGGCCCCAGTCCCGGAATTCGATGCCCAGCTTGAACGTCGCCTGGGTGGCCTTGATGAACTCGATCTCGTCGATGCCCAGCACGGCGTTGAACTGGCGAATCGGCGGAATGGTCGCCTCGCCCACGCCGACCGTGGCGATCTGGTCGCTCTCGATCAGCTCGATCTGGAGGGGGCGTTTCTCGAAGAAGCGCGCGATCCCCGCGGCCGCGATCCAGCCGGCCGTACCGCCACCGACGATGACGATCTTGCGGATGCGGTTGTCGGTCATTCGGGCTCCCCCGCAACGAAAGGCCCGCGCCCCGAGATCAAGGCGCGGGCGCTCCGAGATGAACGCTCGGGCCTTAGAAGGTCAAACGCAGTTGGGCGTTGTAGCGGCGACCGGTCACGAACCAGGCGCGGCCCTTGAAGCCGATGTTCTGCTGCATCAGCTGCTTGTACTGGGCGTCCGAGAGGTTCTGGGCCTCGACGCCCAGGCTGACCTGCTCGTTGAACTTGTAGAAGAACGACGCATCCAGCTGACCATAGTCGTCGGCCCAGGTGGGCAGGGCCCAGTTCTGATCGTAGTTACCCGTGGCCTTGTTGAAGCCGTTGCTGCCGCGCGTGCCGTTGACATTGACCGCCTGCAGGTACTTCGAGCGCCAGTTGTAGGCGAGGCGAGCCGAGATCGGGCCTTTCTCGTACATCAGGGCGACATTGTAGGTGTGCTTGGACAGGTTGGTCAGGGGCAGTTCGCCATAGGTCGAGCCGTCGGTGTCGATGCCCAGCTGGTTCAGGGCCAGGGTGGCCTGCTGGCCGGTCGTGACATTGGACGGCAGCTTGTAGAGGGTCTGGCTGCTGTCGACGTAGGTGTAGTTGGCCTGCAGGCCCAACCCCGACAGCGCGCCCGGCAGGAAGTCGAAGAACTGGCTGTAGGCCACTTCGATACCGTCAGCCTTGCCCTTCGCGCCATTGACCGGGGCCGTGGTCGAGAACTGATAGATCGTCCCGTTCGTCGCCGGGTAAGGCACGTTGTAGAGTGTGTTGGTGACCACGTCGGACAGCTTCTTGTGGAACACCGCCGCGGTCAGCGAGCCGGTCGGAGCGAAGTACCATTCCAGCGTGGCGTCGAACTGGTCCGACTTGGTCGGCTCCAGATAGGGGTTGCCGCTGCCGGTGCCGGTCAGGTCGAAGCGCGCGGCCGCGCCCGTCCCCGACACCGCGACGTCGAGCGTCGTATAGGCCTGAAGCTGGCTGAAGTCCGGACGGGCCAGGGCGCGGGCCGCCGCGAAGCGCGCCTGCAGGTTGTCGCGAAGCTTCACCCGCAGGTTCAGGCTGGGCAGGACGTTGGTGTAGTCGTTCGAATAGGTTCCTTCGGCTGAGATCCGCACGAAGGTCGGAACGGCGCCGGCCGGGATCGAGGGATCCAGGGTCGGGGTCTGGGCGCCGACGAACGAGCCCGTGGCCTCGGCGCGGGTCTTGACCACCCGGACGCCGATCGTGCCGTCGATCGGATAGGTCAGATCATCCCAGCCGAACCGCGCCTGGGCGTAGCCGGCATAGGTGTTCTCGCCCTGCAGGTTGATCGCGCCGGCGCCGTAGCTGGCGGGCGACCACGTGTAGCCCTTGTCGCTGAAGCTGTTGTCGGCGCGGAAGGCGTGCAGCTTGGCGTAGCTGGCGGGCCAGCCATTGGCCAGATCCAGCCCCGGGAACACCACCGGCGACGGGAGATCGGCCTGGCCGTTGAAGAAGTTGGGGAAGGTGTGAAGCGTGTTGCTGGCCTTGTAGTCGCTCAGATAGGCCAGATCGGGCATGTACCAGCCCAGCATCCAGGTCTGGCTGAGGGCCTGCCAGTTGTAGGGCGTGTTCTTGTTCTCGGCGTCGCGGTCGGTGAAGCGGGCGCCAAAGCGCAGCGACTTGATCACGCCGCCTTCGTCGAACGCATAGTCCACATCGCCGCGCCACGCCCACTCGTGACCAACACTCTGGTCGAAGTGGTCCATGGTGAAGGCCCAGTAGTAGTTGCTGGGGTTGGACATATAGGCGTTGTCGACGCCGATCCGGGGCAGCTTGCCCGTCAGGTCGATGGTCTCGCTGGGGATCAGCAGGCCGGTCGCGACGGTCGAGTCGAAGCCGACCGTGGTGCTGCGCACATACTGCAGGTCGGTCTTGATCGTCAGCTTGTCGTCGGGGTTCCAGGTCGTGGACCACGACACGTCGGTGGTGCGCGACTTGCGGTTGGCGGCGCGGACGTCGTCATTGAACGGCATGCCGCCGTCGGCCGGGTCGGTCAGCACGCCCTTCTTCAGCACGCCCCTGTCGTCATACTGGCCATTGGTGATGACCAGGTTCCCGGGCGAGCCGATCTGCGAGAAGATCGCGTTCTCGCCCCACGCCATGTCGTATTGCGAATTGAACCAGGTCAGGGCGGTCTCGACCTTGTCGTTCGGGCGCCATTGCAGGGCGCCGTAAGCCCCCACGCGCTTGCGGTCGAAATTCAGCGTGCGCCACTGCAGGCCGTTGGGCGCCCACACCGTCTTGCCGGTGGTGTTCCACGGGTTGGAGGCGTCAGCCAGGTGCGGGAAATAGGGTTCCTGCTGAATGGCGTCGGTGCGGGTCGAGCTCTTGGAATAGGCGACGTCGAACAGGGCGCCGATCTCGCCGATCGGGGTGTCCCAGCGGTTGCTGAACAGCAGCGAGGCGGACGGCTTGCCCTTGCCCTTGCGCAGCTCGCCGTAGCCCAGGGCCGCGGACGCCGCCAGCTTCATGCCCTTGTGGTTGAACGGCATCTGGGTGCGCAGATTGACGAGACCGCCGATGGCGCCTTCGATCTGTTCGGCCGAGGGGTTCTTGTAGATATCGACGCCGGCCATCAGTTCCGGCGGCACGTCCTCGAAGCTCAGGCTGCGACCGCCGTTGGCGGTGAAGCTGTCACGGCCGTTCAGCTCGGAGCGAACATAGGTCAGGCCGCGGATGTTGACGCCCGAGCCCTCGACCGAGAAGTGCTCGGGATCGCCGCGCGACATGGTGTGGTCGATGGTGACGCCGACGATGCGCTGCAGCACTTCGGTGACCGAGCGGTCGGGCAGCTTGCCGATGTCGTCGGCGCTGACGCCGTCGATGATTTCCAGCGCGTTTTGCTTGATCTTTTGCGCCGACATGATCGCCGCGCGCTGGCCGGTGACGACCACCTCCTCGACGGCCGTGTCCTGCGCGAACGCCGACGGCGCGGCCGCGCACAGAACCAGCGCCGAAGCGCCCGCGAGCATCAGATGGCGATGTGACTTGGTGAGGCTTTGCATGCCTGTTTCCTTCCCCCGTTTCCCGATCCGCCCCGGCCTTCTTGGCGCCGATGACGTGCGTTTCCTCAAGTCGGATCGCGCGATCTGATCCGACCTATAATCGTATAATTAGCACCTTCAAGTCGCACTTGATAGCGCTATCATTTCATCTGTAAACGAGGTTTCTGCGTCACACTCCAGCCAGACGGCGCTTTCGGACGCATCAGCAGGGCAGTCGCGACGTGGGTTTGCGATAATCCAAATAATACTATAAATGAGCGCAAGAGGCGTTCGAGAGCCGAATCCAGCCGGCGATAGGGATGGTTATGAGTGACGGTAACGCGGGCAAGCGCCTGCGCAGCGGCGGGTCTTACGGCAAGCTGGATCGCGATGGCTTCATCCATCGAAGCTGGATGAAGAGCCAGGGACTGCCCGACGACGTGTTCGACGGCCGTCCCGTGATCGGCATCTGCAACACCTGGTCCGAAATCACCCCCTGCAACGCCGGCCTGCGCGACATCGCCGAGCACGTGAAGCGTGGCGTCTGGGAAGCCGGCGGCCTGCCGCTGGAGTTTCCGGCCATCAGCCTGGGCGAGACCCAGATGCGGCCGACGGCGATGCTGTTCCGCAACCTGCTGGCCATGGATGTCGAGGAGTCGATCCGCGGCAATCCGATCGACGGCGTCGTGCTGCTGGGCGGCTGCGACAAGACCACGCCGGGCCAGATGATGGGCGCGGCCAGCGTCGATCTGCCGACCATCGTCGTCTCGTCCGGTCCGATGCTGAACGGCAAGTTCCGCGGCAAGGACATCGGTTCGGGCACCGACGTGTGGAAGTTCTCCGAGGCCGTCCGGGCCGGCGAGATGACCCTGCCGGAATTCATGTCGGCCGAGAGCGGCATGAGCCGCTCGCCCGGCACCTGCATGACCATGGGCACCGCCTCGACCATGGCCTCGATCGTCGAAGCCATGGGCATGAGCCTGCCCTACAACGCCACCATCCCCGCCGTGGACGCGCGCCGCCGGGCCATGTCGCACGAGACCGGCCGCACCATCGTCCGCATGGTCCATGAGGGCCGGACCATGTCGCAGGTCGCCACCCGCGCTTCGTTCGAGAACGCCCTGCGCGTCCATGCCGCCATCGGCGGTTCGACCAACGCCGTCGTCCACCTGCTGGCCCTGGCCGGACGGCTGGGCGTGGAACTGACCCTGGAGGACTTTGACGTCCTGTCGCGGGATGTGCCGCTGCTGGTCGACCTGCAGCCCTCGGGCCGCTTCCTGATGGAAGACCTGCACTATGCCGGCGGCCTGCCCGCGGTCATGAAGGCGCTGGAGCCCTTCCTCGACCCTACCGCCACCACGGTCACCGGCGCCCCCATCGGCGCTCAGTACGAGCAGGCGGAAGTCTGGAACACCGAGGTGATCCGTCCGCTCGACGCGCCGGTGAAGGCCGACAGCGGCATCTGGGTGCTGCGCGGCAACCTGGCTCCCGGCGGCGCGGTCATGAAGCCCAGCGCGGCCAGCCCGCACCTGCTGAGCCATCGCGGCAAGGCGGTGGTCTTCGAGTCCATCGAAGACTTCCGCGCCCGTATCGACTCGCCCGACCTGGAGGTCGACGAGACCTCGATCCTGGTTCTGAAGGGCTGTGGCCCCAAGGGCTATCCGGGCATGCCGGAAGTGGGCAACATGCCGCTGCCGACCAAGCTGCTGGAGAAGGGCGTCAAGGACATGGTCCGAATCAGCGACGCCCGGATGAGCGGCACAGCCTTCGGCGCGGTCATCCTGCATGTCTCGCCCGAGGCCAATGCCGGCGGGCCCCTGGCCATCGTCCGCAACGGCGACGAGATCGTGTTCGACGGACCCAGCCGCAGCCTGAACCTGCAGATCTCGGACGCCGAGATGGAAGCCCGACTGGCGGTCTGGCGCGCCAACCCGCCGCCGCCCGTGGCGACACGCGGCTACGCCAAGCTCTATATCGACCACGTTCTTCAGGCCGACAAAGGCTGCGACCTGGACTTCCTGGTCGGGGCCTCCGGCTCGGTCGTCACCCGCGAAAGCCACTGATGGACCCGTCGATCTCCATCTTCGGCGACTGGGGCACCTCGCGGCTTCGGCTCTTTCTTCGCCAGGGCAAGAGCGTGCTGGATCGACGGGATGGCCCCGGCGTCAGCGCGCTGACGACATCGCCAGAACAGACCTTTCTCGATCTGGTCGGCGACTGGCGCGAGGCGCGGCCCTCCGGCGCGATCCTGTGCGGCATGGTCGGCTCGCGCATCGGCTGGGTGGAAGCCCCCTACGCCCCCTGCCCGGCCACCGCCAATGACCTGCGCGAACGGGTGCTGAAGATCGAGGCCGACGGCCTGCCGGTGTCGATCATCCCGGGCCTGTCGTGCGTGAACCCGCTGGGTGGGCCCGACGTGATGCGCGGCGAGGAGACCCAGATCCTGGGCGCCCTCGAACTGGATCCCGCTCTGAAGACCGGCCGCCATCTGCTGGTCCTGCCCGGCACCCACAGCAAGTGGACCGTGGTCGAGGACGGCGCGATCACCGGCTTTCTCACCGCGCCGGTCGGCGAGACCTTCGCCCTGCTGCGCCAGCACTCGACCCTGGCGGCCGGCGTCGCCGCCGAGGTGCAGGGCTCGGCTGAGGGCTTCGCCATGGGCTTGGCGCGGATCACGGAAAAAGGCCCGGCCCTGTTGCCGCACCTCCTGTTCGAGACCCGCGCCCGGCAGTTGCTCGACGCCCTGCCCGCCGCCGACGCCATGGGCTTCCTGTCTGGCCTGCTGATCGGCGCCGACGCGGCGGCCGCCCGCCAGTGGTTCGGCGCGCTGGGGCAGGTGACTCTGGTTGGCGCCCCGACCCTGAATGATTTCTACGGTCAGGCCATAGCCGCCCAGGGCGGCCACACCGTGGCCGTCGATGGCGACGCCGCCGTGCTGGCCGGCCTCTCCGCCTTGTCGCCCTCCAAGAGTCACGAGTCCCATGTCCTCGCCTGAAACGGTCACCGCTCCCCCGCCCATCGTGGCGATCCTGCGCGGCGTGAAGCCCGATGAGGTCGTGGCCATCGCCAAGGCCCTGGTCGACGCCGGCATTCGCGCCATCGAGGTGCCGCTCAACTCGCCCGAGCCGCTGGAGAGCATCAAGCGCCTGTGCGCCGCCTATGGCGATGTCGCCCTGTGCGGCGCCGGCACCGTGCTGACGCCCCAGGCGGTCGATGATGTCGCGGCGGCCGGCGGCAAGCTGATCGTCACGCCCAATACCGATCCCGAGGTGATCGCCCGCGCCGTGGCGCTGGGCCTGACCGCCATGCCCGGCTTCGCCACGCCGTCGGAAGCCTTCGCCGCCGTCAAGGCCGGCGCCAGGGCGCTGAAGCTCTATCCGGCCAGCAGCTTTGGCCCCAGCCACATCAAGGCGGTCAAGGACGTGCTGCCCAAGGACATCCTGGTCTATGCCGTCGGCGGCGTGGGCGCGGCGAATCTTGAGCCCTGGCTGACGGCGGGCGTCGCCGGCATCGGCGTCGGCGGTGAACTGTATCGGCCCGGCTACACGCCCGAGCAGGTCGGCCAGAAGGCCGCCACCCTGATCGCGGCCTGGAACTCACAGACCTAGTCGGACGCCAAGAACAACCGCCCTTGAAGGGCGTCAATGTCATGGGCCCTGCGCCATCGCGCCGAACCTGACGACCGGCGACAATTCAAGATTGGTCACACAACTGCGGGAGAGCCGTGTATTCGTTGACGCACCGACTGTTCCTGGCCTGAGCGAACCACGCTAAACAGGACCGATTCAGATCGCGCCGACTCACAGGAAAGAACACTAGCCGATGCGCACCCAGCCTGGCCTCAGTTTGACCTACGGTCTGGTCGAGGCGCTGGGTCAGGCTATTGTCACCGGCGAATATGTCAGCGTCGGCTTCCCCACCGAGGGTGAGCTTTCCAAGCAGTTCGGGGCCAGCCGCACGGTCACCCGCGAGGCGGTCAAGATGCTGACCGCCAAGGGCCTGCTCAGCGCCCGTCCGCGCCACGGCACGGTGGTCGAGCCTGAGTCCGACTGGAACCTGCTGGATCCCGACGTCCTGCGCTGGCTGCTGGAACGCAAGTTCAGCCTCCGCCTGCTGGCCGAATTCACCGAGATGCGCCTGGGTATCGAGCCGGCCGCTGCGGCGCTCGCCGCCCGCAACGCCGACGAGGCCGGGCTGGAGGAAATCCGCAAGGGCCTGCGCCGCATGAAGGCCGCCGCCCAGGGCGAGGACGACGCCCTGTCGGCCGATATCGCCTTCCACATCTCGATCCTGAACGCGACCAAGAACCCGTTCTATCGCGAGCTGCACGAGCTGGTGAATACCGCCCTGCGCATCTCGATCCGGTTCACCAACCGCATCAAGGGCCGCACCGCCAGCATCCCCTCGCACGAGGATGTGGCCGAGGCGATCATCGCCCGCGACGCCGACAGGGCCTCCACCGCCATGCGGCTGATCATCGTCGACGTGCTGGAACTGATCCGCGCCGCCTCGCCGTCCACCGAGTCCGAAGCCGCTCGCCGCGAGGCCTGAAGACCGGGCTTGCCGCCTTCGCAATGCGCGATAGATTGACAACGTTGTCAGAAACAGAACGGACCGGCCCGGAGCACGGCCCGCAGATGAGGGACGCCCGCCTTGACCTATGTCGCCGCCGCCAATCGCTATGACGCCATGCCCTATCGCCGCACGGGGCGAAGCGGCCTGGATCTGCCGGCTATCTCGCTGGGCCTCTGGCAGAACTTCGGCGGCGAGGACGTGTTCGAGTCCGGTCGCGCCATCCTGCGCCGCGCCTTCGATCTGGGCGTCACCCACTTCGATCTCGCCAACAATTACGGTCCGCCCTACGGCTCGGCGGAAGAGAACTTCGGCCGCGTCCTGGCGAGCGACTTCAAGGCCCACCGCGACGAGCTGGTCATCTCCACCAAGGCCGGCTGGGACATGTGGCCGGGCCCCTATGGCGGCATCGGCGGCTCGCGCAAATATCTGATCGCCAGCTGCGACCAGAGCCTCAAGCGCATGGGGCTGGACTATGTCGACATCTTCTATTCGCACCGCGTCGATCCGACGACGCCACTGGAAGAGACCATGGGCGCCCTGGCCCACCTGCACCGCACCGGCAAGGCGCTGTATGTCGGCATCTCGTCCTACTCGCCCGAACTGACCCGCCAGGCCCACGCCATCCTCAGGGCCGAGGGCGTGCCGCTGCTGATCCACCAGCCGTCCTATTCGATGCTCAATCGCTGGATCGAGGACGCCCTGCTGGACGAACTGGCAACCCTGGGCGTCGGCTGCATTGCCTTCTCGCCGCTAGCCCAGGGTCTGCTGACCAGCAAGTACCTGAACGGCGTACCCTCGGATTCCCGCGTCGCCAGGGGCGGCTCGTTCAGCGACCACCTGCTGAGCGCCGACAATCTGGAGCGCATCAAGGGGCTGAACGCCATCGCCCAGGCGCGCGGCCAGACCCTGGCCCAGATGGCGATCGCCTGGGTGTTGCGCGACCCGCGCGTCACCTCGGCCCTGGTCGGCGCCCGCACGGTGGCGCAGCTGGAAGACTCGCTGGCCGCCCTGAACGCCCTGACCTTCTCGACCGAGGAGCTGGCCGCCATCGACCGTCACGCCTCCGAGGGGGGGATCGATCTGTGGAAAGTCTCGTCAGGCCTCGAACCCGGCGATCTGCCCCCGAAATAGGGACAGCCTGGCCGATACGCTTGCTCGTGGCCGCGCCTTGCCTAAAGATCGAAGCATGGACAAGGGGGCGATCCTGTCGGTCGAGACGTCCATCGACCTGAGTCGACTCACCGAGCGTGAGCGCGAATGCCTGCGCCTCGTCGATCGCCACATGAGCTCCAAGGAGATCGCCCGCGAACTGGGCCTCTCCAAGCACACGGTGGACTGGCATCTGGACAAGGCCCGCAAGCGCCTGGGCGCGCCTGACCGCTACGCGGCCGCGCGCCTGGCCAGCGACCGGATCTCGCCGCCCGCCTCCGATACCCCCCCTCCGATCGGATCAGGGTCCCATCCGTCGCGGCTAGGCGACGCTCTCTCCTCGCGGTCAGCTGACCGCATCGAGGAAGGAGCGTTCAGTGACCGAGTTGGACCCACACCAGAAGGACGCGATCGGCCGGGTGGCCCGTCTGCACGAGGACATTCAGCGCTTCCGGCAGAGCTGGCCCGCGCTGAACACGCCCCCGGACCAGACACCGCCGTTCACCTGGGGCCAGTTGGAGCGACAGCTTTGCAGCCTGTCGGCGACGCCGGACAGCGCGGCCATGGTTCGCGACCTGGTGACGGCGACCCGCAAGCAGGCTCCGTTCAAGCCGGCCGAGATGGTGCTGCGCGAGATCCTATGTATCGCCAGCGCGGTGATGGACGAGACCTTCCCGTCCTCGGCTCCCGAGGCTTCTTCTCCCTATACGGAGGAGGGCCCAATGCGCTGACAGCCCTCCACCGACTGGGGTTCATCGTCGCCGTGATGATCGTGACCGCCCTGGCGTTCGGATCGATCCTGGCGGGCCTTAGAGCCCTCGAAGAACTGTTCTGAGCATCGCCTCGCCGCCAGCGAGGCCCATCAATCCCGACAATTTCAATCCCGCAACGCGCCGACACCGCTCGGCGCGAGGAGACCGCTCATGCTCAAGCAACGCCGCCAGGCCGCCGAAACCGTCGCCGAGGCCCTGTTCGCCGCCGAAAAGGCCATCGACGCCGCGATCGCCCGCACCGCCAATCTCGCGGGCCTGATGCCGACCAGTCGTGAAGACGCCAACCTCTCGGCCCTGATCGGCCAGGACGCCCTGATGGGCGCCATCGACACCATGCACGCCCTGGGCCTGGCCCGGCAGAACATCGTCGACACCCACAAGCGCCTGTCGGTCGCCCAGCGTGACATCGGCCTGGCCGCGGTGTCTTTCGGCAGCGGCGGCGAAAAGCCCCCGACACCCGAGGGCCGACTGGCCGACGGCCGGCTGGAGGTCGTCAAGCCCGTCCGGGCCGCCTAGGGCCGCCGGCCCGGTCGCGCAGGGCGACCGGGCTAGCCTTCCGCGCTGCGGCGCCGCAGGTTCCGTCGATGGAATTTCACGCGCTCTACCAGTGGGCCAGCCTCGCGGCCCTTGTCGTGTCGTGCGGCGTCGCCGCCTGGCGGGGCGGCGGGCCGGAGCGGTGGGCGGCCACCGCCATGGCCCTGGCCTGGCTGGGCAGCGCCTTCGCCCAGCGGAGCCTCCAGCTGTGGGGTCCCCAGACCGGAGTCATGATCATCGACGGGCTGCTGCTGGCGGCCCTGGTGGCGATCGCGCTGATATCGGACCGCTGGTGGCCGATGTGGGCCAGCGGCTTCCATGGCCTGGGCGTGCTGCTGCATCTGGCCGTGATCATCGACGCGGACATCTGGGGCCGGGCCTATTATGTGGCCGGAGCGATCTTCAGCTATCTGACGATGCTGGCCCTGCTGTTGGGCAGTCTTTTCCGTTTGAAGCAGACCACCAAGGCGCGCTCGCCCGACTGACGCCGCGTCACGGAAGACAGTCCGGCGGTTTTCTGGTCCGCTCCCGTCCGCTTGGACCCCGCAAGCTTCGACCCCACAAGCCTGGACCAGGGCCGACCGCGATGATCACCCTCTATCACTGCCGGGACGCCCGGTCCTTTCGCCCCCTCTGGGCGCTGGAAGAGCTTGGCCTCGCCTACGATCTCAAACTCCTGCCCTTCCCGCCAAGGTTCCTGGCGCGGGAATTCCTCGACGAAAACCCGCT